>SFCQ01000027.1 GCA_004558525.1 Clostridiales bacterium
TGGTATGCTCATTATCCAAGACCAGGTGTGGAACCGCGTAACGCTCAACCGCAGCGAGGGCAAGGCGACGCGGTACTACATCGACGAGTTTCATTTGCTCTTGAAAGAGGAACAGACCGCAGCCTATTCCGTTGAGATTTGGAAGCGTTTTAGGAAATGGGGAGGTATTCCGACAGGTATCACGCAGAATGTCAAAGATTTGCTTGCGTCCCGCGAAGTGGCAAACATTTTTGAAAACAGCGATTTTGTGTATATGCTCAACCAAGCGCAGGGCGACCGTGAAATCCTTGCAAAGCAGCTTAACATTTCGCAGCAGCAAATGACCTATGTAACCCATTCCGACGCGGGCGAGGGGCTTATCTTCTACGGCAACGTGATTTTGCCCTTTATTGACCGTTTCCCGCAGGACCTATTGCGGCGACAGCTTGCAGGTGCTTCAAACCTTGCCGGAAAACAGCGTCGATTGTTGCGTAACGTCCCCGCCCTACTATGCCTTGCGGGACTACGGCGCAGACGGGCAGATCGGGCGGGAAGCAACGCCGGAAGAATATGTTTCCCGCATTACGGCGGTTTTCCATGAGGTAAAGCGGGTGCTTACGCCGGAGGGCACTTGTTGGCTGAATATCGCAGACACTTATTGCGGCACAGGCAGCAAAGCGCAGCATACAGACCCCAAATATCCCAAAGGCAGGAACGGGCAGCAAGTGGCGGTCAATCACCGCGCCCCCGGCTGCAAGCCGAAAGATTTAATCGGTATTCCGTGGCTTGTCGCCCTTGCCTTGCGGGGCGACGGTTGGTATTTGCGCAGTTCTATTATCTGGTACAAAACAAACCCCATGCCGGAAAGCTGCAAAGACCGTCCGACACGCTGCTATGAGTATGTGTTTTTGCTCACCAAGTCGAAGAAATATTACTACGATTGGCAGGCCATAGCCGAGCCGATAGCCCCGGCAACGGCGGGGCGGCTGAAAAGCGGAGTTGGCAAAGGCAACAAGTATAGCGTTACTGTTCCGGGGCAGAACCAGCCGCAGAAAATCAACCGTCCCCGCGAAAAGGGCGCATACGCCGACGAGATGATTTCCCCCGTCCGCAGCCGGCGCAACGTTTGGCAGATCAACAATGTTGCCTATCGCGGCGGGCATTTCGCAGCTTTCCCGCCCAAACTTGCGGAAACGTGCATTTTGGCGGGCTGTCCCGTGGGCGGGATTGTCCTTGACCCCTTTTTAGGCAGCGGGACCACCGCAGCGGCGGCAAAACACCTTTCCCGCCGCTATATCGGCATTGAGTTAAACCCCGGCTATTGCGACCTTGCAAAACAGCGGATTGACGGGAACAGTAAAAAAATGAAAGGAAGAATGTGCGTATGAAAGATGAACAATATATCATTTCCGGGAGCAGCTACCGTCTGTTGATTTGGGATTTATTTACTATCCTTGTGCAGTATATCAGTTTGGCGCGTCGGCTGTCCGAAGCGGAAACAGAAAAGGACTTTAAGCGTCTGCAACGGGGCGTTGCCAACTATGAAAAATGGGTGTACCGCCGCTTTCGCCGCTGGGGGATTTCCCCAGACTGTAAATCCTTTGCTTGCGACACCTTGCAAAACGGCGTTATGGCGCAGCACCTTACTCCGCTATCAGATCGTTTTGAGGACGACGCCCACCTTGACGAAATTGAAGTATGAAAAATGCGTTTCCCCGCGAACGCAAGTTGGAGGTGATGAAAATTGAGCAAGGAACTGAAAGCCCCCGACAAGGTAACGCAGAAAATGACCCGCGACGGGGCGGTTGCGGAAAACCTTACGACGGGCGAAACAACGAGTATCAGCGACAGGCCGCAGGAGGAAAATTATGCAGCCCCCGCAGGTGCGGCAGTGGAAAAAGTTGTGCAGCACATCGGCGCAGAGGTTGACCGCCATTTGTCAAAAAGCGCAGAGAAAAAAGCCCTTGACGCGGCGCAGCTTAAAACCCATACTTCCCGCTTGCAGTTTTCCGAAGCGGAACGGGCAACGCCGGAATTGCAGAAAGCTATCCGTAAATCCAATAAGGCGGCAGACCGTTTAGACGCGGCGCGGGCGGCTATCCCCAAGCAGACCAAAATCAAGAAAGAGCGCGTTTTTGACGAAGCGAAAGGCAAGGCAAAAACGCGCCTTTCCTTTGAAAAGACCGATAAGCCCCCAAACGGCAAGTTGCGGCATAACCCCTTATCCCGTCCGGCGCAGGAGTTAAACAGCACCGTACATGGAAAAATCTACGAGGTAGAAAAAGAAAATGTCGGTGTGGAAAGCGGGCACCGGGTAGAACTTGCGGGCGAGAAAGCGGGCGGCATGGCGGCGCGGGCAGTTAAGGGCGGCATACGCAGCCATAAACTGAAACCTTATCGGGCAGCGGCGGCAGCGGAGAAAAAAGCGGTAAAGGCAAACGCAGATTTCCTCTATCAAAAGGCGCTGCACGATAACCCCGCCCTTGCGCATTCTAACCCTCTTTCCCGTTTTTGGCAGAAGAAGCGCATTAAGAGGCAGTATGCAAAGACGCTGAAAACGGGCGGCAAGGTGAAAAAGACCGCCGAAGCCACCGCAAAGGCGGCGAAGAAAACGGCGCAGGAAACCAAACGGGCGACGTTCTTTGTCGTCCGGCATTGGAAAGGCTGCTTGCTGGTGGGCGGGATTGCCTTTATCGTGCTATTGCTTTTCAGCGGCCTGTCCTCTTGTTCCCTCTTTGGCGGGAGCAGCGGCGGGGGCTTGTTCGCGTCGTCCTATCTCTCCGAGGACGCGGATATTACGGGCGCGGAAAGCGCGTATGCCGCTATGGAAGCCGAGTTACAAGATATGCTGGATAACATCGAGCGCGAATACCCCGGCTATGACGAATACCGGGTAAACGCGGACGAGATCGAGCATGACCCCTATGTGCTAATTTCTATCCTTTCCGCGCTGCATGAGGGCGTGTTTACCCTTGACGAAGCGCAAAGCACCCTTGAAATGCTCTTTGAGAAACAGTATATCTTGACGGTTACGGAGGAAGTCGAGGTACGCTACCGCACCGAAACGCGGACGGACAGCGAGGGCAACGAATACGAGGTTGAAGTACCCTACAACTATTACATTCTCCATGTGGATTTGGAAAACTTTGACCTATCCCATGTCCCCGTTTACATTATGGGCGAAGAACAGCTATCCATGTACGCTATGTATATGTCGTCGCTGGGAAACCGCCCCGACCTGTTCCCGCAATCCGGCTATGTTTCAAAATACTATGAAAACCCGCCCGCCGATTATGAAGTACCCGCCGCGCTGCTTAATTCCGATGAAACGTTTGCGCGATTGATTGAAGAAGCTGAAAAGTATGTCGGCTTTCCCTATGTGTGGGGCGGCAGCAGCCCGGAAACCTCTTTTGATTGCAGCGGTTTTGTCAGCTATGTTTTGACGAACAGCGGCCTATACAATACGGGCAGACTTGGGGCGCAAGGGCTATATAACATTTCAACCCGCGTTTCCAGCCCGCAGCCGGGGGATTTGGTTTTCTTTACGGGTACATACGATACCCCCGGCGTTTCCCATGTGGGGATTTATGTAGGCGAGGACGGGGACGGAAGCCCTGTCATGCTGCATTGTGGCGACCCTATCCAGTATTCAAGGCTGGACACAAGCTATTGGCAATCCCATTTCTACGCCTACGGGCGGTTACATTACAACTGATTTGAAAGGAGTAAATGACTATGGCGAACACGAAACTTGACCGTATCGAAAGGGACATTGAGAAAACGAGGGCGAAAATCCTTGAACAGCAAAAGAAGCTGAAAGACCTTGAAGCGCAGAAAATCGAGGAAGAAAACGCGCAGATCATTCAAATGGTAAAGGCGGTACACCTTGACGGGACGCAGCTTGCCGCGTTCCTCTCCGCATACGCCAGCGGCGAAATCGTCTTGCCGCAGCCGGAAGCAGCCTACACCGCAGAACAGGAGGACAGCGACGATGAAGAATAAAAAGCTATTCAGAAAAATTACTGTTTTACTTGCCGCACTTGTCGTCATGTGCGGCTTTTCTGTTACCGCCTACGCGGGCGGCGGCGATGAAAGCGACTTGCCGCCTACCCCCGTAACCGAGGAAACGCCCCCGCCGGAAACCGAGCCGGAAGAAACGACGGGCGGCTATGAGCCGCAGCCCCTTACCCCGGACGGGAATATGTCCCTTGTGGACGATATTACGGGGGAAGCGTCGGGCGATAAGCAGTTTATCACCGTCGTTACCAAAAGCGGCAACTATTTTTACATCATCATTGACCGCGCTGAGGACGGGGAAAACACCGTACATTTCCTTAATCAAGTAGACGAAGCCGATTTAACCGCCCTTATGGAGGACGGGCAGACCGAAGCCCCCGTTTGTAGCTGTACTGAAAAATGTGTTGCCGGAAGCGTCAACACCGATTGCCCGGTTTGCAGCGTCAACATGGGCGAGTGCGCGGGCGTGGAAACCGAGCCGGAGCCGGAAGAAACCGAGCAGCCGCAGGAGGAAGAAAAAGGCGGCGGCATGGGTATTCTGCTTGTGGTGCTGCTTGTTGCCGCAGCGGGCGGCGGCGCGTTCTACTACTTTAAGATTTTGAAGCCCAAAAAGGACGCGGCAAAGGGAAGCAGCAGCCTTGACGATCTCGACTTTGACGAGGACGACGAGGAAACGGAAGAAGTTGAAACCGAACAGACCGAGCAGGAGGACGAACATCTATGAAACTTGTAATTGCAGAAAAACCAAGCGTTGGGGCGGCGATTGCCGCCGTTTTAGGCGCGAATGAAAAACACAGCGGATATTTTGAGGGCGGCGGCTACCTTGTATCGTGGTGTATCGGGCATTTGATTAGCCTTGCGGACGCGGCCACCTACAATGAGCAATACCGAAAATGGAAGTACGACGATCTTCCCATTGTCCCGCAGGAGTGGCAGTTTGTTATTGCCAGCGGCAAAGAGCAGCAGTTTTCCATTCTCAAAGACCTTATGCACCGCAGCGACGTTACCGGGATTGTCAACGCTTGCGACAGCGGGCGCGAGGGGGAACTCATTTTCCGCTTTGTCTATGAACAGGCAAATTGCAACAAGCCCTTTTCCCGCCTATGGATTAGCAGCATGGAGGAAAGCGCAATCCGCGAGGGCTTTTCAAACCTCAAAGACGGGCGCGGCTATGATAATCTCTATCAATCCGCACTTTGCAGGGCAAAGGCCGATTGGCTCATCGGTATTAACGCAACCCGCCTTTTCTCTATCCTCTACCATAAAACATTGAATGTCGGCAGGGTGCAAACGCCCACCCTTGCTATGCTGGTAAACCGCGACTATGCGATCAGCAGCTTTCAGAAAGAGAAATATCATGTCGTCCGGCTGGACGTTGGCGGCGTTGCCGCCCTTTCCGAAAGGCAGGACGAAGCGGCGGCGCGGCAGATGAAAGCGGCTTGCGAGAAATCGCAGGCCGTTTGTACTTCCCTTAAAAAAGAGAAAAAGACCGCAGCCCCGCCGAAA
>SFCQ01000017.1 GCA_004558525.1 Clostridiales bacterium
GTTTGGTGTAAGGCGTAAGGTTTTTCGTTTCCCCTGTGTCCGAAAACCCTTGATATTACGGGCTTTTTCGCGTTTCGGTCAATCTAAGGGCTTCATTGTGGGGAAGAGCAGCACGTCGCGTATGCTGGTCTCGCCGGTCAGCAGCATGACAAGGCGGTCTATGCCTATGCCTATGCCGCCGGTGGGAGGCATGCCGTATTCAAGCGCCTGGCAGAAGTCCTCGTCTATCATCATGGCCTCATCGTCGCCCTTGGCCCTTTCCATAGCCTGCTGAACAAAGCGGCCGCGCTGGTCTATTGGGTCGTTAAGCTCGCTGAAGGCGTTGGCATATTCGTGGCCGGCTATGAACAGCTCAAACCTTTCGGTTATGCCGGGCACGCCCTTTTTGCGCTTTGTAAGCGGCGAATTTTCAACGGGATAATCTATAACGAACGTGGGCTGGATAAGCTTGTCCTCAACAAACTGATCGAATGCAAGCGCCAAAAGCTTACCCTTTGTGGCCGTCTTATCGTCGCAATCAAGATGTATCTTTTTAGCAAGCTCACGCGCCTCCTCGTCCGTTTCGCAGGCAAGGAAGTCGGCGTTTGCGTATTGCTTCACGGCGTCGCTCATGGTAAGACGCGCAAACGGGGGAGTGAGGTCTATATCATATCCGGCGTACTTTATCTTTGTCGTGCCGTTTACAAGCAGGCAGCAGCGGCTGATAAGATCCTCGCAAAGCTCCATCATTCCGTGATAATCGGTGTAAGCCTGATATATCTCTATGGTGGTGAACTCAGGATTGTGCGTAGCGTCCATACCCTCGTTGCGGAAAAGGCGGCCTATCTCATACACCCTTTCAAGCCCGCCGACTATGCACCTTTTAAGGTGCAGCTCGGTCGCTATGCGCAGGTACATGTCTATATCCAGCGTATTGTGGTGGGTGATGAAGGGCCTTGCGCTGGCTCCGCTGGCTGCGGAATTGAGCACGGGAGTCTCTACCTCTATAAAGTCAAGCTCGTTGAGCCTGCGGCGTATCTCGGCCTCTATCTTAGCCCTTTTGATAAACGTGTCCCTGACCTGCGGATTAACTATAAGGTCAACTGAGCGCTGGCGGTACCTAAGCTCCTGATCCTTAAGGCCATGGAATTTTTCGGGCAGCGGCCTGAGTGATTTTGAAAGCAGCGTGACCGCGTTTGCATGTATCGATATCTCGCCAGTGCGGGTCTTGAACACTATGCCGGTAACGCCGATTATGTCGCCAATGTCCATAGCCTTAAAGTCGGCATAGGATTCCTCGCCCACATCATCCCTTTTTACATATATCTGAATGTCGCCCTTGTAGTCCAGTATGTGCGCAAATGAAGCCTTGCCCATTATGCGCTTTGACATCATGCGCCCTGCAACGGTAACGGTTTTGCCCTCGTAAGCGTCATAATCGTTAAGTATCTCGGCGCTGTAGGTATCCCTGTCGAACTTAACTATCTCATAAGGGTCCTTGCCGCGCTCCTGAAGCGACTTCAGCTTGTCCCTCCTTATTTGCAGCAGCTCGTTAAGCTCCTGCTCGTTCTGTACGCTTGTGATGTTTTCTTCCATTTTTTGCTTGATATCTCCTGTATTATTTAGCTTACTTGCCGATAGCCAGTATTTCAAACTTGCTCAGGCCGGCAGGAGTCTGCACCTCAACTATGTCGCCGGTTTTGTGGCCTATAAGCGTTTTGCCGACAGGCGACTCGTTGGAGATGCGGTTTTCATATGGGTTGGCCTCCGCGCTGCCAACTATCTGGAAGGTCTTTTCCGCATTGTCCATGCTGAGGATCTTTACAGTAACGTTTGAGCCAACGTCAACAACGTTTGTGTTGAGCGCATCCTCGTCTATAAGCACCACGTTTTTAAGCATGGCCTCTATTTCAACTATCTCGTATTCTATGCGCGCCTGCTCTATTTTAGCGGCGTCATATTCGGCATTTTCGCTGAGGTCGCCGAAAGCCCTCGCCGTTTTTATCTGCTCCGCTATCTCCGTGCGTGCGGTGGTTTTAAGGTACTCGAGCCTTTGCTCGTATTTTGCCACGCCCTCGGCGGTAAGCCTTACTTCAGCCATTATAAATATCCTCCGCTCTGCCGCATCAAACGGCATATTTGCATGGAAGAACCCTCCCATATTCAACTAATTATATTTAAGCTTAGCGCTATTGTCAAGGAAGTTGGGCATATTCACGTATATATGATATGGTTTGCCACATTGAGCTTAAAAGTAATCTGAACTATGCTTAAAGCCGGTGTACAATTTTAGCGTTAGCCTGTATAATGCCGGTATGGAAGATAAAATGCGGCACAAAGGCAAAAACACCTTCAATACCATATACGGGATAGTAAAACGGATCCCCCGCGGCTATGTAGCGAGCTATGGTCAGATAGCTATGCTGGCGGGGAATCCCAAAATGTCCCGTATAGTCGGCTACGCCATGCGCGCCTGCGGCGATGAGTCTGTGCCGTGCCGCCGCGTGGTGCATAAGGACGGCTCTCTAAGCCGCGCCTTCGGCACATTTGGCGCGGAGGAGCAGCGCATGCTGCTTGAGTCAGAGGGGGTTACTTTCCTTGCCGATGGAAGGGTGGATATGGCAAAGCATAGCTGGCGCGATATCACCACCTGACTATCCTGTAATACACCCTCGAGGTCAAAAAGTATACCGCCATGTACAGCGCTGCGAATGCGGCGCAGGTAATTCCTATGCAGCCAAGTATCAGCCCATAATCATTGAGCTGGAACGCGCCGAGCATCATGCTCATTATCTTTGAGGCGAACACCATATGCATAAGCGTCATGCCGAGCGGTATAAAGAACACCCACAGCACCTGCGAATTTATGGTGGATTTGACCTGCTTATCGTCCATGCCGACCTTTTGCAGTATGTCAAACTGCGCTTTGTCGTCATAGCCCTCTGAAATCTGCTTGAAGTAGATTATAAGCACAGTAACCGCCAGGAACAGCATGCCGAAGAATATGCCCATGAACAGCAGCCCGCCGTACATGGCGTAGTTATATGCGCGTTGCGAATATATCTCGCTTATTCTGGGCACTATGCCGAGCTCCCCGTGCTTTTCCTGCTCATTATAGTGATAAAAGCTCGGCTCAAAGCTGTTTATAATGGCAAGGCCTGTCGTTTGATCTGTATTTGGCATATCTATGAAAAATTCCCGCGCATTGTCGCTTGTGCGTACGGTGAAATCGCTCCGGCTTATGGCTACGCCGTTATCATGTGCGGCGGCGATAAGCATCGACATGGTATTTTCGCTTATTTCGTCCATCTCCTCCGCCGTGGGCAGGGTATAGCCCTCATCTTTATCCATAAAGCGATAGCGTATGAGTATGTCATGCGGTTGATATTGCCTCAGCATCTGCTCGCGGCCGATATAGAGCGACATTGTGCCTGACACGGTAACTATAAGCATGGTGGAAAGTATGCATATCGTCGCTAAGGATCTGGCGTTCTGCTTCATGCGCTGTATCATGCCGGATATCGCTATAAAGCCGGATGGGCGGTAGTATATGCGCCGGCTTGATTTGAGCAGCTTCAAAAACGCTACGCTGCCGGAGCGCATCAGTATGTATGTTGCTATTATCACCAGTATCACCAGCGGAAAGAATATGCCAAGCGCCGAGCCGGAGTGATCCACCGTCCATGCGAAATAGTATGCAGCGATAAGCATTATTGCGCCTATAACGGCCAGCGGCCATATAAGCGCCGAATCCTTTTCACCCTTCTTTGGCGCCTTTATAAGCTCCATAGGGTTGGCGATGCATACCCTGAGCGCGTTATACAAGCTGGTGAATACGAATATCGCGCCGAAGAACAGCAAGGTGATTAAGTATGCGAGCCGGCCTATTACGAAGCGGCTTTCCGGCATGCAGCCGATCAGCTTTAGCAATATCCAGAACGCAAGCCGGCCGAATATAAGCGCGCATATCATGCCAAGCAGCAGCCCTGTGCCAAGGGTGAACAGGTTCTCCCAGAAGAGCACCCTGCCCACATGCCTTTTTTCAAGCCCAAGCACGGCATACAGCCCGAACTCACGCTTCCTTCTGCCTATAAGAAAGTTGTTGATATACACCATGAAGAAAAACGCGAATATCGAAAAGACCACCATGCCGTATATGAACATACTCTGTGCGGTCTTTCCGTTTGGCAGGCCGCCCAGCCCGTCTGAGAACATCAGCCCCGCTATCAGCAGATATACGCCGCTTATTACCGCAGTTGCGATTATATGCGGCAAATATGTGCGCTTGTCGCGGCGAATGTTTGAAAAAGCAAGCTTTGCGTAGAAAAAGTTAAACAAGCCCGGCTCCCCCTTCCGAAAGCACGCTCAGGTTTGACACTATCCTGTCAAAAAACCGGGCGTTGTCCTCTTCGCCCTTGTATATCTGGCTGAATATGCCGCCGTCCCGTATGAATAATACGCGCGAGGCGTAGCTTGCCGCAAATGCGCTGTGTGTCACCATAAGTATGGTCTTGCCGCAGCGGTTGAGCGCGGTGAAGTTTTCAAGCAGCGCCGCGCTGCTCTTTGAATCGAGCGCGCCTGTGGGCTCGTCGGCAAGCAGTATGCGCGGGTCGGTTATAACGGCTCTTGCCACAGCCGCGCGCTGCTTTTCGCCGCCGCTCACCTCGTAGGGGTATTTATCCAAAAGCTCCTCTATGCTGAGCATTTTGGCTATTGGGGCGAGCCTTAGCTCCATCTCCTTTATAGGCGCTTTTGCAAGCACCAGCGGCAGAAGGATGTTATCCTTAAGGCTGAAGGTATCGAGCAGATTGAAATCCTGAAAAACAAAGCCGAGATGCTCCCTGCGGAAGCGGGCGCTCTCGCTGTCCTTGACCTTGTTGAAGCTGTGGCCGTCCAGCAGCACCTCGCCGCAGGTGGGCTTATCAAGCGTTGCAAGTATGTTCAAAAGCGTTGTTTTGCCGCTGCCGCTCGGCCCCATTATGGCTAAGAACTCGCCTTCATGCACATCGAACGATACGCTGGATAGCGCCCTGAATTGCCGCATGCCGCGGCCGGTGTTATATATCTTGGTTATGTTGGCTACCTTCAATAGCTCCATCTTATGCACCTCCATATGGCTTATTATAGCTTCATCCGCTGCTGCAATGATAACCTATGCCAAAGCCGCGCTGCCATAGCGCGGCCTTACATATGAGCCATACAATCTTACAAAAACGTCACTTATATATTTCCCTTTCGTTTTTCGGGAAATACAGCGTGAATCTGGTCCCCCGGTTCAGCCTTGACTCAACCTCTATGCGTATGCTCAGCGCGTCTGCCGCCCGCTTTACCATGTAAAGCCCTATGCCGCTGGCGCGTTCGTCAATCCTGCCGTTATAGCCGGTATAGCCCTTTTCAAATATCCTCGGTATATCCTCAGCCTTTATGCCTATGCCCGTATCCTCTATGCAAAGCGCCTTTTCGTCGCCATATAGCCTTATTCCGCCCGTGTGGGTGTATTTTACCGCGTTTGACAAAAGCTGCTCTATGATAAACTCAAGCCACTTCTTATCCGTCAAAACGCAGCCACTGACGCCAACCTCTACAGAGAGCTTTTTGTACACAAACGGCACCGCGAGCGTTCTTAGCGCGCTTTTCACGCCGTCCTCTATATTGCAGGGGCTGAGCACTATGTCGTTTGATATGTCCTCAAGCTTGATGTATCTTAAAGCCATCTGCGCGTATTGCTCTATCTTAAAAAGCTCCTGCCTGGCTATGGCGGTGTTCACATCACCCTGCTCAAGCAGCAGCCTAAGCGCCGCTATGGGCGTCTTTATCTGGTGTATCCACAATGTGTAGTATTCAAGCGAGTCCTGCCTCCTTGATATAAGCCGGCTTGAGATATCATCATATTCTCCGCATATCTCATCGATAAGCTCGGTATAACTTTTTTCTATAGGGTCGGCGGTTTTGGGCAGCCTCCTGCTAAGGGCCGTTAGGGTGCCCTTTATCTCGTCAAGCATACGCATCTTTTTATGGTAGCGTTTTATATCAACTATGAGCACGCACACGAAAAAGAATGTTATAAGCTCGGCCGTGTATGCGGCAAGGTCCATATCCCCGCCGGCAAAATAAGGTATGAGCAGGCACATCAGCATAGCTATGGCGTACATTATTAAAAACGGCGCTCTATGCACGATATAGCCGAAT
The DNA here is from genome assembly GCA_004558525.1 of Clostridiales bacterium. Classification (GTDB taxonomy): domain Bacteria; phylum Bacillota; class Clostridia; order Christensenellales; family CAG-138; genus Phil1. Next base: position 6,169 of record SFCQ01000017.1, read on the forward strand.
AGCTTATCCATCTATGGCGTACCCCTTTGACTTGTGGGTGACTATGCAGCCTTCAAGCCCCGCGGATTCAAGCTTATGCCTTAATCTGTTCATGTTAACGCTCAAGGTGTTGTCGTCTATAAACTGGTCGCTGTTCCAAAGCGATATCATAAGCTCCTCCCTTGTGACTACGCTGCCCCTTGCCGACACAAGGCGGGAAAGCAGCTTCGCCTCGTTTGGCGTAAGGCTTATCCTTTGGCCGTTGTTATCTATATAAAGCGCGGCAGGGTCAAATTTCGCCCCGTGCAGTGTTATTGACGGCTCAGCCTTGTAGTTATACGCCCTCCTCAGCATAGCCTGCACCTTGGCGAGCAGCACCTCCATAGATACCGGCTTTGCTATATAATCGTCCCCGCCCATGTTCATAGCCATAACTATATCCATGTTTTCATTCCTTGAAGAAAGAAATATGACCGGCGTGTCGGCTATCTTCCTTATTTCCTGGCACCAGAAAAAGCCGTTGTAGAACGGCAGCGATACGTCCATAAGCACAAGCTGCGGCTTCACGCTTTCAAACTCGGCAACTATGTTTGAAAGATCCTTCGCAATGCAGCCCTCAAGCTCCCAACGGCTGAGATAATTGACTATTTCGGAGGCTATAACCTCGTCGTCTTCAACAATAAGTATCCTGTACATAGATTTAGTATATCATTCCTAAGCAGGGCAGGGCAACGCAAACCCGTTAAAAAAGCCTGAAACAAAAAGGGCATGTGTTGACACATGCCTCAGACTATCGATAACGCGGGGTTGTTAAGGGGCGGCAGCCCCTTAAGCTTTATTCCGGCTTTGACGACAGGCGCGTCAAAACGGATGAAAACTCATAGGTTTTCGTACTTTTCGGGGTTTGCCGCCCGGGAGCATGTGCAAGAGGTAAACCCCGTAATTCTCGAAAAAGTGGCGAACAGCCACTTTTTCGACACTATGAGGCATGCGTTGACACATGCCCTTATAAGATGGTTTTATCTATGCTCGTTTATCCATTCGTCCATTATGGGCATGGATATGTTGAAATAAGTCGGCCCGAGGTTGAGATATGTTTCAACAAAGGAGCGATAATCAAAATTGCCCTCGCAGGTCTCCTGCGCCGCCCTAAGCTCCTGCTGGTATATGCTGAAGCCGAGCGCGTATTCAAGAAAGTAGAACGGGTTCTCAACGGCGTAGCGATAGTAAACGTCCTTAAGCTCTTCTGCTGCTTCATCGCCAAAATACTGCGCAACGAGCTTTGCGGTATCGTCAGCGGTCTTGCCAAAGTAGTTTATCTCTATGCTGGCTATTGCCGGCAGCAGAAGGTTGCCTATCATTGAGTTGGCGCTCATCATGTTGCAGTAGGCCGCGCCAAACTTGTCATTGTGGTTATCGAAGAATACCTCGCCGGACTGGGACCAGCTTTCATAGTAGCCGCCCATGGAGAGAGCCTGCCGCATATAACCTGTTTTGTCAACAAGCGTGCGCAGGTATTGATAATGATAAAGATGCCCGGGATAGCTCTCGTGTGCAAGCGTATCAAGATAGCGCGTGTCCTCCCCAAGCGTTTTTACGTTGAGTATTATAAGGTTCTCGCTCGGGTCGTCAACGGGCGGAATGAGATATGCTGCCGGACTGAACTGATCCTCAAGCTCGCTCGGGCAATCCATAAACGTCAACGTATGCTCCGGCAGCGCAGGATAGTAATCCGCCATAAGCTCCTTAAGATACTCTATATTCTCTTCGGTAGTTCCTACGGTAAGGTCTATGCTGTCAAAGCTGTCGAATATGGTGGGGTCGTCCTTGGCGGCATCATAAAGCCTGTTCACCTGCGCGTCAAGCTCGGCATAAAGTATATCCAATGCCTCAGAAGGGGTGATGTTGCTGCAGGCGTTGTACATAAGCTCTTCGGCAAAGAATTCCTTGCCCTCGTCGCCATATTCGCACAGCGGGCCGCTTACCGTGGCGGTGCCGCGCAGCGCGTCAAGCCCGTCGTAGAGCACCTGATAGGAATCTATAAGCGCGTTTACAAGCGCTTCGTTTTTCTTGCTGTATCCCTTGCGCTCGCCGTCGGTAAGCTCGTCTATATCGGCAATAAACTCATCAAAAGTTGCAAACAGGAAGCAGGTTTCCCTTGAATCTATAAACGCCTTCAGCTGCTCAAGCACCTTATCAAGAGCTTCATCGCGCATGAATTTGCCATCGGCGGACTTTTCCTGCTCAAATGTCAGTATCTGGCCGACGTATCTTGGAGTATCCGCGAGCAAAGCAAGATAATTTTCAACATCCGCCTTGTTGTGCATATCATAAAAAACAAGGTTGAGGGGCAGATTTGAATGGAGGCCTACGAGCGTATCAAGCACCTCGTTATAATAATAGTAATCCATGCTTGCTATGCTCATTTCAAGGTACTGCTCAAGCGTATCATAGGTTATGCGCGAATCGTCGCTAAGCTTATCGCGGTCTATGGTACGCAGCTCGTCGAGCCAGGCTTTTTCGGCCTCTGTTTCTTCAATGGCTTTTGCGTATGAAAAATCGCCCCAGCCGGTAGGATAATCCGTTATTCCGGCAAAGTTCTGAGGGTGCGCTACTGTGAGATGGAAGCTCAAAGCGTCGCCGGAAACGCTTTCGGCAAACATCCTTGCATCAAGCTCCTTGAGCGCGTTCTCACACGCCTCGTCAACAACGCGTTCAGTAGGCTGAGGATACGGAGTAGGCTCAATGTCTGGCGCTTCGGTCTGCATGGGCATGACCTCGCGCAGCACGTCGCCTATAAAGCGCGCCACCATCTGGCAGCCGGTAAGGCTGAGCAAGAGCGTAAGCGCCAATACCGCACTTGCTATTTTCGCTATTTTCGAAGAGAGCTTCATATGGCTTGCAATCCTTTCTAAAAGGGTCTATCAATAAAGCATACGCCGGTATGCTTTATAATACACTACCATATTAAGAACTATTTAACAATAAAAATATGCTTATTGGGCGGGAGCGGCATTAGCATATGCCTTGGCTGTTATTCCTTCCCGGTATCGAGCAAGGGCAAGGGCTCGTCTTCGTTGTGCTTCACTATGCTGCACTCAGCAACAGGCTCGGTCATATTCTTTACAAGCTTTACCATAGTCTCGCTTTTAAGCAGCGGCAGCAGCTTTCTGTAGAACGCCATGCGCGATACTCCCACAAGGTCAAAGAGCATCTGCGCCGTTCTGTTCAGCGCCGGAAGCTCATCGAACGTAACGCTCATCCTGTGCGGATAGATGTCCATGCTGAGTATGCGGCTGTTCGGAGTTTCTATAAAGCTTGATAGTACATATAGCCTTATATGCCTCGGCTCCAGCTTCCAGCGGCATCTTGTGCCGGTGAGCTGCCTTTCGCCGCGTATGGTGACCGCGCCAAGCTCAAAGCTGCCGTCATGCTTCAAAACGAGCGCGTTGCGTTCGTCCTTTTCATATATGTACAGTATTATGTCGTCGCCGCGCTTTGCAAAGCGGAACATGGATACGCTGTCCGTCATGTTGCCATGCACGACCTGCAACGTCTGCGGGAAAAAGCCGCCGGTATTGGGCCCGGCAAGATATTCTCTGCCGTCCAGCCTGTAGGCTATGCGCTCAAACTCCTCCTTATCCATGCCGAGCTCATCAGGACAGGAAGGCGAATATGTAAGCCCGTCAAGGCATTTTTTAAGCGAAGCGCCGGCTTGCCCGTTTTCCTGCAAGGCCTCGTCCTTAAACGTATCAAGCAGCTGCTTTACCCTTTCGGACAGGCCAACATGCGCAAAAAGACTGGCGCTGCCGCTGTACATGGCGATAACGGCGTCATATTTTGGGAACACAAGCACATATTGCCCGAACGCGCCGTTGAACTGGAAGGCGCCTTCCTCGTCGCTCATCCATATCTGATAGCCATAGCCATGCTTCATCTCGCCGTTTGGGGTCTGAATCTGCACGCTGGTAGCCGCGTCTATCCATTTTTCGCTTACTATAGGCTCGCCGTTCCAGCGGCCCCTGTTAAGGCAAAGCTGGCCGAGCTTGGCAGCGTCCTCTACCGTCAGCGAAAGCCCCCAGCCGCCCTTCTCTATGCCCTTGGGGCAAGTCTCCCACTCGTGATAGCGTATACCCAGCGGCTCATACAGCCTTGGCGTAAGGAATTCCGTAAGGCTCATGCCCGTGCGCTTTACCAATGCGGCTGCAAGCACATATGAATTGAGCGAATTATAGTCAAACGCGCTGCCGGCTTCAAACTTGGGCGTGGACTGCATATACATTTTGAGCCAGTTTTCATCAAGCCCGCTGCCTACCTCGTTGAAGCGCGCGCCTGTGGACATGGTAAGCAGATTCCATACCGTGTGCGATTTAAGCGCCTTCGCGTTTGAGCTCGTCACATATTCAGGAAAAATGTCTATGATTCTTTCGTTTATATCAAGGTAGCCTTCGTCTATGGCCATGCCCACGGCAAGCCCTGTTATGCTTTTGCTCATGGAATAGAGCATATGCGGCACGTCCAGCCTGTATGGCGCATATGCACCCTCCGCTATGACCTTGCCATGCCTTAATACGGTTATGGCGTGGCAGGCCACGCTATCCGCCTGAGCCTCTATATCTCTGAAAAAGCTTTCCACAGCCTCGCTCGGCACACCCTCGGCCTCGGGCGTTGAGCGGGGCAGGGGGGCGGTGTTCGGCTTTGGCACGAAGCGCTGCTTTTGCAGCATGAAGCCGTAAAGCGGTATCTTTTCGGTATCATGCTTAATAAAGTTCAAAAGCAGCTCGGCGCTTTTCATCTGCATCGTTAAGTCCATTTGATTGATGCTCCTATAAAATCAAAACTCAAAAAGCGGCTTCAGCGCCGTTCAAATTCAGCCTGCTCACAGCCGTTCCAAGAGCCGTTCCCACCCATTGCCGGATCGGCTATCCTTTCAAGATAGAACGCCGCGGAAGCAGCGCCCATATAGGGCTTGAGCCACAGATAACCTATGCCGAACGAAAGCGCGCACAATATGCCCCAGCCTATAAAGCTGAGGTTCAGGCAGAACAGCCTGCCCTTGTGGCCGAGCATGAGGCGTTTTGATTCTATTACGCACTCCGCAACGCCCATATCCGGATTATCCGTAAGCAGATAGAAAGCCAGGCTGTAGCGGTATGCCGCTACAATGCCGGGCACAACGAACAGCAAAGACCATGCAAATATCAAAAGCGAAGTGTAAAGATAAAGCAGCAGGCCTTTGCCGAACAGCCTGAATTTGGAGAACAGCGTGTTAAGGTCAACCTCATGCCCCCTGATAAGGCCGGTATAGTAGCTGCAAAGCCCAAGCATGATGGCGCCTGAAAGCAGGAAGCGCGCTACTGAGAGCATAAATATGAACGGTCGCATTGCGCGCAGGGTAAACGAAAGCGCGCGCATGTTTACGCCCAACTGGGCCAAAAATGCATTTATGGCATCAGGCTTGCCAAACACCTTGTTAAATAAATCGTTTATGGAGCTAAAGTCGATATTGAGGCTAAGCGTCAAGCCGGTCAAAACGGCGGCTACAAGCGACACAAGAATACTGATACCCCACTTGCCGGCAAGCTTATTACGGGCAAGCTGCCTGAATTGGGAAGCGTTGCGCATGTGCATTTCCTCCTTAAAATAATAACAGCTCACCCGTATTATACTATACTTTTATTGCTTTAGGAACAGCTTTGGCCGTTACATTTTTGTAACCTTTGGAAGAACGGCTATGCTTTTTTCAAGCTCCTCGTCCGTCGGGCGGTAATCTGTCATCTGGCCCTGGTTAAACACGCTGTATGCAGCCATGTCGAAATAGCCGGTACCCGTTAAGCCGAACAGTATCGTCTCGGCCCTGCCCTCCTCGCGGCAGCGCACAGCCTCGCGCACGGCGCCGAGTATTGCATGGGCCGATTCCGGAGCCGGAAGTATGGTCTCGCAGCGGGCAAACAGCTTTGCGGCCTCAAACACCCTTGTCTGCTCAACGGCTATGGCCTCCATCATGCCGTCATGGTAGAGCTGGGAAAGTATGGGCGACATTCCGTGGTATCTCAGCCCGCCGGCGTGGCTCGAGGCCGGCTTGAACGTGCAGCCAAGGGTGTACATCTTGGCAAGAGGCGTTATTTTGCCTACATCGCAGTAATCATATGCGAACACACCCCTCGTAAGCGATGGGCAGGATATAGGCTCCACGGCCACAAAGCGCGTTTTGGCCTTACCCTGAAGCCTGTCGCGCATAAACGGCGCTATAAGCCCGCCAAGGTTGGAGCCGCCGCCGGCGCAGCCTACTATAACGTCGGGGTATTCGTCATAAAGCTTCATGGCCTCCATTGCCTCAAGCCCTATTATGCTTTGATGCAGCAGCACCTGATTAAGCACGCTGCCGAGCACATAGCGGCAGTTTTCGGTGGTAACGGCGGTTTCAACGGCTTCCGATATGGCCGTGCCGAGGCTGCCGCCGTTTTGCGGATCCTCAGCCAATATGGCCCTGCCTGCGGCAGTGGTGCTGCTGGGGCTTGCTATAACGCTCGCGCCGAAGTTTTCCATAATGGCTTTTCTGTACGGCTTTTGCTGCGAGGAGCTTTTTACCATGAATACCTTGAGCGGAAGCTTAAAATATGCGCAGGCCTCGCTTAACGCGGTACCCCACTGGCCGGCGCCGGTCTCCGTAGTGAGCGAGGCTACGCCCTGCTTTTTGGCATAAAACGCCTGCGCTATGGCGGAGTTTAGCTTATGGCTGCCGGAGGTGTTGTTGCCTTCGAACTTAAAGTATATTTTTGCGGGGGTATCAAGCTCCTTTTCAAGGTTGTACGCCCTTATCAGCGGCGACGGCCTGTATATCTTATACATATCCATCACCTCGCCGGGGATATCGATGAAGCGGGTAGTCTCGTCAAGCTCCTGATGTGAAAGCTCCTTGCAGAAAACGGGATACAGATCCTCCTCACGGGCTTTTTCAAGCGTTTTCGGGTTGAGCATGGGCGCGGGCTTGTTGGGCATGTCTGCCCTGAGATTGTACCATGCTGAAGGAATATGTTCTTCGCTTAATGTGATGCGGTGCGGAATCTTAGTCATTGTCATGTCCTCCTGAATAAACTTAAATAAAATAAAAAGCCCTTCGTCCCTATAATGTTGGGACGAAGAGCAATTATGCATTATCTTCGCGGTGCCACCCGACGTGGCGCGTAGAACGCGCCCTCTCATATAGCCTGCCATCACAGGCCATTCCCTTTTAACGGCGGGTCCCCGTCGGCTGCTACTTGGCAAAAAACTGCCTTTCGGCCGCCCTCGCAAGTCCATTCACCGCGCTCCGCTTCTGCCGTATTCACACCATCGACGGCTCTCTTCAAGGCGCTTTCGCAGCTACTACTCTTGCTCACAGGTTTATCTTTATGCGTTATTATATGCGTGATAAAACGATTTGTCAACAGGATAATATATTATGAGAGCGTCGAAAAAGTGGCTGAACGCCACTTTTTTGACAGACTGCGAAAACCTTTGGGTTTTCATCCGTTCTGACGCACATGCCGTCAGAGCCGGAATAAACATAAGGGGCAGCCGCCCCTTAACAGCCCCGGGGTTTTTGACAGGCTGATATTATATTTAAGCTTTGTGAAGACGGAAATTGCTGTTTGGCGTTCCGTCCATTTCCTTTTGATAAATATATAGCTTTTAGGGCAATGGATATAAATGTGCGCCGGTTGCTCCCGCACGCTTTTCGTGCTATGCTATAAGCGTTAAAAGCCACGCTATAACCGAGCCGGTGATGGGAGATGCGGCTGCTTCAAGCCGCATCAGCCGAGGCATGGATATTCAACAGCACTATAAGGAGACATGATATGGACGGGACTTCGCCGCTGACCGAGCAGATAAACCCGCGCTTTGAGCAGATGGATACGCTCGATACCGAATCGATAATGTACATGATAAATGATGAGGATGCCAAGGTGGCCTCAGCGGTGCGCAAAGCCATACCCAATGCCGCCATGGTGGCAGAAAAGGCGGCTTGCGGCATAGCTAAGGGCGGCAGGCTGATATACGTCGGCGCAGGCACCTCCGGAAGGATAGGCGTGCTTGATGCAAGCGAATGTCCGCCAACGTTCGGCGTGAGCCATGAAACGGTGCAGGGGCATATCGCCGGCGGCTACGGCGCGCTGATACGCGCCGCAGAGGGAGCGGAGGACGACGCCGGCGAGGGGATGAAGCTAATAGACGGCCTTGGCGTTACGGCTTATGATACCGTCATAGGCATAAGCGCGAGCGGAGGTGCAGCCTACGTTATTGCCGCCGTTGACAGGGCGAGGGAGAAGGGCGCGTACACCGCGGCATTAACATCGAATCAAGGCACGAGGCTCGGAGCCGCGGCCGATACTGAGATAGCCGTTATAACCGGTCCGGAAGCGGTGGCAGGCTCAACAAGAATGAAGTGCGCAACGGCGCAGAAGCTTGTGCTCAACATGATATCGACATCTGTAATGGTAAAGCTCGGCAGGGTGCGCGGCGCGCTTATGACGGATATGGTCGCCACCAATCAAAAGCTGAGGCAAAGAGCCGTAAGGATAGTTATGAGCGCAGCCGGAGCGGACGAGCATAAGGCGCTTGAAGCGCTTGAAAAGTGCGCTATGGACACGGGAAAGGCAATAAAACTGCTGGAGAGTAATAATGAATGAGCTTATGCTGCAGTCCGGACAGCGGCTGATGACGGGCTTTAGCGGAACTACGCCGCCAAAGGAGCTTGTACAAACCGTAAAGAAATACAAAATAGGCAACTACATACTGTTTGCGGAAAACATAGCCTCAGCCAGGCAGCTCAGGCAGCTTTGCGCCGCGCTTAGGGACATGGCTATAAGCGAGACGGGCATGGAGCCGCTTATAAGCACAGATCAGGAGGGAGGCAGGGTACAGCGGCTGCCCAAGGATATAATAAACACGCCCTCTGCAAGGGAGATAGCGGCTGCAAACAGCATTGAAAATGCGTATTCCATAGCCAGACATATTGCTGAGACCCTGCGCGAGCTTGGCCTGAATTATGACCTTGCGCCGGTCATGGACATTGACGGCAACAACGGCAGCACGGTGATAGGGGACAGGAGCTTCAGTACGGACGCTGAGACGGTGTCCCGCTTCGGCACGGCCATGATAAGGGGCATGCGCGACGGTGGCGTGCTTACCTGCGCAAAGCATTTTCCCGGGCATGGCGGCACGGGGGTTGACACGCACCTGTCCTTGCCAATTATAGATACCGGCATGGACGAGCTTGCCGCGACGGCGCTCGTGCCGTTCAAAAGGGCTATCGAGGCGGGCGTTGGCAGCATAATGACTACGCACATAGTTTTTTCCCGGCTTGACAAAAGCTACCCTGCCACGCTTTCACGCGCTGTCATAGGCGAGCTTTTAAGGAAAGGGCTCAGCTATTCAGGCATGATAATAACGGATTGCCTGCAGATGGGCGCGATAGCGTCGCATTACGGCGTAAGCGAGGCCGCGCTTTTGAGCATGAAGGCTGGCGTTGACATGTTCACTATAAGCCATGACTGCGCTGCCGCCGGAAGGGCAGCCCTGCTTATAAGCCGGGCGCTTGAAAGGGGAGAGGCGAGCATGGCGGAGCACGAAACGGCTTTGAACAGGATAGCGGAGGCTAAAAGATGGCTAAATACGTTATAGGCCTTGACGGCGGCGGGACGAAGACGGAGCTTGCGCTTGTGGATATGTCAGGTGAGGTGCTCTACACAGGCGTTACCGGCGCGCTTAACCCGACGAGCGAGCCGGAGAGTCCGCTTAAAACAGCGGAAGAGCTTAAAAGGATAGTCGATGCGGACTGCATGGCCATATGCGCGGCATGCGCGGGCGTTGCCGATAATGAAAGGGCAGAGCTTGTTAAAAGCGCTTTAAGCAATATCTATAACGGAAGAATAATAATACGCACAGATGGCGAAAACGCCCTGTACACCGCGCTTGAAAACAGGGACGGATTGGCGCTGATATCAGGCACGGGCAGCATATGCTATGCTAAGAAAAACGGCCAAACGGTGCGCACAGGCGGGCGCGGCCATGTGCTTGACGATGGCGGCAGCGGCTACGCCATAGGCCGCGATATACTTAAGGCCGTGATAAGGGCGCATGACGGCAGGGCTGCAAAAACGGCATTGAGCGAGGCGCTGTTCAGCTATCTCGGCACGGACGATATAGCAAGAATAACGGCTAAGTTCACCTCGTCAGGCTGCAAAAAGGCGGATATTGCCTCCCTTTCAAAGCTTATACTGCAATGCCCGGGCGATGAAGCCGCAAACGCCATAATCGATTCCGCCGCAACGGAGCTTTTTATAATGGCAAGGGCCGCGATGGACGCGCTTCAGCTTGAAGGCTGCCATGTGGCGCTTATGGGCGGGATAATGCTTAATTATCCGATGATAGCCTCAAAAACTGCCGGGCTTATACGCTCTTATGACAAAGCGGCGGCCTGCTTTTTGTGCGACAGGAGCCCAGCCGTTGCCGCGGCGGAGTACGCGCTGGCACAGCTGAAATAGGCAAGCCTGACCCGAGGGCGCTTCATTGCCGCGCGACGCTGAATCGCACCCGATCAGCCCTTTATCAGCTGCGCCTCCCTGCAAGCTGATGGTATTAAAACAATAAAAACCACGCGACAACAGATTTATAATAGAATTTCTGGTATAATCTATCGGTATTATATAAACGGAGGCTGTGTATGTGCGGTGTTGAGTATATATCAAGCCAAGACGGGCTTAAAAAGCTTGAGCTGGCAGGCTGCGCTCAGGAGGCTGATACATTCATGCGCGTTGGCGGCGCCTTTCATGCGCGCTACGGCAAAAACTGCCGCATGCTGCTTTTTTCGCCAGGCAGGACGGAGCTTTGCGGCAACCATACCGACCATCAATGCGGCAAGGTGATAGCGGCCGCAATAAAGCAGGGCATAGCGGCAGCCGTTGGCAGGAACGTCTCAGGCAGATGCAGGCTGTTTTCGGAAGGCTTTGGCTATACAGAGCTTGATATAACGGAGCCGTATGCTGCGGATAAGGCAAGGGCCGGCTCTACTGCGGCGCTTATACTGGGTACCGCCGATTATTTAAGCTCAAAGGGATATGCGGTCGGCGGCTTTGACGCAGAGCTTGCCTCAACGCTGCCGGCAGGCGGCGGGCTTTCCTCCTCGGCGGCGTTTGCGGTGCTGTGTGCGCTTATACAGTCCGCATTGTACAATGATGCAGGGATACCACAAATGGAGCTTGCGAAGGCGGCTCAGTATGCGGAGAGCGTGCATTTTGGCAAGCCGTGCGGGCTTATGGATCAGGCAGCATGCGCGCTTGGCGGCGTGCAGATGCTGGACTTTTTCGTTCCCTGCGAGCCGAAGAGCGTTGAGCTTGAGTGGAGCATGGCTGACAGGTTTTCGCTGATGCTGGTTAACACAGGCTCAAGCCATGCTGACCTTACGGATGAATACGCGCTTATTGTAAAGGACATGACGAGCGTTGCGGAAGCCCTGGGCAAAAGCAGGCTCGGCTATACGGACAAGCATCGGCTTATCGAAAGCATACCTAAGCTGAGGTCTATGGGAATGGACAGGGCCATACTAAGGGCTATGCACTTTTTTGACGAGCAGCGAAGGGTGGTGCTTATGTGCGAAGCGCTTATAAGCAAAGACTATGAGCTGTATAGAAGGACTATGGGGCAGAGCGGGATATCCAGCGAGACCATGCTGCAAAACATATGCCCTAAGGACGCTAAGGAGCGCAGCCTTGCGCTGGCTATAAGCCTTGCAAGAATGTACCTTGGCGACACGGGCGCCGCAAGGGTGCATGGCGGCGGCTTTGCCGGCTGCATGCAGGCGCTTGTGCCAAAGGGCATGCAAGGCGAGTTCAAGGATAATATGGAGCTTGTATTCGGCAAAAACAGCGTATTTACCGTGGAGATACGTAAGGGCGGCGCATGCGTGGCGATGGAGCTTGGCCCCTTGAGTGAGGAGGATGGGCATACTGGTAAGTGATTGCACAAATCATAGCGGCCTTGACGGGCGGTTTATAAGAATAGGCAAAAAAAACGCGCCGCAAACAAAAGGCTTATCAAGGCCGTTGGCAGCGCGCTTTAATTTATTATATAAAACACTATGCACGGTATAAGGAAAAGTATGGCTGCTATTATGTTTGATATAAGGCTTGCCACCGTGCGGCCGTCGCTATCAAGCTCCTCATAGGATATCACTTCTTCATCAACAAAGTCTATCATGTCGCCCATCTTGCGCTTGGGCGGCTTTTGAAACAGCTTGCTTTTGAACAGCTTGGGCGCGTTTACGCCATCAAGCCTTAAATAGCACAGCCATGCGAGGCCCACGAATATCAGCCCTATGGCCATAAAGCAATGCCCGTATATGCTGAGCCTTTGCGAGCTGTTCAAAAAGGTGTTCCATAGGTAAGCAAGCGTAAGCCCTATAATCACCCTTGGAAAGGCCTTTTGCAGCGCCGCGTGGCGTATATCCCTGTTTTTTATGCCGTTTATAATCTTTTTCATCGTTGCCTCTGATACAATCTGTGCGCCGTTAAAAGCGCGCCGAAGGTGAAGTGCCTCCGGCGCACGGATACGGTTTTGTTTTTCGAGAATCACCGAATGTTGCTGTGCTCGTTTGAACAGCGCTTCCTTAGTTGAGCTCCAGCTCCTTGCGGTAGCCGTCAAGCTCCTTTGCGTTGCCATATACAAAGTGTTCTGGCAGCAGCTCGCACCATTCTGGCTTATCTACGCTGTAATCATGCATGCCCGGGTCGTACACTATGAGCTTTTTGTGCTTCTCTATTGCCGGATCGGGATTCGGCACGGCGGAAAGCAGGCTCTTTGTGTATGGGTGCAGCGGGTGGCGGAAAAGCTCCTCAGCCTCCGCAAGCTCCACTATGCGGCCCTTGTGTATAACCGCAATACGGTCCGATATGAACCTTACGACGCTCAGGTCATGAGCTATGAACAGATAGGTAAGCCCGCGGCTCTTCTTAAGGTCGTTGAGCAGGTTAAGCACCTGCGCCCTTATGGATACGTCAAGCGCGCTTATAGGCTCGTCTGCCACTATGAACTCAGGCTGCATTATAAGCGCCCTGGCTATGCCTATCCTCTGGCGCTGGCCGCCGGAGAACTCGTGCGGGAAACGGCTTGCAAATTCGGGCAGCAGGCCAACCTCGTTGAGCGCCTTCTGCACCTTTTCCTCCCTGTCAGCCTCGTCCTTATACAGGTGATGGTTTATTATACCCTCGCTGACTATGTAGTCAACCTTAGCCCTTTCGTTGAGTGAGGCGAGAGGATCCTGGAATATCATCTGGCAGCCCTTTATCACCTCAAGGTCGAGCTGCTTGGATATCTTGCCGTTTATCTTGCGGCCCTTGTAGAATATATCGCCGGCGGTGGTCGGGTTTATCCTGGTTATGGCGCGGCCTATGGTCGTTTTGCCGGAGCCGGATTCGCCGACCAGCGCAAATGTTTCGCCGCGATATATCTCAAAATTGACATGATCCACCGCAACGAACTTCTTCCTGCCGGTGCCGAACGTTACCTGAAGGTCCTTGACCTCGATAACGGCCTCCCTGTTTGGGTCCTGATGCGGATGTACCAGGCTGGAGCCATAGTCCACGTTCATGCGCTGCGAGAGCCTTTGTATGGATTCAGGCTGCTCCACCTTGGGCGCGCGCGGGTCAAGGTACCAGGTCTTGGCCTTGTGCGTAGGCGAAACATCGAAGAAGGGAGGCTCCTTCTTGAAATCTATCGCAAGCGCCTTCCTGTTCCTTGGGGCAAAGGCATCGCCAACTATCTTGTTGAAAAGATTCGGCGGCGTACCGTCTATCGTGGGCAGCTTTTCGCCCTTTATGCCAAGCTGCGGCAGCGCGGAAAGCAGCGCCCATGAGTACGGATGACGTGGATCGTAGAACACCTCGTCGCAGGTGCCTATTTCAACTATCTGCCCCGCGTACATGACGGCTACCCTGTCCGCAACGTTGGCAACAACGCCAAGGTCGTGGGTTATGTATATTATCGTCATGCCCAGGTTTTTTTGCAGCTTCCTTATCAGGTCAAGTATCTGAGCCTGTATGGTAACGTCAAGCGCGGTTGTAGGCTCGTCGCATATAAGAATTTCGGGGTGGCAGGCCACGGCTATGGCTATAACGGCCCTTTGCCTCATGCCGCCGGAAAACTCATGCGGATACTGATTATAGCGCACCTGCGGATTGGGAATACCGACGACGTCAAGCATCCTTATGGCTTCCTGCTTGGCTTCCGCCTTGCCGAGCCCCTGATGCAGCTCGATAGCCTCCTGTATTTGCAGGCCGACCTTCTTGAGCGGGTTAAGGCTGGTCATCGGGTCCTGCATAACCATAGCGATCTTTTTGCCGCGTATGGTGCGCCATTCCTTTTCGGTAGTGTATTTGGCAAGGTCGTTGCCGTGATACATTATGCTGCCGCCGGTAACGGAGCCGTTCTGGTCCAGCATGCCCAAAAAGGACTTTGTGAATACCGATTTGCCGGAGCCGGACTCGCCGACTATGGCAAGCGTTTCGCCGTCATAAAGATCGAGCGAGCAGCCGCGTATGGCGGTTAGCTTGTCTCCCCTTAGGCTGAACTGTATCTCAACATCTCTCGCGCTGAGGATAGGATCTTTCTTTATTGCTTCCATATGTCTATCCTCCGCTTAAACATGGTTTCTCGGGTCCGCAGCGTCGCTGAAGGCATTGCCGGCAAGGTAGAAGGTTATAGTTACAAGAGATACTATAATGGCCGGGAATATCAGCAAATACGGATAATCCAAAAAGTAGGCCCTTGAGTTGCGCAGCAGTATGCCGAGGGACGGCGTGTTGACGTCAAGGCCAAGGCCAAGATAGCTCAGCGTGGTCTCAAGCGCTATGGTAGACGGTATGGACAACGCCACGCGCAGTATGATAACGCTTATAAGATACGGCAATATGTTCCTTGTAAGTATCCTGCCTATCTTGGTGCCGAGGCAGCGGGAGGCAAGGTTATACTCCCTGTCGCGGTACATGAACACAAGATTTCTAACGTTTTTTGCCATATACAGCCAATGGAACAGTATTATAGACGCGCACATTACCCAGAAGCTCTGGCCTATCATAAGGGCTATAAGCGTCATGTAGATCATGGTAGGCACGCTGTTTATTATGTTGTAAAGCTCCGTGAAAAAACGGTCCGCCTTGCGGACGTAGCCCCATATGCAGCCCAGCGTAACGCCGACCAAGCATTCGCCGGCGGCTACTATGGCGGCCAGCTTTATCGAAGTCTGCGTGGCAAACCATACCTGGCACCAGTAATCGCGGCCAAGGTTATCCGTGCCGAACCAGTATTCGCTGTTTGGCAGGATAAAGCAAAGGTTGGTATCCGACCTGAGGCTTTGATAATCATATTTGCCTATCCTAAGCGCTATAAACGAGAATATGAATATCATGAAGAACACGATCATCATGACTACGGCGGCCTTATTCTTGAAGAAGTTGCGGAAAACGCTCTTCCAATACGAATATTCGCTGTAGCCGATGCGCTCGGCTTCGCTTGGGCGGTATTCCACAAACGAGAACAGCTCGCTTTCCTTCATGCCAAGCTCTTTTTCAAGCTCGGCTGTGGTATTTACAGTCCTGCTTTCCATTATCGCGTGTCACCGCCCTTTCCTGTAAGCCTTATCCTCGGGTCGAATATGGTCATGAGCACGTCGCCAAGGAACAGGCCTATTACGCCCAAAGAGGCATATAGAAGCACCAGCCCGCGCACCATGGGTATATCATAACGGGTGATGGAATCCGTGAGCAGAGGCCCAAGCCCAGGCACGGAGAAGAAGCGCTCCACCAGCAGCGAGCCCCCTATGGTCAGAAGGAACGAAGTGGGCAGGTTCTGCGCCATTGGAACAAATGCGTTCCTAAGCACATGCTTGAACATTATCGTGCGCATGGACAGGCCCTTTACCTGCGCGAGCTTAATATAATCCTTGGTAAGCTCGTCTACCATATAGCGGCGCATCCACAGCGCATAACTTGCGATGGAACCCATCGAGAGGCATACTATCGGCAAAATGCTGGAAACAAATACATTTCGCGTTGAATACATGCTCGGCAGCTTAAGCAGCCTTACGCCCAGAACAAGGACGAGCGAATATGATATCAAACGCGGCACGGCGTTTACAAATATCGTATACGCAGCGCCGACGTGGTCAAACACGCCGTCCTTATTCTTTGCCTGAAGTATTCCCATCGGTATTCCGAGAAACAGCGAAATGACAAGAGCTATACAGCCCATCTTCATGGATATTGCAAACTTTCCGCCTATAACGTCAACCACCGGCACGCCGTTCTGTATCCTTCGTGATGTGCCAAGGTCGCCTTTGAGTATAAGCTGCTTTAGAAAGTTGAATAGCTGAACGAATGGGCTGTCCAGCAGCCCAGCCGCTGCCAACTGAGATTCCTTCTGCTCGTCGGTCAGCTTTATAAGCTGATCCTCGGTGAAGTAGTAGTCAGTCGGCATAAGGCTGAGCAGTAGCGATACGATAGATACCACGATGAGCACGGTCACAACGCAATGCAACAGTCTCTTAATGGTGTATCTAAGCATATCGTTTAATTATTATTTGTTGTAGTCTTCCGCAAACTTGTTATAGTCGGCGGTGGTGTAGATATCCTCAGCAGTCTCCCAGTTCTTGAACTTGTTGCCCTGTATTCCGTAGAGGGAATATACATGGGAGTAATCGTTGGTGCGGGTGAGCTGCCACAGGACGTTCTTGTACCAAGGTATAACGAGCGCATGCTGTATCATGTACGCCTCGGCCTGTGCATAGGCCTCGTAACGGGCGTCCATATCGCCGACTATGGCGTTGGCTTTGTCTACCATTTCGGTGAATTCCTTATAGGTAGCGATCAGCTCAGGATCGGTAGCGTCGTTGATCTTGGAGTAGGATACGGAGTAGTAAGCGTTATCCTGACCGTAGGTCTCCTGGCCAAGGTAGTTCTGAGGATCGCCGTAGTCTGCGCCCCAACCGTTGATGAAGAAGGAGGCAAGACGCGGATTGCGAACCTCGGTAGCGAGGGAGGAGATGTAGGTCTTTATGTTGAGCACCACGAAATCGTCGCCGAGATAATCGGAGAACATCTGCTTGAGCACGTTGGCGGTGTCAAGCGCGGTCTGGCTGGAGCCCTGGATGTAGTAATCGACCTCCACGGGGAAGGTTACGCCCTTCGCGCTAAGCTCGGCCATTGCCTTTTCCTTGTATTCGGCGGCCTTGGCGGCGTCAACACGGGCATAGGTCTCGCTGTTCTCAGTTATGCCGAGCAGTTCGCGCACGCGGGCGGTGTACTCGGTACCATTGGAGAAGGAGACGAGGTTGGTCATGGTGTAGCAGAAGTTAGCGCACTTCTGCGGGTTGATGAAGTTGGTACGGGAGAGATACGGCGTGGCGTCAAGGCCGTAGTACCAGGCGAGACGGAAGTTCTCGTTGGCAACGGCGGTGTTCCAGTTGGTATCGGGGGTACCGTCCTCAAAGTGCTTATCATATACAAGGTGTATCTGATAGGAGTACTTGGTGGGGCGGGCTTCGACCAGGTTGTTATGGAACTCGTGATCGGGATTGTTGTAGATGGTGCGCAGGTTGGACTCGGTAAGCTCGATATAGTCAAGCTCGCCGGCCTGGAACATCTGGTATGCAACGTCGCCGGATTCGACCATCTTATAGGTGACGGTATCGAACAGGGCGCACTTATCGTCCCAATACTTCGGGTTCTTGGTCAGCACCTTTTCATTGCCCTGCACATAGTGGGTAATGGTGTAGCAGCCGTTGTACCACATATTCTCGTTGGTGCAGGCAAGGAAACCGTCTACGCCAAGCTGATCTATAAGGGCCTGGCAGGCGGGGTAGAGGCAGTTGTAGGTGGAAACGGTGGCGAAATACGGTATTTCGGCTACGCAGTGATATACGATGGTATAATCGTCGGGAGCTTCTATGCCGACCATTGTCTTGAACAGATCAAGACCGAGCGCCTTGCCCTGCTCCTCGGTAAGGGGGGTGGGGTCAAGGTTGTACTTGGCGCACACAGCCTCAAACTTTTCCTTAGCCTTGGCGGCCTTTTCCTTGGCAGCGTCGTCAGCATCGGCGGCGGCGGGAGTGTAGCCGGCGGTATAGGTATAATAATCACCGGCGCCCTCTATCATTTCTATGGGCATTGAGGTGTTGGTGGCGGCGTTCTTGTGGAAGTTGAGCACCCACTCAAGACCTACCAGCCAGTCCTCTGCCTTAACTTCCTGCATGGCATTGCCGTTCATGTCGACCCACTGGATGCCCTTACGCAGTTTGAAGGTCCAAGTCTTGCCGCCATCTTCAGTACCCCATTCTTCGGCGCAGGCGGGGATAAGGTTTCCGCGACTGTCCTGCGAAAGAAGTCCGTCGAAGCAGTTGGTCAGAACCTGCAGTTCCTTGTTGTTCTGACTGTAGAGAATGTTGAAGGTCTCCATCTCGTTTGCGAGTGTAAGATAGGTGACCCAGTTCTTTACGCCCTGTTTTACGGTAGCGCTGTCTGATGAACAGGCGGTAAGAATACCGGCGAGCATCGCTACGGCTAACAGAATAGCAAGCAGCTTTTTCATTGTGATCCTCCTTATTTTGTTGTTTTTTGTCGCTGCGTTAAACATGCGCCCCGATGCGGCGCAAATGAAGATATTTGAATTATACGTTAAATATTCCATGATGTCAAACAAATTATGAATAATACAATAAAGGATATGCACTTTTAATGCTCTGCGGCGGAAAAAGAGTATACGAAAAGGGCGCCGCCAAACCTGCAACTGCAGGCGGAAACGCCCGAAAATTCACTATAATTATTGTACTATATACGCTATATCAATTTATATCACGCGTTATTATGATGCTTATACCCGTGCCCGCGGCGTTTTGCAATACGGTGTCGCCGATGCGTACGGGCGCCGAAACGCTTATGTTTGCAATTTCTTTCATGCAGTCAAAAAGCTTATCCTTTGGTATAGGCTCACTTGACCTTACGGGCGCGAGCCTCATGCCGCTTTTGCTGTTTACAAGGGCGACGGTGCTTGTAAGCGTTCTCACCGGAGCGGTAAGCTCGGTATGGGCGTATTTTTCGCCGTTCGGACAGCCGTTGCCCCTTACCGCCACTACGCTGCCGCCCTGCATATCGGCCTCAATGCTGCAGCCGAGCGGGCAGCATATGCAGGTGAGCTTTTTGGTATCCAACTTAGCTTCCATTTATTTATCCTCCCTGTCCTCAGCGCATATGAGTATGCTGTTTATGCTTTCATAGCTGTCCATAAGCTTTTTTGTAAGCACTATCTGCTCCATCTCGCCCGGGGTCATGACCGGCCTCGGCCTTGAAAGCGCCCTTTGCCCGTTTATATATACCGAAAGCTGCTTGTTTTTCATTATGCCGGCAACTCTCATGCGCACGGTGATGCTCTGCGCTATGGCTGATGGGTCTATTATGGAAGGCACGGCGTACCTTACGCCGCCGGCAAGCTCAATCTCTATCCTTTCGGCATGCGTGCTTTCGCCGTTTATGACGTAGTGTGCGGCGTTCCTTCCGGCTGCGGCGGCTTCCTCGCTGACATGGTCGACAAGGTCGTGCACATGCAGCGCGTTGCCCGCGCTGAACACGCCCTCAACCTCCGTTTCAAGCGCCTCGTTCACCACAGGGCCGCCGGTGACGGCGTTCATTCTTACGCCCATGGCGCGAGAGAGCTCGTTTTCCGGTATAAGGCCGCAGGATAAAAGCAGCGTATCGCAGGGATAGTATTCCTCGCTGCCGGCTATGGGCTTAAGGTCGGGGCCGACTGCGGCTATCGTAACCCCCTCAAGCCTTTCGCGCCCGTGTATATCCACAACGGTGTGGCTGAGCTTTAAGGGGATATCAAAATCGTCGAGGCACTGCACTATGTTGCGTTTTAACCCGCCAGAATAGGGCATAAGCTCCGCAACGAGCTTAACGTGCGCGCCCTCAAGCGTCATTCGCCTTGCCATTATAAGGCCTATATCGCCGCTGCCGAGTATTACTACCTCCCTGCCGGGCATATAGCCCATTATGTTTACAAGCTTCTGCGCCGTGCCTGCCGAGTATATGCCGGCGGGCCTGTAACCGGGTATGTTCAGCGCGCCGCGGCTCCTTTCGCGGCAGCCCATACACAGTATAACAGCCTTTGGCCTTATGGTGAACACGCCGTCCGTGCGGTTCATGGCCGTCACGCTCTTGTCGGCGGCTATCGAAAGCACCATGGTCGAAAGCAGCGTGTCTATGCCGCGCCGCTCGATTTTTTCTATGAAGCGCGCCGCGTATTCGGGACCCGTAAGCTCCTGCTTGAAGGTGTGCAGGCCGAAGCCCGGGTGTATGCACTGGTTCAGTATGCCGCCGAGGGAATCCTCCCTCTCTATTATTACCACGCTCTTAACGCCCGCGTCATATGCCGCCGCTGCCGCCGCAAGTCCGGCGGGGCCGCCGCCTATAATGGCTATATCATAGCTTTTCATGCCCGTTTCAACCCCTTTCAGCCGTTTTGTCCTGCTTGGCGAGGCCGCTTATCAGCCTGGACGCGCCGCCGCTCTTTGTTATGCCCGCAATGTCCACGCCAAGCTCGCGCGCAAGTATCTCCATTACCCTTGTGCTGCAAAAGCCGCCCTGGCAGCGGCCCATGCCGGCGCGCACGCGCCGCTTTACCCCGTCAAGGCTCCTTGCGCCGGGCGTCCTGCGTATGGCGTCTATTATCTCACCCTCGGATATCTCCTCGCAGCGGCAGACTATGCGGCCGTAGGCGGGCTCCCTTTTGATAAGCCTGTTGCGCTCCTCGCTTGAGAGCCGCTTGGGGTCGAGTATACCCTCGCGTGTGGCTATGAAGTCCGGCTTTTCGTCAAGGCCAAGCCTTTCGGCCACCATTTCCGATATATACTTGCCTATTGCGGGCGCGCTGGAAAGTCCCGGCGACTCTATGCCCGCAAGGTCAAAGAAGAACTCCGCGTCCTCAGCCTCGCCAACGATGAATTCGTGCGATACCTCGTGCGCCCTCAGCCCGCTGAAGCTTGTTATCACCTGCTTGAGCGGCACATCGTCCACGGCCAGGCAGGCCTTTTCCCTGATAAGCTCAAGCCCTGCGGCGGTGGTGTTTACGCCGTCGCGGTCCATTATATCCTCGGCAGTGGGGCCTACTATTATGTTGCCGTGTACCGTGGGGCTTATCAGCACGCCCTTGCCAAGCTCGGTAGGAAGCTGGAACACGGTGCGGCTTACGAAGCTGCCCACGGATTTATCAAGCAGCATGTATTCGCCCCGCCTCGGGGTGATGTGTATATGCCGGCGGCTGACCATGTTGTGCAGTACATCCGCATAGGTTCCCGCCGCGTTTATAACAGCCCTTGCGCGCATAAGGCCGCGGTCCGTCTGCACGCTCCACAGGCCCTGCTCCTTTGCTATTGCCGTAACGGTTGTGTTGAATATAAACTCTGCGCCGTTTGCGGCCGCGTTTTCCGCAAGCGCCGCAGTCAGGGCAAAGGGGCAGATTATCGCCCCCGTCGGCGCCCATAGCGCCGCATAGGCCGAGCTTTTTATTTTAGGCTCTATCTTTTGTATAGCTTCCCCATACAAAAGCTCAAGCCCCTCCACGCCGTTTTTTATTCCGTTGGCGTAAAGAGCCTCGAGCCTGGGCATGTCGCGGCTATCCATGCAGACAACTATGCTGCCTATGCGGGAATAGTCAAAACTAAGCTGCTTTGACAGCGGCTCCATCATCCTGCTGCCCTCAACATTGAATCTGGCCATGAGGGAACCGTACGCGGCGTCAAACCCGGCGTGTACAATGGCGCTGTTAGCCTTGCTTGCGCCCATGGCGCAAACATCCTCCGCACGTTCCACGACCGCAATGCGGGCATCGTAATTAGAAAGATACCTTGCCGCCGCAGAACCCGTTACTCCCGCGCCTATGATGATTATGTCATACGTCATATTTCCACGTTCCTTGCTTTCTAGTCTCATTCGCTTTGCCCTTTCTCCCTGATTTGGCTAAAAAACCGGCATGCTTAAGCTTCGTTTTCCCAGCCGTATGCGCGCTTTACGGCCCTTTCCCAGCCTGCTATGCGCACGCTGCGCTCCTTCTCGCTTATCAGCGGATAAAAGCTGCGCTCCGTTTCCATGCTGCTCCTTACGCTTTGGCGGCCATGCCAGTACCCTACGGCAAGGCCTGCCAGAAACGCCGCGCCCATAGCCGTTGTTTCAACGCAGCGCGGCCTTATCACAGGCGCGTTTATTATATCTGCCTGCGTCTGCATTATGTAGTCGTTGGCGCTGGCCCCGCCGTCCGCCTTGAGCGCGTTGAGCGGTATGCCAGAATCCGCCTGCATCGCCCTTAGCACATCGTTCACCTGATAGCACAGGCTGTCAAGCGTGGCCCTGATTATATGGTATTTGTTGCAGCCGCGGCTGAGGCCCACTATGCAGCCGCGCGCGTACTGGTCCCAATGCGGCGCGCCGAGGCCCGTGAAAGCCGGCACAACATAGCAGCCGTTGGTATCGCTTACCTTCATGGCCATGTACTGGGAGTCCGCGGCGCTTTCTATAAGCTTAAGCTCGTCCCTGAGCCACTGTATGGCGGCCCCGGCAACAAATATGCTGCCCTCCAGCGCGTAATCCACGCCGCCGTCCATGCCCCAGGCTATGGTGGTAAGAAGGCCGTTTTTTGAGAACACGGGCTTTTTGCCGGTGTTCATGAGCAAAAAGCAGCCCGTGCCGTAGGTGTTCTTGGCCTCGCCCGGGTCAAAGCAGGCCTGGCCGAACAATGCCGCCTGCTGATCTCCTGCCGCGCCGGCAATGGGTATCTCCCCGCCGAGAAAGCGCCTGTCCGCATAGCCGAATATGCCGCTTGAGGGCCTAACCTCCGGCAGCATGCAGGCGGGGATATCCATAAGCCTCAGTATATCCTCGTCCCATTTTAGCGTGTTTATGTTAAAAAGCATGGTGCGCGAGGCGTTTGAATAGTCCGTTGCGAATATGCGGCCGCCGGAGAGCTTCCACATGAGCCAGGTATCCACCGTGCCGAAGCACAGCTCGCCGCGCTCGGCCCTCTCCCTTGCGCCGGGGACGTTATCCAGTATCCATTTCAGCTTTGTTGCGGAAAAGTAAGCGTCCAGCACAAGACCGGTCTTTTGGCGTATGACCTCGCCCAATCCCTTCGCCTTAAGGCTGTCGCAATACTCGCTGGTGCGCCTGCACTGCCATACTATGGCGTTAAAAACCGGCTCGCCGGTGCGCCTGTCCCAAACTATTGTTGTTTCGCGCTGGTTGGTTATGCCTATGGCGGCGATATCCGCGGCGGTAATGCCCAGCTTCTGCATAGCCTCGACCGCCACGCTGAGCTGCGTGGCC
Organism: Clostridiales bacterium; assembly: GCA_004558525.1. Taxonomy (GTDB): domain Bacteria; phylum Bacillota; class Clostridia; order Christensenellales; family CAG-138; genus Phil1. The sequence continues at coordinate 29,553 of SFCQ01000017.1, forward strand.
CATATCTCGTTGGCGTCATGCTCCACCCAGCCGGATTTCGGATAATGCTGCGTAAACTCCTTCTGCGCAAGCGCCATAACGTGCGCCTGAGCGTCAAATATAATACAGCGGTTGGACGTTGTTCCCGCGTCAAGCGCCATAACATAAGCCGCCATGTGCGTAGGCCCCCTTTATCAACTGATTGTAACACATAATTATAGCATGGCATTGAGCATGACGGCAAGTGCGGGAGTGCGTTAAGAGTTTTCATTTCTACATCGTCAACTGATATGAACCATTAAGATTCAAAGCAACTACCGAGCACGGCAAAACGATGTGGGCCGGCACTGGTGCCGGAGCCCGTAGGGCG
>SFCQ01000003.1 GCA_004558525.1 Clostridiales bacterium
TCCTCATCCGGGCATCTGCTGCCACGGTGAAGATTTTCTCCAAAGAAGGGGCATTTATCTGCGAATGGCCCAGAGCCACCGCCAAGAGTCAGTGGTCTATGCCAGCCTGACGGTTTAATCATTCCGATTGAACCGCGTTCTTCAGTTGGCATCGTTTCTTTTCCAAGGCAGGCTAACGCCGGCCCGCATCTGCCTAACTTGTCAAGCGGGCTGTAAAATTCAAATGCTTCCGTCGTGAGATCAGTCGCAGAAAAGAACGGAACATTGTTGTTGATCTCAACGCAGAATGTTCCTGAATACGCCGGGATAGATAATGCCTCGGCATCGGGATTGTTTTCTGCTGTCTCCGGCAAACTTGTCGGTGCTTCATACATTTTAATTAACGGCTGTATAACAGTCAAATACAAATAATCCGCTTTATTATAGTTTAATTCTATTATTGTTCGCTATTTCAGTTGTATAACAGCCTGTTTTTTCTGTTTTAATTAACTATAACTATGGTATACTATAATCGATGGTGATTCTGCCATCTATTGTCAAAGTAAAAATATACATTGAGGAGGCTTTTGATGACCCTCATCCAGCTTGAATACTTTTGCGAGGTTTATAAGTGTCATAATTTTTCCAAAGCTGCGGACGCAATGAACATTTCACAGCCCTCCATTTCAATCGCTATCAGCAATCTTGAAACTGAGTTGGGCGTGCCGCTGTTCCGCCGTTCGAAGCGGCAGATACTCCCCACCGAGGAGGGAGATATGCTTTACGGCATGGCAATATCCTTATTGCATATGGCGTTTGATATTACGGAAAAATTCAGAATAATGTCAGAAAAGAATCTACGGATCGATTTGGGCGCTACGTTTACCAGTTCGGAGTTAGCCATACCCCAGATACTCAGTACCTACACCAAGCTGTATCCTCAGGCACAGTTTAACTTGACAAGCAACAGCGCCTACGCGCTGATGCGCGCCGTAGAAAACGACGAGCTTCCCTTTGCCATCGTAACCATGCTGGATACATACAAAACCAGCCTCAGCCTACACACTATCCGCTACTGCGAGGTTTGTGTGGTGGTCGCGCAGAATCATCCGTTGGCAGGCAAGCACTCAATTACCCACGATGAAATGAAGGATTACCAATTCGCCCTGCTCAAATCCAACGAGCTTCACTTTCCAATAGACATAGAAGCCTTCGGCGTGACCGGCAAGGTCACTATCACATCGCCGCAAATTTCCACGCTAAAGCACATGGTTCGTGTAAGCAACATATGCGGTATGTTTTCCAAGGAATTGATCCAGCCGGACGACGGCATAGTCGCTATCCATGTCGATCCGCCGATATATATGCCTATAGTTCTTTTATGGAAGCCCAGCCGTTATTTCAGCGCTATGGAAAAATGCTTTTTGAATTTCATCCTGAAAACGCCCTTGTTCGATAATTCGGAATACCCGCCTTATAACAAAGCATGATAGCGCGCTTATTGCCATGTCATAATGCGCACAGTCGATAAAGTGGCAAGATAAACGCAAGCAACCGCATGGTTTTGGCTTTAGCCTATCCCTTCTTCGCCTGTGCTGAGCGCTATGCCGTTCACCTCTACGCCGTTGTCCGCAGGAATAAGTATATACTTGCTGCCGTTTATCGTGCGCAGCTCTATGAACTCGCTCGCTTCAGGGTTTACCTTTATCGTCGCATCAGGAGTTGTTATGACGAACTGCTTTTTGTCCACCACGTTTGACGGCGGGAGCTGAGCGCCGTCGCCGAAGTGAGCGTCAAAAGCGGTAGAAAATGCCTCTACACGCTCGTCAGACACTCCTGATTGATGCAGCACGCCGCCTATCTCCCTTTGCGATATCAACAGCGGCTCAGGCTCCTTCGCCTCTTTATGCGCCGCTATCATGCCGTTTATGCGCTCATGTACGGATTGGACGACGTCAAGCCGGCACTCCTCCTGCAATGCTTCTGACATTATCTCGCTAAATGTCTCCTTCTGAGCTGCTGCCGGCATTGGCGGCTCAATATCGAATATCGCCTTGGCAAAACGAGAATGGTTGTCCGCCGCATTTTTTGTGTAATAAAGCGCTGCATATAAATTCGTTGCCCTGTTATCGAATGCAGGGAACATGAATCCGACCTCCGGCGCGGAAACTATGCCGCCGTTCGCCGCCGCGCTGAAGTAGTTTTCCGCAAATTGATAGTTCAGCGCAGGCTGCGCAAGCTTTAATGGGCATATGCTGCATACGATATAGGAAAACTCCTCGTCTGAAGCGTCCTGCTGTGTATCGCCGTCATTTGACCTATACGGAACGGCATATACGTCATGCGTAAGCAGCACAAGATAGTTGCCCTCTATGTTCAGATTATCCGCAACGCGCCGATAGAACGTATTAAGTATATCCTGGTCGTTTAGCGCGCTCGATCTTAAGAGAGAGAGCAGCTTGTGCTCGCCGCTTTCCATCACCTGTCTTGCGCTGAATTCAAGGTCGATAAGATTCCTGCCTATGGAGCCGGAAAGCGGTTTTTTCATCAGGCCCAGGAACCTTTCCGATTCCTCCTGCGGCATTGTCTGTATCGATACCTTAAATGTGCTTATTATCCTTTTGGATTCGTTTATGCAGCAGCCGTGTATGGTGCTTATAATCGTTTTGTCCGCCTTAAAGCGCCTGCGGATCTCCCTTATCTCTTTTTCGTTCATATTACTTCCTTCAAGTTTATTGCGCGTCGGCTATATGCTCAGCGCCGTCCTTCGGCAGGCAGTCGCGCTGCGCGCCGGATTTGATTATACAGCAATATTCCCCATCTCACAATCATCATTGTTATTCAGCCTGTCGATAAACCATGGGGTTGTTAAGGGGCGGCTGCCCCTTAAGCTTTGTTCCGGCTCTGGCGGCATGCACGTCATAACGGATGAAAACCTTTATGCCGCCTGCCTGCTTCACGTCGAATATGCCGCCGCAAAGAAGGCCAACAGGTATAGTCTCATTTTACTTCCCCCTTAACTATGCTTATAAGCGCGTCTTCAAATTTGTCCTTGCCTGCTTTTGATAAAGACTCTGTATTGAACAGCAGGAGCGAATAGTGTATTATTATTCTATATATAATTCGTCTCATGGAGGTTTGCATGGACAGCCTAAGCATTAGAAAGTCTATAGATGAAATATACGATGAGATTGTAACCATAAGGCGGGACATACATATGCACCCCGAGCTTTCCGAGCACGAGGAACGCACCGAGAATGCAATATGTAGCTACCTTGACAAGCTATCTATAGAATACGAAAAGGACATATCAGGACACGGCGTCATAGCGCGCATAGGCAAAAAGAACGCCGAATACGGCGTGGCCATAAGGGCGGATATCGACGCGCTGCCTATAAAGGAAAGCACAGGCCTGCCATACGCCTCAGTAAACGATGGCGTGATGCATGCCTGCGGCCACGATATTCACACCGCGATACTGATTGGCACGGCCAAGCTGCTAAAAGGTATGGAAAACGAGCTTAAGGGCGCGGTGAAGCTGTTCTTTCAGCCGGCTGAGGAGACTACCGGCGGCGCTGCCGGCATGATACAGCACGATGGGCTGAACTCGCCAAGAATAACGCGCGTGCTTAGCCTGCATGTTGACCCGAACTATCCTACCGGCACGGTATACCTTTCCACCGGAAAGATGAACGCATCAACAACCGATATGAGCATTAAGGTCAAGGGCGTAGCATGCCACGGCGCACACCCCGACAAGGGCATAGACGCCATAGTCGCGGCATCGCACATAGTGCTTGCCCTGCAAACGATATCGAGCCGCTTTGCCGCGCCGACGACGCCTGTAATAGTGACTATAGGCACAATCTCCGGCGGCACTAAGGAAAACGTGATTGCAGGCGAGGTAGAGCTTAAAGGCACGATACGCGCGCTCGACTTTGAAACAAGGGATTTTATAAAGGCGCACATAAAGACCATTGCCGAAAACACGGCGGCGGCTTTTGGTGCGTATGCCGAGGTAAGCATGCTGGACGGCTATCCTCCGCTTGTTAATGATAAAGAGAGCGCGCTTACCATTGCCGATATAGCAAGGAAGGAGTTTGGCGAAAGCGGTATAGTGTTCATGGAGGAGCCAAGCCTCGGCGCGGACGACTTTGCATACTTCACTTCAAAGGTAAGGGGAGTATACTTCAACATAGGCACATATAAAAAGGGCCAGCATGAGCCGCAGATGCTGCACAATGAGTTCTTCTCTCCGGACGAGGAATGTATAAAGGCCGGCATACTCATGGAGGTGCTTGGCACGCTTAAGTTTCTTGATGAGGACGAGCCAGGGGCATAAAAAGGAGGGCGTAATGACGCTGCGCGACACCGTAATTGAAATCGATCTTAAGGCATTGGCGCATAATATGGACGCCATACGGGCTATGGTAGGCAAAGAGGTTGCCGTTATGCCGGTGATAAAAGCCAATGCATACGGGCTTGGCGCAGTTGGCGTTGCGCCCACACTTATCGCGCACGGCGCGCGCTATCTTGCCGTAGCCACGCTGAGCGAGGCTATGGAGCTGCGCACGGCTTATCCTGACGCGCCATTGTTCATCCTTGGCCACACGCCCGACAGGCTGCTGCCGGTAGTTGTAAAAAACAGCATTACACAAACAATATTCACTGCAGCCCAGGCTAAAGCGATTTCGGATGCAGCCGCAGGACTTGGCGCAAAAGCAAAGGTGCATCTTAAGGTCGATACCGGCTTCCACAGGCTCGGCACGGATAACATAGAAGAGCTTTTTGCCATATGCCAAACTCCAAACATAGATGTTGAGGGCATATTTTCGCATCTTGCTCTTGTAAACGAAGAAGAGGACGAAAAGCAGTTCGCCATGTTTCAAAGCATAGTAAAGGAGCTTGAAGCGCGCGGTATCAGATTCAAATACAAGCATATCACGGACAGCATAAGCGCCGTCGATTACCCTCGATTCAGGCTCAGCATGGTGCGCCCGGGCGCGCTGGTGTACGGCCTGCGCGGATTCCACAAGGGGTATATAGACGTTAAGCAGGCTGTAACCTTCAAAACGCGCATATCCCAGCTGCACAAGGTTAAGACGGGAGAAGGCGTAGGCTACGATTATCTTTGGCGCGCACAAAGGGATTCTATAATAGCTACGCTTCCATTCGGCTATGCGGACGGTTATCCCCGAAACATGCGCGATAAGGGCTATGTCACGATACACGGCATAAAATGCCCTCTTGTGGGGGTGCTTTGCATGGATCAATGTATGGCGGACGTTACTGATGTGCCAAACGTTAAAGAAGCCGATGAGGCCATAATATACGGCACAGGCGAAAACAACACCATGGATATCGCTGAGGCCGCCGCCCTTGCCGGAACAAACAAGAACGAAATAGTAGCCCGCCTTATGGCAAGGCCGCCGCGGGTATATATGAGCTGAGGCTTCAGCCAAAGCTGAAGCCCGATTGAGTGTTTTCATAATCACACGCAGGCTATATGCAGGCGTTTCTTTGGATTTTTCCGGCTGCTCTTGGTGGCGGCAATGTTTAGTTTCGATAACTACTTGATAAGACGGGAATTGTCACTCGATCAATAATTCCGATCTGCTTCTTTTAAGAGATTCTTCAATTGATTCCTCCAATTCCTGTTCAACATGATAATACTTTGCTATTTTTACCAATTCCACCATTGCCTGGCGAATCTCATTCGCTATGTTTTCTTTCTTCGGAGCGCCATGCTTTTGACGCTTCAAGCCAGAATCTTCCCAGAGATTTATCTCGGCGGCAACTTCGCCGCATTCTTCGAGCAGCCGTGTTGCCATTTGGTATGGCTCTACACCGTTAGGGAAACGTTTCTTTGAAGCCTCTGCCATTTTATAAAACCGTTCCATGGGTTTACCTCCATAAATATCGATTCGTCACTTGACAAATTAAAGGTACCACAGAATTTTGAATAATTCTACCCACCGTTCGGCTTATTCGTGGGCAACGTTTTTTTGCAGCTTTGCTTGCCGCCCTGCGCCGCGCCTTGCTGTATAAAGCGGTCGGGCGAAAAGATCGGCGCTCCATGCGCATTTCAAACTGCATGCGCCAAACTTGCGTCTACTCGTCAGTTTGAGTGCATCGGCAGGTGATAGTGCTTTTCACAAGTGTTCAGTATGCTTTTCATATCCATGTTATCTCATCTGCTCATACATCCAGTATGCATATATCCCATATCCCCTTGTCGGGTCGTTTATAAAAACGTGCGTAACCGCGCCTATAAGCTTTCCGTTTTGCAGTATCGGGCTTCCGCTCATTCCCTGCACTATGCCTCCTGTGCGCTCAAGCAGGCGCTCGTCCGTTACCTTTACCACCATGCCCTTGCCGTCAGAAGCGCTCTGCTCAAACAGCTTTATTATCTCGCATGAATACTCAGTAACGCTGCCATCATCAAGGCTCGTCAAAAGCGTGGCAGGGCCAAGCTCAACCTCGTCTGGATATGCAAGCTTTACGCCCTCCGGATAAAGCTCGTTTGGCATCTGCGCATGCATCGTGCCAAACACCCCGTAGCGCGTGTTGGCATATACTGTGCCGAGCTTTTTGCTAAGCGCGCTGAATGTGCCCCTCACCTCTCCCGGGAAGCCCTGCTCTCCGTGCGTAACGCCAACTATGGTCGCATCCACAAGCTCTCCCTTTTTTGCGTCTATTATTGCGCCGGCGTCAGGATCGGTCACGGCATGGCCCAATGCGCCGAAGTTCATCGAGCTCATGGTATAGAAAGCGAGCGTGCCTATACCCGCGGTGCTCTCCCTCACCCATGCGCCAAGTATGGCTTCTCCGTTTTTTATGCATGGGTAAACGGTGCAAACGAACTGTGTGTTGTTTCTTTTTACCGTTAGCTCCATGCTGTCTCCGGCGCTGTTTGTAAGCGTGCTTAAGTGGTTTATGCCCTCCACCGCTGTGCCGTTTACGGCTATTATCGAATCCCCTGTCCTTATGCCTGCCTCCTGTGCGGGGCAGCGTCTTCTTTGGCCATCGTCAACATTGCCAAGGCCAACCACCAACACGCCGTTGCACCACAGGCTTATCCCTACGGACGAGCCGCAGGGCATAACGTATATATCGTCGCGCACATGCACGTCTATATTCTTTACCGTTACGCCGAAAAGCTCTATGGAGAAGCGCTTCACCTCGCCGTTTTGCGCCTGCCCAAGCCTTTCTGACAGGTCGCTCGTTACCGCCACGCCGTCCCTGTCTGTCACGGTAAACGGCTCCGGCAGCGATGCAAGCTTTTCCGCGCCGCCCGCATCGTCAACATATATATGCTTTGGCAGTTCGGCCACCGTGTCCATGCCCGGCACGGCGTTTACGGCAAACAGCATCGCGCACAGCAGCGCGCCTGCGGTTTTTATAAGTATCTTAAGCGTTTTTTTCATATTCAGCACACCTCAAAAAAGCACCGTTGGAGCTAACTCCACGGTGCTTATTCTCCCTTATGATGCGCTTTAGTATACTTGGCTAAAGCTTGTAATTTCAAAAACAGTTGCTTGTTTTTGCCTTTATTTTTTCCGCCCTTGCAATAAGCTCCCTTGCGTGCTTTATTGCCGAGGGAGAATCGCTTTCGCCATCCATCATCCGCGCTATGCGCATGGTTTTTTCATCTTCGTTCAAAAGATGCGTTTCAACATATGTGCTTACGCCATCGTCATGCTTCTGCACCAATATATGCGTGTCCGCAAGCGCCGCTATCTGCGCAAGATGCGTTACGCATATCACCTGATGTTTGGTCGCTATTTTAAGCATCTTTTCACCGACAACTGCGGCAGTGCGCCCGCTTATGCCTGTATCTATCTCGTCAAATATAAGCGTGGGTACCTTGTCATTATCGGCGAATATTGATTTGAAGCACAGCATTATCCTTGAAAGCTCGCCGCCCGAGGCCACTTTTTCAAGCGGTTTTAGCGGCTCGCCCGGGTTCGCGCTAAGCATGAACTCTGCGCTTTCCCTTCCGCCTATCCTGACATCTCCCGATGAGCAATCAGTTAGCTGAACATCAAACCTCGCTTTTTCCATACCAAGCTCCTTAAGCTCGCACAATACTGCATTTTTCAGCCTTTCGGCAGCTTTCTGCCTGATATCGCTAAGCTTATCGGCCTGCTTGTCGTATTCCGCCTTGATCTTTTCAAGCTTTGCGTCTATTTCTGCAATAAACGCCTCCGCATTTATAAGCTCGTTCAGTTTTGCCTCGGCATCGCTTAAAAACGCAAGCACATCTTCAACAGTTCTTCCGTATTTGCGCCTTAGGTCAGATATCTGCTTGAGCCTTTGCTCAACAGCGTCAAGCCTTTCCATATCAAGCTCAACGCCTTCAGCTGCATCCCTTAGAGTATAGGCAATATCCTCAGCAGAATAATAAAGCTCGTCCAGTTTTTCGCTTAATGCCGCATATTCTTCGCTTAACGAAGCTATATCCTTTACGCTTCTTCTTGCCGCATCCATAGCCGAAAGGGCGCTTCCCTCCTCAGCACCGGTAAGCGCCATGTGCGCCGTTTCAAACGCGGTACGTATCCTTTCAGCATTCAGCAGCATCGTTTTTTCTTTATTAAGCCTCTCCTCCTCGCCCGTCTCAAGAGAGGCTGCCCTTATTTCGTCAATTTGATACCTGAGCACGTCTATCTCCCTCTCCCTTTCCCTTTCGGAAGAGAAACCGGAGTTGCGCTTTAGCTTAAGCTCGCCGCGCTCATAAGCAAGCTTATTTATTATTTCCAGCACCGGCCATGACTCCGCGTGGCAATAAGCGTCCAAATAGCCGATATGGTTTTCAGGATCAAGCAGGGATTGATGCTCATGCTGGCCATGTATATCTATAAGCGCATCGGATACCGATTTAAGCGACGCTACCGGCACAAGCACGCCGTTTACCCTGCACACGTTGCGCCCTGCCGAGGTAAGCTCCCTTGAAAGCATAAGCTCGCCATCCTGAACGCCGACCCCAAGCTCTTTTAGTATAGGGAATACGGCGTCGTTTTCCGACACGTCAAAAACAGCCTCTACCTTTGCTTTGGCTGCGCCATAACGTATAAGGTCGCGGCTGGTGCGATCCCCAAGCACGAAATTGACGGCATCGATTATTATGGATTTGCCGGCGCCTGTTTCACCCGTCAAAACATTGAAGCCGGGGAAAAGCTCAATCCCCAGCTTCTCTATAAGCGCAATATTTTCCAAGTATAAGCTATGCAGCATTTATTTATAAACTCTATCCTGTTCCTTTATTTTTTTTATCATTGCGCTAAGGCGCTTGACTATATCCGGTACAGCCTTTTCGTCCCTTGCGGCAATGAATATCGTGTTGTCTCCGGCCATAGTACCCACTATATCGTTCCAATGCATTGAGTCTACAGCCTCTGCCGCAGCGTTTGCCGAGCCCGAAAGCGTTTTTACAATAACAAGATTTGCCGATGTGTTTATGCCCACTACAGAATCGCCAAAAATGCGGACGAAACGTTCCTTCATCCCGGCTTCCGCCTTGTCCACGGTAGCATACTTGTAGCCGCCGTTTTCGGCAAGCACCTTTATCAGCCTAAGCTCCTTGATGTCCCTTGACACGGTCGCCTGCGTAACGCATATGCCGCGCTGCTTAAGCATGTCCGCAAGTTCCTCCTGGGTTTCCACGTTCGTGGTCTCAATCAAGTTGAGTATCATCGCGTGTCTTTCAGATTTCATTCCTCTTGTACCCTCCAAGCAAATTATCCCATCACTATGGGTTATGAAAGCCTTTGTCTTATCAACTCATATATGTTCTGCCTTTCAAAGCGAACAAAGTCCACCTTTACACCGTCCCGCGTGACCGTTATCACGTCTACAGCATCTATATCAGATGTGTATATACCGTCTACCGAAAGGCAGCCGGCGCTTTTCATTGAAAAGCTTACCCTTGCCTCGGCCGGAGCCACTATCGGCCTTGATGTGAGCGTGTGCGGGCATATCGGCGTGATTATCAACGCATCAAGCCCGGGAGCTATAACAGGACCACCCGCAGATATAGAGTATCCTGTTGACCCCGTAGATGTGCTCGCTATGACTCCATCGCATATTACGGAACCTGCAAACAATCCGTCCACATCGATGGATATTTCCGCAACGCCGGAAAACGTGCGTTTATACAGCAGCACATCATTAAGGAAATGATGCGGTGTCCCTCCGTTAACACTGCATCTGAGCATGGTGCGTGAGTCCAGCTCATAATCGCCGCTTATCAGCCTTTTTAACCCGTTTTCAAGCCCATCAGGATCCACCTCGCTCAAAAAGCCTATTCTTCCAAAGTTTACTCCAAGTATAGGTGTACCGTACTTTACAGCCTCGTCAGCCGCACGCAGTATAGTACCGTCGCCGCCAAACGCAAGCATAAAATCCGGTTTTTGGTCGCCTATTTCATCGGCCCATGGAAAACCAACTCTTTTCAGTTCTTCGCTTATAAGGCATTTACAACCCAAGTTCGTCGCCATGTGTATGGCCCTGTGAAGTCCGTTGACAGCGGTCTCACGTTGTGGATTTGTAAAAAAAGCAAGCTTAATATCAGATTTCATACGCGCTCCAGAAGTTGTCATGTCTATTATACATTATTCTTTATACATTGTTCAAGAGTTTTTCTGTAAAACTATGTAATTAACTTGTCAAAATGTGCTTCGGCGACAGTATTATTGACTATATTAGTCGCTTCTTCGTCAGAAATTCTCTCGTGTTCACCGCAACGCTTACTTACAATAAGCAAAAACTCTATATTGCCCTTCGGCCCCTTTATCGGCGAATAATCGACATGTTCAAGCTTAAAGCCCATAGACTGCGCGAACAGCATGGCGCCGAGCAATACTTCCTTATGTACGGCCTCATCGCGGACGACTCCGTTTTTGCCTACCTTGCCTTTTCCGGCTTCAAACTGCGGCTTTACAAGCACAACTGCCCTTCCGCCATCCTTAAGGCAGTCATATATGGACGGCAGTATAAGCCTTATTGATATAAACGACACGTCCATAGAAGCAAAGTCTATCTGCTCGTCAAACCAATCCGGCTGCATAAAGCGCGCGTTTGTACGCTCCATCACCCTTACGCGTTCGTCGTTCCTAAGCTTCCAATCAAGCTGGCCGTAGCCTACGTCTATCGAGTATACTTTTTTTGCGCCATGCATCAGCATACAGTCCGTAAAGCCGCCCGTAGATGCGCCGACGTCTATAGCGACAGCATTATCAAGCGATATATCGTACTTTGTCACCGCTTTTTCAAGCTTAAGCCCGCCGCGGCTCACGAACGGATTGGGATCCTCACGCACGGTAAGCACGCAATCCTCGGGCACGGGATCCCCCGCCTTGTCTATGCGCGCGTCATTCAAATACACCGCGCCGCTCATTATAAGCGAACGCGCACGTTCGCGGCTTTGGCACAAGTTAAGCTCAACAAGCCTTACATCTGCACGCGTACCCTTCATTGCTCATTTCCTCCGCCAAGCTCACCTATAATAGCCCTGACGCTTCCGGCAGACATGCCGTTAAGCTCATCCTGCTCGTCTATGCTTGCATGCAATACCGGTTCTTCACCAACGCCCAGCGTTATCACTTCCGCCCTGCCCGCAAGCAGCTCCCTTATGTGGCTGCCCATGCCGCCTGTCCTTATCCCGTCCTCAAGCGTTATAACGTGCTTTGCGCGGCTTGCTATCCTGCCAAGCATCTCGCTGTCCATAGGCTTTATGAACCTTGCGCTCACAACGCCAGCAGCAGTGCCCTGGGCAGCCTTAAGCGCGGTTTCAACAAGCCTGCCTTCGGCTATTATCGTTACATCGCTTATAGCTATGATCTCTTCCCATTTGCCGTATTCAATTCTGTTCTTAACAGGCTTTTGCGGCAGGGAGCCCCTGTTATACCTTATTGCGGTGGGCATATTCAGCTTGAGCGCCAGCTTAAGCATCTCCTTAAGCTCCTGCTGTGTAGCGGGAGCCATTACGCACATGCCGTACATGTTCATAAGATAGGATATATCATACACGCCCTGGTGCGTTTCACCGTCCTCACCCACAAGTCCGGCCCTGTCCACGGCAAAAACGACAGGCAGGCATTGCAGGCAAACATCGTGTATAAGCTGATCGTATGCCCTTTGCAAAAACGTTGAATAAATAGCCGCAACGGGCCTTGCTCCGGCGCTTGCCATGCCGGCGGCCATGGTTACGGCATGCTCCTCCGCTATGCCAACGTCAAAGAATCTTTCCGGAAACCTGTGCGCAAATTCGCTCAAGCCCGTTCCGGAGGGCATTGCCGCGGTTATGGCTGCAATGCGCTTGTCATTTTGAGCAAGCTCGCAAAGCGCATCGCCAAATACCGAGGAGTTGCTCCTGCCTGAAGAATGCTTGTTTACCTTGCCCGTTTTTGCGTCGAAGCAGCCTATACCGTGGAACCTTTCAGGATTCAGCTCAGCAAACTGGTATCCCTTTCCCTTTACCGTAAGCGCATGCACAACAACGGGGGTCCTGAGCTGCTTGGCCCTGTTGAGCACATTCGTCATGTCCTCAACATTATGCCCGTTGACAGGGCCAAGGTATGTAAAGCCAAGCTCCTCAAAAAGCACGTTCGGTATGAGAAAATACTTTATCCTGTTCTTCATTCTTTGAAGCGTGATAAAGAGCCAGTCACCTATGCCCGGTATCCTTTTCAGGCTTTCGGCAAAGCCGGATTTGAAGCGCTGGTACGACCTGCTTGAGCGTATCTTATAAAGATGCTTGCTCACGGCGCCAACGTTTCTTGATATGCTCATGGCGTTGTCATTGACAACAACTATAAGCGGCAGGCCGCTTTGTCCGGCGTCGTTCAGCGCCTCAAAGCACATTCCGCCGGAAAGCGCGCCGTCGCCTATCACAGCGACTACGTTCCTCGTGCTGCCCATCAGCTTGTCTGCGCGCAGTATGCCTATGGCAGCCGATACGGACGTGCTTGCATGGCCGGTTTCAAACGGGTCGCATTCGCTTTCGCTGCGCTTTGGGAAGCCGCTTATGCCGCCCTTTTTCCTCAACGAATCGAATCCACAGGCGCGGCCGGTAAGTATCTTATGCACATACGCCTGATGGCCAACATCAAATATAATCCTGTCCACAGGCGCATAAAAGGCCTTGTGCAGCGCCATGGTAAGCTCCACAACGCCAAGGTTTGACGCAAGATGGCCGCCGTTTTGAGACACCTTTTCAACCAGAAAAGAGCGTATCTCGCCAGGCAAAAGCTCAAGCTCGGCCTTTGTCAGCTTACGGTAGTCGTCCGATGAATGTATCTTTTCGATAATGGGGTAATTCGCCATCACCGTTTGCCTTTCAAAAAAACTTTTAGTATTATATTTTATCACAGCAATGCATATCAAACAACACAAACATGCCCTTCGCCTGTATTGCTATTTTGTTCTATGCAGCGTGCTTTCGCTCAATTCAAGCAGCTTTTCCGCCTTTGAGCCGAATATCTCAAGCGCGCGTTTAGCTTCGTTTAACACCCTGGCTGCATATTCACGCGCACCGTCAAGCCCAAGCAGCGTTACGGCGGTTAGCTTATTCTCCTCGGCATCCTTGCCAAGCGTTTTGCCCATGTTCTCTTTTGTGCCGGCAACGTCAAGTATATCGTCCGTTATCTGGAACAGCTTGCCATAGCTCTTTGCAAAGCTCCTTATCGCGTCAAGCTCAGCTTTTTCCGCGCCGGCTATTATTGCGCCGGAGCATAGCGCGGCCTCGATCATCGCGCCTGTTTTGCGCGTTTGTATAGCCTCGAGCAGGGCAATATCGCCGTCGCTCCCTGTTTTTTCAAGGTCAAGGCTTTGGCCCGCTACCATTCCCGATACGCCGGCTCCCCTTGCGACCTCCGCTGCCGCTTCATAATAGCGCGGCGCTTTGGCTATATGCTTATCGCCTTCATTAAGCATCGTCTCAAATGCAAGGCTCAATAGGCCGTCCCCCGCAAGCACGGCGTTGCCTTCCCCGAACACCTTGTGGTTTGACGGTCTGCCGCGGCGCATATCGTCATCGTCCATGCAGGGGAGGTCGTCATGTATAAGCGAATATGTGTGTATCATCTCAAGCGCGCAGGCTATAGGCATGGCTGCTTCCTCGCTGCCGCCGAGCATGCTTGCAGCCTCAAGGCAAAGCATAGGCCGCAGCCTTTTGCCGCCGGCAAGCAGGCTGTATCCCATCGATTCCTTAAGCCTTTCGGGCGCGCAGCAGTTATCTATATACGCTTTAAGGCTTTCTTCTATCCTTTTCAGCCTGCCGCGGCTGTTTATATCATTCATCCTCCGCCTCCGCACGCTGCTTTTCTATCACGTCCAGCCTTGCTTTGTAGCCATCGAGCGTCTCCCTGCACTTTAATGCGAGCTTTGAGCCTTCCTCATATAGCTTTATCATCTCCTCGAGCGGTATGTTGCCCTCCTGCAGCCTGCTCACTATAGCCTCAAGCCGCCCGGTCATTGCCTCATAGGTTTCAGCCTTTTTTGCCATATTTATTCCTTTCCGCCGCCCTTGGCGGCAGTCTTTATACTTGCCTCCGCTTCGCCGTCAAAAAACACTATGCTCACATCATCGCCTGCGGCTACAGCCTCAACGGAGCCGATAAAGCCGCTTTTATTCTTAATTATGGCAAAGCCTCTTTCAAGGGTCCTTTCAGGGGCAATGGATTCAAGCTTTGCCACGGTCAGGCTCAGGCTATGCTCCGCGCCGCTTACGCCAGATGCCACGGCGGAATCAAGCGCGCCCTGCAAGGCGCTAAGCCCGGCCCCGGCCAGGCTCAACGCATGCGCGCATGATGAAAACACGCCGCCTTTTTCTATTGAGTCTATGCTCCTTTCATGCTCAGCTATGGCGCGCCGGCAGGCAAGAGCCATCTCGTCGCGCATATATTCAAGCTCGTCGTTTAGAGCCTCATACTCCGGCACGCACAGCTCCGCCGCCGCGCTTGGCGTGGGCGCCCTGAGGTCGGCTGCAAAGTCGGCTATTGTAAAGTCCGTCTCGTGCCCTACGGCGCTCACTATGGGCGTTTTGCAGGCATATATGGCCTTTGCCACTATTTCTTCATTAAAAGCCCAAAGCTCCTCTATGCTGCCGCCGCCGCGGCCAACTATTATAACGTCCGCCTTGCCGTAGCCGTCAAGCAGGCGTATCGCATCGGCTATCTCCTTCGCTGCGCCGGCTCCCTGAACAGAGGCAGGCGATAGCAGAATATCCATTGCTGGATAGCGCCTTCTTGTTATGTTGATTATATCCTGAATAGCCGCGCCCGTGGCCGACGTTACAACGCCAAGGCATTTTGGCAGCATTGGTATGGGCTTTTTATGCTCCTTGGCAAAGAGTCCCTGCGCCTCAAGCCTTGTTTTCAGCATGGCAAAGCGGCGGTACAGCTCACCCTCGCCCTCGCGCTCTATGCTTTTTACATAGAACTGGAATTGACCGTCCCTTGTATAAAGCGAAGCGTAACCCGAGGCTGTCACCTGCATACCGTCGCCAATGCTTCTATCCAGGCTCATGGCGTTCTGCCGGAACATCACGCAGCGCACGACGGAGCTTTCATCTTTCATTGAAAAATATATATGGCCCGAGCTATGCCGCTTAAAGCCGCTTATCTCGCCCCTTATGGATACGGAGCCAAGCAGCATATCGTTCCTTATAAGTGTGCTTACATATTCGTTTAGCTGCGTAACGCTTAACACATAGCCTTCCCTCATACCTCAAGCCTCCCGCAGTCTATATCCTCTGCCATAAGCGCTATGCCGGCGGCGTTATCGCTTGAAAGCGCCGGCTCGCCAAAGCGCACGTCAATATGCCCCCTTTTGCTCATTCTTTCCGTCAGCATGCTCCTGAGCAGGCCGCTTGAGGCCACTCCCCCCGCTATAAGCGCGCAGTCTATGCCGGTATCGCACGCGGCGTTTACTATAAGCTTATGGAACGTCCTTGCCATAGCGTCATATACGGCGTATGCAAGCTCCGTTTGGCAGGCGCCTGATTCTATCAGCCTTTGCGCCGCGCTTTCGGTGCCGGAAAAAGAACAGCGGCAGCCGCGCACCCATACCGGCAGCCTCAATTTAAGCTCGCCGCTGAACTGAGAGGCAAGCCTCTCCATATGCTTTCCGCTTGGGAAGCTCATGCCCATTGCCACCCCGATTCTATCCACAAGCTGGCCTGCGTGCAGGTCGTCACAGCCGCCTATGAGCTTTATGCGCATACCGTCCGACACGGTGAATATCTCCGTAGTCCCTCCGGAAATGTGCATGCCTAAAAACGGCTTGTCCATAAGCTGCTCGTTGCCCTTAAGCGCCGCCCTTACATGCCCCTGCTGATGGCTAAGCTCGTACACCCTTACGCCAAGCCCTTGAGACAGCGCATATGCCGAGGCTTTTCCGGCCAAAAATACAGGCATGTAGGAATCCTCTTCCGGCCTTGGCCTTACGCTTACGGCAACGGCCCTGATGTTTGCCCTTTCAGCATCCGCCATCACGGCAGGCACTATCTCAGCAAGGTTGCGCACATGCTGAAAAACGCCGTCGCTCTGCCTCAAGCCTCTTTCCCCGGACGCAACGCGGAGCATCGCCCTTTTGTCAGAAACGATGCTCCCATTTTCCGCACATGCTGCGGATGTGGTATAACAGCTTGTGTCTATGCCTATGTATTGCCCGCTCAAAGCCTTATTCCTTATCAAGCTCGCGTGCAAGCGTGCCGAGCATGCCGTTTATATATGCTGGCGATTTCTCGCCGCCGAAGCGCTTTGCAAGCTCAACAGCCTCGTTTATGGAAACGCTTGATGGTATCTTGTCCATATACAGCATTTCATACATGGCAACGCGCATGACGGATAGATCCACCTTCGGTATGCGGTCTATGCTCCAGCCTATTGCAAGCTCCTTTATCTTCTCGTCAAGCTCGCTGCTATGCTCCTCTATACCTGCAAGCACCTCGTTCGAGTACGCCATGTCGTCCTCGGTGGGTTTTTCAGCTATGCCTGACTTGTCCAAAATAGCCTCGTATGTATCTTCCCCGCCAAACAGGCGTGCAAAGGCCAGCTTCATCGCCACTTCGCGGGCGGTCTTTCTGCTCATATGTGATATCTTCCTTCCGGCCAAATAGTCGGCTTATTTATTTTTAGTGAACAGCGAACGGAAAAAGTCGCCCACCCTTCCGCGGCCGCCTTCATCAAGCAATGTGCCAATAAAAAACGCCGCGCCAACTATCACGAACAGAAGCAGCGTTTTCCAAAAGCCTATGGTAAACAGCAGCATCGCAAACACTATGCCGAGAGCAACGCTGAGTATGCGCCATTTATACTGATTCCAAAATTCAAAAAAATTCATTTTGCCACCTTATATGGTCTTGGGTATCCTGGGCTGCTGCATAGGCAGTATGAGTATATCTACCGAATTCACGCTAACGCCGCAAACCCCCTGTATATACTCCTTAAGGCTCTGCTGAAGCGACGCGGTAAGCTCCGGTATAACAGTTTCCGGCGTTACGGAAAGCCTGAGCTTTATGCATACGCCTGTATTAGGCTCCTGAGCCGGCGCCACAAGCGATTCACATTCCCTTATTTTGCCGTTTGCGCAGCAATGCCGCTGAACAAGGGAATCAATAGCGGCTATCGTTATATACGCAGTACCGTTATCGTTGCTCAAAAGCAGGGTCGACGTCGGCGCCGGAGCCATCTGCGGCTGGCGCTTTTTGCCCATGGCAACAAACAATCTCAGCGCTATTGCAAGCAGCACCACTCCGGCGGCCCCCAGTATAAGCCTGTTGCCTATTATGCCGTTGGTAATAACTGCAATGGGAGCGACTATCATATCATAGCTTACAAAATCCATAGCCGTGGCTATGCACAGCGCGCTTAACGCTATCGCCGCGAGCAGCAGCAATACAAGCAAAAACTTATCGAAAAGAGTGAATTTCATTTGTGTACGCTCCTTACCTTAATTTACGCCGCCGTATTGCGCGGCGGCGTGTCGGCCTGGCTTATATCAAGCTTATTTTTCTTCTTCAGCAGCAGCGGGCTCGACAGCCGGCTGCTGGGGCTGCTTCTTGGCCTTTTCAAAGCTTATAGACTGAACGGATACATTGACTGCGGCAACGGTAAGGCCGGTCATGGTCTCTATTGCGTTCTTTATGCTGTTCTGGATATTGGCGCAAACCTCATGCAGCTTGAAGCCGTATTTGATTATCACGTTAAGCTCGATGGTAACAAGATCTTCGTTAACATCGACCCTTACGCCCTTTGTAATGCTCTTTTTATTGTTGAGCATACCGGTGATGCCTTCCACAACTCCGCCGGCCATACCCTCAACGCCTTCAACCTCCGCCGCCGCAAGGCTTGCGATAGTTGCTATCACATCGGGAGCAAATGTTATCCTGCCGCCCTGAACTTCGCCCAGCTCGCGGGTAATTTCATTATCTGCTGCCATAATATGCCCTCCTGATTTTCTTTTTTTGATATTATACCAGATATTTGCAGTCCTGCAAAGCACCATATACCCCCCTTGAGCCGCAATTCACATATATTTTTCTTTTACATGCCTCCTGCCATTATTTTGATGTTTTCCGCTTTTTCTCCGCTCTCTCTTTTCACAATATCCAAAATTTGCGCGACCTGTTCGCTGGTAAGCTCATCGGCTTCTATCACCACGTTCACGGCCCCCTTGTGGAATGTAACGGCCGCATCGCTGAAGCCCTTTGCAATTATCAGCTTTTCTATGCTGAACTCGGTCTCCATATTCGCTACAAGCTGCAGCTTCTGCTCCGTCGCGTCCTTAAGCGTTTCAGAATCGTTTGCGCTTGCAGCTATCACTTCATCAAGATATTCAATTTCAAGCGCCCTTGTGCTTTCCCTTTCAGCCCTGAAGCTTTCAAAATAGTCCGTTCCCTCATCGTAGAGCACACTGTCCGCGCCGTTTGCCGATATGTTTGGAGCAAGGGTCATGCCCGGATCGTCCGTCTTTGTTTTTTTAACCGAGTTTATCGAGCAGCTCCAGTACACCACACCTGCCAGCAGCAGCGCCGCAACGCCGATAGCTATATAACGCTTCATCTTTTACTCCTCCTCATTGTTGCTTTTCATTTCAAATACATCTATGCGTTCCGCAGTTATGCCAAGCACGGTAATAACCGCGTTTTGCAGCTTGAGCCTTACCGATACGTCCGCGGCTCCTTCGGCTATCACTATTACTCCCCTTATCGTAGGCTCTATCTCCGTAAGCACTATCGTCTCCGCACCGCCGCTTGTTGACACGGTAGCCGGCCTTGAGGATTCGGTGCGCGTTTGGGTTATGCTCTCGCTGCCTGTGCCTCTGTTTTCGGTAGTGCCGCTCTGCACGTCCGTACTCATGGCCGGCACAAGCCTTGAGGACGTATCATACGTTATCATCACCTTTACTTTGCCGGCTCCTCTTATTGAGGAAAGCACGGCCTCGAGCCTTCCTTCAAGCTCGGTTTCCGCCTGTTTCTGCTCATGCTCCGTCTCCTTTGGGGGGTCCGTGCCGTTCCCTCCGCCGGGTATAAGCACGAACAGCAGCACGCCTAACGCTATAAGCGAGCCGTACACCATAAGCTCAAGCTTTTTATTCTTCTTCATTTTGCCAACAAGGCGGGAAAAAGCCTTTCCAATATCAAACTCAGAAGCCACCGTCTACCCTCCCCAAAAGCATAAGAAGCGCCCTTAACGCATACGCCAGCACGAATATCGACGCCGCCTTTTTGCCCGATCTGCCCATGCTCCCGTTTGGCATTATATTTGCGCACAATACGCCCGCCATGCTCAGCGCGGCAAATGTAAGCATATATGCATACAAGCCGTCCATCCTTCATATCACCCCTATTCAAACGATACAAAAGCAAGTCCCACCGTCAGCATGAACATAACCGCTACCGCGCTTACCGCAGCAAACAGGCCGTTTGCCACATCCGCCGTTCTTTCCATCAGATTAGGCGTGCGCTTATCGCCCATAAAGCCGCATATCGCGGCCGTCCCCCTTGCCGCAAGCGCAGAGCAGCCTATCGTTATAAGCGGCAAGGCCGCAGCCGCGGCTATCGTTATGAGCGCCGCCGTGCCTGCCGCGTTTTTTATAAGCCCCGCGCTCGCCAAAACAGAATCCATAGTTCCGGACATCGCCCCGCCAACTATCGGTACGCCTTTATCTAGCGCATATTTAGCGCTCTTTACCGCAACGCTGTCGCTCGCCTTCGTACTTAGGCCCCATGCGGCCAATATGCCGAAATACACCGTGAATACGGCCCCGCTCAGCCAGCGTATAAACGATTTCAACAATTTGAACATGTGCTCAAGCTTTTCATCTGCTGCGGCTGCGCCAAGCAGCGCGCACACTCCTGCGGCGGCGCATACCGGCAGCACGGCATTTTTGAATATAGACGCGACGGTCCCCGACAAAAACGCAGCAAGCGGCGTTATAGCCGCAGCCGTGCCTGTGCCTCCGCTTGCGGCGATCACTATGCTCAGCACCGGCGCTATCGCGTCCATGCAGCCGCAAAGCAGGCTTATCGTACTTACCGCGAGCGCAAACAGCGATGCGAGCCTTTTTGCCGCTATCGCCGTACCCATGCCGAAGCATACGAACGCCCCCGCGCCGCCCGCGCTGTCGCTTGGGCTGATTATTCCGATAACGGAGCAGATAAACGCCACGGCTATTATGGCGATATAGGAAAACACGCTGTTTTTCAGCGCATCGGAAAACAGAGCCAGAATAAACCTCCACACCTGGTCCGGGTCAAGCGAAAAATTGCCGGATGCAAGCTCGTCAAGCAAATTCGTTAATGTGCCGGAATAGCTTTGCGCCATTATGGCGTCCCATTGCGCCTCCCATGCGCCTATATCCAGGCCCGAAATATCTATATCGCTCACCTTGCACCCCCAATAACGCCCTTTATCATATCAAGCGCGCTTTTTATAACAGGCAGACACAACGTCACTACCATTATCCTGCCTGCAAGCTCCACCCTGCCGGCTATTGCGCTTTCGCCGGCATCGCGGCACAGGTCTGCCGCAAACTGCGCCATGTACACTATTCCCGTAAGCTTTATCAAAAGCGAAAGGAACTCGCTCGGCACGCCGTATTCATTCAGCAATCCGCGCAGCGTTTCAAACACGCCGCCCATGCTTTTTACGGCGTACAGCAGTACCAGCGCCGCCGCCGCTATTGCTGCCTGCTGGCCAAGCTCCGGCTTGTATGCGCGCACAGTCATAGCCGCCGCGCTTACAGCCACGGCAAAGCATGCAAGCCTGAATATATCCGCGCCCATTATTTAATAAAGCTCGAATATCCGCTTCACGTTATCGAACAGGTCGCCTATAAGCCCGCTGACTATGCTTAGCGTCAGCACAAGACCGGCCAGCGCCGCAAGCATGGCCATATCGTCGCGCCCCGTCTGCTTGAGCAGCTGGCATATTATCGCGACCAATATGCCTATTCCGGCTATTTTGAATACTATAGCAACGCTCATACCCCACCCCTTATCCGGCTTATATAAAGCATCAAACTATCATTATCGCCGCCGCAAAGCCCATCAGCACGCCCAATGAGGAATACAGCTTTCCCTTTCTTTTTGCATCCTCGCCGGCTTCCATATGCCTTGCTTCAAGCTCGTTTATGGCAAGCTTCATTCTGTTTAGCTGGGCCTGCCTGCCCGCCGCTGCAAAAGCCTCGCCAAGCGCCTTAAGCGACGCTATATCCTCGTCCTTCAGCCTTCTTAGCGAATCGTTTCTTTGCTCGTTGACGCACTTTTTCCAAAGCTCGGCGGCCGGTTCGTGTCTGCCGAGCGAGTCTGCAAAGCCCTGCCAAAGCGCCCTTGTCGATTCATTTGGCAGCTTTGAAAGCATGTCGCAAAGCCTGCCCGACGTAAGCTCCATTCTGTCGCATATGGCGCGTGCGTCAGAGCATAACGCCTGCATAAGCTTTTTTCTTGCGTTAAGCCCGGCCGATGCTGCCGCGCCTATGCCTGCCGACGCGGCAAGCGCCAAAAGAGCCGCTATTATCCTCATAGCGCCTGCACCTTTACGCTGCGCCCGCCGTCCGCATGCTTTTTTACCGTTGCGCAATAGCCAAAGCAGCCGCTTTCGATGAGCCTTTTTATGTGCGGCCTGAGCATGGCATGCTCTATATCCTCCGCATGCGCGCTTGCAAGCGCCGCAACGCCGCAGTTCATGGCGTCCATAAGCGCGTCCGCCTCGGCTTGAGAGCCTATCTCGTCCGTCACTATAACGTTTGGATTCATGCTTCTCACAAGCCGTTTTACGGCTTCTGCTTTAGGGCACATGTCCATAACGTCCGTCCTTTCGCCAACGTCCATTGTAGGCACGCCAAGATAGCAGGCTGCAAGCTCTCCCCTTTCATCGGCAATGGCAACGCTTGAGCCAAGGTTGCTCAGCTGCCTTGCCGCGTCCCTTAAAAGCGTGGTCTTGCCAACGCCTGGCGGGGAAAGCACCAAAAGCCCCCTAAGGCATAGACCGTGCTGCGCTGTTATCGCGTTTACTATGCCGTCTGCACAGCCCTTTATTTCCCTTGCTATCCTTATATTGAAGCCCGATATGTTCCACAGCCTTGTTATGCTTTGGTTCTCGCTGTACATTCTGCCGCATACGCCCACGCGGCAGCCTCCCCTGGCAGTGAAGAAGCCCTCCCTAAGCTCATTTTCCATAGAAAATGCGGAGTGCTCGCTCAAGCCCTCAAGCACATCGGCACAAAGCGCCTCGTCAGCAATTATGCCGCCCTTGAGCTCCCGTCCGGACACGGTAAAGCGTACCGTCCGGTTTACGCGCACGCGTATCTCCTCGCAGTTTTTTTCAAGACATGTTGTGTCTACGCCTAAGAATAGCCTATCCGGCAGCAATGCCCGTATTCTTTCAAATGGCGAAAGCTTATCATAAGTCATCTGCCTGTCCTCCGTATCGATATATGATATGAAGGCACACGGCTCAATATCACAACGCCTTTGCTCGTTTTGCCATAAGAATATCCATAAGGCCAATATCCATGGCGCACAGCAAAAACTGCCATGGTATAAGGCTTTCTTCCCTAAATTCAAACACGGCGTAGCCATCATAAACAAAGCCCATGCACGAGAACAGCGCGCTTACAAAAACAGGCAGCAAGCAAACCGCTGCCAGGCGGCCAAGCTCCGCCCTCCCTCGTTTGTTATTTGCCCCGCCGGAGCTGCAAAGCAGCATAAAGCAAGCAGGCACGGCAAGCACGGAAGCGTCAAAGCTCACCTCTCCCGCCGGCCGGAACGATATATCCGAAAGCGCGAGCGCGCATAAAGCCGGAAAGCACAGCGCAAACGGGCGTATGCCGAGCCTTGCGCAGGCCTTTTCGGTCAAAAAAGTTATATTCATTATAATTGCCGCAAGGCAGACCACTGTATTAAGCTGCATATAAAAAATCCTCCGGAATTATGTTGCCCCGAAGGATCGAACCAAACACGCGTCAATTTTATGCAATTTGCTAAACGAGCCTTATGTAGCCCGCCATATCGCCCGTTGCACCTTTTTTAGGCGTATCTCTTCTGTGCGAAAACAGCCTTTTTTCATCTTCAAAGGTGCATTTTTGCATCATGGTTATGTTCTTTGGCAAAACGCCCGCTTCAATAAGCTGTATCGCCTGCGCAGCCTCAAGGTCGAGCCACGCATGGCCCTCTCTTCCCGGTGTCGTGCATACGCCTTCGCCAAACTCAATATCAAATTTTGCTGCAAGCGGCGTATCCACCTCGTAACAGCTTTGGCAGATGCAAGGCCCCGTTGAAGCTATCATATCTTCCGGCTGAGATCCATAGCTGTCGCGCAAAAGCTCAACAACGTTTTTGCCTATCCTGCCCAATGTGCCTTTCCAGCCGGAATGGGCTATGCCTACCGCCCTTTTAACAGGATCGTACACAAAAAAAGCGCCGCAGTCCGCATGGTTGGTTATAAGCGTCAAGGCCGGATCGTTTGTTATAATGCCGTCGCACGGCGGCAGCGGAGGTTCGTTAAATCCCCTTGAAGCGTCGTTTTTGTCTACTTTGATAACGTTTACGCCATGCTCGTAGCTTACCACGACCATGCTTTTGTATTCTATACCCGCGCCGAGGCAGAAGCGCCTGAAATTCTCCCTTACAAGCGCCATATCGTGCGGCTTTTGAAAATTGAGATGCAGCGAATCATACGGCGCAGGGCTCACTCCGCCGGTTCTTGCCGTAAAGCCATGCTCAACGCCGCCTTGAGCCGATAGCTGCTCCGACCTGAAAAAGCCTATTCCATTGTTCTCCTGATAAATGCAGCCGTGCTTGATAAGCGCGGCCGCCTGAGCGTATTCATTTTTTGTCATAGCTGATCCCGTTTGTCGTTAAGCAGCAGCTTAAGCTCCTCCATAAACGTGTTTATATCCTTAAACTGCCTGTATACAGATGCAAAGCGAACATACGCCACCTCGTCAAGCTCCTTAAGCCCTTTCATAACAAGCTCGCCTATATAGTTGCTGGTTACCTCCTGCTCAAGGGTGTTGTTGACTTCCCTTACCACCTCTTCAACAAGCTTATCCATCTGCGCCGCGCTCACGGGCCTTTTCTCGCATGCCTTGCGCACGCCCATAAGCACCTTTTCGCTGTCAAACGTTTCCCTTCGGCCGTCCTTCTTTATAACCATTATGGGTATGTCTTCTATCTTCTCATATGTGGTAAAGCGCCTGCCGCAGGTCATGCACTCCCTGCGCCTGCGTATGCTTGTCCCATCGTCCGTTGGACGGGAATCAACTACCTTGCTCTCTGTGCCAAGGCAATATCTGCACTTCATTGCTAATCCTCCGGAAAACTTTTGCCTATTATACCATATAATCATTCAAAAAAGCAAAGCGTCTACAGCACCAAGTCCACCAAAATAACATCGTCGCCTATTTTGCTTATCTTGCAGAACGGTATAACAAGCTCCTCGTCGCTTTTAAGCAGCCCCCAAAGCTTTGGCGGGCCCGGTACTACTATGGAGCATACCGTGCCCGTGCAGCGGTCTATCTCCATATCGCACACTGCGCCCAGCCTCGCCCCGTCACGAAGGTTTATCACCTCCTTGCGCTTAAGCTCACAAAAGCTGATATTAGCCAAACTCATCACCCCATACAAAAGCTTATGCTAAAGCATGGCGGTATAAAACACAAAAGCTATCCCGGCGACGGGGGGTGTTCGTAAGACAGTTGATCCTCCGTATGTTACGATCATACGGAGGATTCAGTCTGTCAAAAAAGTGGCTGGTCGCCACTTTTTTGACACTTTGAGCTGGGCATCAGCCCTGCGCTTCAGCTATCCTGAACGTAATGCTCACGCGCGCATTTACGGTCAGATCGCCGGCGTTTACGGCGACTTCTGCGGCTGCCTCTGCCGAAGGCTCGCTTGTAGCCATGGGTGCAATGTTGTCATAAGCCTTGTTCGGGGTATAGCTTGAGCTTGTCTCGTTCACAGACGCAGGCACCCTGTCAATTACTACGCCAAGCGCCTCGGCCATAGCGTCTGCCTTGCCCGTAGCTTCCTCTATGGCGGCCTTCAAGGCGGCCTGGTATGCGCCGGAGCTATCCGAGACCGAAAGGCTAAGGCCGTATGTACCCGTCGCGCCGGCGGCTATGGCGTCGCCCAGTACCTTGCCTACATCGTCTATGCTGCGTATGGTGACCTTAACAACGTTCTCCATCTCATAGCCTACCACTACCGCAGGGGACTTATCATAATCGTACCTTTCGTTAAGGCTCACGTTTTCGGTAGTTATATCCTCTTCCTTTACGCCGGCAGCCTTTATGGCCTCAAGCACCTTGCTCATAAGCTCGCTGTTGTCAGCCTGAGCCTTCGCAGGGTCGGCGTCAGAGGTGGTCACCCTTATGTAAGCCGTGGCCATATCCGGCGTAAGCGTTGCCGAACCGGAACCGGAAACCACTATCACCTTTTTGTCCTCCGCTTTTTCTTCAATTATTTTTACCTCCGGATTTATCACCTGCGGCGCCTGTGTGTTGGTATCCTGCTCCACAGCCTTGCAGCCCGCAAAGGCCAGCGTGCACACGAACGCCATCAGCAAAGCTATGCTCTTTTTCATTTTGTTCTGCCTCCGTATCATTTATTATTGTCCTGTTGGGCGTTATTCTGCTGCATCTGCTGTTGCTGCTGATAGTACGCCTGCTGCTGCTGATAGTACGCCTGCTGCTGTTGCTGCTGAGCGGCGTATAGCTGCGCCTTCTTTGCCCTGTTCTTCTTCACGGCATGCTTTACTATAAATACCACCGCAACCGTTATCGCAGCAAGTATTATCAATACCGGCAGGCTGGACACGAACCATACAAAGAAGTTTACAAAGAACGTGGCAACGCCGTTCAATGTATCGGTAAAGCCTTCGCTTATCCTTTCGCCGGTGCCTTTTGTATCCGCGGGGCCGGATATCGCGTTGCGCTCGTTTATGCTAAGGTCTATGGTGGTGTAGGCAATAAGCGCATCATAGCGTTTCAGCGTGCCGGTAAGCTCCTCTATCTGGAGCATGACCTCGCTTATGCGCTCCTCAAGCGTTATAATGTCGGCAAGATTGTCTGTCTCCACCATTATGGCCCTCAGCCTTTCAAGCTGATCCTTCAATACCGCAAGCCTTGTATCCACATCAAAGTACTGGTCGGTAACATCATCGGTATAATCATGAATATAGTCGACCTTGCCAAGCCGCTGCACGCCGCTCACGAAATCGGAAGCCTTCTCCGCCGGCACTCTAAGCGTCATGGAAAGGCTGCGCCCGCTGTCGCCATAGGCTTCCGGCTTTGAGCCTGACAGGCTTGAGCTCAGCACATAGCCGCCAAGCTCGCTGAGCTTAGCGTTTATATAAGCCAAATCGTCGTCAAACGTGTTTGTAGCAAGGCTTATATCGTAATTTCTTATTATCTTGCGCCCGCCGTACATGTCGCCGGTGTTCAGCTTGGCCTTATCCATGTCAGCATAAGCTGACGTATCAAGCCCATATTCATAGGCTGTTGCTGCGCCTGGCGCCGGCGCTTCGGCGGGCTCAGTATAGGCAGCATCCTCTGTAACGGCATAATTATAGCCATCAGCCATATCCTTGCTGTTTGAGCTGCATCCGGCAAAGCAGAGCATAAGCGCCATAGCGGCGGAGAGCATTGCAATCATGAGTTTTTTCACTGTGGTGTCCTCCTCATATCGTTGTTCATCTTGTTTTCTGTTTATATAACGCATGTTGTCTGGTAAAGGTTGCATCGTTTGTGCATCAATACCGCTGTATATATATTGTATAGCATATTTGATATGCGGGCAACAAAAAAGCTCTTCGTCCATATATATTGCAAGGCTAATAAATCAGGCTTTTCCGGGCAATAATAGAACGAGAAAGGGCGGGTATTTGCTATGAAAAAAGCCGACGCATCAAACAAGAACGAACTGAGCTTTTCAAAAAAGCTGTGGCGCACGCTGCGCGCACTGCTGCTTATAGGCGCCGCGTGCATAGCGGCGTTTTTGCTGTTTTTCTCGGTAAAGCTGCTTAATCTTGATTCCTGGAATGATTTTGACCCAAACAGGATACTTTCTGCACCCCAGACGCTTATTCTTTACGATAAGGATAACAACGAAGCTATAAGGCTGCATGCCAGCGAGGATAGAGTATACATCCCCATAAAAGAAATACCGGACCATGTACAAAAAGCCTTTATTTCGGCTGAGGACGCGCGCTTTTACAAGCACAACGGCGTTGACTTTATACGCGTTATGGGCGCGCTGTGGACTGACATAAAGGCCATGCGCTATGTTCAGGGTGCAAGCACCATAACCCAGCAGCTAATAAAGCTCAGCCACCTTACTCCGGAAAAAACGCTGGCAAGAAAGCTTGAGGAAGCGGTTTTAGCCATGCAGATGGAAAGGCTGTATTCAAAGGATCAGATACTTGAAATGTATTTGAATTACGTATATTTCGGCGCAGGCTGCTACGGCATAGAGGCGGCGGCGCTGAATTATTTCGGGGTAAGCGCGAAGGAGCTTACGGTGGCACAGGCTGCAGACCTTGCTGGCATACTCAAGTCGCCGTCAAATTATGCGCCGCATATAGACAGGGAGGCTTCCACAAAGCGCCGCAACAACGTGATAAGGCTGATGTATGAATATGGCTATATATCTGACCAGCAGAGGGAGGAAGCGACGGCAGAGCCTCTTGTTCTGGTCGAAAAGCAGCCTCAGCACAGGGGCTATTATATAGACGCCGCGCTCGACGAAGCGTGCGGCAAGCTCAACATAACGCTTGAGGAGCTGCTTTGCGGCGGCTACAGGGTATACACCTCAATGGACAGCGAGCTGCAAAAGCTATCCGAGCAGACGCTTAACGACAGCTCCCTTTTCCCCGAAAACAGCAACGGCTGCCAGGCGGCAATAGCCATAGTTGAGCCGGATACCGGCTTTGTGCTCGCTATGGTAGGCGGACGCGGCGAAGCCGGAGCCATGGCGTTCAACAGGGCCGCTGATATACGCAGGCAGCCGGGCTCGCTTATAAAGCCTGTAATAGTATATGCGCCCGCGCTTGAAAGCCTTAACTACACGGCGGCGACAATGCTGCTTGACGAGCCTATGGATTTTAACGGTTACTCCCCCCAAAACGCAGGCGGCAGGCATTACGGCTGGGTAACGCTGCGCGACGCCGTAAAAAGATCGCTCAACGTACCCGCGGTAAAGGTGCTTTCGGAATTGGGCGTTGAGAGGGGGAAGGAGTTTGCAAAAAGCCTCGGCATAGAGTTTGACGAAAGCGACACCAGCCTTACCCTCGCGCTTGGCGGGTTTTCATACGGCGTATCGCCGCTGCAAATGGCGGAGGCCTATGCCGCCTTCGCCTCCGGGGGCATATACAGGGAGGCAAGCCTTGTCGTTACGATAACGGACGCATACGGCAATACCCTCTACCAGCATAAGGACGAAGGCAAAAGGGTGATGAGCGAGGGCAACGCATATATACTTACCAGCATGCTCGAAAGCGTTGTGAACGAAGGCACCGGCAAAAGGCTGAAGGAGCTTGATATGGAGCTTGCCGGAAAAACCGGCACCGTTGATCAGGACGAGGGCAACCGCGACGCATGGATGGCCGTGTATAACAAAGAATACTCCGCCTGCGTATGGATGGGCTACGACAGCGCAAGGGAGGGGTCCCTTCCGGCAGACGCAAACGGAGGAAAGTATCCGGCATTTATACTGCACAGGCTTTTTTCATCAATATATGCCGAAAAACAGGCGCCTGTTTTCAGCATGCCTGAAGGAGTAGAAACAGTAAAGCTTGACGGCTACACCCTGTCCTCAGAGCATAAGGCGGTGCTTGCGAACGCATTTACGCCTAAAGACAGCATAGTAAATGAGGTGTTTTTGGCAAAAGATGTGCCTGATGAGACCACGCTGTACTGGTCCGTGCCAAAGGCGCCAAGGAGCATAAGCGTTGAGCTTAACGAGGAAGGCTATCCCATGATACGCTTCATGACGAGCCAGAGGGGCATGGATTACTGCGTATACAGGCTAAACTACGGCCAGCCCACGCTGTTAGCCACGCTGAACGGCGACGGCGAGCTGAGCTATGCCGACTATTCCGCATCAAACGGCGCAAACTACTATTATGTCGTTGCCGAACACCCGAAGCTTAGCATTGCCGGTCACGCGGCCCAGGGGGTGCCGACAAGGACCGTGAGCATAATGGTAGATCGAGCGTCCTATCAAAATAAGAACGGCGTTATTCCCGAAATACTGCTCGAGGATACCGAATTTGATGATGAATAGCAAAAGAGGGCTTCTATGCCCCCTTTTGAGAGTATCAAAAAAGTGGCTGAACGCCACTTTTTTGAGTTTTTTCGGGTTTCGCCTCTCGCATTCGCTCCCGGGCGGCAAAACCCGCAAAGTACGAAAACCTAAAGATTTTCATCCGTTCTGACGTGCGTGCCGTCAGAGCCGGAATTAGCTTAAGGGGCAGCTGCCCCTTAACAATCCCGGGGTTTATCGACAGACTGAAAAGAGGGCTTCTATGCCCTCTTTTTGCCCTCTTTTTCAGTGATTCGTATTGTGATTTATAGCTGTCAGCCCTATACGCTCATTTTGCGAGCAGCTTTTCGGCGGCGGCAAGCTTTATGCAGGCGCACAGCACCTGCATGGCCTGCTCAAGCTCCTCCTTTGTCGGGAAGCTCGGCGCTATGCGCAGGTTCCTGTCGTTAGGGTCCTTTCCATACGGGAAGGTCGCGCCTGGTCCGGTCATTACAACGCCTGCCTCCTTCATAAGGGCATGCACGCGCTTTGCGCAGCCGTCCATGACGTCAAGGCTCACGAAGTAGCCGCCCTTAGGCCTGTTGTAGCTGGCTATGCCAAGCGGGGCTATGTTCTCGTCAAGCGAGGTTATAACGGCGTCAAACTTGGGCTTCATTATGGCGGCATGCTTCTTCATATGCTCTATAACGCCCGCCTTATCCTTAAGGAAGAGCACATGCCTGAGTTGGTTAAGCTTATCATAGCTTATTATTTCGGCATTGAGCAGCTTCTTCATATAATCCATATTGGCGCGGCTGGTGGCAAAGCATGCAACGCCCGCGCCCGGGAAGGTTATCTTTGATGTTGAGGCGAACTCATACACCATGTCCGCATTGCCGTTTTCGCGGCAGAGCGTGAGTATGTCAGGGAAGGGAAGATACTCGCCGTCAAACTCATGTATGCAGTATGCGTTATCCCACATTAGCAGGAAATCCGGCGCAGCGGGTCTTAACGAGGCTATGCGCCTTATTGTATCCATTCCGTACACTATTCCTTCGGGATTAGAGTACTTGGGAACGCACCACATTCCCTTTACGTCCTTATCCTTTACAAGCTCCTCCACCGCATCCATATCAGGCCCGTTCTCAGTCATGGGAACATTTATCATCTCAATGCCGAAGCTCTGGCATACGGTAAAGTGCCTGTCGTATCCGGGAACAGGGCAGAGGAACTTTACCTTATCCAGCTTTGCCCAGGGCTTTTCGCTGTGCAGAAGTCCATGCGTAAAAGCCTTTGCGATAACGTCGTACATAAGGTTGAGGCTGGCGCTGCCGCCGACAAAAACCTCTTCAACATCAACATCAAGTATTTCGGCAAAAAGCTTGCGGCAGCTCGGCAGGCCCTCAAGCGTGCCGTAGTTGCGGGCGTCAATACCGTCCATGGTGCAGTTGGCAGGATCAATTATGGTCAAAAGCTCGTTTGAAAGCTCAAGCTGGGCCTTGGAGGGCTTACCTCTTGCCATATTCAGATCTAATCCCTTTGCTTTGCAAGCTTCGTATTCCTTAAGAGCCGCATCATAAAACTCCTTAAGTTCGCCGCTCGTCATTTCAGAAAGCTGCTTCATAAAATACCTCCGCTGAATCGTTATATCCGAATTGTACCTTAAAATGAAGGATAAGTAAATAGTGATGAAGGATTTCCTGCATTATTTATTGAATATGTAAAGACTGCAATGTCAGCCTGTCGAAAAAACCTGGGGTTGTTAAGGGGCGGCTGCCCCTTAAGCTTTATTCCGGCTCTGACGACATGTGCGTCAGAACGGATGAAAACCTTCAGGTTTTCGTACTTTGCAGGTTTTGCCGCCCGGGAGCTAATGCGAGAGGCAAAACCTGTGAAAACTCGAAAAAGTGGCGTTCAGCCACTTTTTCGACACTTATGGCGATAGATTTGTTATAATATACTAACATATATCATAGGAGGTGCGCTGTGGACAGCATTGACAGCATTGACAGCATCGATAAGATAAATATGCTGAAAAGCATGATAGCCCAAAGCGGAAGGATAGCCTTCCTTGGCGGCGCCGGAGTTTCCACCGAAAGCGGCATACCGGATTTCAGGAGCGAAAACGGCTATTTTGACGCGATACGCAAATTTGGCCAGCCTCCTGAGGAGCTGCTTTCGCACACGTTTTTCATGCAGCATCCGGACATATTCTTCAGCTATTACAAATCAACGCTTTTGGCGGCCGGCGCAAAGCCGAACAAGGCGCATTACGCATTGGCAATGCTTGAAAAAGCGGGCAAGCTCACAGCCGTCATAACCCAGAATATAGACGGGCTGCATCAGATGGCCGGCAGCAAAAACGTGCTTGAGCTGCACGGCAGCATATTCAGGAATTACTGCATGAGCTGCCGCAAAAGCTACACTGCGCAAGAGGTGCAAAGGTTTGACGGCGTGCCACGATGCAGCTGCGGCGGCATAATAAAGCCGGACGTCGTTTTATATGAAGAAGGCCTCGACCAAAATGTGCTCAGGAGCGCCATTACCCACATAATGCGCGCAGATATGCTGATAGTTGGCGGCACGAGCCTTAATGTATACCCCGCAAACGGCTTGATAGATTACTACAGGGGGAGCAGGCTTGTGCTGATAAATAAAAGCGAGACTAATTATGACGGCAGGGCTGATCTTGTTATACACGATTTCATAGGCAAGGTATTGAGCGAAGCCACAGAGGGTATAAAGTGAGCGAGTTTATATTAAAGCTTTTTGTAAAGGATTACAGGGATACCGGCAATCCGTCCGTGCGCGCCGCATGCGCCGTTACGGCGGGCTGGGTATGCATAGCATGCAACATACTTTTGAGCGTGTCCAAGTTCGTTATAGGCCTTATCAGCGGCTCCATAGCCATACAGGCGGACGCCGCGAACAACCTTTCTGACGTTGGCTCGTCCGCAGGTATGATATTCGGCGCAAAGGCGGCGGCAAAGCCTGCCGACAGGGAACACCCCTACGGCCACGCCAGGCTTGAATACATCGTGTCGCTTGCCATAGCGTTTCTTATATTGACCGTTGGCGCGGCGCTTGCCAAGGAATCCATAATGAAGATAATCGCGCCGGAGCCTGTGGATTACAGCATAGCCATGCTTAGCGTGCTTGTCATATCCATGCTTGTCAAGCTGCTTATGGGCAGTTTCACCTCCAATGTCGGCAAGCTTATAGGCTCGGCGCCCATGAGCGCGGCTGCGGCCGACAGCATAAGCGACGTTGTGGCCACGGGAGCAATACTGGTATCCTCCCTCCTGGGCTACTTTTTTAAGATAAATATAGACGGCTGGGTAAGCCTTGCCGCCGCGATATTCGTGCTGTATTCAGGCGTTGGCATAATAAAGGATACCATAAGTCCCCTGCTTGGCGCTGCACCGGATAAGGAGACCGTAGACGAGCTTAAGCGGCTGCTTATGAGCTATGACGTCATAATAGGTCTGCATGACATACTCATACACTCCTACGGCCCGGGCAATACCATAGCAAGCGCCCATGCCGAGGTCAGGGCGGATTGCGACATACTTGCAACGCACGAAATGATCGACATGGCGGAAAGAGAGGTCGGCGAAAAGCTCGGCATGCTGCTTACGCTGCATATGGATCCGATAGAGGTGGACAATGATAAGCTCAATTTGGTCAAGGCAAGCATCGCCAAGGCCATAGCGGGCATAGATAAAAGGCTCATGTTCCACGACTTCAGGATGGTAAGCGGTGAAAAGAACACCAATCTGATATTCGACATAGTAGTACCCGCCGGTATGAGCGACGCCGAGGCTGACGCGGTAAGGGATAAAATAGCGTTGGCTGCAAAGCATATAGACCAGAGCTACAGATGCGTTATAACCATAGATCGGGACTATTTGGGCATAGAGTAATTGCTAAAGGCGCATCACGGCGGTATAATCAAGGCAGCGATACGGAAGCAATAAGGAGGATAAGCGCATGCAATACACCGAATACATCAAACAGCAGCTAAAGAACATATTGTCCATACCCAGCCCATCAGGCTTTACCAAAAAGGCGGCCGAGTATATGATGCAGGAGCTTGGCTCCATGGGCTATAAGCCTTATATGACCAACAAGGGCTGCGTTTGCGTAGACCTTGGCGGCGAAGGCCACCCGATACTTTTGGGCGCGCATATAGACACGCTTGGCGGAATGGTCGCGGAAATAAAGCCTTCCGGCGCGCTGAGAATAACCCGCATAGGCGGCCTTAACGCAAACAATGTTGAGGGCGAAAACTGCACCATATTCACAAGGGATTCAAGGAGCTATACCGGCGTTTGCCAGCTTGAAAACGCCTCGATACACGTCAACGCATCCTATGACGACACAAAGCGCACCTTTGACACGGTAGAAGTGCTTATAGACGAAGTTGTGGAATCCAAGGCGGACGTTAAGGCGCTCGGCATATCCGTAGGCGACTATGTATGCTTTGAGCCGAGGACGGTAATAACCGATTCCGGCTACATAAAGAGCCGTTTCCTTGACGATAAGCTTTCTGCGGCGATACTGCTTGCCTATGCAAAACGCCTTAGCGACGAGCATATAGTGCCTTCAAGGAAGGTATATCTGTACTTTACTGTATATGAAGAGGTCGGTCACGGCGGAGCGAGCGGCATGCCCTCGGGTATTGAGGAGTTGATCGCAGTTGACATGGGCTGCGTAGGCAAGGGACTTGAGTGTAAGGAGACGCAGCTTTCCATCTGTGCGAAGGATTCGGCTGGACCCTCCGACTATGAGCTGACAACAAGGCTTATAAACACCGCCAAAGCCAACAACATTGATTACGCCGTGGACGTTTATCCTTCCTACAGCTCTGATATGGACGTTGCGCTTAAAGCCGGTCAGGACGCGGCTCACTGCGTGATAGGCTCCGGCGTGTATGCCTCGCATGGCTACGAGCGTACCCACATGAAGGGCGTAGAAGGTACGCTTAAGCTCATAGAAGCCTACATCGGCTAAAGCTTACAATACAATAAGCATGGGGGCGGTTTTTCCGCCCCCATATTCTTTATTTGATATCAATCCTCAATCCCTTTGGCAGGTGGTTTTTAAGCCTGCCGGATACCGCTTTGCCCCAGCCTATGCTGTGGCCGTTATAGCTCACCCTGCAATAGCCCTTATATGCTTCGTCGCATGCACTCTCCTCCCCGCGCATATATGCTTTTAGCATGGCTTCATCTTCATTAAGCTCTACCGTTCTTTTGTATTCGCCGCCATGCTCGGCCATGACGAGCATGTGCGCTGGCACAAAGCGCCCTTTTTGCAGCTCGCCTGCGCTCACGCCGGCGCTCAGCAGCCTAAGCTTGGTCATGCTTTCCGGCAGCTCAAAGGGCATTAGCTGCACCCTTTGGTCCTTAAGCAAATATGCCGTCCCGTTTGGCGGCAGCGAAAACGTATCGTTTATAAAATCTTGATATGCGGCTATGCGGCATGGCTCAAGCCTGGCTGCGGCCTGCTTCTTTGCGCCGTTAGCGCCGGTGTTCGCTTTGCGCCTCAGGGAGGCAGCAAAGTGGCCTTCGCCATTGAATTTGTGCGGGTATAGCCTTATCGCCTTTACAAGCTCAAAATCGCTGTGCGCCGCAAGGAAAGCCTCTATATTGTCCTCATTCTCCTCCTTAGAGAAGGTGCATGTCGAATATATCAGCATGCCGCCGTAAGCTACGCACTCCGCGCTGCTTTCAAGTATTAGCCGCTGCCTTTTTGCGCAGGAGGCCACATGCTCAAGGCTCCATTCCTCTATTGCGCGCGCGTCCTTCCTGAACATGCCCTCGCCGCTGCATGGCGCGTCAACGATTACCCTGTCAAAATACTCCGGCAGCGCCTTTGCCAGCTCGTCAGGGCGGCAGCAGCTGACTACCGTGTTCGCTGCACCCATGCGCTCAATAGTGGAGAGCAGTATGTTCGCGCGCGAAGGCACAATCTCGTTCGATACGAGCATACCTCTGCCCATAAGCCTTGCCGCCGCTGCGGAGCTTTTGCCGCCGGGCGCAGCGCACATATCAAGCACATTCATGCCAGGCTCTATTTCAGCTATGGATACGGTCAGCATCGCGCTCGGCTCCTGCATATATATAAGCCCCGCAATGTGCATTGGGGTGCTGCCCGGATTCTGCCATTCGCCCTTTATGGAAAAGCCTTCATCGCAGAAGGGAACCGGTTCAAGCTCAGCCGGACATAGCTTTTTTACTTCTTCTATACTGGCTTTGAGCGTGTTCACCCTTAGCCCTTTTACCGCGGGCATATCGTAGCTTTGCAAAAACGCGTCATAATCGACGCCAAGCTCAGCCTGCATAATGGACAAAAACTCACCCGGCAGCTTTATCATATATCGCTCCTTATCTCCACATTTCCTCCGTCAAACTCAAGCGTTTTTGTGTAGAGAGCGGATTTGCCCTCTGTATGGTCAACGAAGAACATTATCCTGTCGTCCTTTTCCGCTATATCGTCAAGCAAGGCATAGAATTTATCGGTAGTCTCGGCGTCAAGTCCGGCAGTAACCTCGTCTAAAAGTATTACAGACGCCCTGCTTGCCGCTGCGATGAGCTTCATTATATAAAGCTTTTTGCGCTGGCCTCTGGAAAGTGAGGCTCCGTTGCCGCTTATGCTGCCGCTGCCTTCAAGCTCAACCGAGGCAAGCATGCCATTAAGCTCTTCATCTGATATTGTCCTTGAGGCAATGGTCCGTATATATGTATTCATTGTCTCGTTAAGGCATTTTTCGTCCTGATTTATGTATAATATCTGCTTGTTAAGCAATACGCGCGAATAGCAGCTTACAGGCTTATCGTTAAGCTCTATATTGCCGTTTTCTATTGCATACATGCCGGACAGCAGCTTGAAAAAAGTCGATTCTCCGCTTCCGTTCCCGCCTGTCACACGCACTGTATCGCCCTTTTTGAATGTGCAGCTCATGTGCTTTAGCGATCCCTTTTCGTTGAACGGATGCTTAAAGCTGAGATTCGAAACAGCTATGCTTTCTATTGAACACAGCTCAACATAAAAGCGGCAATGCCTATAGCAAAAGCCCCAAAATCCGTCCGCTTTGATACAGATGAGATATATCCCCTTAGTACAAACGGCACAAGCGCGCTTATTGCGCTGAGCATAAGCATTAGCAGGATGCAGAGTATAAATTTTCTTTTATAAAGCTTAATTGCTTCCAGACAATATCTGCATATGGTATTCATGTTCGCACCCCCATGCTTTTTTAGGCACGCCGATCTTTTGCATTTTAGCACAGTATATGCTATTATGCAAACACGCCAGAAAGGGGGATATGCAATGCTGCTTTATCATGCTTCCGGCACAGCAGGAATAAAAACGCTTGAGCCAAGGATATCCAACCACGGCAGGGCGCTTGTTTATTTCAGCCAAAAAAGGGAGAACACGCTCGTATACCTTTCAAACGCCATAGAAAGATACTGCAAATCCGTATCGTTTGAGCATAAAGGGCCATGGCAAAAATGGGCAAGCTACGGCTTTACAAAAGATGGAAGGCTCCTGCTTGAAGAATACTATGAAAACGCCCTTGATGAAACATATAAGGGCGTATCAGGCTATATCTATTCAGTTCGATCTGATGCAAGCTGTGTTCCGCAAGGCGACATACCGTATGCCTGCACAAGCGGCAGCGCCATGCCCGTTGCAGGCTGCGAATTCGTTGAAGATGCGTATGCCGCGCTTATCGAGGCCGAAAGCGCTGGCCTTATATGCATACGCCGCTATGCAGAGCTTTCAAAAAGCACATTAGCGTTTATTGAACGCGTAATACCGAAGGAATATGCAAATGCGCAGTCGGCTCCCGATTACAGGCTGTTTTTGCGGGCTAAATTCAAGGATATACTCAGGCTGTAAGCAGTTTATGCTTTATCCGGCAAAAGGGACGCTTCACTATTGAACCGTCCCTTGAGAGTATCGAAAAAGTGGCCGAACGCCACTTTTTTGAGTTTTCACAGGTTTTGCCTCTCGCATTAGCTCCCGGGCGGCAAAACCCGCAAGGTACGAAAACCTAAAGGTTTTCATCCGTTCTGACGTGCATGCCGTCAGAGCCGGAATTGGCTTAAGGGGCAGCCGCCCCTTAACAACCCCAAGGTTTATCGATAGGCAAAAGGGACTCTTCACTATTGAACCGTCCCTTTAATACTGACTGATCTGCCTTTATTTTATCTTCACGCCGTATATCAACTGGCCTCGTGTGCCCACAACGACCGTATTCTCAAACACTGCAGGAGAAGCTTCTATGTTCGAGCCGAGCGAGAATTCATAAAGTATCGTGCCTGTCTGCCCATCCACAAGGTGCATATATCCTGAGGAATTGCACTGTATTATGTAGCCTGCTCCATTTTGGTCGTACACCACCACCGGACTGGACCAGGGATAACCGGCAAAGTTACACTCCCATACAACATGGCCGTCTGCCTTGGAAAATGCAACAAGCTTGCCCCTGTGTCCGTCCGTCATGGCTACGGGAGCAAACACCATATCGCTCAGCGAGCCCTTGCCTATTGCGAAGGAACCCTGAACACCGCCGGAAACGCCCGATATAGTCTGGCAGGAATAATCTGTATTCTTCCAGACGACCTCGCCCGTTACGGCGTCTATCTTCCATATGGGTATGGCCACCTTGCTGTCCTTATCAGCCCTCCAGCCCGCATGGAAGGAGGTGGAATTGTATATGTACGGGTGGCCGTTTTCAAGCTCCAGCACGGCTGTGCAGTTGGTGTCGTCAAGCACGTCCTGCACCCACACAAGCTCAAGCGTATTCAGATCAAGGCACATCATATGGCCGCCGTTATCGCTGAATATTATGTGTCCGCGCCAAACTATCGCGCTGTCCTCCACGCCAAGCCACCAGCCCTTTGAGCCATCGTTGGTCTTTGTGCTGTTGGTGCGCGCGCCCTTATAACGCCACTTGACAACCTCAGGCGATACGGATATTGTACCTGCCTCCTTGTCGTAGTTCGTGTTGAGCTTGATTATATACAAAATGCCGTTTTCACCCGGATAGATCAGCGTATCGGTCTCGGCGTCAACAAGCGCAGAGCTGTCAAAATATGAAAGATCCCTTAGGCTGAAACCGTCCTTCTCGCCAAACTCGTACAGCACTTTACCATCGATAAGGCTTATTATCGACGCATGAGACGAGCCCTTGCCATCGTCCTTAGAATCGTCGCCCGAGCCTAAGAACATCAAAGGATAGCCCCTCGGGTCAAGCGCGCCCGCACCCTTGAAGGGATAGCGGCCCATGTTGATGGGCTTCCTTGTGGCTTCGCCATTATCAAGATCAAGAAAGTATATGTGCCCGTCCATAGTGGCATATATGACCTCGACAAGCCCCGCCTTGTTCTTTGCCGAGTCATACATATTCATTATCCTTTTCGTATCCTCCGGCCATCGGACGATAAGCGGCTGACCGGTCCAGCCGGAGCCTGTCCATGCGCCGTTGCCGTACACCTTAGGTACGCTGCCTGTGGATACTGTCCATGCGTTGGCATCGTCAAGCCTTTTTTCTATTATGTTTGCCGTGCCGTAAGCCGGATTATCCCTGAAGTTATTGCCCCTGAAGGTTATAACGCCTTCAACGTCCGTATAGTCGCTGCCAGGGCCGAAGTCTATCCTCTGCTCGCGCTGATAGCTCGATACTATCTGGCCGTTGACCTCAATAGCCGCTTCCATGCCGAAATCGCTTGGCCGCGTCCCCTGTACGCTTGTCGGGTTAAAATCAGGCAATGGCGTGGGCGTAGGCTCCGGAGTCTCTGCCGGCACAGTCTCTGTGGGCGTCACGTCCGGCTCAGGCGTGCCGAATATGGAATCTATAATGCTCGGCTTAGTGCTTGCGCCCGGGGTAACGTTTTCACCAGTATCGTTGCCTGCGTTTTTAAGCAAAAGTATGCCAAGCGTAAGCGCTATTATAAACAGCACCAGTATAATAATAAACTTGGCGGTAACTCTGCGCCTTCTGCGGCGGCGTGTTTTCATGCTGCAATTAA
Source organism: Clostridiales bacterium (assembly GCA_004558525.1). Classification (GTDB taxonomy): domain Bacteria; phylum Bacillota; class Clostridia; order Christensenellales; family CAG-138; genus Phil1. The sequence continues at coordinate 39,769 of SFCQ01000003.1, forward strand.
CCTTTCTTTGTTTTAAGCATAACAAAGCGGTCCTGAGCCGCTAAAAATGACTGAAATGAGCGTCCTCAGCTTCGCCATGCTTAAACATAATTATTGGCTACATTATACTATTATAAAAGTTCCGCGGCAAGACATGGCTTTTAAGTGTTGGATTATCATTTTGTAAACATTTGCTAAAGCATAAAAGAGTGCGCCTTATGCGGCACGGCCGTGCTATAAGCTTCGTCAGCCTATCATCATCTCAATAAACAGGAACAGCCAATGCGCAACGACCCCGGCAAAAAGGCCGCTTATGGTATGATAAAGTATGGCTTTGCCGGTGAAACGCGTGCTGTTGAGCATCTCCATCATGGATACATGCGTGCTGAGGTAGCCGCTCCAGCACATGCACATAGCTGTAAAAACGGCAAGGTCGCCGGTAGATGCAAGCCCCTCCTTCAAAAGGTTGGGTATAAGCCCAAGCGCCGCGCCGGCCGAGCCCAACGCAGTCACAGGCACGGCAATGCCGGCAGAGCTTGAGAAGCCGAACAGCGGCTTAAGTATAAAGTTCAGCTTTTCAGCTATCCATGGCAGCAGCTTCACGCCTTCGTATGCGGCGCCGGTATATGTGCCGTCCGCCGACGGGCCGTTGGTAAGCATCATTACTATGGTGCATATCACAAGCACCCCCGGGATTATGCCAAGGCCCATCTCCACGCCGTTTTTGCCGCCTGCCATTATGGCGGAAAGGAAGCGCATCCAGGGTGAGCCTTTCCCGGCCTCAGGCTTCTCTACCGCTTCATCCGGAGCAACGGGATCGGCCCATGCTTCCTTGCCAAGCGTCTTAGCCGTTGCCCTGAGCATAAGCCTTGTGCCGAGTATGCTGCCGGACACCGCGCCAAGATTGCCGCAAAGCACCGCAATCCCCGCATGCTTGCCGGCCAGGCCCCCAAGCCCAATTATAAATGTCGTAACGATAAGCCCCATGCCGAACGCCGTGCCAATGTTTGTTAAGGCCGGTATCTGATACGCCTTGAAATACCGCCTGTACTTGGGATCGTCCGCAAGGGTCAGTATAGCCGGATTATCCGAAAGATATGTTGTAACTATGCCCAGTGCTGCCGCCCCCGGCATGCCGTAAAGCGGCTTCATCAACGGTGAAAGCGCCCTGTTGATAAGCTCGACCACGCCAAACTCGGCAAGCAGCGCCGATATTGCGCCTATTACCACGGCTATCGCCATAAGATAGAGCGTGGTGTCAATAAGCAGCCTGTAAGCTGTGTTCATTATGGTATCCAGCATGTTGGATAATCCCATAGGCACAGCAAAAATAGCAAAAAACGCAGAAAAGCCAACGAGGAACAGCAACGATTTTAGCGTTTTAAGGTCTTTTTTCGGCTTCAGCTTACCTGCGGTCTTATTGCGGGCATGAACGAGCGTATCCATATTTGGTCTATTCCGGCCTTTCGCTGTTTTTTGTGTTCGGAAAACGTAATACAAATCCGTGTGTGATTATACAACCAAAGTCATTTGCAGTAAAATGAATATATGTCAATTTATCGATGAGTGTTTGTCATATTATAAAATGGGCTTGTAAATACGGGAAACGGCGCATTTGATATTGTGCTTGATTATTTATAATACAAGCATTATAGTAATTTATGATGAGTAAAACGTATACATCACATGTTATCCATGCAAATTCTGTTTATTCGGAGGGGCATTGTAATAATGGCGAGCAGCAAATACGCCGCATTTATCGCGGCCGCAGAAGCAGGCAACATGACGGAGGCCGCAGCAAAGCTCGGCTATACGCAGTCCGGCGTGAGCAGACTTGTGCACGCGCTTGAGACCGAGCTTGGCTTGCAGCTGTTGGTGCGCTCAAAATCGGGCGTAAGGCTGTCGCCCGACGGCATGACTATGCTGCCGCTCATAAAAAGGCTTATTGCCGCCGAAAACGACGTTGCATCCATGGCGAACGAGATAAGGGGCTTATCCTCTACTACGCTTAGGATAGGCACCTTTTCAAGCGTGGCCATCGCATGGCTGCCGGAGCTTATGAGCCGCTTCAACAGCCTTTATCCCGGCGTGAAGATATTCGTTGAGAACGGCACATATTCAACAGTAGAGGATCTTTTGAGCGAAAGCAATGTTGACTGTGCGTTCGTCACGCTGCCATCGCGCCCGCAATTCAACGTGACGCCGTTGATAAAGGACAGGCTTATGGCCGTTGTTCACCCGAAAAGCGAGCTTGCGCTAAAACCGAGCCTCACCGCGCACGATTTGAGCGCTCAGCCGTTCATAGTACCTGCCGAGGGTACCAATTATGACGTGGGAAAGTTCTTTTCCCTGGCAGGAATCGAGCCAAAGGCCGCATTTGACATGGGGGATGACTATGCCGCCTGCGCCATGGTCGCGCATGGGCTTGGGTTCACGATATTGCCCGAGCTTATGCTGAAGGCAATGAGCATAGACTCGGTAGCCGCCGTCCCGCTGGAAAACTCCGAAAGAGTGATAGGCCTTGCGATGAGCGCAAGCTACAATTCAGCCGTACTCAGGTTCTTTCTAAGCTTTGTAAAAGAGTATGTTGAGACAGGAATGGGATAGGCCATAAAGCCTGCCGAAATCAGCCCATATAGCTTGAAAAAGTGGCGAACAGCCACTTTTTCGAGCATTATTAACGCTTTATTCTATATCAAATTCTGGCGGCTCATCAAGGTCGTTCGGCACAGGACGGCCGTTCTTCCTGCGCTGGCGCACACATTCGCTTAAAAGATACTCTATCTGGCCGTTTACGGAGCGAAAGTCATCCTCAGCCCATGCTGCCACGGCCTGATACAGCTTAGGCGAAAGCCTCAAGGGTATCTGTTTTTTCTCCTTATCGTTCATGGCTCAATACAGGCTGCCGGAGTTCACTATGGGCTGGGCGTCCCTGTTGCCGCAAAGCACGACAAGCAGGTTTGATACCATAGCGGCCTTGCGCTCCTCGTCAAGCTGCACAACGTTGTTCTCGTTAAGCCTTTCAAGCGCCATTTCCACCATGCCTACCGCGCCGTCAACAATCATCTTGCGCGCATCAATTATGGCTGAAGCCTGCTGCCGCTGCAGCATCACGGCCGCTATCTCCGGCGCATAGGCAAGATAGGTTATGCGCGCCTCGATTATCTCAAGGCCGGCCTCCTTCACCTTCTGCTGTATCTCGTCGCGTATCCTGTTTGCTACCACCTCGCTGGAGCCCCTGAGGCTGCCCTCGTCGGCTATACCGTCGCCTGTGGTATCGACGTTGGGCGCAACGTCATATGGATATATGCGCACTATGTTCCTCAACGCGCTGTCGCATTGCAGAGAAAGATATTCCTTATAGTTATCAACGTTGAATACGGCCTTTGCAGTGTCAACAACTCTCCACATTACGGCTATGCCTATTTCAACAGGATTGCCGAGGCAGTCGTTTATCTTCTGGCGGTTGTTGTTGAGCGTCATTATCTTGAGCGATATCTTCTTGCTGGCCATCTCTGTGCCGGATGACATGGCTGAGGCGTTTATAACCACAGGCTTTACGCTTGTGCTATCCACATCGCCGCTTTGGTTGAGCTTTGTCTGCGATGCCGGGTTCACCGCCGTGCAGAACGGATTGACAAAGTAGAAGCCGGCCTCTTTTATCGTGCCTATATACCTGCCGAAAAGAGTAAGCACCAGCGCCTCCTGCGGCTTAAGCACTCTTAGCCCGGGCAGCGGCAGCCAGCCAATGCACAGCCATATTATGGCTATCACCATCAGCACAGGACTATGCGCCGCCCCGTAAACAGTAAGGATAGCAGCCCCAATATAGAGCAGAATAGTGATAAGCATCACCAACATACCGTTCTTTTTGTTTGTTAAAACCTTTTCCTGCATAAAAACAGCCCTCCTCAAATCAAAATCAGTATGATATCATTATCATATCATACTGTCATAATTTGTCAATGCCCTTTTCTGATTTTTTGTATTATAGCTTTATGATTTCATACACGCTGAGCACGCCGTCCGCCACCTTAAAGCGCACGTCAAAGCCCGCGTACTCAAAGCCGAAGGGAATATCCGGCTCTGTAATATATGCGGGCCTTGGGTCCTGTGCAAGCGACTCTATCAAAGCGTCCCTCTTATCGGCCGGGATGATAGAAAGCAGCTCATCAGGAAAGCTTACATCAAGCGAATAGTCAAGCCTTTCGCCTGCAAAGCCATTTTCAGCGTCCTGATGGCTGTCTGTAAACGAAAGATACGGCTTTATGTCGTAAATAGGAGTGCCATCCATAAGGTCGGCTCCGGAGACGGTAAGCACGTTGCCCAAGCCCTCCCTCTTGTCAATAGAGACGAGCTTTACGCAGGATAGCCCTATCGGGTTAGGCCTGTACGGTGACCTTGTAGCGAAAACGCCCATGCGCTTGTTGCCGCCGAGCCGCGGGGGCTTTACCATGGGCGACCAATGCTCCATCTTCACCTCGCTAAACCCCCATATGAGCCATATATGCGAATACTCCTCAAGCCCGCGCAGCGCGTTGGCATCGCGGTACTCAGGCTCGAACACAATGGTAGAAAGCTGGCTTTTAACGAGCCCGCTCTGCCTCGGTATGCCGAATTTTGTGGTGAAATCACTGTTTATCTTTGCGATAGGCTTAAGCACTAACATGATGTGGCTCCAATGGGGGGGCAGATATGCTCCGCCCCCTGTATATATCCGCCTTATATATTCTTTATAGCTTCCCTGGCCTTGTCGGGATAGTTGGTTATCACGGCCTCTATGCCTGCGGCGGCAAGATCGCACACCACCTGCTCGTCGTTGCAGGTCCACGGGTGTATTGCAATGCCGTTCTTCTTGCAGCCGTCAATCACGCCAGGACAATCGAGCGCGACACGATAGTGCGGATGTATGGCGTCCGCATGCAGGTAGCTTGCATATATCCACGGGTCTACCATAGCTTCGGCATAAAGCAGGCCTATCTTGGCCTTGGGGTCTATCTCTCGCAGCTTCATGAGCACGAAATGGTTAAAGGAGGAGTATATTATCCTGCCCTGCATGCCCATCTCACGCTCAAGCTCGATAAGCTTGTCCCATATGCCGTAATAAACCACAACATCGCACTTCACCTCAACGTTTATAATGAGGCCGGTGTTCTTCAAAAGGCCGTAAACCTCCTTCAGCGTAGGTATGCGCACGTTGGCATAGCCTGGCATACCGTTTGAAAAGTCAAGCTTCTTAAGCTCCTGACAGGTCATATCGACCACCCTGCCGCTTCCGTTAGACGTGCGGTCCACGGTTTCGTCATGAATGACCATCAGCTTGCCGTCGCTGCTCATATGCACGTCAAGCTCCACCCCGTCCGCCTTCTGCTCAACAGCAAGCTTGAACGAAGGTATCGTGTTCTCCGGCGCATAACCGCTGGCGCCCCTGTGCGCCCATATCTTTGTTGGCATGTAATCCTTCCTCCTTAAAACCTGATAGAATAAGTATTCGGCTCGTATCCAAGGAAGCGCCGGCCAAATAAGGGAGGCCGGCAGGGCAAGAATATGCCGTGCCGAAGCGGCCAGAGCTTCCTAATATATATTACATTACAGCAGTGATGCAAACGTGCCTGCGGCAAATTCAACATCCTTTGCCGAAACATCGTTGTTCGTTACGAAGCGGAACTCGCCAAGCTCCTCCGGGTTTATCAATATGCCGTGCTGCTTCATCTTTTCAGGCAGAGCGGCTTTAAGCTCCGCGCTCCTGTCAAGCTTAAAGAATACCATGTTTATCTCAACAGAGTCCTTGTCTATGCTCACGCCGTCTATTTGGCTCAGAAGCTCCGCCAGGCGCTTTGCGTTAGCGTGATCCTCGCTCAGCCTTTTAGGCATCTCCTTCAATGCAAGTATTCCCGCCGCTGCCAGTATACCGGCCTGCCTCATGCCGCCGCCGAGCAGCTTGCGGCACTTCCTTGCGCGCTTCACAGTCTCCGCCCGGCCGGCAAATATAGCGCCCACAGGTGCGCACAGACCCTTGGACAAGCAGCAGGATACGGAATCGGCATACCTTGTTATTTCCTTCACGTCCACACCGAGGGCTGCCGCCGCGTTGAACACCCTTGCGCCGTCAAGATGTACGTTAAGGCCATGCTCGTCCGCTATGCGCCTTATCTCGGCCATGGTTTCAACAGGCACAAGGCGGCCGTTCGCAAGCGCGTTTTCAAGGCATATAAGCGACGTTGGCGGCTCGTGTATATCGTCCGGCCTTATGGCGGCCTCCACCATAGCAGGCACGGGGATGCAGTTTGGATAATCCACCTGCCTTACGGTAACGCCGCTAAGCACGGCCGCCGCGCCCACTTCATGCATGAATATGTGGCTGTTCGCACCGGCTATTATCTCGTCTCCCCTTCTTGTCTGGCTCATTATGCCGAGCTGGTTGCCCATGGTGCCGCTGGTCACGAACAATGCGGCCTCAAAGCCTAACGTTTCCGCCGCAAGAGCCTCAAGCTCGTTTACTGTTGGGTCGTCGCCATAGACGTCGTCGCCTACTTCCGCCGCCGCCATAGCCGCACGCATGGCAAGCGTCGGGCGTGTTACTGTGTCGCTCCTAAGGTCGATATAGCGCATAATCTTCTCCTTTTGTGATCTATATTATTTATAAGCTTATCTCAAGCATCACGGGGCAATGGTCGCTGCCCGTTACCTCCGGCAATATGGAGCTTTCTTCTATCTTATCTTTTATAGAGCTGCTCACGACAAAATAGTCTATGCGCCAGCCTATGTTCCTTGCCCTGCTGTTTGCCATGAAGCTCCACCATGAATAGCAATCCCGCTTGTCGGGATAAAGATATCTGAAGCTGTCGACAAACCCTGCGGACAGCAGCTCGGTGAACTTGCCGCGCTCCTTATCCGTAAAGCCCGCGTTATTGTGGTTGGTCTTGGGATTCTTAAGGTCTATCTCCTGATGGGCGACGTTAAGGTCGCCGCACAGCACGACGGGCTTTTTGGCGTCGAGCGAGCATAAGTACCTCCTGAACTCGTCCTCCCAGTCCATTCTATGCTCTATGCGCGCAAGCTCGCGCTGCGAATTGGGCGTATAGCAATCCACAAAAAAGAATTTGTCAAATTCAAGCGTTATCACGCGCCCCTCTTTGGGGAAGCCCAGCTTATCCATATCCGGAAGGTCATAGCTTACGCACAGCGGCTTATGCTTGGTGAACACGGCCGTGCCGCTATAGCCCTTCTTTTGTGCACTGTTCCAGTATTGCTCGTAGCCTTCAAGCTCAAGCGCTATCTGATGCGGCTGCAGCTTAGTCTCCTGCAAGGCGACTATGTCGGCGTTTATCGTGTTGAAGAACTGCTCAAAGCCCTTGCCCATGCATGCCCTCAGCCCGTTCACATTCCATGATACAAAGCGCATCGGCCTCATATAAGCTATTTATCCTCCCTGTAGAATGTGCAGCCGCCTATGAACTCGCGCAATACGCTCGTAGGCGGTATCTCGTCCTCTATATCGGCGTCAAGGAAGTAATTCAAAAACTTTAATATGTCCCTTGCGGCCGCATAGCACCTGCTTTCCGGCCCTACGGACAGAAGCAGAGGATACACATATTTTTTTAGCACGGCTATCTCATAAACAAGCGTCGTGTTCATCAGCGCATCCGCCTGCTCCTGATACGGGAATATCCACGTTTCCTCGCCGCGCCTTACGCTCGGCCACATGGAAAGCGTCCTTTCCATGCTGGCGCCCCTTGTTTCATAATCCCTGACAAGCCTTCTAAGCAGCCTTGCGTCGGTTGTGCGTATCCTGTTATGATCGTCCAGATTAAGCGTTGTTAGCGCGCTAACATATACCCTGAACAGCTTATCCACATCTATATCCTTTGATATGAGCATGGGGTTTAAGCCGTGTATGCCCTCTATTATAAGCGGCTGGTCGGCGTGCAGCTTAAGCACGATGCCCTCCGGCGCCCTTTTGCCCTTGAGAAAATCGAATACGGGCACCTCCGCCTCCTCGCCGCGCAAAAGCCTTGCAAGGTCGCTGTTGAACCTTGGTATATCAAGCGTATTTATGTTCTCAAGGTCCTTTTCGCCATGCTCGTCTGTCGGTATAGCGTCCCTGTCAAGATAATAATTATCGAGCGATAGCATTATAGGGTCCTGCGCAAGCACCCTTAGCTGGGTCGCGAGCCTGTTGGCGCTGGTGGTCTTGCCCGATGAGCTTGGCCCCGCGACGAGCACCGCCTTTGCCCTGCGCTCAACTATCTTGTCGGCAATGTTTGCATAGCTTTTTTCATGCAGGGCCTCGTTTACCCGCACAAGCTCCCTTATCCTGCCGGAGGATACCAGCGTATTAAGCTCGCCCACGGTGGAGCAGTGCATAAGCTCGCCCCAATCGTTGCTTTGCCTGAACACCACGGCAAGCTTCGGCAGCGGCTCATAGTCGCTCGGCACGTCAGGCTCGTCTGAGCGCGGCATAAGCAGAAGCACCGCCCCCTCTTCAAGATACTTCAGTCTGAACACGTCAGCATAATCGGTAGAAGGCGCCATCTCGCCATAGAAATAGTCCATATAGCTGCCTATGGTGTATACATCGAAATAGCTGAACTTTCGCCATTTGAGCAGCTTCGCCTTGTCAAGCTGGCCGTCCTGCTCATAAAAGCTGATGGCCTCCTTTATATCAAGCCTCTTCCTTTCAAGCGGTATGGCGGCGCGGACTATGTTGCGCATCTCACTTTCAAGCTTCAAAACGTCCTGCTCGTTCAGGCCGTTCTCCTTTTCTATCGTTATGTATAATCCAGGCCCCAGCGTGTACCTTACGCACACCCTTGCCGAGGGGAACAGCCTCCTTACGGCAGCTATGAATATAAACTGAAGCGTGCGCTCATACACCCGCCTGCCCATATCCTCTCCATAGCGCAAAAGATGTATCTCCACATCTCTAAACGGCGTATACCTAAGGCTGAATACCTCCCCGCCTATCTGCGCGGCGAGCGGCCTATGCCTTAACGTGAACATATCAAGCTCAAGCTTTTTAACCGCGTCAAGCAGGCTCTCGCCATGCTTTATTTCGCAAACCATTCCGTCCGCGGTTATTTTCATAAACACATACCTCCGTACTTACCCAATCGTAATACCCATTTATTATACAACAAATCGCCGCGATATTCAGCTAAAGCAGAATTAATTTTGAAAAGTTGGCGAATTATTCATACTTTGGCTTAATTTAGCCTTATACTATGTTATAATTGATGCATCCGGCAAAAAATATTAGCCGGTGAACGGAGATATGCATGGAAAAAAGACAAAAGTCATTTGTTCAGGGCGCCGCGCTGCTTGGCGTGGCAGGCCTTCTGGTAAAAATAATAGGCGCTGTTTTCAGGATACCCTTTGCAAACGCCGTCGGGCCGGAGGGTGCGTGCTATTATGACGCGGCGTATCCTTACTACTCTTTTCTATTGGTGATATCCTCTTCCGGCCTGCCAACAGCCATATCCAAGCAGGTTAGCGAAAGGGTCGCGCTTGACGACTACCGCGGAGCAAAAGAGGTGCTTAGCGTATCCACAACGCTGCTTGGCGTCATAGGCATAATAACGAGCCTTGCCATGTTCTTCGGCGCAAACGTGTTTGCGGCCATAACATCGTATCCGGAGACTGTGTATTCCTTCCGCGCTCTTGCACCGGCGCTGTTCTTCGTATCCATAATGTGCGCATACAGGGGATATCTTCAGGGCATGCAGCAGATGGCCGGCACGGCGCTTTCACAGATAGCGGAGCAGCTCGGCAAGCTAATAATAGGCCTTACGCTCGCTATAAAGCTGCTTCCCAAAGGCCCGGAATATGCCGCCATGGGCGCGCTTATAGGCGTGAGCGTATCCGAGCTGATGGGGCTTATAGTGGTATATCTGTTCTACAGGAAAAGAAAGCCGGAGCTTGACAGACGGGCCAAGCGCTGCGCTGCGGAGCCAAAGGGCTTTTCCAAGGTGGCAAAGGCTCTGCTTGCAATAGCCGTGCCCATAACCATAGGCGCGTCTATAAGCCCGCTCACAGCCATGGTGGACAGCGCGCTCATAGGCCGCATGCTGACAAAGCTCGGCTACGCGGAGGACGTTGCCAAGACCGCCTATTCCCTGCTAAGGACATATGTGACTACGCTTATAAACATGCCCGGCGTGCTTACTATGGCGCTTGCCATGAGCCTTGTGCCTGCAATTTCGGCTAAAAAGGCCACCAAGGATAAAAACGGCGTAAGGATAACGGCAAGGCTTGGGCTGAAGCTTGCGCTGATAATAGGCGTACCGTGCGCGGTGGGCCTGTTTGTGCTGGCTGAGCCTATATTGCGCATGCTCTATCCAAAGCTCACGGCAAACGAGCTTATGCTTGCGGCCGACCTTATGCGCACGGCAAGCATAGGCGTTATATTCCTATCCATGGTGCAGGCTATGACGGGCGTTGTGCAGGGCTTAGGCAAGCCGCAGATACCGGTATTCAACCTGTTCATAGGGTTTGTGCTCAAGGTCATAACGATGCTTATACTTATGAGCATAAAAAGCGTTAATATACAGGGCGCGGCGATATCCACTGTCGTGTGCTATGCCTACGCCGGCATTGCGGACACCATATATATGCTGAGGCGCACCAATGCACCGCTGATGCTGTACGATACGTTTATAAAGCCGATAACAGGCTCTGTCGCCATGGGCATTGTTGCACATCTGGCTTACAAGGCGCTTGCTAAATCAGGCCATGCTACCATAGCCACCATAGCCGCCGTGGCCGCGGGCGTAGCAGTATACGCAATAGCCGTTATACTGCTCAAGATGCTCAGCAAAGAAGAGCTTAACTACATTCCGGGCGGCGGCAAGCTTAAAAGGATAATGTACAGGGCGTAGGGCACGGCTCCGGCGGCTCTTAATAAAGCAATGCAAACAGCACAAAGGAGGACGAGCAACATGAAGCTTACGATAGCTCCGCTCTCAACACCGGGAAGCATAAGCTACGAAGCATGCGAGGCTATAAAAAACGCAAAGCACCTGTTTATACAGACGGAATGTCACCCAAGCTCCAAATGGCTCAGGGAATATGGCTGCGGGTATATGGCTATGGACGACATATATGACGAGGCCGAGGATTTTGACGAGCTTAACGCGCGCATAGCGGAAAGGCTGCTCAGTACAGAGGAGGACGCCGTGTACGCGCCCGTAGGCAGGGGCGTGAGCGACGCGCTTTTGCAGGCATTGAAGCAAAGAGCCCTAACGCTAAGCAATGATACGCGGATAGTCGTGCTGCCTGGCACGGGCTATGCGGATGCAGCCATTGCGGCTGCGGGGCAGCCGTTTTCAGCATCGCAGGCAATGGTAGCGGCCGCAAGCACGCTGCCCGACGCCATAGATACGCACATTCCGCTTTGCATCGAGGAGATAGATACCAGGCTCAGGGCCTCCGAGGTCAAGCTGGCGCTTGGCGAATACTATCCCGACGATATGCAGGTCATATTCTGCCACATGGAGCAGGACGGCACATATAGCTGCAAAAGCATCAAGCTGTATGAACTGGACAGGCAATGGGCATACTTTGCAGCAACAACGCTTCTTATCGAGCCATGCGGGCTTGAGGAGCTTTCAAGCTATGGCATAGACTCGCTTGTTGACGTCGTAAACAGGCTCAGAGGTCTCTCCGGCTGCCCGTGGGACAGGGAGCAGACACACAAAAGCATTGAAGCTTCGCTCATAGAAGAAAGCTACGAGGTGATAGACGCCATCGACCGCGACGATATGAGCGCGCTGTGCGAGGAGCTTGGCGACGTGCTTTTGCAGGTGGTGTTCCATGCGCAGATAGAAAGTGAAAAGCACGACTTCAATATAAGGGACGTTACCACGGGCATAGTGCAGAAGCTTATGTACAGGCACCCGCATGTGTTCGGCAGCGTTTCTGTTTCCGGCACGGAGGAGGTGCTAAAAAACTGGGACGAGCTTAAGAACAAGGAAAAGCACCTTGGCTCCATTGCCGATACGCTCAACGCCGTGCCTAAGAGCTTTCCTGCGCTGATGCGCTCTCAAAAGCTCATCAAAAGAGCCTCAAAGGGCGGATATGAGCCATATGGCGCGGTTGAGGGCATAGACGCCCTGATAGCGCAGGCGGAGGCCTTAAAGGCAAATATTGAGGCCAAGGGCAGCAGCAATGCAAAGGGCAGCGATGCGGCGATTGTGGCGATGCTTGGAGATATGCTCTTTACCCTGTGCCAAGCGGCAAGCGGGTTAAAGATAGATGCTGAGCTTGCGCTGATGCGAAGGGACGATGAATTCTGTGATAAATTCTCTCAGGATATTTCAAAGTCATCAGAGTGCAGCGTAAATAAGGACTAATATAAGGCTCCGCTGCGGCAGCCTGGCGGGAGCCTGTGGCGCAAGTAGCGGCAAGAGGCGCAAAAACAAGCTTATTTGCTGCAAAAAATCAAAATAAGGCTTGTACTTAGCGGAAAAAGCTGATACAATACTCCTTGCGCAAAATTGCTGCCAATTATTATTAGGAGGATATAATCAATGAACAAAACCGAGCTTATAGCCGCCGTAGCAGAGAAAAGCGGCCTTACCAGAAAGGATTCCGAGAAGGCTATCCTCGCCGCTCTTGACACCATCACCGAGACCCTCAAGAAGGGTGAAAAGGTTCAGCTTGTCGGCTTTGGCGTATTCGAGACCCGCACCCGTCCCGCCCATAAGGGCCACAACCCCATGACCGGCGCCGAGATCGAGATCGCCGAGAGCAAGGCTGCTTCCTTCAAGGCCGGCAAGGCTCTTAAAGAAGCTCTCAACTAATACAGACCCATCAGGCAATAAAAGAAGGCTGCTCAATATAAATGAGCAGCCTTCAGAGTGTCGAAAAAGTGGCTGAACGCCACTTTTTCGGCACTCAGCCTTCAAGCCTTTCCTTAAGCCCTGTAAGACTCCTGTTCATCTCATTTATGGTGTTCACGGCCCCCTCGCGCTCATCCGCATTGAACGTTTCCATCATGGTGGTGTATATCATCTCAAAGTCTATATCGCACCAGCGTGCGTATTCCGCACCCTTCTGGGTCAGCTTTATCCTTACGCAGCGCGTGTCCTGCTTATCCCGCACACGCTTAACGAAGCCTGCGCTTTCAAGTCTTCTCAGCGATACGCCAACGCTGGCCTTTGTCACGCCAAGCTCCGCCGCAAGCTCTATCTGCGTGGGACAGCCAAGCGCGTTTATAGCAAAAAGCACCTGCGGCTGCCCGGGGTAAAGCCCGTATTTTGCAAGCGTTTTCTGCATACATGCGTTGTATGTGCGCACCAGGGCGCAAAAGCCATCGCTTATAGCCACGGTATTAGGTTCCATAGTGCCTCCAATTATATAAGCAAAATAATAAGCCGCTCAGGCTTTACCAGTATTATCCATATATGCCGCCTTGCTGTCAATGCAAAAGTAAATCGATTTATTGTAGTTATTGTATATAATGCGGCCTCTGCCAACACGCATTGCCTGCTGCCGCGTTTTATGATAAAATATGCGCTGATATTATTTCTGCCGGCGGAGGTTAACATGGCCCGTATAAACTGCAAGGATATAGTTGAGCGCATGGAGGAGCGGCTTGCTGCGGATTATCAGATAGAGCTGCACGAGGCTTCTACCGTTCAGCTCCACAATGCGCTCGCTGAGGCCGTTATGGCCGTTACGGCAAAGTCCTGCCGCGAGAGCAGGCGTGCGCATGAGCGCGTGAGAAGGGCGTATTACTTCAGCGCGGAATACCTTATGGGGCGCATGGTGTTTTCAAACCTGTACAATCTTGGCATTTTAGATGAGCTGCGTTCGCTTTTGATGGAGCGTGGGGCGGACATATCCGCTATGGAGGATATTGACGATGCGGCCCTTGGCAACGGCGGCTTAGGCAGGCTTGCAGCATGCTATCTTGACAGCGCCGCCACGCACGGCATACCGCTTGAGGGCTACGGCTTAAGATACAAGTTCGGCCTGTTCAAGCAGACCTTTGCGGACGGGTTCCAGACGGAAAAGGCTGACGATTGGCAGAAATACGGCGACCCATGGAGCAAAAGAAGGGACGATAAGACCATTACCGTCGAATTTGCCGATCAGAAGGTGCTTGCCGTGCCATACGATATGCCCATATTCGGCTACGATACCGAGCATAGCGGCACGTTGAGGCTTTGGCAGAGCGAGCCTATGGAGGAATTCGACTTCAACCTGTTCAACGAGCAGGAGTACGCCCTTGCCGTAAGGGAAAAGAACATGGTGGAGGATATAACAAGGGTGCTTTATCCAAACGACAGCACCTACGCAGGCAAGCGCTTAAGGCTCAAGCAGCAGTATTTTCTTTCCAGCGCATCATTGCAGGATATACTCAGGCGCTATAAGCGTACCCGCGGCGGGGACGTGGGCATGTTTTCGGCACATTGCGCCATTCAGCTAAACGACACCCACCCCGTAGTCAGCATACCGGAGCTTATACGGCTTCTGATGCTGGATGGCATGGACTTCAATGCCGCGTTTGAGGCCGCAAGGCAGACGTTTAATTATACCAACCATACCGTTATGAGCGAAGCTCTCGAGCGCTGGGACGAAGGGTTGTTCTCAAGCGTAGTGCCCGAGCTTACGGGCATAATACACAGGATAAACGACCGGCTCAACGATGAGCTTCGCGCCGCGGGCACAGATGAGGAAACGCGCGCGCGCATGCAGATAATCGATAACGGCGTGATACACATGGCAAGGCTTGCCGTATATGTTTCAAGCGCTGTGAACGGCGTAGCTAAGATACATACCGAAATACTAAAAAACGACCTGTTCAAGGATTGGTACAGGCTCTATCCCGAAAGGTTCCAGAACAAGACCAACGGCATTACCCCAAGGCGCTTTTTGGGCCTTTGCAATCCTGAATACGCCAAGTTTATTGAGGAACGCATAGGCGCGGGCTTTATATCCGATCTCAGCCTGATATCAAGGCTAAAGGAGCATACGGACGACGCTGCGGTGCGCCGCTTTAACGATATAAAGGCAAAAAACAAGCGCAGGCTCGCAAGCTATATAAGCGAAAAGGAGGGCGTGCTGCTGCCCACGGACTTTGTATATGACGTTCAGGTCAAGCGCATGCATGAATATAAGCGCCAGCTTTTGAACGCCTTCTCCATACTGGATATATACTACTCGATAAAAGACGGCGCGTTGAAGGACTTTACGCCTACCGCTTTCATATTCGGTGCAAAGGCGGCTCCAGGCTATATGAGAGCAAAGAATATAATAAAGTACATAAACGAGATAGCAAAGCTGATAAACTCCGATCCCGCCATGAAGGACGTCATGCGCGTGGTATTCGTGCAGAACTATAATTGCTCCTATGCCGAGATGATAATTCCCGCCGCCGACATATCGGAGCAGATATCCCCCGCCGGTACGGAGGCCAGCGGCACAGGCAACATGAAGCTGATGCTCAACGGGGCCGTTACCCTTGGCACATATGACGGCGCAAATATAGAAATAGCCGAGCAGGCAGGCATTGAGAACAACTACATATTCGGCGCCACCGTCGACTATATTGCCCGCATAAGGCCGGCCTACGACCCCAAAGGCATATATGAAAGCGACATGCGCATAAAGCGGCTGCTTGACAGCCTTGTTAACGGCACCTTCAAGGATGGCGGCATGGGCGGCTTTAAGGAGCTTTACGATTCGCTCATATACGGCGCGGCATGGCATGCGCCGGACCAGTATTATCTGCTGCTGGACTTCTATCCCTATATAGAGGCTAAGCTCAGGGCAAACAGGGATTACAGGGACAGACTCGCCTTCGGCCGCAAGTGCCTTATAAACACCGCAAGCGCCGGCAAGTTCTCCTCAGATAGAGCGGTAAGGGAATATGCCGAAGAAATATGGCGCCTGCCCACAGTTAAGCTGCAATAACAAGCTTTGTTATCAGACGAAGGGCTTGTTGTGCGCAGCCATATCATGGCATATATGCATATAAAGATTTTATTAGATTATGCTATTGCTTTTGATATTGATTTGTTGTATTGTTTATATATAATTATAATATAAATAGAGTAAATATAACATATTAAGTTGAAAATTGGAGGATATATGGACAAAATTCGTCTGGGGCGAACTGAGCTGATGGTGACCGCGTGTTCCTTCGGCGCGCTGCCTGTACAAAGGCGGAGTGTTGACGATGCCGTTAAGCTTTTAAGGAAGGCTTATGACGGCGGCATAAACTATTTTGACACCGCCAACATGTATACCGATAGCGAGATGAAGCTTGGCCTTGCGTTGAGCGATGTCAGGCACGATATAATTATATCCACCAAAAGCGGCGGCAAGGATAAGGCGACCGTTACCGCGCATATAGAAAACAGCTTAAGAATGTTAAAAACCGATTATATCGACCTTTTCCAGTTCCACAACCCGGCTTCCATGCCGTTGCCCGATGATGATGACGGCCCGTTTGCCGCAGCTTTGGAGGCTAAAAGAAAGGGCTACATAAGGCACATAGGCATAACCAACCACAGGCTGGATCTTGCAAACAGGTGCATAGAAAGCGGTTTGTTCGAAACCATGCAGTTCCCGTTCAGCTATATCGGCTCAGACGAGGAGATAGGCCTTGCAAGCAAATGCAAGCAAGCTGACATGGGCTTTATCGCCATGAAGGGGCTGGCAGGCGGCATGCTTACAAACGCAAAAGCCTGCATGAACTTCATAAAGCAGTTCGATAACGTTGTGCCTATATGGGGAATACAGACGGAAGAGGAGCTTGACGAGTGGCTAAGGCTTGAAAAAGAGGGCGATTTCAAGCTTAATGACGAGCTTAAGGCGGTAATAGAGCATGACCGCAAGGAGCTTTGCGGCAACTTCTGCCGCAGCTGCGGCTATTGCCTGCCGTGTCCCGCCGGAATAGATATACCGCAGGCAGCGCGTATGGACCGGCTTTTGAGGCGCTCTCCCTACGGGCCGTATATGACTAAAGAGTACCATGAAAAGATGCATCTCATAGATAACTGCCTGCATTGCGGCGCATGTGCGAGCCGCTGCCCATACGGGCTGAACACGCCCGAGCTATTGCAGCATATGCTTGCAGATTACGATAAGTTTTATGCAGAGCATGCCAAGTAAACACCCAGATATGTTCACGCCTGCCGTGTGACCCCCCTCCCGCCGCAGGCATATTTGCAAGCAGCCGTTTGAACCGCATCGAACGGCTGCCCCTTTTTCATTTTGGAATAAGCTGAGCCGTCCAAGAGCTTAAGCGGGAAGCAAGCCCCGTAATTATAGGAAAAGTGGCGCTCAGCCACTTTTTCGATGCTTTGAACCGCCCGCTCCGGCGGCGCTGTACAGCTATTCAGCTATGCCGTATGCTATTGCTCCATCTCCGGCAAAGCTACCGTTATCTCGCTGCCCTTGTTAAGCTCGCTTTTAAGCTTTATCTCGCCATGATGGTACTGCACCGCATGCTTCACAATAGACAGCCCAAGCCCCGTGCCGCCGGAGGCCTTGGAGTGGCTCTTATCCACCCGATAGAACCTTTCAAATATGCGCTGCTGATGCTCAGGCGCGATGCCTATGCCCGTATCGGATACGGTAAGCTTGACTTTTTTGTTTTCCCTGCTTACCTTTATGTCCACCATGCCGTTTTCGCGATTGTACTTTATCGCATTATCTATCAGGTTGTACGCTACCTCATATAACAGCGAGCGCGCGCCGTATACCGTGCATGCCTCGCCCTCTATGCTCATGCTTATGTGCTTAGCCTCCGCCGCAGCTTTAAGCTGGGCTGCCGCATCAGAGGCGACGCATAGCATATCCACTCCCTCCATAGGCAGCTCGTGCCCCTCGTCAAGCTGGGAAAGCCTTATTATGTCCGCAATAAGCGTAACGAGCCTTTGAGCCTCCGTGCGTATATGACCAACAAAGCGCGGCATATCCTCCGGCTTCACCATTCCGTTCTCAATAAGCTCCGCGCTGCCTATTATGCCCTGAAGGGGAGTCTTGAGCTCATGCGATACATTGGCCGTAAACTCGCGCCTGTTCTGCTCCGCGTTCTCCTGCTCCGTTATATCAAACGAAAGTATCACCGCACCCACAGGCTTTGCGGCGGATTCTATCCTTGTTATGTCAAGCTGGTATATCCTGCCGCCCTGTTCCATGCGCTCCTCCGCGTGGCCGGAGCGCACAGCCTGCTGTATGGCGCTTATCACGCCGTAGCTTCTTTCTATGGTGATAAAGTCCTTGCCAATACATTCTTCATTTGCCAGGAAAAGCGACCTTGCGGCCTTGTTTATGCTCAGTATCGTTCCCTTTTGATCAAGCAGGACCAGTCCTTCCTGCATGCTTTCGGTTATCTGCTCAAATTCGTCCTTCTTCTTATTCAGATCCTCAAGCTGACGCGCTATCTGCATATGCTGCCTGTTTATCCTGTTCAGCAGCGGAGACAGCTCCTCATATGCGTCGTTTTCAAGCGGCCTGTCAAGGTCAAGCCCGTTCAGCGGCTCAACTATGCGCTTTGCAAGCCTGTCCGCAAATATAAGCGATAATACAAGCGCAGCGATAAGCACGATGACTATGGGTCTAAGCATACCTAAAAGCAGCTTCCCCGCCGTCGCACTGCTTGTGGATATCCTAAGCACGGTACCGTCGTCAAGGCGCTTTGCATAGTATATGGTCTTTTCCATAAGCGTGGAAGAATAGCGCCGGCTCTCCCCTTCGCCGTTTTGCATGGCTTCCTTTACCTCGGCCCTTTCCATATGGTTTTCAAGCTCGCCGGTCTGCGTATCATATATAACGCTTCCATCGGCAGCTATCCAGGTAAGGCGGAACCTGTTTGATTTCAGCCTTGTCAAAAAGCTGCTCCCGTCGCTGCTTACGGCCTTTGACGCCACATCGAGCATATCCTTAAGCTCGTTTTCCTGTACTGAGCAGAAGTATTCGTACAGGCAGTCAACTATTATCAAAAGGCATGCTATAAGCATTATCCCCGCGACAAGCGCAATGGCTTTGAATATCTTTTTTGTCATGGTTTTACCTCAAGGCGATAGCCCACGTTCCTTACCGTTTCTATCATATCCGCATGCTTATCAAGCTTCTGCCTAAGCGTGCGTATGTGCATATCCACGGTCCTCGTCTCGCCAACGTAGTCCGTGCCCCATACCTCGCTCATAAGCTGCTCCCTTGTGAATGCCGTTTTCGGGTGCGAAAGCAGAAGCTTTAGCAGCTCAAACTCCTTATAGGTAAGCTGTATCCTTTCGCCATCAACGCTGACGATCCTTTCCTCAAGGTTCATAGCTACCCCGCCAGCCTTAAGCTCGTTTGCCATTACGGCGGGCCTTACGCGCCTGAGCACGGCCTTTACGCAGGATATAAGCTCCATCACGCCGAACGGCTTGGCTATGTAGTAATCCGCGCCGAGGTCAAGCCCCTGTATCTTGTCATACTCGCTGCCCTTTGCCGTAGCCATTACTATCGGTATATCCTTAAGCGCATCATCCGCCTTCATGCGTTTCAGCAGCTCTATGCCGTCTATGCCGGGCAGCATAACGTCAAGCACAACAAGCTCCGGCTTTTCATGCTGCAATGCCTGCCAAAACGACGTCCCGTCCTCATAGCCCCTCGCTTCAAAGCCGGTGGAAGTCAAAGCATAAACCTCTATGTCGCGTATGCTCGCATCGTCCTCAACGCACCATATCATGCGCTAACCCTCCTTGTGTACTCCTGTTACCGAGAATATTACCCACTCGGCAATGTTCACAGCGTGGTCGCCTATCCTTTCAAAGTATTTGGCGATCATCATAAGGTCTATGGCATGCTCGCCCTCGTTTGGGTCTTGAGCTATCTTGTATATCAGCATGCGCTTCACCCTGTCAAAATACTCGTCCACGGTATCGTCATCGCTTATGACCTGTTCTGCCAATATTGTATCATGTTTTACATAGGCATCAACGCTTTGTGTCACCATTTTTATCGCCGCAGCCGCCATTTCTTTTAATAAGCCGATTTGAGCGCTGCTCCTGCCGTCAAGATAGGTCACAATCTCGGCTATGTCCTCCGCCTGATCGCCTATCCTTTCCATATCCGTTATCATCTTGAGTGCCGCAGATACCTGCCTCAGGTCCTTAGCCACGGGCTGCTGCTGCAACAAAAGCTTAAGGCACATGGATTCTATCTCGCGTTCCTTTTGGTCTATCTCGATATCCAGCGGAGCGACCTTTTTGGCAAGCTCCTTGTCACATTCACTAAGCGCCCTTGTGGCCATGTTTATGGATTCCTCACACATTGCGCCCATCTCTATAAGCTCCTTGTTCAAAAGGGCCAACTGCTCGTCAAAACGGCTTCTCATTATCCAAACCTCCCCGTAATGTAATCCTCTGTCCTCTTGTCCTCAGGCTGGGAGAAAATATGCTCCGTGCCGCCGTACTCTATAAGCTCTCCCAAAAGGAAGAACGCCGTGTTGTCGGATATCCTTACCGCCTGCTGCATGTTATGGGTAACTATAACAATGGTATACTTGTCCTTAAGCTGCATGGCAAGTTCCTCTATCTTAGATGTCGATATAGGGTCCAGCGCGCTGGTCGGCTCATCCATAAGCAGCACCTCCGGCTCCACGGCAAGCGCCCTTGCTATGCACAGCCTCTGCTGCTGCCCGCCGGAAAGCCCGAGCGCATTCTTTTTCAGCCTGTCCTTCACCTCGTCCCATATTGCCGCATCGATAAGGGAGCGTTCAACTATGTCGTCAAGCTTGGCCTTGTTCCTTATGCCGTGCGTGCGCGGGCCGTAGGCAACGTTATCGTATATGCTCATGGGGAACGGGTTTGGCTTCTGGAACACCATGCCTATCTGCCGCCTGAGCTCGTTGACATCTGTTGACGGGTCGAATATGTCAGTACCGTTATATTTAACGCTTCCGCTTATCTTGACGTCCGCAACAAGATCGTTCATTCTGTTAAGCGTTTTAAGGAACGTTGACTTGCCGCAGCCGGAAGGCCCTATAAGCGCGGTTATGCTGTTTTTTGGTATCTCTATGCTTATATCCTTAAGCGCCTGATGGCTGCCATACCACAGGCAAAGCTTTTTGACCGATATTACCGACGCCATGCTCATTCGCTTTTTCCTCCTTATGCTATAATCAAAGCTGCTTCTTTTTGTTAAAATGGTTCGCCACCATATCGGCGCTGAGGTTTATTATCAGCGTGAGCAGCATAAGTATGGCCGCTATTGCAAACGCCACGCCGAACTCTCCCCTCTCCTTGGCATATATGTACAGCGCGACCGTAAGCGTGGCGCCGCTGCTCGCAAGGCCCTTTATAAAGCCGTTCAGCGCGTGCGCGATGCCGGCGGTGAACAGCAGCGCCGCCGACTCGCCGAGTATCCTGCCGACGGAGAGTATGCAGCCGGTTATCACGCCGTCCACACAGCCGGGCAGCACAACGGTGCGTATCACCCTCCATTTGCCTGCGCCTAGGCCAAACGCGCCCTCCCTGTAGCTTTGCGGAACGGTCTTTAAGCTTTCCTGCGTGGTGCGCATCACCGTTGGAAGGTTCATTATAACAAGCGTGAGCGCGCCCGCTATAAGCGAGGTCTTAAGCTTCAAAAACTCGCAGAAGAACAGCATGCCGACAAGCCCATATATTATGGAGGGTATTCCGGAAAGCGTTTCCGCGGTGTACTCTATGGCGGCCGCTATCCTTTTGTTCGTGGCATACTCGTTCAAGTATATCGCCGCGCCAACTCCAAGCGGAAGCACGATAACAAGGGTAGCTATAACGACATATACGCTGTTGAGTATATCCGGCAAAATGCCTATGGTATCGTCAAGTATGCTCGGTGCGGTAGATATAAGCTGCCAGGAAATATTGGGTATGCCCTTATAAAGCACATAGCCCGTCAGGAACAGTACCAGCGCCCCTATTATGCCTGCCGAAAGCCACATCAGAAGCTTCATCACCAATATATAGCCCCTGCGCTTTAAGGTGAGCCTTTTGTGCATAATCAAACCTCCTTCTCCCTTTTCAAGAAGAAATTGAGCGCCGCATTTATCATCATTATGAATACGAACAGCACCAGCGCTATGGACATAAGCGCCTGCCTCTGCAAGCCGCCGGAATACGCCATCTCGCTTGCCACCGCGGTGGTAAGGAACCTTACGCTCTGGAAAAGGCTCGGCATGTTGGATACATTGCCCGATACCATCATTACCGCCATGGCCTCGCCTATGGCCCTGCCCACGCCAAGCACCACCGCCGCCGCAATGCCGCTTTTTGCCGCGGGGACGGATACCTTAAAGTATGTTTCTACATCAGTAGCGCCAAGCGCAAGCGACGCGTCCTCATATTCCTTCGGCACGGCCTCAAGCGCGGTCACGGATACCTTTATTATTGAAGGCAATATCATTATCGCAAGCACTATTATCGCCGCAAGCAGGCTTGCGCCATCCGGCACGCTAAAAAGCTTCCTTATGCCCGGCACAAGCACCAGCATGCCGACAAGACCGTATACCACGCTCGGTATGCCCGCAAGCAGGCTGACAGCGCTCAGTATCAGCTTTTTGAGCCTTTTTGGCGCAAGCTTGGCTATGTATACCGATGCCATGAATCCGACCGGTACGCCAAGCACTATCGCGCCGCATGTGCCATAAACGCTTGTAAGTATAAACGACAGTATGCCGTATGAAGGCTCGGCAGCCGTGGAAGCCCATGTTTTGCCGAACAGGAACGGCACGAGGCCTATCTGTTTTATTGCTGGTATGCCGGATATAACAAGGTACGCCGTTATAAGCAGCACGCAGCCCACGGTTATCAGCCCCAGCACAAGGAATATGCCGTGTACGATGGTCTCAAACGCTCTTTTGTTCTTCATATAGCATATTCTCCTACAAAACCAACGCAATGCTTCTGGGCGGCTTTTCGGGCCGCCCGTGTATTGCTCATGCTTTATCAGTTTGCGGGTACCGCGCCTGCCTTGGCAATAAGTTCCGCCGCACCGGCTGAGGTAGCGTAGTCAAAGAAGCTCTGCGCCGCGTTGGAAAGCGCTTCGCCTTCCTTTGTTACCAGCACGAACGGGCGCTGCACAAGATATGTGCCGTCCTTAACGGTCTCTTCAGTGGCGGCTACGCCGTTTACGGTTATCGCCTTTACGCTATCCTTAAGCGAAGCGAGCGACGCATAGCCTATCGCGTTGGGATTCTGAGTGACCGTTGTTATAACGTCGCCTGTCGAGGTAAGCTCCTGGCGGTATTTGCAGACGTCCTTTGTGCCGGTTATGGACTCAAAGCCGTCCCTTGTGCCGGAGCCCGCCTCCCTGCCTATAAGCACTATCTCGGCATCGCTGCCGCCAACGTCCTTCCAGTTCGCGATAGCGCCTGTGTATATCTTGGCTATGGTTTCTATATCAAGATCATCTATCCGATTTTCGGGATTTACTATTATCGCTATGCCGTCGTAGGCAAGCACAGTCTCCTTCAAGCCCTCGGCCTTTTCCTCGTCCTTAAGCCTCCTGCTGGAAAGCCCTATGTCGCAGCGCCCTTCAAGCACGGCCTTTATGCCGGAGCCGGAGCCCGTGGGGTTGTAGGTGAAGGTAACGTTTTCGTTGTCCCTCATAAACGATTCGCCAAGCGCGCCTATCACCTTTTCCATTGATGTCGAGCCGTCGGTAGATACCGTAGCGCCCTGCTCCCCAGCGCAGGCGGTAAGCATTATGGCTGAGCAAATTGCCGCAAGCACCATGCACATTATCTTTCTCATTTCTGTTCTCCCCTTTCAATTACCTTTATATTTTGTTCTTACGGTTATTATAAGGATACTCATCCGGTGTAAAATCAAAAAGAACAGTATTGTAAAATCCATGTCAAATCCTGTTTGGGCATATCCGTGCAAATAAGTGTGGCTTAGGAATATGAGGTCGAGTATAATAATAGCATAAGCATTAAGGAGGCATTATCGTATGGAACGCATATTTTTTGCAAAGGTAAAGGGAAACGCCCGCATACCTTCAAAAAGGGATGAGGACGCAGGCTATGATGTATATGGGCTTATAGAAGAGCCGTATATTACCCTACAGCCGCATGAAACACGGCTGATTCCAACCGGCATAGCCTCCGCATGCCCGCAGGGTTACTATTTTCAGCTTCAGGAAAGGGGCTCCACAGGCACAAAGGGCATCTCCCAAAGGTGCGGCGTTATAGACAGCGGCTACCGCGGGGAGTGGTTCCTGCCCATAACCAATCTCAATTCGGTGCCTGTGATGCTAAAGGCCCCTGATACTAAGCTGCCTTTTAACGAGGCCGATTATCACGGCATAATATATGATCTATCCAAGGCGCTTGCGCAAGCCGTGCTGCTGCCCGTTCCCAAGACAGAGGTAACGGAGCTTAGCTATGACGAGCTTTTATCCATAAAATCACAGCGAATGGCGGGCAGCATAGGCAGCAGCAACAAGTAAGCTTATAAGCGTTTGCACCTTTATTGTTTATCTTCTGTTGGAGCATTTGAAGCATTGCCTCATTATGCCGCACGCCATGTAGTCCGCCATCTGCAATGCTTCTTTTTCTATTTCGTCAAACGTAGCTATATCCCGGGCAAATTGGCAGCTCAGCCTTTCGCTCGCCTCCCTTTCGGTAAGTTCAAGATGAAAGTATAGCATGTTCCTCCATTCATCCTCGTACCAGAACCTGTTTATGGATGCAAGAAAGCTGGCTATCTCGTCTGCGTTTTCATACCAGCGGTCCCTTGCGTCGCCGGTTTTTTGGCTGTTCTCCGCCTTAAGCGCGTTTACAAGCTCGCCGCTTATTTCAAGATGCTCTGTCAGCAGGCTGCCGAAGCATTCCGACTTTGCCGTGCCGTAAAAGGGCATAAGCGCAACGGTAAAGTCCTTTGGGTTCCGCAAAAGCCTTTTTGTCACCTCATCCAGATCCTTCAGGCAGGCAGCGGTGCTTATAATAAAAAATCTTGTCCAGTAAACGTGCTACTCCCACAGCAGCCTCATATCGTTGGTTATAGAAGTGTTGTTATTGTTGCAGCATCTTTGCATGCTTATCACCCTCCTTATTCGATATGAGCATAATATGCAGCGACGCCAGCTTTGGTTATTGACGATAGCTTTCTTTTTTATGTGCCGCGGCAAATTTGATATTGTGTAGTGTTATTTCACAGAGGTGCTATTTCACTTGCTCCGTCAGCAGCAGTTTTAATTAAGAAAGGACTTGCACAAACAAGTCCTTTTTCATGGCAGGGGCAGAAAGACTCGAACTCTCAAGAACGGTTTTGGAGACCGCTATGTTACCATTACATCATGCCCCTATCGGCGACTTGATTATTATAGCATCTATGTCTTTTGATGTCAACGCAAAATAATATATGCGCGTTTGTGAACACATGTGCATGCCACTTGCCGCGGCAGCATATTCTGCGGTATAATTAGCGCGAAAAGGAGCTAATCCGTATGTTTAACTACGTTGCCGGCATAGGCGCCGCAAATCTTGATATAAACGGGCGCAGCATAAACCCCGTTGTCCTGCGCGATTCAAACCCGGGCGTTCTTTCGTCCTCTGCCGGCGGAGTAACGCGGAATATACTTGAAAACCTGAGCCGTATGGGCGTTAAAACTGAGCTTATGAGCGCGATAGGCCATGATGCTTTCGGCGAAAGGATAATAGAAAGCTGCAAAAGTGCAGGCATTGGCACGGAGCATGTCCTGCGGATAAAGGATCACTTTAGCTCAACATATATATCCGTGTTGGATGATTCCGGCGATATGCTTATCGGCATGAGCGATATGCGCATACTAAAAAACATTCCGGACAAATATATTGAAGCTAATATCAGCCTTATACAAAACGCCGGGGCAATAGTATTGGACGGCTGCCTTATGCCGAAAACCATAGACGCTATCTTATCCGCCGCAGGCAAAACGCCCGTGTTTGCGGACCCCGTCTCCACTGCGTATGCTAAGACGATACAGCAGTTCTGCCCGCGGCTCTATCTTGTAAAGCCTAATCTTATGGAGCTTGAGATATTGAGCGGAATGTCCGTAGAGTCGGATACGGATATACGCATGGCGGCAGACAGGCTTATAGACGGCGGCACGCGCGCCGTGGCGGTAAGCCTTGGCAAAAGGGGCTGCTATTATTGCGATGCGGAAGGGACGAGCATGTTCCGCGCGCTTAAGCCGGTAGACGCTATGCAAAATGCCACCGGCGCGGGAGACGCGTTTATGGCAGGCCTGATAAAGGGCCACATGGACCGCCTTGACAAGGCCGGCATGCTTGACCGCGCGCTTGCAGCGGGCATAGCGGCAACGCTTTCAAGCTCGACCATCAACCCGGATATGAGCGAGGAGCTTATAAACAGCATAATCAAACAGTATACGATATAAGGAGAGTGCAAAAATGGAACTGAACAAATATATTGACATTCAGCCGGAGGTGGCGCAGGCGTTAACTGAAAATGAGCCTGTTGTGGCGCTTGAAAGCACTATACTGAGCCACGGCATGCCCTATCCTGAGAACCTGAGCTTTGCCGCCGAAGTTGAGCGCACCGTAAGGAGCGAGGGCGTGATACCCGCCACCATGGCCATAGTTGGCGGCAGGATAAAGATAGGCCTTGGCAAAGATGAGCTTGAGCTTATGTGCAGGGCCAAAAACGTAGGCAAGGTAAGCAGGCGCGATTTTGCAATATACGTTGCAGAGGACAAGGACGGCGCTACAACAGTTGCAAGCACCATGATGTGCTGCGCATATGCCGGAATACAGGTGTTCGCCACCGGCGGCATAGGCGGCGTACACAGGCATGGCGAGGTCACTATGGATGTATCTGCCGACCTTCAGGAGCTTGCGCACACAAACGTTGCCGTTGTTTGCGCCGGCGCAAAGCAGATACTTGATATAGGCCGCACACTTGAATACCTTGAAACCATGGGCGTTCCGGTTATAGGCAACGGCACGGCTGACTTTCCGGCATTTTATTGCAGGAAGAGCGGCTTTGGCGTAGACTATGCTGCAAAGGACGAAGCTGATATAGCAAAGCTTATACACACAAAGCAGGAGCTTGGCCTTAAAGGCGGCATGCTTATAGGCAACCCCATACCGGAAGAGTACGCAATGGACTTTGACTATATGGAGCAGGTGATACAGAAGGCGCTTAAGAGAGCAGATGAGGCCAACATACACGGTAAGGAGATAACTCCCTTCCTGCTTGCGAGCATAAAGGACATAACAGGAGGGGCCGCGTTCGAAGCCAACGTAAAGCTTGCGCTGAACAACGCCAAATGCGCCGCCAGGATAGCCAGAGCCTTGAGCGATATGGAGTAAAAAAGCATATATACAGCAAAAAGCCCCAATATTTGGGGCTTTTTGCCTGTTGATAAGTCCTGGGGTTGATAAGGGGCCGCAGCCCCTTATGTTCAATCCGGCTCTGACGGCATGCACGTCAGAACGGATGAAAACCTTCAGGTTTTCGTACCTTGCGGGTTTTGCCGCCCGGGAGCTAATGCGAGAGGCAAAACCCGTGAAAACTCGAAAAAGTGGCGTTCAGCCACTTGTTCTTGATGCCGATTACAGGCCCATTTCCTCTTTTACTTCCTTGAAGCACTTAACCGCAAACTCAAGATCCTCCCTGCTGTGTCCGGCGGATACCTGGGTGCGGATACGCGCCTTGCCCATAGGCACAACGGGATAGCAGAAGCCTATAACATACACGCCCTTTTCAAGCATGCGCGCCGCAAATTCCTGAGCTGTGCGCGCATCGTAGAGCATAACAGGCACTATCGGGTGCGTGCCAGGCAGCACGTCAAAGCCGAGCTTGCCAAGCTCGTTGCGGAAGAAGGCGGTGTTTTCATGCACCTTGTCGCGCAGCGCGGTGGAGGCGGTGAGCATCTCCAGCACCTTAAGACTTGCCGCGCAGATGGCCGGAGCCAGCGCATTGCTGAAAAGATAGGGGCGGCTGCGCTGCCTTAGCAGATCGACTATCTCCTTCTTTGCGCAGGTGTAGCCGCCGCTCGCGCCGCCAAGCGCCTTGCCGAGGGTGCCGGTTATTATGTCAACGCGGCCCATAACTCCGCAGGCCTCAGCCGTGCCTCTGCCATGCTCGCCCATGAAGCCGACGGCGTGGGAATCGTCTACCATCACAAGCGCGCCATACTCGTCCGCAAGGTCGCATATTGCGGGAAGGTTGGCTATATAACCGTCCATGCTGAATACGCCGTCAGTCGCTATCAGCTTTATACGGCAATCCTTGGCAGCCTCAAGCTGAGCCTTAAGATCTTGCATGTCATTGTTCTTGTAACGGAAGCGCTTTGCCTTGCAAAGGCGGATGCCGTCTATAATGCTTGCATGGTTCAGCTCGTCTGATATTATTGCGTCGTCAGCGCCAAGCAGCGTCTCAAACAGTCCGCCGTTAGCGTCAAAGCAGGAGGAGTAGAGTATGCAGTCCTCTGTGCCGACAAATTCGGCAAGCTTCTTTTCAAGCTGCTTATGTATATCCTGCGTACCGCATATGAAGCGCACACTGGAAAGGCCAAAGCCCCACCTGTCATAGCTTTCCTTGGCGGCCTCTATAAGCTCCTTGTTGTTGGAAAGGCCAAGGTAATTGTTGGCGCACATGTTAAGCACGCCGTTAGTAGTCGTAGTGTC
Organism: Clostridiales bacterium; assembly: GCA_004558525.1. Classification (GTDB taxonomy): domain Bacteria; phylum Bacillota; class Clostridia; order Christensenellales; family CAG-138; genus Phil1. Next base: position 68,369 of record SFCQ01000003.1, read on the forward strand.
TATCCTGGCGCGCTGCTCCGTGGTTATTATGCGCTCGTCCTTATAGGTACCGGCCTCGCGTATGCCCTCAAGCTCTTTTGCATAGATCTCGTATGCGTTTTTCATATTTGCCTGCCTCCTTTTTTATTTGCTCCAGTCAAGTATTACCTTGCCGGAATGTCCGCTGTTCATGGCCTCAAAGCCCTTTTCAAATTCGGTATAGTGGTAACGGTGTGTTATTATCGGCGTAAGGTCAAGGCCGGCCTGTATCATGGCTATCATCTTATACCATGTTTCAAACATCTTGCGGCCGTAAATGCCCTGTATGCTCAGGCCCTTGAATATAACGTCGTTCCAGTCTATTATGGTGCCTGGTCCGGCTATGCCGAGCAGGGCCACCTTGCCGCCGTTGCGCATGGATTTAAGCAGCTGGTTAAGCGCCTTCCCGTTGCCGCTCATCTCAAGGCCAACGTCAAAGCCTTCCACCATGTTGTGCTCAGCCATAGCGTCCTCAAGCTTTTGATTCGTAAGGTTAACGGTGGCGGTCGCGCCCATCTTCTTGGCTATGCTCAGCCTGTAATCGTTAACGTCGGTTATTATGATGTTCCTTGCGCCGTTCTGGCGGCATATGCCAACGGCCATCATGCCTATCGGGCCTGCGCCGGTTATAAGCACATCCTCGCCGACAACGTCAAACATCGTGGCCGTGTGCGTGGCGTTGCCATAAGCATCGAAGAAGGCTATTATCTCCTCCGGAATATCGTCCGGCATGGCTATAACATTGGTCTTGGGTATGCATACGTATTCGGCGAATGCGCCGTCCCTATCCACGCCGACGCCCGTGGTGAACTTGCACCACTGTCCGTTGCCTGCGCGGCAGTTGCGGCAGTGGCCGCAAACTATGTGGCCTTCTCCTGAAACGAGCTGCCCAACATGATACTCCGTTACGCCAGGGCCAAGCTTGGCTATTTCGCCAACATACTCATGGCCTATGGTCATAGGAGGCTTGATGTGCTGCTGGCTCCAGGGATCCCAATTGTAGATATGTACATCCGTACCGCAAATAGCTGTTTTATGGATCTTTATCAGTACCTCGCCTATACCCGGCTCCGGCACAGGCACCTGCGTCAGTATTAGTCCTTTTGCACACTCAGGTTTAACAAGCGCATCCATCATTTTCTGCATACTATTAACCTCGCTGAATTAAGAAGTGTTACGGCGCGTCCACGCTGTACAGACATATTATACTTTCTATTTCAGCATAAATCAATCCCATAGGCCCGTTTTTTCAAGGCCTGCATTATGTATTCGCTGATTTATTTTAATCTTAGTATGCAGTTATGCAATTTTTGTCCGCGTGCAACGTACACATGTACGTCAAACTATTTTGAGTACAAATATGTAAGCTCACCGGATTTATTAACAAGAGAGTATTCGCCGTTGCGGCTGACCACAGCATAGCCATCGCTGAACGGTCCAGCCGTATCGAACTGAGGCTCAACTATGTACAAGCCTGTTGTGTTTATGTAACCCCAAAGCTCGCTTGCAGCATCTGCAACGGCGGCGGCGCCGTTTGAAAAGGAGGCCGCATCGCTGTACTTATTGGCAATCTCAAGCGAGCCTTTTGTGTTTATGTAGCCCCACTTTCCGTCTATCTTCACCGCCGCATAGCCGTTTTTGAAGCTCAAACCGTCCTGATAGCGCGTTTTATACGCAGTCTGCGCCTTGCTGTTGAAATAGTAAACCTCGCTGCCGTCATGTATAAGCGCATAGCCTTCGCTATAAGCGGTACCATGCTGCTTGGAGCTTAATGTGGCTATCTTCTCCCCCACCTTGTCTATTATATAGCTATTGCCGTTAGCGGAGCGTGCAAACGCCACGTCCGCACCGTAATCGCTTACAGCCGCCCACTTTTGCGACACCGCGACATCGCCGTTAACATCTATGAACCCATATTCGGAGCCGGAGCGCGCCATTGCCCTTCCGCAGTGAAAATCGCCCACTTCCCTGAAGCTATAGTCTATTATCAGCTTGCCCGTTCTGTCTATATAGCCCCATCTGTCGCCCGATTCAACCGCGGCCTTATCCTCGCTGAATATGCTCACATGCTCCCATGCAGGCTCCGCAAGCCATGCGCCCGACCTGTTTATAAGCCCGAACATTCCGTTCTGCGCGGCGAAGGCAACATCGCCGTCAAACTCATATGCTTCTGAAAACACAGCCTCTATTACCACCTGGCCGGAGGTGTTCTTATAGCCCCAAAGCCCGTTTGCTTCGGCATACGGCACCAGCCTTCCTGAATTGGAGGGCTTTGGCGTTTGAGTAGGCTCGGCCTGGCCCGAAGCTGATTCGGGTGTTTTTTCAGGCTCCGTATTCTGCGTATCGCCGCTCTGCTCAGGCGCGGCGGGCGTTGCGGGGGCGGCATCAGCCTGACCCGTAAGCATATTGACGCCGCCGCCTTTATAAAAAGCGGCGTAAAGCAGGCTTGCTATTACAAGCGCTGCAATAAGTATAAGATGCGGCTTAATAGCCCTTATCATTTTGTTTGAATTATTTGAACGGCTTTTGCCCGTTTTATATCCCGAGTTATCCATAATAAGCTATATCCTAACAAAAACAGTTTTGTATATGAATTTTATCAGATATGCATGCCAAAATAAAGAGCAAATGCACTTTTTTGGCTCAGCCTACAAGGAATAGTGTCGCGGCTTATGGCAAAAGCTAATGCCGAGGTGAAAAGAGATGGCATTGATGCAAAACGGCTTCAATGAGCCGGAGCTTCCCCTTGGCTTCGGCATGGCGCTTATGCAGGATGCAGACGCGCTCAAGCGTTACGCCACAATGAGCGTCACAGAACGATCAAGCTACATAGAAGGCGCAAAGCTTATTCGCTCCAAGGAGGAGATGCAGCGTTACGTTCATCTTTTCGGCCGTAAATAAGGGATACTGCAATGTCGGAAAAGTGGCGCTCAGCCACTTTTTCGACATTCTTAAGGAGACGGGGAAAAACCGCGTCTCCTTAACGGCTTATATCAATATTCAGTGTGTTTCAGTTTGTTGTGACTGGCAGCTGCCTCGCATCGCGCAGTTGGCGCAGTTGCACCCGCAGCAGGACTTGCCCTGTTTTTTTTGACGCACAAGCCGCGCTATTATAAGCGCCGTCACGGCCATCAATGCAATCGATATCAGTATCCGAGATTGAAAGCGCGCCGGCGTTCTTTTTACTGTAGCAGTTCTTTATTATTCCGGCGATGCAGACGTAACGCTCGTTGGTTATGATGGACTCCGAATCGTCGTTAAGCTCCTTTTCGGCGGCTTTGATGTCGCTTTCTATATGCAGCATGGTGCCGGCGGGGATATTGAGCTTTTCATGCGCCTTGTCACCGCTCTCAAATATCTTTATGGCGTACCAGCGCTGCTGTTCAGGCGGCATATCGTGTACGGCTGCTTCCTCTATATGGGCAATGGCATGCTCAACAGGTCCGGAGAAGGTAAGCTCGTATCCGCGCACAGTGACCTCTATAGGATGCCCAGCTATAATGCTAATTGAACCATTATCCTTCGGGCCAACTCTGCGCTTATAGCAACCCTGGCCTCTTTTACCTTCACTATTATGCTGTCACCGATCGAGGATACCACGCTCACCCTTCCTCCCGGCACAAAACCTATATCCGCAAGATGCTTCTTCACCTCCGGACTTCCGCCGACCCTGTATATCAGGTTCTCTTCGCCAATATTTGCAAGCACAAGCGGCATCATCGCATCCTCCTCCGCAGCTCAGTTAGATTTATCTAACTATCGTTCTAAAAAGAATGGCTGATCGACTGTAACCGTTGCATCCACATGCGGGTTAAGTTTCTCTAACCGAAATGTAGTTTAACATCTCTAACCGTTGTTGTCAACCCCTTTTTCAATACTTTTTAAGCGCTTGCAATTTCAGTTTCGATGTGCTACTCTTATGGAAATATATCAAGCCGGAAGGCGGTGCATTTGCCATGAAAATACTCAGAGCTTCCGAGGATTATCTTGAGGCTATGCTTATTATGAAGCAAAAGCATGGCTATATCCGCTCCATAGACGTTGCCGAGTATCTTGGCGTAACAAAGCCCAGCGTCACATATACCACAAAAAGGCTCAGGGAGAACGGCTACATAACGATGGATGCCGACGGGCTGATAACGCTTACCGACAGCGGCATGGAAATAGCCTCCAACATGCTTGGCAGGCACAAGGCGCTCACAAAATTCCTGATATCGCTTGGCATAGACGATATCACGGCCGAAAAGGATGCCTGCAAAATAGAGCACGACATAAGCCAGCAAACGTTTGAGGCCATATGCGCGCACGCTATGGAGCATGAAGGTAAGCCGGTAGAATAACAGGTTTTATGCTTATATCGGCCATCAGGTCTCAGCAGGATACATGATGGCTTTTTTGATTTGCGCCACCTTCAGCTTGGCTGGCCCGTTATTAAATCTAATTTAGCGATTTCACATTGGAGAGATAACCACTATGGAGGGTATTGAACGCAAGATAAACGCCGAAAACCGCATGATAACCGGCGTTATATGGAAGCAGATACTGTTTTTCTTCTTCCCGATAATGCTGGGCTCGCTGTTTCAGCAGCTATACAATACAGTTGACGCGATAGTAGTAGGCCAGTTCGTTGGCAAAAACGCGCTTGCGGCGGTCGGGGGCTCGGCCTCCAACATATTAAACCTGCTGATAGGCTTTTTTACCGGGCTTTCCTCGGGCGCAACGGTAATAATATCGCAGTATTACGGCGCAAACGACAGAGACGGCGTGACCAGAGCTTTGCATACGGCTATATTGTTTTCAATAGTCGGCGGCGGCGCGCTTACTGTACTGGGTCTTTTGGGCACCGACGCCATGCTCAGGCTTATGGATACCCCCGCCGACACGATGGAAGAGTCTGCACTGTATCTGCGCATAATGTTCCTCGGCATGATACCGAACATGGTATACAACGTAGGTTCAGCCATACTGCGCGCAATGGGCGATTCAAAAAGGCCCTTGTATTTTCTTGTAGTCGCTTGCCTTTCAAACGTGCTGCTTGACATAGTGTCCGTGCTGCTTTTCAAAATGGGCGTTGAGGGCGTCGCCCTGGCAAGCATACTTGCCCAAACCATAAGCGCCGTGATGGTAATGCTTTCACTTGCCTCGCCAGGCAGAGCCTGTCGCTTCGTATTCAAGAAGATGCGCTTTGAAGGCGACATACTTGCGCGCACAATAAAGATAGGCCTCCCCGCCGGAGTGCAATCCATAATGTACTCGCTTTCGAACACCCTTCTTACCGCCACCATAAACAGTTTCGGCACGGATACCGTGGCCGCATGGGTGGTGCTCGGCAAGGTGGACGGCATAACCTGGATGATGCTTGGCGCGTTAGGCATAGCGTCTATGACGTTCGTAGGCCAAAACTTTGGCGCAGGCAGGCTGGACAGGGTGCAGAAGAGCCTTAAGATATGCCTTGGCATGGGCGCGCTTATAACCATCGGCTTCGGCGCCGGGCTGCTGCTTTTCGGCGCGCCGCTGTTTTCACTGTTTTCAAAGGACGCGCCGGTGATAGAGCTTTCCATGCGCCTGCTGTGGTATTTTGCTCCATTCTATTGGCTCTTTGTTCCAATAGAGATAATAAGCGGCACATTGCGCGGACTTGGCGATACGCTTATACCAACCGTAATCACCGCCGTCGGCATATGCGTGTTCAGGGTCATATGGGTGCTTGCCGCGGTTCCGGCTTATAACAGCGTATTTACAGTATCCATAAGCTATCCGGTATCGTGGTTGGTTACATCGATAGCGTTTGCAATATACTATCTTATAGTGCGGCGCAAAAGATTTTCCAAAATACCTGAAATTTTAGAGAAACAGTAAAAATTATTTATCCGGGGCCGCAGGCGCGGCTCCTTTTTTGCCCTGCTTTTATGTGTTTGCTTAAATCTGCGCTATATGTTAGAATGGCATGAGAAACGCTTTAGCGAGGACGTATATGCAAACCAAAGATATCTCTCTGCCAACTTTGCGCAGATTGCCTGTTTACCTGCATTATCTTAATGCTATCAAGGCTGAGCGCACTAATATATCCGCAACGGCCATAGCAAGCTATTTTGGCATAAACGATGTTCAGGTACGCAAGGATCTTGCTATAGTAAGCGGCAGCGGCAGGCCAAAGACCGGCTATGTTACGGAGGAGCTTATCGCGCACATACAGGCCTGCCTTAACTGCAACCGCGAAACAAAAGCCATACTTGTCGGCGCGGGAAACATAGGCAAGGCGCTGCTTGCTTACGGCGGATTTGACGATTTCGGCCTTAGGATAATTGCCGCATTCGATTCAGACGAAAACACGGTTGGGAAGCCGATAAGCGGAAAGCCCGTTTATTCAATGGACGAGCTTGGCAGGATATGCAGGCTTGAAAACGTTAAGCTCGGCATAATAGCCGTGCCTGTTCAAAGCGCGCAGAGCGTGTGCGACGAGCTTGTTGCCTGCGGCATAAGGGCAATATGGAACTTTGCGCCGGCTATATTGAAAAAGCCAGAAACCGTGCTTATAGAAAACGAAAACCTTGCCTCCTCCCTGGCTATACTTTCAAGGCACATAGGCAACGTAGAAAAGGAGAATCCACAATGAACCTTTTGCATCTAAAATATGCGGTAGTCATAGCGGAGACAAACTCCATGACAAAGGCTGCCGATCTGCTTTTTACCGCGCAGCCTAATTTAAGCCGGGCGATAAAGGAGCTTGAAAGCACACTTGGCATAACCGTATTCAGGCGCACATCGAAGGGCATATTCCCAACCCCTCAGGGCGAAGAGTTTTTGGGCTACGCAAGGAAGATACTCGCTCAGGTAGACGCAGTTGAAGCCATGTACAAAAGCGGCGCGGAAAAGGCGCCGCAGTTTTCGCTCACCACTCCTGGTGCAAACTATGCCGCGGCTGCATTCGCGGAATTTGCAAAAAAGCTTGATCCCGCTAAAAAAGCCGAGCTTATATACAACGAAACAGTCGCGCCCATGCGCGTGCTGAGCAACGTTACCGACGCCGGCTACAACCTTGGCATACTGCGCTGCCAAAACGCGCAGGAGCACAGCATAAAGAGCCTGCTTGACGAAAAGCAGCTTCAATTCGAGCTGATATGCGAGTTTGGATATATGCTGGTCATGTCAGCTTCCCATCCGCTTGCAGGCAGCGGCAGCATTTCCGCTGACAAGCTTAATAACTTCACGGAAATCGCCTCCGCAGACCCATATGCGCCGACGCTGCAGCTTTCAACTGCGCGCAAAAACGACATTGAAACGGATCCCTTAAAAAGAATATATGTTTTTGACCGTTCAAGCAGGCTTAGGCTTTTAAATAAGATAAGCAGCGCTTTTATGTGGGCCTCTCCTCTGCCGAAGAGCGTGCTTGACGAGCTTGACCTTGTACAGAAGCCATGTAAGGATTCTCACCAAACATACAGGGATATGCTCATATACCGCCGCGGTTATCAGCTCAGCGATATGGACAACGCTTTTATAGACGAGCTTATGAAAGTAAAGCGTTCTATGGGGTTAAACTGCAATTGATAAAGGCCCATACCAAATAGAATATAATAGGTATATATACACTCTGTTAAGGTTTACATTATAGTGTTTATCTGATATCATAATGCTTAAGCTGAGGAAATTCGGCTTAAAAAGCGCGTTTTGGAGGAAAAATCCGGCATGAGCATCGCCGCGGACAGGATAATCGCCATAAGCACGGGTAAGACCGTGTACCGTGACGGTGAATCCGTAATCAAGGTATTCAGCCAGCCATATCCAAAGGCGCTTGTTTTTCGTGAGGCGCTCAATCAGGCATGCATGGAGGATTCTCCAGTGCGGGTGCCGCATGTGCAGCGCGTATTTTACGCCGAGCAGAACTTAGCCATATCTTATGAGTATATGCGCGGCAAAACGCTTAAAAGGCTTATAGCCGAGCAGCCCCAAAAAAGCGAAGAGCTTTTGAAGGTGCTCATAGATACGCAGCGTCTTATTTCTTTCTCCCGCGCCGATATGCTGTTTCCGTTAAAGGACAGGCTTGCAAGCAGCATATCCGCCGGCATAAACGACGCTATGCTCATTTATGAGCTTACCAAGCTGCTTTATTCAATGCCGGATGGCGCTTCCGCCTGCCACGGCTCCCTCGGCTTATCAAGCATACTCATTGGTGAAGACGGAGCCGCTTGCGTAATCAACTGGAGCAGGGCGGCGCGCGGATATTATCTTTACGATGCGGCGGCAAGCTACATACAGCTATATATTGAAGGTGAGCAAGCCTTGGCAGAGGCTTATATAAGCATGTATTGCTCGTCGAACGATGTGTCAAGACAGGCCATTTCGCCTTGGATAACGCTTTGTGCGGCGTCAAGGCTCAGCGAAGGCAACGCGCGGGAGCGCGAGCTTCTGTGCGCTTTTATATAAGAGAGTGTCTTAATCTTAATAATGAAGGAAGAGGTTTATCTATGAAAATCACGATATGTATCGGAAGCTCCTGCCACATAAAGGGCTCGCGCCAGGTTGTTGAGCAGCTTCAGTCCCTCGTAAGCGAGCATGGTTTGACGGATAAGGTCGAGCTTGCCGGTACCTTCTGCATTGGGAAATGCCAGAACGGAGTGAACGTGATAGTTGATGGCGAAACATTCTCCGTAACTCCCGAGATCACGCAGACATTCTTTGAACGCGAAGTGCTTGCCAGGCTGTGAGCGTTTCGCTTGATGAGGTAGCCAAAATGGATTATATTTCATTCAAAAAATCAAACTGCCGCAATTGCCATAAGTGCATACGCTACTGTCCGGTAAAGTCGATACGCTTTTCCGGCAACCAGGCTAATGTTATAAGCGACGAATGTATACTGTGCGGCGAATGCTATGTGATATGCCCGCAAAGCGCCAAGCAGATAGTTGACGAAACGGAGATCGCGGCAGTGCTGCTGCACGATACCACGCCCGTATACGCAAGCCTTGCGCCGTCATTTGCGGCCTATTTTGAAGGCGTAGGCATAGAATCCATGCGCGAAGGCTTAAAAAAGCTCGGCTTTGCCGATGCTGAGGAGACGGCCATAGGCGCAACCTTTGTCAAGCGCGAATATGAGCGCATTGCAAACGAAGCGACTATGGACGTTGTTATAACCTCCTGCTGCTCAACTGTAAACACGCTTGTTGAAAAATACTATCCTCAGCTCACGGGCTGCCTTGCACCGGTCATGACGCCTATGCAGGCCCATTGTCAGGACCTGAAAAGAAGGTATCCTGGAGCTAAGACGATATTCATTGGGCCTTGCCTTTCCAAAAAGGACGAGGCTGCAAGGGTAGGCGTGGACGCGGCGCTTACGTTTGAAGAAATAGCGAGCATGCTCAGCAAAAAGGGAATAGAGCTTGAAAAGAAACGCGATAACGACCATAACAGCAGGGCGAGGCTGTTCCCCACCTCCGGCGGCGTGCTTAATACGATGACCAACAAGAATCCCGCCTATGATTATTACTGCATAGACGGATTGGACAACGTTATTCCCGCGCTTGACGATATTCAAAGGGGCGGCATATCGCATTGCTTTATAGAGATGTCAGCTTGCGCCGGCAGCTGCGTGCGCGGGCCTATAATGCGCAAGCAGCACCCCTCCCCCGTGCGCGATTATCAGCGGGTGGCAACATATGCGGGCGAGGAGGATTTTGACATTGCCCAGCCGGAAAGCAGCCTGCTTGCAAACGAATATCACTGCACGCTTCTGCACAAGGTCATGCCGAGCCAAAGCGAGCTTGAGGACATACTCAGGAAGATGGGCAAGATAACGCCCGATGACGAGCTTAACTGCGGCACCTGCGGCTACAATACATGCCGCGACAAGGCGGCGGCCATATATCAAGGCAAGGCCGAGATAAACATGTGCCTTCCCTACCTTATGGAAAGGTCGGAAAGGTTTACCGACAACATTTTGGATAACACTCCAAACGGCATAATAGTCGTTAACGATTCATACGAGATACAGCAGCTCAACAGGGCCGCCATGCGCATGCTGCATGTACATTCGCGTTCCGACGTTATGGGCGAGCCTTTGATAAGGCTGATGGATCCCATTGACTTTATAAACGCCAGCCAGTACGGCAAGCGCATAGTCAACAAGAGGGATTATTACGCCGAATTTGACATATACCTTGAGCTGACTATAGTAACCGACAAAAAGTCAGGAAATATGATAGGCATATTCAGAGACGTTACTGATGAGGAAAGCGAGCGCAAGAGCAAGGAAACGCTGAGCAGGCAGACCATTGAAACTGCGGACAAGGTAGTAGACAAGCAGATGCGCATAGTGCAGGAGATAGCTTCCCTGCTTGGCGAAACGGCTGCGGAGACAAAGATAGCCCTTACTAAGCTTAAGGAGTCGATTGCAAATGAAGACGAGTAACAACCTCTGCGCGGATATAGGCTACCTTAGCATAAACCACGCAGGGGAACAGCTTTGCGGCGATCATGTGGAAATAGTTGAGCCTGAAGACGGCGATTCAACCATAGTCGTTCTTGCGGACGGGCTTGGCAGCGGCGTTAAGGCGAGCATACTTTCCACGCTTACGTCAAAGATACTCTCTACCATGCTTGCTGCCGGCTTAAGGCTTGAGGACGCTGTTGAAACGCTTGTTGAGACGCTCCCCGTATGCTCCGTAAGAAAGGTCGCGTATTCAACGTTTACAATAGTACGCATTACCAACAACCGCAGGGTCGAGATAATACAATATGACAACCCGAAGGTTATAATGCTCAGGGACGGAAAGAACGTAAATATCCCATTCCACGAAAGCTACATCGGCAACAAAAAGATAATCAAGGCCGAGGTGGATGTTGAGGAGCATGATGCGTTTTTAGCGTTTTCAGACGGCGTTGAGCATGCAGGCGTCGGCCTGAGCTACAACTTTGGCTGGAAAAGAGAGGATATAATAGACTTCCTTACAGCGTTTTGGGACGTTGGGTATACCGCAAAGACGCTTTCGACCATTCTTATTGGCGAGACCAACAGGCTTTATGAAGGCAAGCCCGGCGATGATGCAACGGTATGCACGATAAGGATACGCAAAAGGGAGCCGGTCAGCCTTATAATCGGGCCGCCTTCAAACAGGGACGACGGCAACAAGATGATGTCTCTCTTCTTTGCAAAGGAGGGCAAGCACATTGTTTGCGGCGGCACCACAAGCACCATAGCGGCCGAGTATCTAAGGAAGCCATTAAGGCCCCAGCTCGACTTTTACGATCCTGACATACCGCCTACGGCGGAAATAGAAGGCGTTGACATTGTTACGGAAGGAGTTATAACAATAAACAGGGTGCTTGAGTACGCGCTCAACTACCTTGCCGACAATACCTCCTTTGAAAAATGGAGCTATAAGAAGGACGGGGCGAGCCGCATAGCGCGAATGTTGTTTGAGGACGCGACGGATATAAACTTCTTCGTAGGCAAGGCCGTTAATCCGGCCCACCAGAACAGCAATTTGCCTATCAATTTCACAATAAAGATGCAGCTTGTTAAAGAGCTTGCAGAATGTCTTGAAAAGATGGGCAAAAAGATAAAAGTCAGTTATTTTTAAGCTTATGCTTATCAATAAAATGCCAGTTTAATCATTCAGGAGGAACGACAAGCAATGCAAACCCCATTCGACTTCACTGTGGTAGATTCTATAATTGACGGCCATGGTGCAGAGCCAAGCGCAGTTATTGCCATATTGCAGGCAATACAGGAGCATTATCATTATCTGCCGCGCGAGGTATTCTCTCATCTTTCAAAGCGGCTCAATGTTCCCTGCGCCAGCATTTACTCGGTAGCCACATTCTATGAAAACTTTTCCCTTGAGCCCAAGGGCAAGTATGTCATAAAATGCTGCGATGGCACCGCATGCCATGTACGCGGCTCTACCCCAATACTTGAAAGGCTGAGGAATGAGCTTGGACTTTCCGAGCAGAAGGTGACCACGGACGATCTGCTCTTTACTGTTGAAACTGTATCCTGCCTTGGCGCATGCGGCCTTGCGCCGGTAATAACCGTAAATGAGAAGGTACACCCCGCCATGACGCCGGACAAGGCTTCGGAGCTTATAAAGCAGCTGAAGGAGGAAAACTGACATGCTTACATGCCGAGAGGATATTATAAAAGAGCGCAAGGCTTATGCCGAAAGCTTTGCCAGCCAAAAGCGCAAAATACTTGTCTGCGCCGGCACGGGCTGCATAGCGGGCGGTTCGTTCGATATACATGCCGAGCTAAAAAGGCTCATGGCCGAAAACGGCCTGCCCTGCACCGTTGAGCTTTCAGACGACCCGCACGAGCATGAGGAATCCATAGGACTTAAAAAGAGCGGCTGCCACGGCTTTTGCGAGATGGGCCCGCTTGTGCGCATAGAGCCCGAAGGCTGGCTGTATACCAAGGTAAAGGTCGGCGACTGCAAGGAGATAATAGAGCGTACCATAATGAAGGGCGAGCATATTGAGCGCCTTGCCTACCAAAAGGGCGGCGTGGTGCGCAAGAAGCAGGACGATATACCCTTCTATAAGAAGCAGACCCGCCTTGTGCTGAAGCATTGCGGCCACATCGACGCCACTTCAATAAAAGAATACATTGCCGTGGGCGGCTATACTGCGTTTGAAAAGGCGCTGTTCGATATGTCTCCCGAAGGCATAGTAAAAACCATATCTGATTCCAACCTCCGCGGACGCGGCGGCGGCGGCTTCCCCACCGGCAAAAAATGGAGCCAGGTCGCAAGGCAGAAATCCCCCGTCAAGTACATCGTATGTAACGGCGACGAGGGCGACCCGGGCGCGTTCATGGATCGCTCCATAATGGAGGGCGACCCGCACAGGATGCTTGAGGGCATGATGATAGCCGGCCGTGCCTGCGGCGCTAAGGAGGGCTATATATATGTGCGCGCAGAGTATCCCATGGCCGTTGAAAGGCTCAGGAACGCCATAGCCCAAGCTGAAGAGATGGGCCTGCTTGGCGATAACATACTCGGCAGCGGCTTTGATTTCCGTATACACATCAACAAGGGCGCGGGCGCCTTTGTGTGCGGCGAGGGCAGCGCGCTTACGGCATCAATAGAAGGAAAGCGCGGCTTCCCGCGTGTAAAGCCACCGCGCACCGTTGAGCACGGCCTGTTTAACGAGCCCACCGTTTTGAACAACGTTGAAACGTTTGCCAACGTTCCGCTCATCATAATGAACGGCGCGGACTGGTATAAGTCCATCGGCCCCGAAAACAGCCCAGGCACAAAGGCATTTGCCCTTACCGGCAACATAGAGAACACCGGCCTTATAGAAGTTCCCATGGGAACCACGCTTGAGGAAGTAATATACGGCGTAGGCGGCGGCATGAGGGGCGGAGCCGAGTTCAAGGCCGTGCAGATAGGCGGACCTTCCGGCGCATGCCTTACAAAGGATCATCTAAACATACCCCTTGATTTCGACTCGCTCAAGAAGATAGGCGCAATGGTCGGCTCCGGCGGACTTGTCGTTATGGACAGCAAGACCTGCATGGTAGAGGTCGCGCGCTTTTTCATGAGCTTTACGCAGAACGAATCCTGCGGCAAGTGCGTACCCTGCCGCGAAGGCACGAAGCGCATGCTTGAAGTGCTTGAGCGCATAGTTGCTGGCAACGGCGAGGACGGAGACATAGAGCTGCTCGAGGACCTTGCGGACACCATATCCGCCGCGGCCCTGTGCGGACTCGGCAAGACCGCGCCCAACCCCGTAATGAGCACCATACAGTACTTCCGCAATGAATACGAGGCGCACATTTACGACAAACGCTGCCCCGCCGGCGCATGCTCCAAGCTCAAGCGCATATATATCGACCCCGAGCTTTGCAAGGGCTGTTCCCGCTGCGCTAAAGGCTGCCCTGTCGGCGCGATATCCGGCCAGGTCAAGACCCCGTTCGTCATCGACGAAAAGAAGTGCATAAAATGCGGCGCGTGCGTATCTACCTGCGCGTTCCACGCTATCAAGGAGGACTGAGCAAATGGAAAACAAGGAATATATGCTCATAGACGGCAACCCCATAGAGATTAACGGCGAAAAGAACCTGCTTGAGCTTATACGCAAGGCCGGCATAGAGATGCCTACCTTCTGCTATCACTCTGAGCTTTCCGTTTACGGCGCATGCCGCATGTGCATGGTCGAAAACAGCCACGGCGGTATGGAAGCCGCCTGCTCCACCGTACCCAAAGCCGGCATGGAGATATACACCAACACCGAAAGGCTGCACAAGCACCGCAAGATGATACTTGAGCTGCTGCTTGCCAACCATTGCCGCGACTGCACGACCTGCCAGAAAAACGGCAAGTGCAGGCTGCAGGAGCTTGCCTCCCTGTTCGGCATAGACAGCATACGCTTCAAAAACCTTAAGCCCGAGCCCAAGCTCGATACCTCAAGCGTGTGCATAGTGAGGGATACGCACAAGTGCATACTGTGCGGCGACTGCGTGCGCATGTGCAACGAGATACAGAACGTTGGCGCAATAGACTTTGCAAACCGCGGCTCCAAGATGATAATTGCCACCGCGTTTGACGAGCCCATAGCCAACTCCCCCTGCGTAGGCTGCGGACAGTGCGCCGCCGTATGCCCCACAGGCGCTATAGTCATAAGGAAGGATACCGGAAGGGTATGGCGCGAGCTTAACGACAAGTCCACAAAGGTCGTGGCTCAGGTCGCCCCCGCAGTTCGCGTTGCAGTAGCCAAGGAATTTGGCCTGCCAGAGAACGAGAACTCGATGGGCCGCATAACCAGCGCGCTCAGGCGCCTTGGCTTTGACGAGGTGTACGATACCGCCACCGGCGCCGACCTTACCGTGCTTGAGGAAGCAAACGAGTTCATCTCAAGGATAGAAGAGGGCGGTACCCTGCCGCTGTTCACAAGCTGCTGCCCCGCGTGGATACAGTATTGCGAAAAGAACCACCCCGAGCTTATGCAGAATGTCTCCACCTGCAAATCGCCCATGCAGATGTTCTCCTCCGTCATAAAGGCGCATTACGCCTCCTCCTCAAGAAGGGTCGTATCCGTTGCCGTGATGCCCTGCACAGCCAAAAAATTTGAGTGTGCGAGGGACGAATTCAAGCATGACGGTATTCCTGATACCGACTATGTCATAACAACGCAGGAGCTTATACAGATGATACACAAGGCCGGCCTCGTATTTGACGAGCTTGAGCCCGAAGCGGTTGACTCCGCCTTCAGCACCTGCACAGGCGCAGGCGTTATATTCGGCGTTACCGGCGGCGTTACCGAGGCTGTGTTGAGGCGCATTTCTACCGATAAGAGCGCGCAGGCGCTCAGGTCCATCGCCTTCAACGAAGTGCGCGGCATGAAGGGCGTTAAGGAAACCACCGTTCCCTTTGGCGATAAGGAAGTGCGCATAGCCATAGTAAGCGGCCTTAAGAACGCCGAAAACATAATAAAGGCCATAGAAAACGGCGAGCATTACGACTTTGTTGAGGTCATGGCATGCCCCGGCGGCTGCGTAGCCGGCGGCGGTCAGCCCTTCGGTACGCTTGCCACAAAGATGAACCGCGGCAAGGCGCTCTACAGCGCGGACAAGATGCTGAGCATAAAGCGCAGCGAAGAGAACCCGCTCATGCTCAACCTTTACAACGGCGTGCTTAAGGGACGCGTTCATGAGCTGCTGCATGTGCATTACAGCAAGAAAGGCGAATGAGTTATGCTTGAGATAAAGGTTTGTATAGGTACCTCCTGTCACCTTCGCGGCTCCTACAATGTGATGGTATGCTTCCAGCAGCTTATCGAGCAGTACGGCCTGCACGACAAGATAAACCTTGCCGGCCAGTTCTGCACGGGCAACTGCCAGGACGGTGTGTGCGTCGATATCGGCGGCGCCGTGTATTCCGTTACGCCGGAAACCGCAAGGGCGTTTTTCAAGAATACTATATTGCCTGCTGCAAACGCAGTGTAACGCCAATAAGCAAATACTGAACAACTTCAAATAGGGACGGCCGAAGCCGTCCCTGTTACGGAGTGTCTAAAAAGTGGCAGAACGCCACTTTTTTGAGTTTCACGGGTTTTGCCTCTTGCTCACGCTCCCGGGCGGCAAAACCCGCAAGGTACGAAAACCTGAAGGGTTTCATCCGTTCTGACGTGCATGCCGTCATAGTCGGAATTAGCTTAACCCTCCGCATCTTAGAATAGCCGCATGGCGGCTGCTCCCCCATGCTTCTTCTTCGCCGGGCTTCCTCCTCGCTGCATCGCCCGCAGGAGGCGCTTCGGCTCCGGCCCTCCCTATTATTATAAGCTTATCAGTCCTATTGCTTATGGAATGGGCATTAGATTTCGCTTAGATATAAGTTTTGCTTATCCATTTCCCGTCAATTCATATCGATAAAAATACATCGTTATATGTTTGTCATATTCCATTTTGGTTTGATATGCGTTATAATAATGGCATCAAAGATGACTTTAAGTCAGGAAAGGAAGTTAACTTATGGCACGTTTTACTTTGCCCCGCGATCTTTATCATGGAAAAGGCTCTCTTGAGGCGCTTAAGACATTTGAGGGCAAGCGCGCAATGATATGCGTTGGCGGCGGCAGTATGAAGAAGTTTGGTTTCCTTGATAAGGCTGTCGGATATCTTAAGGAAGCCGGCATGGAGGTCGAGCTGTTTGAAGGCATAGAGCCAGATCCCTCCGTTGAAACCGTTATGCGCGGCGCTGAGGCGATGCAGAAGTTCCAGCCTGATTGGATAATAGCTATGGGCGGCGGTTCCCCTATAGATGCTGCCAAGGCCATGTGGATAAAGTATGAATACCCCGAGGTAACGTTTGAAGATATGTGCAAGGTGTTCGGCCTGCCCAAGCTGAGGAAAAAGGCCCGCTTCTGCGCCATATCCTCCACCTCCGGCACCGCTACCGAGGTTACCGCCTTCTCCATAATCACCGATTATGCAAAGGGCATCAAATACCCGATAGCCGATTTTGAGATAACTCCTGATGTGGCCATAGTCGATCCTGATCTGGCCGAGACTATGCCAAAGAAGCTGGTCGCCCACACCGGTATGGACGCTATAACCCATGCTATAGAAGCTTATGTTTCCACCGCGCACTGCGACTACACCGATCCGCTTGCCATATTCGCCATAAAGATGATACAGCACGACCTTGTGGATTCCTACAATGGCGACATGGCCAAGCGCGACACCATGCACAACGCACAGTGCCTTGCCGGTATGGCATTTTCCAACGCCCTGCTCGGCATAGTGCACTCCATGGCGCACAAGACCGGCGCCGCCTTTGCCGATTACGGCGCGCACATAATACACGGCGCTGCCAACGCCATGTATCTGCCCAAGGTAATAGCCTTTAACGCCAAGAATCCCGAAGCCAAGAAGCGTTATGGCGTTATAGCCGACTATATGAACCTTGGCGGCAATAACGACGATGAAAAGGTCGCCCTGCTTATCAAGTATCTGCGCGGCATGAACGATGCGCTCAACATCCCGCACTGCATAAAGAACTACGGTCCGGACAGCTATCCCACAGAGCAGGGCTTTGTGCCTGAGAATGTATTCCTTGAGAGGCTGCCCGAAATCGCCAAGAACGCTATCGGCGACGCCTGCACAGGCTCCAACCCGCGCATACCCACCCAGGAGGAGATGGAAAAGCTGCTCAAGTGCTGCTACTACGATACAGAGGTGGACTTCTAAGCATAGAACATGCTTAGCTTAGAAAAGCAAATTTCAACAGCATATAAATCATACTCTGTGGGGACGGTCTTTTGGCCGTCCCCGATTTTGATATATAAAGACAGCCGCAATAATGCGGCTGCTTCGCAGATGTATAAGCTTTTTACTTGCTCAGGTATTCGTCGATGGCCTTGGCGGCGGTCTTTCCGGCGCCCATTGCGGATATAACGGTAGCTGCGCCGGTAACGGCGTCACCGCCGGCATACACGCCGTCCCTGCTGGTCTTACCGGTGGCCTCTTCAACAATAATGCCGCCCTTGCGGTTAACATCAAGGCCCTTTGTGGTGGACTTGATCAGCGGGTTGGGCGAGGTGCCAAGCGCCATTATAACGCAGTCAACATCAATGTCATACTCGCTGCCCTCTACGGGGATGGGACGCCTGCGGCCGGAAGCATCAGGCTCGCCAAGCTCCATCTTCTGGCAATTCATGGCGCATACGTTCCCATTTTCGTCCCCTTTTATGGAAAGAGGAGAAGTGAGCAGGCAGAATTCTATGCCCTCCTCCTTGGCGTGCTCTACCTCCTCACGCCTGGCAGGCAGCTCGCTTTCGCTGCGGCGGTAAACTATCTTAACCTCAGCGCCAAGCCTTCTTGCGCAGCGCGCCGCGTCCATAGCTACGTTGCCGCCGCCGACTACCGCCACGCTCCTGCCGTGCAGTATAGGAGTGTCGCTGTTCTCACGATAAGCCTTCATAAGATTTATTCGGGTAAGGAACTCGTTAGCGGAGTACACGCCCTTAAGATTCTCGCCAGGAATGTTCATGAACATCGGCAGTCCGGCGCCGGAGCCAATAAACACGGCCTCATAGCCCATATCGAACAGCTCGTCTATGGTGAGGGTCTTACCTATTACCATGTTAGTCTCAACATCAACACCCATGGCGATAAGGTTATCTATCTCCTTCTGCACTATGGCCTTGGGAAGACGGAATTCAGGTATGCCATACACAAGTACGCCGCCTGCGGTATGCAGCGCCTCAAAAACGCTGACCTTATAGCCTTTGCGCGCAAGATCGCCCGCGCAGGTAAGGCCGGAAGGGCCGCTGCCTACTATGGCGACCTTATGGCCGTTTGACTCGGCAGGCGCTGCGGGGGCGCCGGCATGCGCGTTGTGCCAGTCCGCAACAAAGCGCTCCAGACGGCCTATACCGACGGGCTCGCCCTTTATGCCGCGCACGCACTTTGACTCACACTGAGTCTCCTGCGGGCAAACGCGGCCGCAAACCGCGGGTAGGCTTGAATCGCGGCTTATCGCCTGATACGCGCCTTCAAAATCAAGCTCGCGGATCTTGGCGATAAATTCGGGAATATGTATATTTACCGGACAGCCGGCTACGCAGGGCATATTCTTGCAGTTAAGGCAGCGGGCAGCCTCGTCAAGCGCCATCTCCTCGGTATAGCCGAGCGCGACCTCGTTAAAATTATGGTTGCGAACGTCCGGCTCCTGTGAGGGCATGGGGTTCTTTTTAGGGTTCATGTTAGGCATTTTATTTTACCTCCTGCTTAAAGAGATTGCATACGCGCTCATGAGCTTCGCGCTCAAAAGGCTTATAGGTTGCGCCGCGCGACATGGCCTCGTCAAAATCGACCTCATAGCCATTAAAGTCAGGGCCGTCAACACAAGCAAACTTCGTGATATTTTCGCCGTCGCGATGCAGCGTAAGCCTGCAACCGCCGCACATGCCGGTGCCGTCTATCATTATCGGGTTCATGGACACCGTACAGGGTATTCCGGTGGGCTGGGTAGCCTTTACCACAAATTTCATCATTATCAATGGCCCGATGGTTATAACCTCATCGAACCTTTCACCCTCGGCAAACATCTCGTTAAGCGGAACGCATACGTTGCCATGACGGCCGTAAGAGCCATCGTCCGTCATAAGGAACAGCCTGTCCGACGCCTTGCGGAACTCATCCTCAAGTATAACTATATCCTTTGAGCGGAAGCCTATTATTGAGGTGACGTTGCAGCCCATCTCATGCAGCTTCTCAGCTATGGGCAGGGCTATCGCGCAGCCCACGCCGCCGCCCACTATGCAGACCTTCTTAAGCCCGTCAAGCTTTGTGGGAGTACCGAGCGGACCTACAAAGTCGTGTATACTGTCGCCCGCGTTAAGATGGTTAAGCTTTTCCGTAGTTGCGCCGACTATTTGGAATATTATCCTTACGGTGCCTTTTTCGCGGTCATAACCAGCAACGGTAAGCGGTATACGCTCTCCGTCTGCGTCAACGCGCAGTATGATAAACTGCCCGGCTTCAGCCTTGGCGGCTACATACGGAGCCTGAATGTCCATAAGAGTAACCGTCGGGTTCAGGTTTTGCTTGTTAACGATCTTGTACATTATCGCGTTTTCTCCTTTTTTATTGTGCGTACAAAAATACTTTTCTACGCAGAAGCCCTTATTACCTTATTATAGATAATAACGCACGGCATCACTAAAATCAAGCTTTATGTGCATATCATTACGGATATCATGCTGCCAAAAAACGGCTTATTTTGGTATAAGTAAAGGGCGGTATGAACCGCCCTCAGCCTGTCGATAAACCCCGGGGTTGTTAAGGAGCGGCTGCCCCTTAAGCTTTATTCCGGCTCTGACGGCATGTACGTCAGAACGGATGGAAACGTCAGGTTTTCGTACCTTGCGGGTTTTGCCGCCCGGGAGCGTGAGCGAAAGGCAAAACCCGTAAAAACTCGAAAAAGTGGCGTTCAGCCACTTTTTCGACATCAGATAAAGGGCGGTATAAACCGCCCTTTACCTGATATTTGCAAGCATTTGCTTTTTTTGTATAAGCTTATGCCCTCGCCTGATTGGCTACCTCAACAAGCTGCTTGAATGCGGCCATATCGGTCACCGCGAGATCGGCCAGAACCTTACGGTTCACGTCCACACCGGCCAGCTTAAGACCGTTTATAAGACGGCTATAGTTGCTGCCGCACATGCGCGCGCCGGCGTTGATACGGGCTATCCACAGCTTGCGATATTCGCGCTTCTTGTTCTTGCGTCCAACATAGGCATACGCCATCGAGCGCATTACCTGCTGGGAAGCGGCGCGATACTGCTTGGATTTGGCTCCGAAATAGCCCTTTGAAAGCTTAAATACCTTGCGGCGTTTCTTAACGGCGTTAACAGCCCTTTTGATCCTTGCCATTTTGTTTGTCCTCCTTACTTATACGGAATGAGTTCGCGCACCTTCTTGGCTTCGCACTCTGCTATGAAGCCGGTCTGGCGCAGTCCGCGCAAGCGCTTTGTGCTCTTCTTGGTCAATATGTGTCTCTTGTAAGCCTTAGAGCGCTTGACCTTTCCGCCTTTGGTAAGGCTGAACCTTTTAGCTGCACCCCTGTGGGTCTTGATTTTTGGCATGGGGTAGTCCTCCTTGGATAATTTGTTTAGTTTGCCTTAGGCACCAATATCATCATCATGTTTCGCCCTTCCTGCTTGGCGGGCTTGTCAATAGCTGCCGCGTCCTTCACCATATCATAGAAAGCATCCATAACATCCAGCCCGATGTCCCCGTGCTTGACCTGGCGGCCCTTGAAGCGGATAGAAACCTTGACCTTATCTCCGTTTGAGAGGAATTTTGTGCAGGCCTTCGCTTTCACTTCCATGTCATGCTGGTCTATGGTTGCCGAAAGGCGAATCTCCTTGAGTTCTATAACCTTCTGATTCTTGCGGTTTTCCTTTTCCCTTTTGGTCTGCTCGAAACGGTACTTGCCGTAGTCCATTATTTTGCACACCGGCGGAACAGCCATCGGCGCTATCTTGACAAGGTCAAGGTCTGCCGCTTCGGCCATTCTAAGCGCGACATCTATCGATACTATGCCCTGCTGGTTGCCGTTTTCGTCGATGAGACGGACTTCTGCGTCCCGTATCTCCTCATTGATCAAGAGTTCTTGACTGGCTATGTTGGTACACCTCCATAATAAAAATAGTGGACGCAAAGCACCCACTATTGCATATCAACGCCTGTGCGTAGTATACTATTTACTTACCGCGCCTGGCTTATATATCAGCCGGCGGGTGAGAAGCGGGGCTTCTGCTTGACCTTAGCTATTATACACAGCGCGCGCTCCTTTGTCAACACAAATTATGCTTCTATTTCAACAAAAAGTGATTGCCGCCCTGCATCTCTGCTGTTGACATTCCGTGTTAATATATAATATAATTTGTTGTTATTTGTTGATGAACCTGTCGGAGTAATGGTTCACAAGGCCATTTTGTGTTTTATTTTGGAGGTTAACTGTTATGACCAAGTACATATTCGTTACCGGCGGCGTTGTTTCAGGCTTAGGCAAGGGCATAACTGCCGCAAGCTTAGGCAGGCTGCTGAAGAACCGCGGTCTAAAGGTTGCCGCGCAGAAGCTCGACCCGTATATAAACGTCGATCCCGGCACGATGAGCCCGTATCAGCATGGCGAAGTTTATGTTACCGAGGACGGCGCGGAGACCGATCTTGACCTTGGCCATTACGAAAGGTTTATAGACGAGGATCTGAACAGATATTCAAACCTCACCACGGGCAAGGTTTACTGGAATGTGCTTAACAAGGAAAGAAGGGGCGAATATCTCGGCTCAACCGTTCAGGTTATACCGCACATAACCAACGAAATAAAGGAGCATATATACCGCCTTGCCAAGGAGACTGGCGCAGACGTTGTTATAACCGAGATAGGCGGCACTATAGGCGATATAGAGTCGCAGCCGTTTATAGAGGCAGTAAGGCAGATATCGCTTGAGGTCGGACGGGAAAACAGCCTGTTTATACACGTTACGCTTGTGCCGTATCTAAGCGGCTCGGACGAGCATAAATCAAAGCCCACGCAGCACTCCGTAAAGGAGCTTCAGGGTATGGGCGTCAGCCCGAACATAATCGTGCTCAGGTGCGATAAGCCGCTTGAGGAATCCATATTCAAAAAGATATCGCTTTTCTGCAATGTAAAGCCGGATTGCGTTATAGAGAACATCACCCTCCCCTGCCTTTATGAGGCGCCGCTAATGCTTGAAAAAGCCGGCTTTTCTTCTGTTGTATGCCGTGAGCTCGGCATATCGGCTCCCGAGCCGGACTTAAAAGAATGGCTCGACATGGTTGGCCGTATTCATGCAAGGGAGAAGGAGGTGCATATAGGCCTTGTTGGCAAGTATGTGCAGCTTCATGACGCTTATCTTTCGGTTGCCGAGGCATTAAGGCACGCCGGCTACGCGCTCAACACGCATATATGTATACATTGGATAGATTCGGAAACCATTACCGAGCAAAACGCGTCAAGCGAGCTTGGCTCCCTTGACGGCATAATAGTGCCCGGCGGCTTCGGCTCAAGGGGAATAGAAGGCATGATACTTGCGGCCAGGTTTGCACGCGAAAACAACGTTCCCTACCTTGGAATATGCCTTGGCATGCAGATAGCCGTTATAGAGTTCGCCCGCAGCGTGGCGGGCATAGCAGACGCCGATTCCGGCGAATTTGACGAGCTTTGCGCACACAAGGTAATAGACTTTATGCCGGGTCAGAGCAGCGATATAGACAAGGGCGGCACGCTAAGGCTCGGCGCTTACCCCTGCGTGGTGCAGCCAAACACCACGATGGCACGCTGCTACAAAGCCGGGCTTATATCGGAGCGTCACCGCCACCGCTATGAGCTGAACAACGATTATCGCGACGTACTGACCGCAAATGGGATTACGCTTTCCGGCCTTTCTCCTGACGGCAAGCTTGTTGAGACCGTTGAGCTGACCGATCGAGCGTTCTTTGTGGGCGTGCAGTATCACCCTGAGTTCAAGTCACGCCCGAACAAGCCGCATCCGTTGTTCTACGGTTTTATCGAAGCCGCGCTCAACAGGGCCGAAGGGAAAAAGTAATAGTCCCGCACGATAGGAATTATCTTCTAAAAGGACTTGCTTATGCCAAATACCAGAGTGTCGAAAAAACCTGGAGTTGTTAAGGGGCGGCTGCCCCTTAAGCTTTATTCCGGCTCTGACGGCATGTACGTCAGAACTGATGAAAACCTCTAGGTTTTCGTACCTTGCGGGTTTTGCCGCCCGGGAGCGGTAGCGAGAGGCAAAACCTGTGAAAACTCGAAAAGTGGCGTTCGGCCACTTTTTCGACACTCTGAGGACTTGCTTATACCAAGTCCTTTTTACTGCCAAAGAATGCGTAGGCAGGGATAAAAGGTTGCCCACTTGAGTTTTCAGAGACTGGGCGGAGCGGATCGCAGATAATAAAAAGAGCAAGGGTTTACCTTGCTTTTTCAATGGTCGGGGCGAGGTGATTTGAACACCCGGCCTTTTGGTCCCGAACCAAACGCGCTACCAAGCTGCGCTACGCCCCGATGGAGCCAATGAAGAGATTCGAACTCTTGACCTGCGCATTACGAGTGCGCTGCTCTGCCAACTGAGCTACATTGGCTTGCGCCGTGCCGACAATTTAGGATTATAGCATAAAGTTTCTCTTCTGTCACTACTTTTAGCAAAAACTTGGTTTATTTTTTTGTTATCCCTGCTCCACGCCCTGGAACTGGCTGTTATATAGCCTTGCGTAGAAGCCTCCCTTCTGCAGCAGCTCGTCATGTTTGCCCTGCTCGATTATCTTACCGTCCTTCATTACCAATATAAGCGATGCCGTGCGTATCGTGGAAAGCCTGTGCGCCACCACAAAGCTCGTCCTGCCCTGCATGAGCTTATCGAACGTTTGCTGTATCTGCACCTCTGTCCTTGTATCTATGCTTGATGTGGCTTCGTCCAGTATAAGCATCGGCGGCAGGCACAGCATCACCCTCGTTATGCATAGCAGCTGCTTCTGCCCCTGGCTTATGCTGTCCTCATTAAGCATGCTGTCCAGCCCCTGCGGCAGTTTTTCTATAAATTCATAGCTATGCGCCTCCTTGGCGGCGCGGATTATCTCCTCTTCGGTCGCGTCAGGCTTGCCGAAGCATATGTTTTCGCGCACGGTGCCCCGCTTTATCCATGTATCCTGCAGCACCATGCCGTAAGCCGAGCGCAGCGCATGCCTTGAAAGCGAGGTTATGTCATGCCCGTCTATGCTTATGCTGCCGCTGTCCGCATCATAAAAGCGCATCAGCAGGTTTATAAGCGTCGTCTTGCCGCAGCCTGTCGGGCCGACTATGGCTATCCTCATGCCCGGCTCGACATTCAGCTCAAAATGCTCGATAAGGCTTTTAGACTTATCATAGCTGAAGCTTACGTCGTCTATATCTACCCTGCCTTCTACGGCGTCAAGCGTGCCTTGCGCGTCGGCGCTTTCCTCCGGCTCGTCTATAAGCTCAAATATCCTTGCGGCGCAGGCAAGCGCGTTCTGCATTTCCGTAATGACGGAGCTTATCTCATTAAACGGCTTCATATACTGGTTTGCATATGAAAGCAGCACGGAAAGCCCGCCCACGCTCAGGCCTCCGGATACTATAATAAGCGCGCCCGTCAGGGCCACCCCTGCGTATATGACGCTGTTTACGAACCTTGTTGATGGGTTTGTTATGCTGCTGTAAAACACCGCCCGCCGGCCGCAGGCGTTAAGCTCGTCATTTATCTTTTCAAACCTTGCGGAAGCCTTTTTTGAATAGCCAAACGCCTTAACGACCTTTTGATTACCTATCATTTCGTCTATAAGGGCAGTCTGGCGGCCGCGAATCTCGCTTTGTTTCTTAAACATATTATATGAGCGCGAGGCTATGAACCTGGCTGCCACAAAGCTTAGCGGCGTGAGCAGTATTACAATAAGCGTTATCCACACATTTTTTGAAAGCATGAATATGAGCGTTACGATTATTGTAACTATTCCGGAAAACAGCTGAGTGAAGCCGAGCAGCAGGCCGTCAGAAAGTATGCCGGCGTCGGCTATTACCCGGCTCACCATATCCCCCGTGCTGTGCTTGTCAAGATAGCTCAGCGGCAGCTTTTGTATATGCTCTATGGCGTTTGAGCGCACATCCTGAACTATTTTGAAGGTCATTTTGTTGTTTATAAGGCTCATCGCCCAAAGCGACAGCGCGCTTGCGGCCGCAAGCACAAGCACGCGCTTAAGATAAAACCATACCCTGTTAAAATCAACGGCGTTCTTGGCGATAAGCTCATCTATGGCGTCGCCAAACAAGATGGGTACATATAGCTGCAGCACAACGGATATTGCGGCCAAAGCTATGCTCAGTATGAGCAAGCCCCTATACCTGACTATAAGCTTGGCAAGCCTTGCCAAAACGGCCCTGTTCTTTTCGCTTTTAAGGCTTTTTACAAAGCTTTTAGCCCCGCCTTCTCTGTTTCCGTCTTTGTTTTTTCTATTCTTGTCCTGCTGTTTGTTCATCGTCTTCACCGTTCCTTAGTTCAAAAGCAGGCTTTTTTCATAGCCGGCCTTTTCGTTGGGAAACTGTGAGAAGTATATCTCCCTATACACCTCAGAGCTTCGCATAAGCTCGTCATGCGTGCCCGTTCCCATCAATCTGCCGTTATCAAGCACCAGAATGATATCGGCATGCTTTATGCCCGCTATCCTTTGCGAAACCAAAAACGTTGTGGTATCGCCGGAGAGTGAGCGTATGGCCTTCCTCAACGCCGCATCCGTTGCATAATCAAGCGCGGAGGCGCTGTCGTCCAATATAAGTATTTCAGGCTTTTTAACAAGCGCCCTTGCTATGCTAAGCCTTTGCTTCTGCCCTCCGGACAGGTTCTTGCCGCCCTGCTCAAGCTCAAAATCGAGCTTGCCCTCCTTGCCGTCAACAATATCCTTCGCCTGCGCCGCGGTTATGGCCTGCCAAAGCTCGCTGTCCGTTGCGTTCTCGTCCCCCCACTTTAGGTTATCCCTTATGCTGCCCTTAAAAAGCACGGCCTTCTGCTGCACTATGCCTATTTTTTTGCAGAGCTCCTCTTCCGTATAAGCCTTGACGCTCACGCCGTCTATAAGCACGTTTCCGCTTACGGCGTCATAAAACCTTGGTATAAGGCTCACCAGCGTGCTTTTGCCGCTGCCTGTGCCGCCTATTATGCCTACCGTCTGGCCTCTTTTAACAGCAAAGCTTATGTCCTTAAGGCTGGGCGCGCCGGCGCCGCTGTATGTAAAGGTTACGTCCATGAACTGCACCGCATATTCGCTTTGCGCTCGGCTGCTGCTTTCCTGAGGGGCTCTTTCCCCCTCGGAGGGGTAGCGCATGGCCGGCTGCACCTCAAGCACGTCAGCTACCCTGCCTGCGCAGGCTACAGACTTATTCAGCGTTATTATCAGCGAAGATAGCTTTATAAGCTCAATGATGATCTGCAGCATATAGTTATAAAGCGCCACAGCGTCGCCCTGAAGCATGCCGCCCATATTTACCTGTACCGCTGAGCTTGATATCAGGGCAACTGCGGCTATGTTTATAAGCACATATGTCAGCGGGTTCAAAAGCGCGGATATCTTGCCGACAAAGCTATTTAGGCTTGTCAGCTCGTCATTGCTCAGCTTAAATTCAGCCACGGATTGCTCCTCGCGGCAAAAAGCGCGTATTACCCTTACGCCCGTAAGGTTTTCCCTTGTAAGCGCCGTCACTCTGTCAAGCGCAGCTTGCACCTTTTTAAACAACGGTATGCTGACCAGCATTATGCAGAAGGTGACCGCAAACAGCACCGGAATAGTCACAGCAAATATCAAAGCGCAGCGCGTATTTATCGTAAACGCCATGAGCATAGAGCCTATAACTATAAACGGGCTCCTCAAAAGCAGCCTTAAGCCCATGTTAAGACCGTTCTGTATCTGGTTTATGTCATCGGTAAGCCTTGTTATCATCGTATCCGTGCCAAGCTTGTCAAGCTCCGTAAACGAGAGGGATTGTATATGGTCAAACACGGCCTGCCTAAGCTTCGCCGCGAAGCCGACGCTCGCCTTTGCCGCGAAATACTGCGCCGTTATGCTGCATGCAAGCCCCACCGCCGCCATAAGCAACAGTATCGCAAAGCAGCCGAATACATATCCCCTGTCCTTGCCGGCAACGCCTATATCTATCATCTTTGCCACAACAACAGGCACAATAAGGTCAAACACCACCTCCAGCAGCTTAAAAAGCGGCGCAAGTATGCTTTCCTTTTTATACTCCTTCAAATAAACAGCAAGTCTTTTCACCCTGTTATCTCCGTTCGCAAGCGTATCAAACTTTATTATTATAAACCATTATTGCTTAGAATGATATGGAAATTTGAATCGCAGCATGGCAGAGTCGTTGTAGGCCTACATTGCCGTCGTTCTTGCTTTATTAAATCCATTGACAGATTCAGACTATCGTGATAGTGTGGACTATAGGAGTAGTCTGCGGAGGGATTCTTATGAAAGAAAAGCTTTTTGACAGTGAAGCCAAGGTGATGGAAATCATATGGGCGAAAAGTCCAATCTCGGCAAAAGATATTAGTTTGATTGCAGCAGAGACGATCGCTTGGAATAAAAACACTACCTACACCGTAATAAAAAAACTTGAGGCAAAAGGTTTTATTCAACGTGATGATCCGGGGTTTATTTGCACCCCTCTTGTGTCGCAAAGTCAAATGCAAAAGATAGAAGCCGCTTCTCTTGTAAATAAAGTGTTCGGGGGTTCTCGTAAGGCATTATTCTCTGCTTTGCTCGAAGATGAGCCTTTATCCAAAGAAGAAATCAATGAGCTGCGTAAGCTGATTGATAATAGGTGACGGTTATGTTAATCTGTGGCGAATTCTTGCGTTCTTGATTGTGGCAGCTCATTGGTTTATTCCGCTTTGTTGGGTATTCCTAAAATTACTTCTCACGGATCTTGAACTGTCTTGTGATGAGTGTGTGCTTGCAAGATTGGGCGATAATCGTGCAAAAGAATATGCACTATCACTCTTAGAAAGCAGACAAGGAGCGACCGTATTTGCTTCTGCATTCGGCGGTGCAAAAATCCGCACACGAATTGAAAACATACTGTCTTTTAAGAAATTGACTTGGCTTTCGCTCGCAGTATTTGTAGCATTGATCGCCGTTGTTTTCTATGTGTTACTTACAAATGCAGCATGAAAGGAGAATGAATATGAAAAACAAACATTTTAATAGATATTACCTGCTTTCTTGCATCGGCGTTCTGATCGCCTCTTATTACCCTCTATCAATGGGAGTAAGGGTCATCGCTGATATGATTATTGATGGGACTGTTTTGAAAGAAAACTATCCCAAATACATTATTCCGTACACCCCAATTTGTATAGCTATTATAATTGGCGTTCTCTTAATGCCATTGTGCATCAAACTATTAAAGAGATTTGCTCTTGCCGGCGGAGCTTCTATCGCAACAGGAATGTTCTTTGCGCTTGAATTGCTGTTTGAACAAAAGGTTGTCGTGTCAACAGCCGAAACCGTTACCAAGCTTGAAGATTGGCAGATGTTTATGTGCTATATACCTCCAGAAGGCTGGGGTGAAACCGTAACTGCATACAAAACACAAACAGCTGTCGATATCTTGATGGGCGACTACAATCCTGCTTTCAAGTTGCATTTTTACATAATTTCTGTTGTTTTGATTCTTACAATTTTGAACTGTCTATATGGCTTCGGTCAAATGGTAAAGACCGGCGAAAAGGAACGCCTTAAATCCTTAATTTTACAATCGGTTTGTTCCCTAACATTCCTCGGACTCTGTATCCTCGCTTGCTTTACAGCTTTTTGGAGAGACGGAAGCATTCAGGTATCTCCGTTATCGGCAGTATTAATGACTGTGTTCTTTGTTCTTTTGGGCGTAACCGTAGGTGTGTTTGTTGGCTCGTTTCTTTTGGGAAAACGGAAATTTGTTTCCGTTTGGATCCCCTCGATTGTTGCTTCGGCAATGACGCTCCTTATGTATATCGGCGAAATGATTTTGCTCAATGGATATCTCTATAGCTTGGGATCGGGATTTATTTTCAACAGTATACCCGGAATTGCTCTCTCCCCCGTTGATTTATTTATCATTGTGGCATCGGGGGGTATAACAGCAGCAGTGTTTACCTTACTTAATCGCACATCTGTTAAACCGACAATAGAATAGTCTATCTTGGTGCCGGAAGTGGGACTCCCGTCGGCACTGCTCCAGTGCCGACGCCAGCCCGGGGAACTAAAAAAGCGTCCACTGGACGCTTTTTTGCCCTTAGGCCCGTTCCCTTCGAGTCCCACATCTTCTCATGCAACAAACAAAGCACCCCAAGGTGGGTGCTTTGTTTGCTGGTGCCGGAAGTGGGACTCGAACCCACACGTTGTCGCCAACAACGGATTTTGAGTCCGTCACGTCTGCCAATTCCATCATTCCGGCGCTAAGTGCGATTGTATCACAATATACTCCCTTTTGCAATACACAACCGCATTTAATAAAGCCAAACGGCATAAAGCTATACACGCCGTGCCGCTTGGCATGGTTTTTCAAATTGATATTGCTGTTAGTGCATTATATATGGCTTGAGAAACTCGGGCGCGCTTTCCTCGCTGCCGGTTATGCTGAGTATCAGCTTAACGTTGCAGCGGTTCGCAAACTCGTCCATGCCCTTAAACAGCTCCTCAAGAGTGTCCAGCGGGTGATGGACTATCTTCATAAATCCGTCTATAAATATATATTCAAGGTCAAAGTCCTGTGCGGCAATGCCGGAAATGAATCCAAAGAACATCTTTGGGCTGTCAATATGAAACTCAGATGCGTCCACAAAGCGAATGTCGTGCTTCAGGCCAAACAT
Source organism: Clostridiales bacterium (assembly GCA_004558525.1). Lineage (GTDB taxonomy): Bacteria > Bacillota > Clostridia > Christensenellales > CAG-138 > Phil1. Next base: position 98,792 of record SFCQ01000003.1, read on the forward strand.
GTATTGATTGTCATTATCGATGAAGACAATGCTGCCGTTAGCTGTTTTAAGCGTTTCGTTGGCAATGTCAATTATGCGCTTGGTCTTGCCGGCGCCAGTTTCGCCAAAGATTACCTGTATCAAGATGAGCCTCCCTCTGCGCTTTGCGCTTATGAAATGATCATGGTTTATTATAACCTCTTTATCGCCCTTTGGGCAATAGCGGTTTATGTAAATTCACCTTAAATACATAAATAAGGAAATAGATTCCAGAATAAAACTGTGCTATAATGCAGAAATGAGCGATAAAAAAGGAACCAAGGATATGAAAAGAGTTTTAGGCTGTATCCGCCGTGCGGACGAAAGATACCACATGATACGCGAAGGAGATAAAATATGCGTCGGCGTATCTGGCGGGAAGGACAGCCTTCTTCTGCTGTACGGATTGAAGCTTTATCAGCGCTTCTGCTACAGGCATTTTGATGTTTGCGGCGTGATGCTCGATCTTGGCATAATGGATCAGGATCTTGCGCCTGTTGAGGATTTTGCGCGCGAAATAGGCGTGCCTTTTGACATAATAAGGACCGACATAGGCGACGTCGTATTCAATGTGCGCAAGGAATCGCACCCATGCGCGCTTTGCGCAAAGCTCAGGCGCGGCGCGCTGAACGACGCCGCCAGGCAGCGCGGCTGTAACCTTGTCGCGCTTGGTCATAACAGGGACGATGTTATAGAGACCTTCTTTATGAGCCTTTTATATGAAAGCAGGCTCAACACATTCGGCCCCGTCACATATCTTGGCAGGAAAGAGGTCACGGTGATACGCCCGCTCGTATTCCTGCCCGAAAAGCAGGCCCTAAGCGTCGCCACAAGGCTCGAGCTGCCTATACGCAAGCCCAATTGCCCCGTCGCGGGCCTGACAAAAAGGGAGGAAATGAAGCAGGTTATGCGCTTTTTCACCAGCCTTATCCCCGATGCTGAGGAGCGCATAATGAACGCCATTGCTGATACGGAAAAATACGGTATGTGGGATAGGCTAAGGCTCCCGCCAAGGGACATAGCGGATATGACAAACTCCTCATCAGCGCCTGAGCTATGCAGGGATTGCCCAAGCAGGGCGGCGTCAGCTCATACCAACAGCGGAGGCCCGCATGAAGCTGAGTGAAAACACGCTTTTTATCATAATAGTCGGCTATATGCTCATAATGAGCCTTATATTGTTTATAATGATGGGCATAGACAAGGCCAGGGCCAAAGCTGGCAGCAGGAGAATACGGGAAAGGACTCTGTTTATATTAGCGGCGCTTGGCGGCGCACTCGGCGGCGTGCTTGGCATGAGCGTGTTCCATCATAAAACGCTGCACACCTCTTTCAGGCTCGGCATGCCCGCGCTTATGGCGCTCAACTTCGCCGCTGCGTTTGCGCTGATGTGGTTCAATGGAAGATAAGCCTTCACCCGGCTAAAAGATAAAAGCCGCTTTGTTTTACCAAGGCGGCTTACCTATATTTGTTTTTTAACCGGCAGTATGCTTTTTACTGCCCCTATCAAGCTTTGGCGCCTCTATGAGCATCATAAGCTCCCATATAGAGACTGCTGCCGTTGCCTGATACGCTTGTTTCACTTTATCTCGCCGCAGATATTCTGCTGCATAAGCTTGCGTACATTCTCCATGCTGAAGCTTTCCCCCAGCTTGCCAAGCGCCCACATGAGCTTTGTAACGGCGGCTTCCGTAGTCATATCCCTTGCGGATATAACTCCCGCCGCTCTAAGCGGCGCCGATACCTGATATACATCGGGATTGCTGGCTTCATAAAGGCACTGCGATGTAAGTATCACGGGAATGTTCTGCTCTATCAGCTTATGCAGGCTTTCGGCATGGTCGCGCCTTATGCTATGCACACCGCCAAGGCCGAACGCCTCCACAACAACTCCCCTCACGCCGCAGCTCGCAAGCCCCACTATTGTTGCCGGAAGCGCGCCGGGTATAAGCTTGATAAGCGCCACGCGCGACTCTATATTCGTAAAAAAGTCAAGCTTGCCGGCCTGTTTTTCGTCCATACCCGCCATCGGTATAAATATGCCGTCCTCAAACCTGCCAACGTTGGGGCAGTTTATCGATTCAAATGCGTTAAGCGACATCGTTCTTGTTTTGACCGCCCTACAGCCCCTTATCACGCTGCCGCCAAAGCATATGTACACGCCGCCGGGCAGCAGCCTTGCCGCCTCCAGCGCATCGCCAAGGTTCCTCAGCCCGTCCGAATCAGGCGCGCCTATAGGGTACTGCGCTCCGGTAAGGACTATTGGCTTATCTATACCCCTAAGCATGAACGAAAGCATGGACGAGGTATACGCCATTGTGTCCGTTCCGTGTGTTATAACTATGCCGTCATATTTATCCACGGAATCTACAACCGCTTCCGCCATTACGCGCCATTCCTCCGGCTGAATGTTGGAGCTGTCCATTCTAAAAAGCTCCATGCTGTCAACATTTTCGGCTCTTTGTGGGACATAGGAAAGCAGCTGCTCGGAGCTTAGCTGCGGCGCAAGGCCGGCACTCGTCTGCTTGCAGGCTATGGTGCCCCCTGTGGCTATCAATAGTATTTTCTTCATAATTCGGACTGCTCCCTTTTTAATAATCGAATACGCGCTTATCGCCGCATGTCAAATCAAGCATGTTTTATATAAGCCCCCTCTTTTTCAGTATGGGCTTTATGGCGTTTTCAAGCCTTTCAAGCGCCTTTATAAGCTCGCTTTCCGGCAGCGCAAGATTCCACCTTGCAAAGCCGCTGCCGTTAGCGCCGAATATATACCCTTCGTCAAGATCAAGATACGCATCGACATGCATCTTTTTCTGCTCCTCATCGTTAAGGCCAAGCGCACGCATGTCCAGCCAGGCTAAATAAGTGCCCTCTGCGCGTATGCACTTGAGCATGGGCAGCCTTGCCCCGATAAAGCCGTAGAAGGTATTAAAATTAGCCTCTATGGCATTTATCATCTCGTCTATCCATTCGTCGCAATCGTTGTGCGCGGCTATGCTCACGGCCCTTGCAAAGTAAGGCACGGTATCCGCCATAGAGCGCATCTTTTCAAGCGTAAAGCTATCATAGCGCTCCCTGTTGGGTATAAATATATCCGAACACAAAAGCCCCGCAACGTTGAACGTCTTGCTCATTGCCGTGCAGACCATGCAATTATCCAAAAACTCGTCAAAAGTCAAGAATGAATGATGCTTTGCGCCATTAAGCAGTATATCGCAATGTATCTCGTCCGCAAGAACAAATACGCCGTGCTTTTTGCATATTCGCCCAACAGCCAGAAGCTCCTCTTCCCTCCATACCCTGCCGACGGGATTATGCGGGCTGCAAAGTATCATAAGGTGTATGTCGTCCCTTGCACAAAGCTTTTCAAGGTTTTCAAGGTCCATCTCATAACGGCCGTCTTTAAGTATCAGCCTGTTTTCGGCCACCTTGCGGCCGTTCATCTCAATAGCCCTGAAAAACGGCGTGTAGACAGGGCTTTGTATTATAACGCCCTCATCCGGCCTGGCAAACGTTTTTACCGCAAGGCTCAGCGCCGGCACTATTCCGCCCGTCACCGTATGCCATTCGCGCTTCACCTCATATCCGTGGCGCCTTATATAATAGCCCCTTACGGCGTTATAGTATTCATCATCGGCGCCCGTATAGCCGTATACGCCGTGTTCGGCGGCTTTGATTATTGCCCGGGTTATCTGCGGCGCCACCTTAAACTCCATATCAGCTATTGAAAGCGGCGCTAAACCTGCTTTTTTTATGTTTTCTGGCGTATGGTCCCATTTAAGCGAGCCTGTATTCTTTCTGTCAACTATCGTTGTGAAATCGTACATGTATGAACCTCCGTGATTTGTCACTTGCATTGTAGCACAGTATTTGCAAAATTTGAATCTTAAGCGCAAAGTATCCAAAATATATTTTGCAATATTGAACCCTGCCGCATTTGCGGTTATAATCATACACAGCATAACTATATAAGGAGCAGCATATGAAGCTTAACTACAAACGCACATTTCTTGTTGGCCTTGCGTTCTTTTCCATCTGCGCTTTTTGGCAAATGTACGATGGCATAATACCCCTTATACTGCGCGACACCTATCAGCTTGACAATGCAAAGCGCGGCATAGTTATGGGTATAGACAATATGCTCGCGCTTTTCCTGCTTCCGCTTTTCGGCACTCTTTCGGATAAAAAGGGCCGCCGCATGCCGTTTATAGTCATAGGCACCGCGCTTGCTGCCGCGCTTACCATGCTGCTTGCATTTATAATTAAAAGATACGACCCCGCAGCGCCTACGGCATCATTGATAGTATTCTTCATTACGCTGATGGCGTTGCTGATATCCATGGGGCTTTACCGCTCGCCCGCGGTGGCGCTCATGGCGGACGTTACGCCAAAGCCGTTGCGCAGTCAGGGCAATGCGGTGATAAACCTGATGGGCGCTTTCGGCGGGCTGTACACGCTTGTGATGATTAAGCTTCTGGCAAAGGCCGACAGCGAAGGTCATTATGACTACACGCTGCTTTTCCTCTCCGTCATAGGCCTTATGATAGCCGCCGTTACCGTGCTTATGCTCACCATACGCGAAAGAAAGCTTGTTGAAGAGATGAAGGCCATAAACTATGGCGTAAGCGAGGACGAGGATCAGGGAAAGACCGAGACCGTTAACGGCCACGAAAAGCTGCCAAGGCCCGTATTCAAAAGCCTGCTCTTGATACTTACAACGATAGGGCTTTGGTTCCTTGGCTACAATGCCGTTACTACTTTCTTCACAAGCTACGCTACCGCCACCTGGAAAGGCGGCCTCAGCCACGCCTCAACCTGCCTTATGGTGGCTACCGTTGCGGCAGTGGCGTCATATATACCGATAGGCTTTATAAGCGCAAAGATAGGGCGCAAGAACATGATACGCATAGGCCTTATCACGGCGGCAGCAGGCTTTGCGGTCGCCACATTCTGTGCGCATGAATTCAGCTTTTATCTTTACATCGTGTTTGCGGTCGTAGGCTTTGCGCAGGCTGCTGTAACCGTGAACACGTTTCCTATGGTTTGGGAAATAAGCCGTACAGGCAACGTTGGCAAATACACGGGCTTCTATTATACGGTATCCATGACCGCGCAGACGGTAACGCCCTTTTTCGTGGGCATATTCCTCGATAAGCTCGGCAATGACGCGCTGTTCCCGTACGGTTTTGTGTTTGTGCTGCTGGCTCTTGTTCCCATAAGCCTTGCAAAGCATGGCGACAACAAGCCCGAGGTGCTTAAGAACAAGCTTGAAGCCTTTGATGTGGACGATTGATAGGGCATTGAGCGTATGAAGGAATTATATATCATAGGCGGCCCGATGGGCGTTGGCAAAACGGCCGCCTGCCGTAAGCTGCAAAACAAGCTTGACAGCTCGGTATTCCTTGATGGCGACTGGTGCTGGGATATGCGCCCTTTTACGGTTAATGCGGAAACAAGGGCAATGGTTATCGACAACATCTGCCATACGCTTAACAACTTTATACATTGTTCGGAATATGAAAGCATAATATTCTGCTGGGTAATGCATCAAGCCGATATAATAAGCAGCATCTTGAGCCGCATAAACACAGGGCTTTGCAGAATAAGGCTAATATCGTTGGTTTGCAGCGAAGCAGAGCTTGAAAAGCGCATAACAAAGGACATTAAGCTTGGCTTGAGGGGCGAAGACGCGCTTGAAAGAAGCCTTGGCTATCTTCCCATGTATGATAAGCTGGATACGGTTAAGCTGGATACCACATCGCTCACTCCGGATGAGTGCGCCGAAAGAATAATGGCAGTCAAGCCGTTTATAAAAGGCGCAGTAATAGAGACCGAAAGGCTTTATTTAAGGCAGATGAGTCAAAGCGACTTTGACGATATAGCGCTTATCCTTAAGGATCCTGATACCATGTATGCCTATGAGCATGGCTTTTCCGATGAAGAGGTAAGCGATTGGATAAACAGGCAGCTGATGCGCTATGACAAATACGGCTTTGGCCTGTGGGCGGCCATAGAAAAAGCCTCCGGGAGGCTGATAGGCCAATGCGGACTTAGCATGCAGGACGCCGGCGGCAAAGAAGTGCTTGAGATAGGCTACCTTTTTAACAAGGCTTATTGGCATAGAGGCTTTGCTGCGGAGGCTGCTGCTGCATGCAAAAAGTACGCTTTCGATATACTTGGCGCGGACGAGGTATGCTCCATAATCCGCAGCAGCAATATAGCCTCCCAGCGTGTTGCCGAGCGCAACGGCATGAAGATGGTGTCAAGCTTTGTTAAGCATTATTACGGCATCGATATGCCGCATCTTGTGTTCTCGGTAAGGCGCGGCTGAGGCTCGCTTTCAGCTTTTTGATTCAGGCTCAACGACCTTAGGAACACAGTATACATTATTATTGCCGCTATGCAGCAGGCTATGTCCGCCATAGGCGTGGCCCAAACTATGCCGTATATCGGTATAATAGGCCTCATAACGAACATAAGCGGTATATCCAGCATACCCTTGCGCATAAGCGCCAGGGCAAGCGACCTTGCCCCATGCCCCGTCGCCTGGAAGAAGGATATAACCGTATACGCCAATGCCGAGAACGGGCCGCCTATACAGAGTATTCTCAAGAACCTTGCGCCCATTTCAACGGATATCGAGCCATGCTGTATGAACAAGCCTATAAGCTCCCTGTTAAATATCAGCGATATGCCCATGCATACCGATGCTAACCCAACAGCTATTCCGGCCGCCATAAGCGCGGCCTTTTTCATGCGCTTATGGTCGCCGGAAGCGAAATTATAGCCTATAAGCGGCAGCACACCCTGCGCCATTCCCCTTGCTATGCAGTGCGACAGCATATTAACCTTTTTGGCTACGCCTATGCCAGCCTGAGCTGCCGGCCCATATGCCGCCATAAGATTGCCAAGCACAGCATAGGATATGTTTTCGCAAAGCGTCATAAGGCATGCGGGCAGACCGACACAGAGCACCTCGGCCGCTATATCCTTAATAAAGCTATGCTTTGGCAAAAAGCTCAGCGTTGTATTGCGCCTGTTTTTAAGCATCACAAACGCAAAATACATAGCTGATATAACGTTTGAAAGCATTGTAGCAAGCGCAGCGCCCAACGGTTCGCTGCCCGGCGAAAGCAGCACGAACATGAACAGCGGGTCAAGCGCTATGTTTGCGGCTCCGCCTATGGCTATGCCTATGCTCGCCTGCATGCTCCTGCCCTCAGCGCGCAAAAGGTGCGCCATCAGCCCGCCAAACGCCGTGCTTAAGCCGCCGAATGCAACGGTGCATATAAGATATGCTCTTGCATGCGAATGTACAGTCAGGTTAGAGCCGCCGAGCAGGTCCACTACCATATCCGCAGATAAAAGCACCGTAAGCGAATACGCGGCCGTAACGGCCATGCAGCCCCAAAACGCAAACGCGGCCGCATGCTTTGCGCGCTCCCTGTCGCCGGCGCCCATAGCCCTTGATATCGCGCTTGCGCCGCCCACGCCAAACAGGTTAGCTATAGCGCTCAGTATCATAAATGCAGGCATGCATACGGTAACAGACGTTATCATTGCATCGCTGCCCGTAAGGCCGACAAAAAAAGTGTCCGCCATGTTATATATAACAAGTATTATCTGACCCGCTACGGCCGGCATGGCAAGCTTAAATATAGCCGCGGCAATCGGTTCATCTTCAAATAATGCTCTTGATCTCTTTACGCAGTCCAATCCTTTTCCCCTCTTTTATAGACTTATGCCGACGATTTTGGGATACAATTATTAAAAGGGAGCTAAAGCTCTCTTTTTTTTATGCATCTCTATTGCCATCGGTTTATAGATATGATATGCTGGTAACAGAATAAATGCAAATTATACTTTTCTTTATTGCGATTAAGATTTGTAATGGAGGCAATATGTTAGGTACAAAAATGGAAACCCTTTTGGCGGTCGTGGAATATAAAAACTTCACAAAAGCGGCGGAGGCGCTTGCGCTCACGCAGCCTGCCGTAAGCCATCACATAAGCCAGCTTGAGGAGGAGCTTGGCGCCGTTTTGTTCGTAAGGAGCAAGGGTGGGCTTAAGCTTACGCCGCAAGGCGAGATAGCCGTGAAATATGCGCGCAGGCTGAAGGCGCTCGACCAAAAGCTGCACAGGGAGCTTATAAACGTTGAAAAGAGCATAACCAATTTGCGCATAGGCATAACGCATACTGCCGAAAGCAACCTTACCACGCAGGTACTTGCCAAATGCGCCAACCAGCGTCAGGGCTTAAGCATTACCATAACTACTGATACGATAAAAAATCTTTATGAGATGTTAGAAAATTATGAGATAGACCTGGCCATTGTTGAAGGTTCGCCCACGGGTTCGTCATTTTCCTCGCTTATGCTTGATACGGATTATCTTGTGTGCGCAATGGCGGTCACGCACCGGCTTGCAAACCACGCAATGGTAACGCTGAGCGAATTGAAGGGAGAGCAGATGATACTGCGGCTCCCCTCCTCCGCCACAAGGGCGTTGTTTGAATCCACGCTTGAAAGCATAAACGATTCAATAGAAAACTTCAACGTTACCATTGAGGTGGATAACATAGCCACTATAAAGGACCTTGTAAGGAAAGAGCTTGGCGTATCCATACTGCCGAAAAGCGCATGTATGGATGAGCTTGGTAAGGGCAAGCTTGCTGCGCTGCCAATAGAGAACCTTAGCATGGTGCGCGAAACGAGGATAGTGTACAACCGCGACTTTTCTCATTTTGACATATTGCAGGAGATAACCAAAACCTATCAGGAAACCGCAAAGAATCAAAGGGGCTGAGCTTATAGCACCTTGCTCAAAAAATCCTGAGTCCTTGGGTTCTTCGGATGGTTGAATATATCGTCCGGCGTGCCGCGTTCAAGTATGTTTCCGCCGTCCATAAAAAGCACCCTGTCCGATATCTCGCGCACAAAGCCCATCTCGTGCGATACTATAACGGTGGTCATTCCGGCCTTTACAAGGTCGCGAATAACGTTAAGCACCTCGCCTACCATTTCCGGGTCAAGGGCGCTCGTTGGCTCGTCAAACAGCATAACGTCAGGCTCCATAGCAAGCGCGCGCACTATGGCGAGCCTCTGCTTCTGCCCGCCGGAAAGCTTGTTCGGGTGTTCATCGCGCTTTTCGTACAGGCCTACCTTTTTAAGCAGCGCTTCGGCCTGAGCTGTAGCCTCCTCTTTTGTCTTAAGCTTTTGCAGCACAGGCGCCATGGTTATGTTGTCAATACAGCTCATGTGCGGGAACACATTAAAGCCCTGGAACACCATGCCCATGCGTCTCCTGTAAAGGTTTATGTCAACGCCCTTTTGGTTGAGCACATGCCCTTCAAACTCAACCGTGCCGCTATCCGGAATTTCAAGCAGGTTAAGGCACCTTAAAAATGTGCTTTTTCCGCTTCCGGAGGGGCCTATTATGGAAACAGCCTCTCCCTTTTCAACCTGCTCGCTTACGCCGTCAAGCACCTTAAGCTCGCCAAAGCTCTTATGCAGATCAGTCACCTTAATCATGGCTGAGCCTCCTTTCAAGCGCGTGTACGCCGCGGCCCAGTATAAACGTCAATATAAAATAGATTATGCCGACTATCAGCAGGCATTGCAGCGGTAAAAATTCCTTGCCGTTTACGGTAAGATAGCTCGTCATCAAATCGCCCGCAAAAAACGTCGAGGCCAGCGACGTCTCTTTGATTATCGTTATAAACTCGTTGCCTAACGCAGGCAGTATATTCTTTACTGCCTGAGGCAGCACGACCTTTATCATAGCCTGCGCCTGCGTAAGGCCAAGGCTCCTTGCGGCCTCCGTCTGCCCCTTGTCAACGGCTTGTATGCCGGAACGTATCACCTCAGAAACATATGCCGAGCTGTTTATTATAAGCGCCACGGCCACGCTTGCATATGTGCTCAAGCCAAGGAACGGCAGCGCGAGCGGCACTATGAAATAGCCGACATATATCTGCAAAAGGCTCGGCGTGCCGCGGATAATTTCAACAAACGCGGTGATTATCCACCTTAAAAGCCTGCTCCTGCCCATTTTGCCAAAGGCCAAAAGCGTGCCGAATATGGTGCCGAAGAACACCGTTATTGCCGATAGCGAAAGCGTTACCGAAACGCCTTTTATAAGGAACACGTCCCAATAGCGCACAAGCACCTTAATAAATTTTTCAAAGAAATCAATAAAATCCAACTTTATACCTCCGGAAAATGGGCGCCATACCGGCTCAAGCCTCAAGCTTTTTGCCGTAGTCAGGCTGCTGCTATATCCGCACGGCTTGCCTCCCCCTGTAAGAGGAAGGCAAGCATTTTGCATTATTGTCTTGCTTTGAGCTTACTCAGCCTTGCCATCGTCCCCATAGGAGATCTCTTTGGCCGTATCTATTCCGGCAAGAGCCTTGGCCTCCTCGTACCATCCGGAGTAAAGATCGTTAGCCATGCAATCGGCAAGTATCTCATTCACCTTTTTAAGCAGCTCTTCGTCCTTCTGGTTAAGCAGTATAACGTTGTTTTCATACTTGGGATCCACATCAAACTGGAAGCCGCTCTTTGCTATATCCTGATTGTTGGCTATTATAGCATCCGCATTGCCGTCAGCAACCGCTACGCCGTCCACCTTGCCTGTTTGCAGCGCGACCACCGCAACGTTTATATCCTTAAAAAGCTCTATGCTGGTATCGTCGGGCAGCGCCTCGTTGCAAAGCATCTCCTGAAGGCTTGCAGCCTGCGCGCCTATCTTAAGCCCAGCAAAATCCTCCGCCTTGCTGTACTGGCCGGCTTTATCTGCAGGGACGATTATCACCTGCTCAGTCTCGTTGTCGCCTGCAATGTAGTAATCCGATATTAGGTAGTTCTCGGCCCTGTCCTTGGTCCAGCTGAAGCCGGATATGCCAAGGTCAACAGTGCCCATCTGTACCGCCACCTGGCAGGCGTCAAAGCTCATCGGCTCTATTTCAAGCTTCATGTTGAGCTTTTCCGCTATGTGCTTGGCAAGCGTAACGTCAAAGCCAACAAACTGCTCCTGACCCTCCTTTGAGGTATCAACAAACTCCATTGGTGAAAAGTCCGGCGAAAGCGCTACCTTCAATACGGGCTGCTCGTCGTCGTTCGTCTTGTCAGCTTGCTTGGCGCAGGCAACTATGCTCAATACCATACACAGCGCAAGCGCGATCACCATCATCTTTTTCATAGTATATATCCTCCTGTAAATTGAAGTCATTTAGTATGACGGTATAATACTGCATAAAAATACCTTTGTCAACCCTGTTTTTAGAATATTTTTGCATTATTTGGGTTATTTTATGTATATTGATGTATATATGCAGCATCAGCGCGCAGGCATATGAAAACGGGACAGCAACTATCCGTACCGTCCCGCTGTTATAAAAGCACATTATCTCAATTCAGCTCTTTTTCGCGCTTAATAAAAAGCTGAAACACGGCTTCAAGCGTGTCCGCATCGTCTATGCCGCGAAGCTCCTCGTTTTCATCATCGCCTGCGGGCATAAGCTCAAGTATAACAAGCTCGCTGTCCTCACCATCTTCTATTGGGCAGAGCACGGCGTATTCCTTGCCAAGATAAGGCACAACGTCCGCTATCTCATAGGCCTGCTCGTTGCCTTCGGAATCCTCAAGCGCTATAAGGTCGCTTTCTCTTTCTTCCATGCTGTAAAGCTCCTTTACGCCTTGTTCTCGCAGCCAAGCACATGCTTTATCTTGTGCATTACCATCTGCTTTATGGCCTCGCGTCCCGGCTTAAGATACTGGCGCGGGTCAAAATGGTCCGGATATGTGTAAAGATGCTCCCTTACGCTTGCGGTCATGGCAAGCCTCAGGTCTGAATCTATGTTTATCTTGCATACCGCCATGCTCGCAGCCTTCCTGAGCATATCCTCAGGCACGCCGATAGCGTCCGGCATGCTGCCGCCAAAGCGGTTTATCTTTTCAACAAATTCCGGAATGACGCTGCTCGCCCCGTGAAGCACTATCGGGAAGCCCGGCAGCCTGTTCTGTACCTCCTCAAGTATATCGAACCTGAGCTGCGGCTTTGTGCCGGGTTTGAACTTATATGCGCCGTGGCTTGTGCCTATGGCTATAGCCAGAGAATCAACGCCCGTGCGGTTAACAAAGTCGTACACCTGATCGGGATCGGTATAGCTGCCTTCCCCCATTGCCACCTTAACGTCATCCTCAACCCCTTCAAGCCTGCCAAGCTCGCCTTCCACGACAACGCCGTGGTCGTGCGCATACTCGACTACCCTACGCGTGAGCGCAACGTTTTCTTCATATTCGTGATGGCTGCCGTCTATCATGACCGAGGTGAAACCGCCGTCTATGCAGCTTTTGCAAAGCTCAAAGCTGTCGCCATGATCAAGATGCAGGCATATCGGCAGGCCGGTTTCTATAACAGCAGCTTCCACAAGCTTCATAAGATAGGTATGGTTGGCATACTTGCGCGCCCCTGCGGAGACCTGAAGTATTAAAGGTGCGTTCAGCTCCTTTGCGCCTTCGGTAATGCCCTGAATTATCTCCATATTGTTCACATTGAACGCGCCAATGGCATACCCGCCCTCATAGGCTTTTTTGAACATATCGGTGCTTGTTACAAGCGGCATAGCTCCCACTCCTTTACAATAAAATATTAGCTTCTTATTTTAATTATATCCCATTTTATTGGATATTCCAACGGTGTATTTGGCTATATGCCTTGCGTTCTATCTTTTATATAAAAGCGGGAACGGTATGCGCCGCCCCCGCTATAGTTATTATATTGAGTTATGCCTTATCACACAAACAGGCTTTATTAAGCTTACTCCTCCGGCTCGATAAGGCCGTAGTTGCCGTCCTTGCAGAAGGAGTGGCCCAGCATCTCAAGCTGAAGCATAGCCTCGTCGACCGTCATCGGCTTTATGTCAAAGCGCTTAAGCTTAACGACCCTTGCAGGCTCCTCGTCAAGCTCATCTTGTGTAAAAGCATCAGCATACACAGGCTCTGGCGCCTTAAATGCGCCGGCCCTGAGGCTCTTTTCAAGCTTGGTGCGGTGCTTTACTATCTGCTTTTCAAGCTTGCTAAGCACGTTGTCAACAGAGGCATACATATCGCCGCTGGTCTCTTCTCCCCTTATTATACCGCCTGCATAGGGTATAGTGACCTCAACTATATGGCGGTTTTTCTCCACCGCCAGGGTCACATGTGCTTCGGTATCCTCAGGAAAATACTTGTCCAGCTTGCCTACCTTCTTTTGAATGAGGCTCTCCAGGTAATCAGAGACTTCGATGTTTTTTCCAGTGATCGTGATTATCATCTTTCATACCCCTTTCATGCGGCGCCTTATAAACGCCGCTAATATTCCTTTCTTGAAGTATACCACATTTTCCTGCTTGCTAATGTAATTTACGGGAGCTTTTTTGTGAACACTTAGCGTCACCTTTGCATTTTGAGCAGCCGCGCCCACATCCGCAGCCCTTCTTTTTGCGCCTGATCATGCACGTCACGCTGTATATCAGCATTATCGCCGCTATCGCATAAAATATTACCGCCTTGTCAGTTTCCCCCGTGAACAGGCCTATTATGTTATACGCTAAAAGCGACATGACATAAGCTATGGCTATCTGATACGCCACTGCGAACGCCGTCCATTTGCGGCTGTGCATCTCCCTTCTTATCGTGGCCACGGCCGCCATGCAGGGAGTATACAAAAGCACGAACACAAGGAATGAGTATGCAGACGCAGGGGTAAATATACCGCTTAGCGCCTCCCTTACCACCTCTCCTCCGGCAGAGGCAGAAAAGCTTGCAAACATTGAAAGCGAGCTTACTACGGCCTCCTTGGCGACGACGCCGGAAAGCAAAGCGACGCTCGCCTGCCATGAGCCGAAGCCGAGCGGCTTGAACACGGGCGCTATTACGGAGCCTGTTTTGCCGAGTATACTCACGGACGGGTCGCTTATGAAGTTCAGCGAAAAGTCAAAGCTTTGCAGGAACCACAGCACAACGCTCATGGCGAATATAATAGTGCCTGCTTTTTCAAGGAAGTGCGATACCCTTTCCCAAACATGGGTGGCAACGTTCCTTGCGGAAGGCAGCCTGTATGGCGGCAGCTCTATAACGAAAGGCGCTTCGCCTTTATCAAATGCGCTTTTTCTTAACATAAGGCCGGACAATATGCCAAGCGCAACGCCCATTGCATAAAGGCTGAGTATTATAAGTCCCCTGTGCTTTGTAAAGAATGCGCCCGCTATAAGCCCATATACGGGCAGCTTGGCGGAGCAGCTCATAAACGGCAGCAGCAGTATGGTCATGCGCCTGTCTCTGTCGTTATCCATGGTTCTTGCGCCCATTGCGGCAGGAACGGTGCAGCCAAAGCCCATCAAAAGCGGAATAAAGCTTTTTCCGGAAAGGCCAAAGCGGCGCATGGGCTTATCCATTATAAATGCTATGCGGCTCATATATCCGCTGTCCTCAAGCAGGCTAAGGCATAAGAACAGCAGCGCTATCTGCGGCAAAAACGTAAGCACGCCGCCGACGCCCTTTATTATACCATCGCAAACAAGGCTTATGAACCAATCCATAGCGCCGGCTGAAACGAGCGCGTTCCTTACAAAAGGCGCTATCGTATCGTCTATAAGCCCGCCTGCAACGTCCGACAGCCATGCGCCCACGGTAGAAAACGTGAGCAGAAATATAACTCCCATTATTATCAAAAACAATGGTATCGCCAGCGCCTTATGCGTAAGTATGGCGTCTATCCTTGCGCTGCGCTCAACGCTTCCGGCTTTGTTGCCCCTGTGATAAGCTTTTTTAGCGACGCGCTCGATGTATCTATACCTGCTGTCCGCAACCAGCGATTCACTGTCGCCCATAGGGTTGGCTGAAGCATATTCCCTTACTACTGCGTCAACCCTTTTGGCGTCCTCCTCGCTGAGCTTAAGGCTCTCTTTCACCCTTTCATCGGCTTCAAGCAGCTTTATCTCGCTCCAATGCAGCGGAAGCTTTGCCTTTTCTGCATAGCCGGCAATTATCGCGCCTATTTTATGGTGCTCCTCATGCGTAAAATCATCGTACACATCGTCAGGCTCTATCAAAAAGCCCTCATGCAGTTGAGTATGCGCAGCCGCTATAAGGTTCTGCAAGCCTGTAACAAGCTCGTCTATTCCCTCTCCAGTCCTTGCGCTTATAGGCACCACCGGTATGCCAAGCTCCATAGAAAGCTCCTTGCAGTCTATGCTGTCGCCCTGCTTCTCTACCTCGTCCATCATGTTAAGCGCAAGTATCATCGGCTTTTCAAGCTCGAGAAGCTGAATGGTAAGATAAAGGTTCCTTTCAAGGTTAGTCGCGTCAACTATGTTTATTATTGCGTCCGGATCTTCATTTATTATATAGTTTCTGGCGACTATCTCCTCCATAGAGTATGGTGAAAGCGAGTATATGCCAGGCAGATCTACCACCGTCATGTCGTGGCCCATGGTGCAAAGCCCGTCTCCGCTCTCCTTACACGGCTTCTGCTTTATTTTGCCTTCTTTTTTTTCTACCGTAACCCCGGGCCAGTTGCCTACATATTCTTTTGAGCCGGTCATTGCGTTAAAAAGCGTGGTTTTTCCGCAGTTGGGGTTGCCTGCAAGCGCAAGGCGCACCGGCTTATCGTCTTCAAATACTTCTTTTGGGCAATAGCCGCCGTTTTTTGTGGAGCAGAAGCTCTTTTCAAGTATAAACTCCGTAAGCTCGGCGGCCCTTGCATGCTCAACTATATCCGCGTCCCTTTTATCGCTGCCCTTGCTCCTTGCCTCGGCCGCCGCCTTCTCCCTAAGCTCTATGGCGCGCTCCATGTCCCTGTGCCACTTTTTATGATCCTCGGCGTTCATCAAAACAACGCTGTCCGCGTCCGCTTTTCTTAAGGACATGGTATAGCCCCTAAGCTCTATTTCAACAGGGTCGCCCATAGGCGCCAGCTTTATCAGCTTTATCTCAGTGCCAGGCGTTATTCCCATATCGACTATATGCCTTCTCATGCGCCTGTCGCCGGATGTCACGGCGTACACATGCCCCTTTTCGCCGCACTTAAGCTCGGAAAGTCTCTTCCTCTCCTCCATCTTCTGTTCCATATGGCCTCCTCAGTTAGATACACCTAACGCATGATGCTATTTTATATCCGGCAAACGCCGCTGTCAATGGCAATTACATAGGATATGTGTTATCATTATATAAGTATTATGCTGATTTAAGCACCAACGGGAGGTTAGTGAAATATATGAAGCCTGTTACAGTAGACGCTTTCTCGCCCGTGCCGTATGGCGGGAATCCGGCGGGAGTAGCCGTTTATGAGCATGCGTTGCCAAGCGAGGCCGAAATGCGCTCAATTGCCCACGAAATGGGGTACAGCGAAACGGCCTTCGTGCTGCCGCTAAGCAAGACAAGATTCTTGATACGCTATTTTACCCCCGTTGAAGAGGTTCCTCTTTGCGGCCACGCCACCATAGGCACATTTGCATATCTGTTAAGCATAGGCATGATAGCTGACGATTCGTCGCTTATAGCCGAAACAAAGGCCGGCGATATAGGCGTTATAATAGAAAACTCGCTTATATGGCTGGATATGGCTAAGCCCAAGGAGCTAAAATACCTTAGCGATGCCGATTCAAATGAGCTTTTGAACTGCTTCGGCTTTGATAAGCCTGCTTCTTCATGCTTTGGCGCGCTTTGTCCGGCAATATCCGATACAGGACTTGCGGACATCATGCTGCCCTTAGCGTCACAGGCGCTGTTGAACGGCTTAAAGCCTGACATGGCAAGGATAGCCGCGCTTTCAAAAAGGCTTTGCGTAACAGGAGTACATGCGTTTGTTAACGCTGAGGACGCCATACACTGCCGCAACTTTGCCCCGCTTTACGGCATAGATGAAGAAGCCGCAACCGGCACATCGAACGGCGCGCTGACATATTATCTGTATAAAAACAGGCTCATTGAGCCTGACAGGATCAATTTATTCATACAGGGAGAGGCTATGAACAGGCCGTCGCGCATATATTCGCGTTTGAGCATGGATGAAACCTCTGATATACTTATACGGATAGGCGGAAATGGAGCCGTAAGGGAATAGGAGGGCATCATGCAGACGCAGACTACACTTCCGGAAGGTTATACCGAGCTTTTTAAGCTTAATCTTCAAAAGGATAAAAAGCTTGCAATTCTTGTGAACTGCATAGCCGTGCTGATAATGGCGGCAATGTTCGTTACAGGCGCGCTCATCGTGCCGCTAAAGGCCGCGCTGCCCGCCCTTGAAACTGCTGATACTGTATATGTGCCGCTGATACAGCTTATGTTAAAGCTTATAGTCACGCTGTTCGGCTGCATATTATACATTGTGCTGCATGAGCTTGTACACGGCATATTCATGAAGCATTTCAGCGGCGTAAAGCCGAGCTACGGCTTCACCGGACTATACGCCTACGCAGGCAGCTCCGCTTATTTTGACAAAAAAAGCTATGTCATAATAACCCTTGCGCCCATAGTAATATGGGGCATAGCGCTTATGATACTTACGATATTGGCGCCGAGGGAATGGTTCTGGGTGGTCTATTTTATACAGATAACCAACATATCCGGCGCCGCCGGCGACCTTTATATAACGTTCCGCTTCCGCAAGCTGCCCAACGATATACTTATAAACGACACAGGCGTTGAGATGCGCGTATACGGCAACAAAAAAATGAGCTAAGCGCATACACAAAGCAGCCGTTGAGTTGCGGCTGCTCAGGCTTTATAAACTAATGGTTGATAAGGGGCGGCAGCCCCTTAAGCTTTATTCCCTTATTGCGCTTTCTATGGTGTCTATAAGCTGCTTGGCGGCAAGCGTGGGCGGCATTTCCCCGCTCATAACATGTACGCTCAGTTGCTCCATGCATGCTTGCACCTTGGGGTTAGAGTATATCATGGTGCGTATATAATCGTCCGTCATGCTCTTTACCCATTCCATGGTCTGCTGGCCGCGCCTGCTTTCAAGTACGCCCGTGCGCTTGGTCTGCTTAATAAAGCCAAGTATAACGTTCCATATGCCGTCAACGCCTTCTCCCGTAATGGCGGAGCATGTGTATGCGCCGGTCGTCCAGCCCTCTGTGGCCGGTCTTAAGTACCTGAGCACCTGCTCATATTCCGCCCTTGCAGCCTGCGCGCGCTGTTTGTTGTCGCCATCCGCCTTGTTGACAAGTATAGCGTCCGCCGTTTCTATAACGCCCTTCTTTATGCCCTGCAGGTCGTCTCCGGCTCCGGCTATGGTTATAACTAAGAAAAAGTCCACCATCGCCCTTACCGAGGTCTCGTTTTGGCCCACGCCCACGGTCTCTACCAATATGGTATCGAAGCCCGCAGCCTCGCAAAGCAGCATGGTCTCCCTGCTCTTCCTCGTTACGCCGCCAAGCGTACCGCCTGAAGGCGATGGCCTTATAAAAGCCTCGGGCCGCCTTGCAAGCTTTTCCATCCTTGTTTTGTCGCCCAGTATGCTGCCCCTTGATATGGCGCTTGTGGGATCAACCGCCAGCACGGCAACCCTCCTGCCCCTATCGCAAAGCATGTTGCCAAAGCACTCTATAAACGTGCTTTTGCCCGCCCCTGGTACGCCCGTTATGCCAACGCGCACGGAATTGCCCGTGTGCGGTAGTATCCTTCTGATTATTTCCTGACCAAGCTTAAAATGCTTTTCGGAATTGCTTTCCACAACCGTTATGGCCTGCGCAAGTATGCGCCTGTCGCCCCTAAGCACGCCTTCAACGTACTCGTCAACGCTGATTTCTCTGCGTTTGAAGCTGCGGGGCGCCGCCACAGGCGCCCCGCAGTCCTCCACGCCCGGCATAACGCTGGAGGCAAACTCGCTCCCCGCGTTATCCGGCGTCCATTCGGGTTTATAATTCTCGCTTTTCTTTTCAGCCATTTCTTTATTCTTCGTCCGTATAGCCAAGGCGCTCGTTAAGCTTATTGAGCATCTCTTCAGCGGCCTGCGGTATCCTGGTGCCCGGCCCGAATATGCACGCGGCTCCGGCCTTGTAAAGGAAGTCGTAATCCTGCGCCGGAATCACGCCGCCGACTACCACCATTATATCCTCCCTGCCGAGCTTCCTAAGCTCATCCATAAGCTGAGGCAGCAGCGTCTTATGCCCGGCGGCGAGCGAGCTCATGCCCACTATATGCACGTCGTTATCAACAGCGTCCCTTGCAGTCTCAGCCGGAGTCTGGAACAGCGGCCCTACGTCAACGTCAAAGCCCATGTCGGCATACGCGGTGGCGACTACCTTGGCGCCCCTGTCATGCCCGTCCTGGCCCATCTTAGCTACCATTATGCGCGGACGGCGGCCCTCTCTCTTTTCAAACTCATCGGTCATCTTGCGCACATGCTCTATCTCCGCCGTGTCGGAGGATTCCTTTGAATACACGCCCGATATGGAGCGTATGACCGCCTTATGCCTGCCGCATACCTTTTCAACTGCCATAGATATCTCCCCAAGGCTCGCCCTTGCGCGCGCCGCCTCAACGGCAAGCTCAAGCAGGTTGCCTTCTTCGGTCTCAACGGACTTTGTTATTGCGTCAAGGCACTGCTGTACCTTTTCATTATCCCTGTTCGCCCTCAGCTTATTGAGCCTTGCTATCTGTGCCTCGCGAACGGCGGTGTTATCCACCTCAAGAATGTCTATAGCGTCCTCATGCTCAAGCTGCATGTAGTTGAGGCCAACTATGTTTTCCCTGCCGGAGTCTATCCTGGCCTGACGCCTTGCGGCGGCCTCCTCTATCCTCATCTTGGGCAGTCCGGTCTCTATGGCCTTTGCCATGCCGCCAAGCTTTTCAACCTCCTGTATGTGGCCCCAAGCCCTCTTTATAAGCTCATCCGTAAGCGCCTCAACATAGTATGAGCCTCCCCACGGGTCAACCACCTTGCAGACCCTTGTTTCGTCCTGTATATACAGCTGGGTATTTCTGGCTATGCGCGCAGAGAAGTCCGTAGGCAGCGCTATAGCCTCGTCAAGCGCATTGGTATGCAGGCTCTGCGTATGGCCAAGAGCGGCGGCCATAGCCTCCATACACGTCCTTGCAACGTTGTTAAAAGGATCCTGCGCGGTAAGGCTCCAGCCGGAGGTCTGGCAATGCGTCCTCAGCGCCATGGACTTATCAAGCTTAGGCCCGAATTCCTTTATTATCTTCGCCCAAAGCACACGGCCTGCGCGCATCTTGGCGACCTCCATAAAGTAGTTCTTGCCCATTCCCCAGAAGAAGGAGAGCCTGGGGGCAAACGCGTCTATGCTAAGTCCGGCAGCTATACCCGTCCTTATATACTCAAGGCCGTCCGCAAGCGTATAACCAAGCTCTATATCCGCAGTAGCTCCGGCCTCCTGAATATGATAGCCGGATATGGATATTGAATTGAACTTGGGCATGTACTTTGCCGTATAGGCAAATATATCGCCTATTATGCGCATGGAGGTCTTGGGAGGATAGATGTAGGTATTCCTCACCATGAACTCCTTAAGTATATCGTTCTGTATGGTGCCGGCCAGCTTTGACTTGTCAACGCCCTGCTCCTCGGCAGCCAGTATGTAGAACGCCATTATAGGCAGCACGGCGCCGTTCATGGTCATTGAAACGGACATCTGGTCAAGAGGTATGCCCTTGAACAGTATCTCCATATCAAGTATCGAATCAACGGCAACGCCGGCCTTGCCAACATCGCCTATCACCCTGGGGTGATCTGAGTCATAGCCCCTGTGCGTAGCAAGGTCGAACGCTATTGAAAGTCCCTTCTGTCCGGCAGCGAGATTCCTTCTGTAAAAGGCGTTTGATTCCTCTGCCGTGGAGAAGCCGGCGTACTGGCGCACGGTCCAGGGCCTGGTAACATACATGGTGGGATATGGTCCCCTCAGGAAAGGAGGAAGTCCCGCAGTGTAGCCGGTATGCACGGCGTCCTTTATGTCAGCCCTGGTGTAGTTGGGCTGAACGTCTATCTGCTCCATGGTGTGGGTAACAAGCTCTTCAACGCTCATGCCTGTCTCGGCCTTAACGCGCGCTGCCCACTGCTCCCTGGTCTCCTTTTCGGTTGAAGGAGCGGTAAAATCAACCTTTGAAAAATCGGGTCTTATGCTCATCAGCCTATCCCCCTTTCGCTCTGGATCCTTCTGAGTATCTCAAGGCAGTTCGCCTTAACGTGTATGTAGTCATCAACGCCGGCCTCGTCATAGCTCTGCTTGAACTCCGCCGCCGGAGCGCCTGCAAGCATGACCAGCATGTTGGGCGCTTTTTCCTTTATGCCCCTGGCTATTGAGGGAACAAGCTCCGGATAAGTATCGTCCGTTGAGCATATAACGGCCACATCGGCTCCGCTTTCGCAGGCGGCCTTTATTGCGCAGTTGGGACATTCAAAGCCATCGTTGCCTATGACGTTTATGCCGCCCACCTCAAGGAATCCCCTTGAAAAATCAGCTCTCGCCTTATGCTGGGGTATAGGCCCCATATTCACAAGGAACGCGCTCAGGCGCTTGCCCGTCTTTTCGGCAGCCTCGTCAGTGGCCTTCCTCAGCGCCTCAAACTGCTCTGTCCAGCGGTGCGGCTTTATCGGCTCAACGCTTATTGAGAACTCGCACTGGCAGCAGCAGGGCTTCTTCTTTTCCTTGGGAGCCCTTTCAAGCGGCTTCTCGGTCATGTTGGCATACATGTTGGTGCCAACGGCCCTGTCAGCCCTTGTGGCAAGCTTTTTGAACCTTTCGTCAAGCACATTCTTGACCTCGGCCTGTATCTCGCCCGCTTTAAGCAGCTCGAGCATGCCGCCCTTTGCCTCTATATCCTTGAACTTTTCAGCTATAGCCTCTATAAGCTGATTGGTGAGCGTTTCAACATACCAGCTTCCGCCCGCAGGATCAACGGGGTGCAGAAGGTCAAACTCCTCCCTCAGCATAAGCTGAAGATTCCTCGCTATCCTTCTTGAGGTCTCATCGCTTTCACCAATGGCTTCGTCAAGCGGGGATACGTTCATAGCGTTTATGCCGCCAACTACGCCGGAGAAGGCCTCCGTAGTGGCCCTGAGTATGTTCACATAGGGATCGAATACGGTCTTTGTAAATGCCGATGTGCTGGCAAAAACATCCGCCTTGGCAGCCTCGTCCCCCGCGCCGTAAGCCCTGGCCATCCTTGCGAACACAACGCGCATGGCCCTGAGCTTGGCTATCTCCATAAAGAAGTTGGAGCCGAGCGATACGCAAAGCCTTATGCTGCCAGCCGCATCGTCCGCGCTTATGCCCCTGTCCGTCATTGAAGCTATGTAGTCGCTGGCTGTGGCTATAACGTAGGCAGCCTCCTGCACGGCCGTTGCGCCGCCGTTTGCGTATACGCTGCCGTCAGCTATCACGGTGCGCAGCTTGGGCGCGTTTGCCTTGGCGAACCTGACGGAGCTTGCCATGTCGTCATAGGCTTCTTCCATGCTCTTCTTTATGCCGCCGCTCAGCGCTATCTTGCCTATCGGGTCCGCGCCGAAGCAGCCCTCCGCCTTGTCAAAGCCGTCTATGACGTTCTTAGCCATTTCAAGCTTCTTTATGGCGCTTGCGCCGCACTTTACATGCAACGCGGCAGCGGGCAGCATAACGCCTGCGAAAAGAGCCTTCATGCCGGCTTCGTTTTCAACGTCGACGCCCGTGCAAAGGTCAACGTTCACCGCCGTCGCTCCCTTTTCAAGCTCATGCAGTATAAGCGCGTTTGCCTTTTCAGGCGAAACAGCCTCCACCTGCTGGGCAATGGCCCAGGGCGCGTGCATATAGCCCGCAGGGTCGGTGCCGCGCAGGTAATCGCCCTCGCCGGGGCGCGAAGGATTGAGGGAATAGTCAGCGTCGGTGTATATGGGCTTAAGGGTTATGCCCTCATATGTTTTGGTAAGCAGCTTTTTATCAAAGTCGGCGCCCTTCAATGACTCTATCGCGGCAGCCTTCCATTCATCGTAGGCAGGTACCGGAAATTCGTCGAGCGACGGCCTTGTATACTGGGTCTCTTCGTTTGCCATTATATGTTCCTCCTTGGCTTAAACGGGGAAATTGCCGTGTTTCTTCTCGGGTCTGGTTTCTTTTTTGCTTTCGAGCATGCTCAGCGCGCTTGCAACATGTACCCTTGTAAGCGCCGGCTCTATAACGTCGTCAACAAAGCCGCGCGACGCCGCCTGATAGGGGTTTGCAAAATTCTTTCTGTATTCCTCTATCATCTGCTTGCGGGTCTCCTGCGGGTTCTCGCTGGCCTCTATCTCCTTGCGGTAGACAATGTTGGCCGCGCCGTCGGGTCCCATAACGGCTATTTCGGCCGTGGGCCATGCAAACACCATATCCGCGCCAAGATCCTTTGAGCACATGGCAAGATACGCCCCGCCGTAAGCCTTTCTTGTGACAACGGTAATCTTGGGGCATGTAGCCTCGGAATAGGCGTAAAGCATCTTTGCGCCGTGGCGTATTATTCCGCCGTATTCCTGATTCACGCCGGGCAGGAAGCCGGGCACGTCAACAAACGTAAGCAGGGGTATATTGAAGCTATCGCATATTGAGATGAACCTTGCCGCCTTGTCGGAGGCGTTGATATCAAGGCTGCCTGCCATAACGGTAGGCTCGTTTGCCAATATGCCTACCGACCTTCCGCCTATGCGGCCAAAGCCGGTTATCATGTTCTTGGCATAGTAGGGCTGCACCTCAAAGAAGTCGCCGTCGTCGATAACGCTCTTTATAACGGTCTTCATCTCGTAAGCCTTGTTGCTGCTTTCGGGCATTATCTCGTTAAGGTTCTCGCAAACCCTGTTCACATCGTCGCCAGCATAACGTATAGGCGCGCTCTCGCGGTTGGACGAAGGCAGGAAGCTTATCAGCCGCCTTATGCCGTCAAGCGTCTGATACTCGTCAGGATATACAAAGTGCGCAACGCCGGATTTCTGGTTGTGTACCATGGCGCCGCCAAGCGCGTCGCTTGTGACCTCTTCCCTTGTAACGGTCTTTATTACCTGAGGACCGGTTATGAACATATAGGAGGTCTTGTCGGACATGAATATGAAGTCCGTAAGCGCCGGAGAATACACGGCGCCGCCTGCGCAGGGGCCCATTATTGCAGATATCTGGGGAACTACGCCCGAGGCTATGGTGTTCCTGTAGAATATGTTGCCGTAGCCGGAAAGCGCGTCGACAGCTTCGGGTATCCTTGCTCCGCCGCTGTCGTTGAGGCCTATTACCGGCGCGCCCATCTTAAGCGCAAGGTCAAGCACCTTGCATATCTTCTTTGCATGCATCTCGCCCAGCGAGCCGCCTACAACGGTAAAGTCCTGCGCGTAAACGTATACGAGCCTTCCCTCTATCATGCCGTAGCCGGTAACTACGCCGTCGCCGGCGTTGCCCGCGCCGTAACGGCTTTCAACAAAAGCGTCAAGCTCAACAAAGCTGCCCTCGTCAAGCAGATAGTTGAGCCTTTCCCTTGCTGTAAGCTTGCCGGCATCATGCTGCTTGGCTATGCGCTTTTCGCCGCCGCCTGCCGCTATTTTATCCTTCTTTTCGTAAAGCAAATCTATCTTGGTTTCCATCAATATATCTCCTTACTTTCTTTCGGTAAGCTCAATAAGCACGCCGCCGGAAGCCTTGGGGTGCATAAAAGCTATGCTCGCGCCGCCCGCTCCGTACCTTGGCTCCGTATCTATCATGCGGAAGCCTTTTTCCTGCATCTCTGCTATAGCGGCCTTTATATCCGGCACGCGTATGGCTATATGCTGTATGCCAGCGCCCTTCTTTTCAATAAATTTGGCGATAGGGCCATCCTCCGTGGTGCTTTCAAGCAGCTCTATCTCGCTGTCTCCGCAGGGATAGAACTCCACGCGCACCTTCTGCTGCTCAACTTCTTCTATGCCGTTGCTCTTAAGGCCGAGCGCCTCGTAGAAGGGCCTCATCTCGTCAAGGCTGTTCACCGCTATACCGACGTGGTCGATTCTGAGTGGTTCCATGCTGTACCGTCCTTTCTCATAATTGGGTGTGTTTATCTGAATCCTACTAATTGTACACTATTTTAACTCGTTTGTGTATACATATCCCACCTGCTGAAATGCGGCAGGTGGGATAATAAGCTTTTTACTTGTTAAGCAGCTCGTCTGCGAACTTAAAGCCCGCTTCCGCGCACTTCATGTTCTTTTCTATAAAGCGCGGGAACTGCTCCTTAAGGGATTCAAGCGCGCTCTCGCGCCTTACAAGACCGGTATAGGCTACGAGGAAGGATACCGCTATCACGTTTGCGCCCTGCGGATTTATCTCATGCGCTGCGGCAAGAATTGGAACCTTTATCACGTTTTTGCCGCTGCCGTCCGTATGCATGGAGGAATCCACGAATATAACGGTCTTTTCATCCGCAACAAGGCCATAGGTCTTGAAAGCGTCGTCAGTAAGGCAAAGAAGATAGTCGGGAGTGGTAGCCTTGGGGTAGTCGATAGGCTCCTCGCTTATAACGACCTCAGCCTTTGACGAGCCGCCGCGGGCCTCCGGGCCGTAGCTCTGGCTCTGTATGGCATACTTGCCGTCATGCACGGCGGCCGCGGCCAATATTATACCGGCAGAGATTATGCCCTGTCCGCCGGAACCGCTCCTTGGCCTGCTTGTTCACAAACTCGCCTATAACAAAGGGCTTATCATACTCTGTCACGCCCGGCTTTAGCATAGTGCAGTCGTCGCGCAGCCTTTCCATCATCGTTACGGCGTCGCCTATCTTGTTCCTGCGCCCATAATAGGTGGGGCAGGTGGACAGGCATTCCACAACGGAAAAGCCCTTGTGCTCTATGGCGTGCTTTATGTAGTTCTTGGTCTGCATGGCATGATATACGCTGCCGCGGGCAACGTAGGTGGCGCCGGCGCCTTCAGCAAGGTTGACAAGGTCGAAGGGCCTGTCTATATTGCCGTAAACGGCGGTGGTAGCGAACTTGCCGGTCGGCGTCATGGGCGAATACTGGCCGCTGGTCATGCCGTAGATGCAGTTGTTGACAACAACAAGCGTCATGTTGACGTTCCTGCGGCAGGCATGTATAAAGTGGTTGCCGCCTATTGCGGTAGCGTCGCCATCGCCGGATATCACTATCACGTTAAGCTCGGGATTGGCCATCTTTATGCCCGTGGCAAAAGGAAGCGCGCGCCCGTGAGCGGTGTGCAGCGTGTCAAAATCCATGTATCCGGGGGCGCGGGAGGAGCAGCCGATGCCGGATACGATAACGGTCTTGTCCCTGTCGAGCCCAAGCTCGTCTATGGCGCGGATTATGTTACCCATAACGATGCCGTTGCCGCAGCCGGGGCACCAGATATGGGGCATGTGGGACTGCCTGAGATAATCTGTTACGTTAGTCATTTTGAAATCACCGCCATTGTGTCGTTGTAAAGTTCTTCAGTCTTGAACAGCTCGCCTGAGGCCTTGGCTATAAGGCTTACCTTAGCCTTGCCCTCGGTATAACGCTCCACCTCGCCAACATACTGGCCAAGGTTCATTTCCGGAACGATAATATTCTTAACGTTCTCGTTAAGCAGGGACTGATATTCGGTCTTGGGGAACGGCCAAAGCATCTTTACGGTGAAAAGGCCGGCCTTTACGCCCTCGCTGCGCAGCCTCTTGACTATGTTCAGGGAGGTCCTTGCCACCGAGCCGTAGGCCACAAATATATGCTCCGCATCGTCGGTCATATACTTTTCGTTTATGGCAAAGTTGGGGTCGTTTTCCTTCACCTTGCCGTTTATCCTCTGCATGAGCTTCTCATGTACGGCCGGAGTGTTGGTGGGGAAGCCGGTCTCGCCATGAGAAAGTCCGGTCACATGGAAATGATATCCGTCGCCATATGCAGGCATGGGCGGGACCATGCTGCCCTCCTCCACCTTATACGGCAGATAATCCTTGCTGGGAGCCTCGGCAGGGCGCACGCGGTCAACTATCTCATAGCTCTCCTTAAGCTCAACGCCCTCGCGCATGTGGGCTATGACCTCGTCAGTCATCAGCAGCACGGGCGTGCGGTACATTTCAGCAAAGTTGAAGGCCTTTATCGTCAGCTCGTACATTTCC
Organism: Clostridiales bacterium; assembly: GCA_004558525.1. Lineage (GTDB taxonomy): Bacteria > Bacillota > Clostridia > Christensenellales > CAG-138 > Phil1. The sequence continues at coordinate 125,886 of SFCQ01000003.1, forward strand.
TTTACGGAGCTCGGGCAAACGGTTATCATCGGGTGATCGCCGTGGGTACCCCAGCGGGCCTGCATCACGTCGCCCTGAGCGGGGGAGGTGGGAAGGCCGGTAGAGGGGCCTGCGCGCATTATCATAGCCACCACTATGGGCAGCTCCGCCATTGAGGCATAGCCTATAAGCTCCTGCTTGAGAGAGAAGCCCGGGCCGCTCGTAGCGGTCATGACCTTAAGACCCGCAAGGCTCGCGCCGCAAACAGCGGCTATAGAGGCGATCTCGTCCTCCATCTGGAGGAATTTGCCGCCCACTTTGGGAAGCAGTATGCTTGACTGCTCCGCTATTTCGGAAGAGGGAGTTATTGGATAACCGGCAAAAAGGCGCATGCCGGCCTTTATAGCGCCCAGAACGCAGGCTTCGTTGCCCTGAAGTAGGATAGCCTTGCTCATTTCTCTTCCTCCTTAATCACCCTAATAGCCAGATCGGGGCAGCGCAGCTCGCACATCATGCAGGCAATGCATGCCTCCGGATTAACCACCGTGGCCTTTTCAGCCTCTTCATCGAGGCCCAGCACCTTTTTAGGGCAGAATGCCGCGCAGATGCCGCAGCCCTTGCACCATTTCCGGTTGATTTCGATTTTGCTCATCAATACAAACCTCTGCAATCATTTTGGGCGGGTTATGCATATATGCCTGCCCGCCAAGCATGATTGTACTGCATCACGGCAAAAATGTCTATACAAATTTTGATGTTTTATTCATACTGTATAGCTGAGCCGTTTTTAAGCGTATTATATAATTTTTGCTTATTTCTCTTGGTTTTTTGTATATCCGCGCCCAAGGATTCCCGTATTCCGGTATCCTTGTATACAGTATAATTATGTAAAGCATCGTATCAGTTTTCATTCATTTTTTTGCACGTCAAAAAAGCTCCGGAAATACCGGAGCCTTTCATTGCCTTTTCTAATTCACCGTTATGCCGCTGCTGCGGAACAAAGGGGATTAGCCCCAAAGGTGGGGGACGTTCTGCGCCTCAAAAATGCAGGCTGTTAGTTAAGCAAAAAGCTTATTTACCCCTGCGCGCCTGGAAGCAGGCAGAGCAGTAGATGGGCCTGTCGTTCTTGGGAACGAAAGGAATCTTGGTGGGCGCGCCGCACGCCGCGCAAACGGCGTCGTACATCTCACGCTCGCCGGAGCGCTGGGATTTACGAGCGTTCCTGCACGCCTTGCAACGGATGGGCTCATTCTGGAAGCCCTTCTCGGCATAGAATTCCTGCTCACCGGCCGTGAATACGAATTCAGCGCCGCAATCCTTGCATACCAATGTCTTGTCCTGGAACATGTGTGTGTTTTCCCCTTGTAATTTTATTTTTCGTTCTACCAAACCTCGGCTGACCTGATCTTTGCCCCCACACTCGCCGTCCGGAGCTTTCGCTACTGAGCTTACAGCCTCCCACTACACACCCTCTCGCACAATACATGCGGACGGACTTACATCTAAGCCGCACCATGCTCACGGGCATTTTTGCCCGCTTATGTGGATCGTTTTGCCTGCGACTGGCATCGACTTTCAACCACAGACCCGAAGCTTTGGTATAACTTCAGTAATTATATTGCACCCAGTTAAAAAGTGCAACACTTTTTTAGACATATAAGATAATATATCTCTTGCCTGCCAATAAGCCCTGGGGTTGTTAAGGGACGGAGCCGGGATGCGTCCCGTGGGGGGGGCGGCGTTATCTGTGCGGCATCTCGTCATACGCCGCGCGCGGGCCGCCGACATATTTTGGCCTTGTGCGCGCCATCGTCACGTTAGCGTCGCCAATATGCCTTGTTTTTGCATGTACCGGCACCACGACCGGGTGCATATGCATGCCTATGAAGGTGCCGCCTATATCCATGCCGGCGCTCGCCCTGCCGCGAAGGTCCTCCACCATAACGTGGTCGTTAAACCTTGCAACCGCTTCCATAGAAAACGCTCCGCCAGCATGCAGCTGAGGCTTTACCCATACCTGCTGCAGGCCATAGCGTTCCATACACTCGCGCTCAACAACAAGGCAGCGGTTAAGGTGCTCGCAGCACTGCACGGCAAGATAGAGTCCCCTTTCCTTGACCTTGGGCAGCACCGCGTCCATAACGGCCTTTGCGGCTTCAACGCTTGAGCCTGTGCCTATAAGCTTTCCCATTATCTCGCTGGTGGAGCAGCCTATCACCAGCATATCGCCCTTTTTAAGCGTATCTGCCGCATAAAAAAGCTCATCTATCGCGGCGTTTGCCTGCGCGTTTATCGTTTCATAGGTGTTCATTATGATTACCTCCTATCATAAGCGGCCTTATTATAGCACAGTTGTTAACGCTCTACAAAGTAAATACTGCAATATTTGACGCAACGGCGTTGAAAACGCGCATATATCCGTGCTATAATTCCATCAGTCATTCTATTCAAAGGAGATCGGTATGAAAATAACAGATGTACGGCTCGGCATGATATCTGTGCCGCTGCGCGTTCCCTTCAAAACTGCGCTGCGTTCCGTGAACAGCGTTGAAGACGTTATAGTTGAGATACATACGGACACCGGCGCCGTAGGCTATGGCGAAGCGCCGCCGACAGGCGTTATAACCGGCGATACCACAGGAGCTATAATCGGCGCGCTTAAGGATCACATTATTAAGACCATAGTCGGCAAAGAGGTTGACGATTTTGAAAGCCTTACCAAAGCCCTCAACGGCTGCATAGTACACAACACCTCAGCCAGGGCCGCTGCGGACATGGCATTGTGGGATCTTTACGGCCAGCTTTACAAAATACCCGTATATAAGCTGCTTGGCGGCAGCCGCTCCAGCATAGTTACCGATATAACCATAAGCGTTAACAAGCCGGAGGAGATGCAGCGGGACGCTATAAGCGCCGTTGAAAGGGGCTATGATTGCCTTAAGGTAAAGGTCGGCAGCGATCCCTCGCTCGACGTTGCCCGCCTCAGCGCCATACGCGAGGTGGTGCCTAAGGACATATGTATCCGCATAGACGCCAACCAGGGCTGGACCCCGAAGCAGGCCGTGCGCATACTCAACGATATGCAGGAGCGCGGACTCGATATAGAGTTCGTTGAGCAGCCCGTTAAGGCGCTTGATTTTGACGGCATGAAGTACGTTACCGAAAGGAGCTACGTTCCCGTGCTTGCTGACGAAAGCGTGTTCAGCCCCGCCGACGCGCTTAAGATAATGCAGATGGGCGCCGCCGATATGGTAAACATAAAGCTTATGAAGTGCGCCGGCATAACAAACGCGCTAAAGATAGCCTCCGCAGCCGAGGTTTACGGCGTGGAGTGCATGATAGGCTGCATGCTCGAAGCCAAGATAAGCGTTACCGCGGCTGTGCATCTTGCCTGCGCAAGGGGCATAATAACAAAGATAGACCTTGACGGGCCCGTGCTTTGCAAGGAAGACCCGATAATCGGCGGCGCAGTGTTCAATGAAAAGCTGATATCCCTCGGCAGCGAGCCAGGCCTTGGCATAAAGGGAATAGAGCCGGGCAAGATCCGCTATATAGACTGATAAGCTTTATAAAGGCATACCATTATTGCAGGAGGAGCACAATGGACTATCGTGAAATGGCTGGGAACAGGGTTTCCCTGTTAGGATACGGCTGTATGCGTTTCCCCACGGACGATGCAGGCAATATAGACGAGGCAAGGGCCGAGGCGCTGCTGCTGCGCGCATATGAGGCGGGCATAAACTATTTTGACACCGCATGGCCTTACCACAGCGGCAAAAGCGAGCCTTTTGTGGGCAAGGTGATGAGCAAATTGCCCAGGGACAGCTTTTATCTTGCCACCAAGCTCCCCATATGGGCGATAGACAGTCTTGATAAAGCCAGGGAAATATTCGATACTCAGCTTGAGCATCTGCATAGCGAGTATGTGGATTATTATCTTCTCCATGCGCTTGATGAGGAAAAGTGGGAAAAATGCCTTAAGCTTGGCATAGTCGATTTTCTTGTTGAGCAGAAGCGGCTCGGCAGGATAAGGAAGCTTGGCTTCTCCTTCCATGCGCCGTACGCCGTATTCAAGCGCATAATAGACCATCGCCGCTGGGATTTTTGCCAGATACAGCTCAACTATATGGATACCGAGCATCAGGCGGGTCTTCAAGGGCTTGCATATGCCGAAGCGAAGGGCATACCCTGCGTTATAATGGAGCCTGTAAAGGGCGGCACGCTCGCTTCGCTTCCGGAATACGCTTCAGCCCCGCTTAAAGCGGCCGCTCCTCAAAGCAGCATCGCTTCATGGGCGTTCAGGTATCTTGCCGGCTTCGACAATGTCAGGGTGATACTAAGCGGCATGAGCAGCGAAGAACAGCTTGAGGATAATCTTGGCACCTTCTCACCATACATTCCGCTTAGCGACCATGAAAAGGTAGCTCTTGACGAAGCTATAGCCGCGCTCAAATCAAGGCCAAACAACGGCTGCACAAGGTGCAAATACTGCATGCCCTGCGCAAGCGGGGTCGAGATACCAAGGATATTCTCAATATGGAACGAATATCAGCGCTATCAAAACGACGCTATGGCCGCCAAGGACTATAAGGATATCCCGCCTTATGGCAGGGCGCAATGCTGCATACGCTGCGGCAAGTGCGAGGCGGCATGCCCACAAAAAATAAAGATAAGGGACGAGCTTAAGGCGATAGCTTCAATGCCCTGGGCTCAGGCGTAACTGCAACTAAAAAGGCGGATAGCTCCATTATCCGCCTTTTTATTTTGCTATTTCATCACATGCCGCTTAGCTGCTGCATCTCGCGCCTAAGTATCTTGAGTATGTGTTTTTCAAGCCTGGATATATAGCTTTGCGATATACCCATCATGTCGGCCACCTGCTTTTGCGTAAGCTCCCTCCTGCCCCCAAGGCCGAATCTAAGCTCCATTATTCGCCTTTCCCTTGGGCTGAGCTTGTTCATGGCGATTTTAAGCAGCTCCCTGTCCACCTCCTCCTCTATATTCCGGCAGACAAGGTCGTTATCCGTGCCAAGGATGTCAGAAAGCAGAAGCTCGTTACCGTCCCAGTCTATGTTTAGCGGCTCGTCAAGCGATACCTCCAGCTTTAGCCGGCAGCTGCGTCTAAGGTACATCAGTATCTCGTTTTCTATGCAGCGCGATGCGTATGTGGCGAGCTTTATCTTCTTTTCCGTATCGAATGTGTTCACTGCCTTTATCAGCCCTATCGCGCCTATGGATATAAGGTCCTCTATGTTCACGCCGGTGTTTTCAAACTTTCTTGCTATGTATACCACAAGCCTCAAATTGCGCTCTATAAGCACCCTGCGCATGTTTTCATCGCCGCTTGCAAGCGCGGATATGCACTCCGCCTCCTCCTCTTTTGAAAGCGGCGGCGGCAGCGCCTCTCCGCAGTTAACATAGTATACCGGACCGGCTATGCCGAACAGCTTATATATTTTCTCCAGCAATGCCGCAAAAAGCTTCTTCATAGGCTCTCCTTTGCTATTTGATACGGTATAAGCGCATCGGCCCCATGTATTCTGTTAGATATAACGGCTATCAGCGCGTCCGTATCTACCCCGTCTATGCTCACCTTATCCGGAACAAATGCGTATACCATAGCGCTGCCTGCAACGCTGTGCATAGGCACGGGTATATGCGCGTTTTCATTAAGCTCCGGCAGGTAAGCTATTATAACCGGCAGGCCGGATACAGGCTCTGCAAGCGTGCAGCCGGAATCCCGTATGGCGCAAAGCTCATAGTTTTTGCCAAACGCACTAAAGCTCAGCTTGGCCGCGCCGCAGCTAAAGGCCCTTTTTTGCCTGAAGGCGCGTATGAGCCTTGGCAGCAGCAGCGCGGCAGCGGCGGATATCAGCATCAAGCGTGCAAACCTTGGCAGCAGCAGCGCGCCGCCGTGTTCGCCCCCGGCGTTTACAAGCTGAGAAAGCGCAAGCGCCGTTCCGGAGGCTATGCATGCGCTTATCAGCACCGCAAACACGCTTTCGATATACCGCCTTATCCCCTCCCACCTCAGAAAGAAGGCCAGCACGCAGCCCTGTATAAGCTTTGCCGGCAGCGATAGGGCTATGGGCCACACTATGGATATCGTTGCCATAACGCTGCCTATAAAGCTGAATAGCAGCAGTCGCTTAATACCCGCTTTTCTTGCAACAAGGCTTGCCGCAAGCCTTAGTATAAGCGCGTCCATAAGCATGTTGTCCAGCGCGTACAGCTCGATATACATTCGTCCATCACCCTTGGATACTTTATCATATGTGCTTGCATACATGTGTAGAACAACAGATGCGGCTTTGCGGATACGCTGTCGAAGAGGGTATGGAAGTATTCCTGCCGCCACGCGCCGCTTTAACGGCGTAAAAAGCGATATGGATATAATAGTTATAGGATATCACCGATTGGCTTAAATAAAGGCGTACAAGTTGTGATATTGATTATAAGCTGCCCCAAAATCAGCAAAAGGGCCTTTTTCAGGCCCTCGCAGCCTGAAACTGGGGTTGTTAAGGGGCGGCTGCCCCTTAAGCTCATTCCGGCTCTGACGGCATGCACGTCAGAACGGATGAAAACCCAAAGGTTTTCGTACCTTTCGGGTTTTGCCGCCCGGGAGCGAATGTGAGAGGCAAAACCCGTGAAAACTCGAAAAAGTGGCGTTCAGCCACTTTTTCGATACTCTCAAAAGGGCCTTTTTCAGGCCCTCGGCTTTTATGCTTTATTCTCCCCTGTTTCTAAGGAAGCTTGGAAGATCAAGGTTGTTCTTTTCCTTGGGGTTATACTCCGCCTTGTTAAGATCCTTCCTTGTGATGTGGGGCGTTACCTCCTCGCCGTCGGGCAAGGGGTTGGAGTACTCCGGCTTCCTCGTGCGCGGACGCTCGTACCAGTTCATCTCCGGCCCCTTAGGCTCGCTCTTCTGCGCCTTCATGGAGCCTATGGTCTGCCTCACCGCGTTTTCGGGCTTCTTTTCGGCCACCTGCTCGGCCCCTTCAAAGCCCGTAGCTATAACGGTTATGCGTATGGAATCGCCAAGCTCGTCGTCTATGCCCGCGCCGAATATGATGTTCGCGCCCGGGTCTGCAAAGTCCCTAATGTACTCGGCAGCCTCGTTTACTTCCTTCAGGCCCATCTGCGGCCCGCCGGTTATGTTGATAATCAGTCCGCGCGCGCCTGTTATGCTTGTCTCAAGCAGGTTGCTTTCAACAGCCTGCCTGGCAGCCTCTATGCTCCTGTTTTCACCGGAAGCCATGCCTATGCCCATATGGGCCATGCCGCGCTCCCTCATTATGGTGCGGATATCGGCAAAGTCAAGGTTTACTATGCCAGGCTGTGAAATAAGGTCACTTATGCCCTGTATGCCCTGGCGAAGCACATCGTCCGCTATGCAGAATGCCTCCGTGAAGGTCACGTTGTTCACGGTGTCCAGCAGCCTGTCGTTAGGTATGATTATAAGCGTATCAACGCTTTCCTTCAGGTTGGTTATGCCGTTTATGGCATTGTTCATCCTTACCTTGCCTTCAAAGCTGAACGGCTTTGTAACCACGCCTATGGTAAGTATGCCAAGCTCCTTTGCGCAGGAGGCCACTATCGGCGCCGCGCCCGTGCCCGTTCCGCCGCCCATTCCCGCGGTTATGAACACAAGGTCGCTATCCTTTATAGCCTCGGTTATAGCCTCCCTGCTTTCCTCGGCAGCCTTGCGCCCCATTTCCGGGTCCGCTCCGGCGCCAAGTCCCTTGGTCACCTTTTCGCCTATCTGAACCTTCTGACCGGCGCGCGAATGATAAAGCGCCTGCTTATCGGTGTTTACCGATATGAACTCTACCCCCTTAAGGCCGTACTGTATCATGCGGTTCACGGCGTTGTTTCCCGCGCCTCCTACGCCAACGACTTTTAGCTGGGCAGGCTGGCTGCTTTCAAAATCCAGTCCAAACGGCATATATCTTATCCTCCTTATTATTTGAAGAAGTCTTTCAGCTTCTTAAAAACGCTTTTACCCGGGCTTATACCCTCAAGCCTTCCGGCGTTATCGTCATCGCCGGCATGCATAACAAAATCCATCACGGAAAACGCGCTTGCATAGTTGGGCGACGACAGCCGCGGCATCCACGGCATGCGCACCTGTATGGGCGCGCCGAGCTGCCTTTCCATAAATTCGCAGCAGCCGCGCATCAGCGTAAGCCCGCCGCCGGTCATATATATCGGAACCCGTTCGTTTATCTCAACGCCCATTTCGCCAAGCGCTGCGCGTATCAGCCCTGCAAGCTCCCTTGTGCGCTCCTCGACTATAAACTGTATAGCCTCATGCTCCACATACATCATTCCGCCGCCAGGCACGCGTATAGTGTCTATACTGTCCTGATAATCAAGGGAATAAACATAGCGCCGCTTCACGTTTTCAGCTACCGCTTCCCTGATGCCTATGCCGTAGCTTAAATCCGATGTGAAATGGCTGCCGCCAACATCTATTGTGCGCATATCAATTAGCGCCGCGTTCTTTACCACGGCAACGTCCGTATGCGTCGCGCCGGAATCTATAAGCACGGCTTTTTCGGAGCGTTCCTCCTCCGGTATCACGAACACCCCTTCGCTCAAGGGTACGGCTATATACATGTCCGCGTCAAGCCCGACGCGCAAAAGAGCGTCGCTCACAAGCTGCTTAAAGCGGTTTTCAACATAAAGGTGCGATACAGTGGCGCTTAAGCCTTCCGCCATCACGCCTATGGGCATGTCCGCCCGCACGGCTTCCTGCACGCTGAATTCAACAGGCGTGCTGTGTATAAGAGAATACCCCTCCGGCGCGGCAAAATCAAGCGATGCGTTAATAACTTCGTCAATATCCCTGTGGCTTATCCTTTTGCTTTTGCCCTTAAAGCTTATTTCGCCCCTTTGCAAAACGAGCCTGGTAAAGGGAGCCGGTACGCCCACGGAGATATCCCTTACCCTGTGCCTTGCCTCGGCTTCCGCGGCGCCAAGAGCCTCCACAATAGCATCGGAGAGCAGCTGCTCATCGCTGAACGCACCCCTTTTGTAGCCCGGATACTCCTTTATGCCCGCCCCCTGAACGATTATGTTGTCCCTTCCGTCGGTGCCGCAGATAAGGCAGATGACCTTTGAGCTGCCAATATCAAGTATTGCCGTGTTCTGGCCCATAATGCCTTCTCCCTTCCGCCGGCAAGGCTTATTATCCAGGGTACAGCCTGTTTGTTAACAGCATACCACAATCGCAATGTCCTTAGCAATAACATTTGCATGATCGATTCAAAAGTTACGTTTAGGAAACATGTTTTCCAGTTCTTTGTTCGTTTTCCATCAGCCGGAGAACGCGTCCGTAGGCCCCGGAGTGCGCTCCGGAGTGTTTTCCGGTTTAGCTGTTGAGCTTGGCTCATCGGTGCTGCTCGGCTCCGCAGTATGGCCCGGCTCTGAGGTCTGATTCGGCTCCGGAGACGGCGACGGCTCAACAGGCTCAGGCGTTTTTTCCGGAGAATAGACCGGATCGCCCTGCGCCGAAAGGTCGAGCGTCCCTCTGTTGGCCATGCCCATGCTTTTCAGCGTGGGCAAAACAGTTTTGAAGTTTGCAAGCTTCTCCTCCGCCCTGTCCGGCTGGCCAAGGTGTATTATCACGCCTGAAGCGGTATCCATGTTTATGCTGAGCGGATTTCCAAGGTCTATCCCCGTTATCTCTTTTTCAAGTCCCGATGAATACACCGCCTCAAGCAGCGTTACCAGCGTCCTTGAGTTGAAGTCGGATTCCTCGCCCAATCTCTGGTTGACATGGTAGCCGCTGCTGCCCATGCCCGATATTTTTATAAGCCCCGTGTAATCAGCCCTCGCGCCTATGTAGAGCACATATCCGTCCTTGTCTATTACCGCCTGAACGTTCATGCCCACAAGCACGGCCGCTTCCTCGCGCTCCGTTATGTTTACCACCAGCTTGTCCGGATACACCCTTGTGACCACGGCGGAGGCCACATATGCGTTTTCCTCAAGCTTCCTTTCAGCCTCCTGCGTCCTTTCGAGCCATATGTGCTTGCCTGTTTTCAGGCCGGAGTTTTGCAGCAGCTCCTCCGCGCTGTAACGGGTGCAGCCATACACCTCTATGATGTCTACTATCAAAAGGAAATATGTCAGCGCTGCCGCCGTCAGAAGCATTGCGCAAAGCGTTATTAAAAACACCGTCTTAATGAGCCTGCGCCGTCTTTGCCTCAGGCGCTTTTCCTTTTCGGTAAGCACCTTTTTCCTGCGTACGTCGGCCCTTTTAGCTCCGCCTGCGGTACGCTTTTTATGCTTGTCCTCTTCCTCATCGTCATCAGGGGCAAAAAACGGCTCGTCCTCATCAAAAGGAAGGCCCGCTTCATCGCCGTTTATATCATCGTTTTCGCTGTTTTCGGCTGTTTCAGGCTCCTCGCTTTCGGCTTTGGCAGAACCCTCTGCCATATCTGAAGAAAGCTGCCCGTATTCGTCCGCATCAGCAGCCGTAGTTTCCTCCCGCAGTCCGTCAAGGTCAAGCGCTCCGGCGTTGTTTTCGGTAGCTGTCTCCGCGGCGTCATACGGCTGAGCGCCGCCATATTCATCGCTGTATCCGTATTTTGCCTCGCCGTTATAATAGTCGTCAGGCTCGTTATCCTTTTTGAAGGGTCGAAGATTAAGCCTTGAACCTTCTCCGGCTCCGGCTGCGCGCCACTGCTCCCTATCTTCCCCTTTCAAGCTTATTCCTCCAGTCTTATCTCAGCGCCGAGGCCGTTAAGCGTTTCATGCAGCTTTTCATAGCCCCTGTCTATAAGCTCGGCATGCTCTATGGTCGTTTCGCCATCTGCCGCAAGCCCCGCAAGCACCATCGCCGCTCCGCCGCGCAAATCCCATGCCGTCACCTTTGTTCCGGTCAGTCTTTCCACGCCGCGTATTATGGCCGTCCTGTCCTTTTGCGTGAAGCTTGCGCCCATGCGCCCAAGCTCCGCCGCATGCCTGAAGCGGTTTTCAAACACGTTTTCAACTATAACGCTCGTTCCCTTTGCCACGGCGCAAAGCGCGAACATCTGCGCCTGCATATCGGTAGGAAAGCCGGGATACGGCATGGTTTCGATAAGCCGAATCTCATTCAATCTATCCGGAGCCGAAAGCCGCATGCTCATGCCCTGCTGTTCTATTTTGCAGCCCGCTTCCTTAAGCTTAGCCGCTATGCTGCCCACATGCGCCGGACAAACATCATTAAGCCTTATCTCTCCGCCCGTTATGGCGGCGGCCGCCATAAGCGTGCCTGCAACTATCCTGTCGGGTATTATCCTGTGCGTTGTTTTTTCGCGCCTCGCCTCGCCGCCATACACGCTCAGCGTGGAGCTTCCCGCTCCTTCCACCAAGTATCCCAGCTCGTTCAAAAACAGCGCCAGATCCTCTATTTCCGGCTCGCGGGCGGCATTAAATATCCTTGTCATACCGTCGGCACAGGCGGCTGCCATCATTATGTTCTCCGTTGCGCCTACGCTTGGATAATCAAGATGTATCTCCGCACCCTTTAGCCTGTCTGCGCGGCATATTATAAGCCCGCGTTCCTCCCTTATTTCGGCGCCAAGCATCATAAGCCCCTTAAGGTGAAGGTCTATGGGCCTATGCCCTATCTCGCAGCCGCCCGGGAAGGTGCATACCGCGCTGCCGAAGCGTGTAAGCAGCGGCCCCAGCATGAATATGCTCGACCTTAGCTCCTTGCTTATGCTCTGCGGCATTACGGAGCCCGTGGCGCTGCGGGTATCTATTTTAAGCGTATCGCCGCAATACTCGCACTGCGCGCCAAGGGAGGATAATATGCACAGCATATTTTCAACGTCCTTAAGCCTGGGGCAATTTTCAAGCTCCACAGGACCCCGGGCAATAAGCGTAGCCGCCAATATCGGCAAAGCGGCGTTTTTTGCGCCGGTCACCCTTGCTTCGCCGCATATCCTTCTTCTGCCGGAAACCACAATAGATGCCATCTGTTTCTCCTTCCCGCAAAATGCTAAGCACATTCATTATTATGCGAAAAGGAGCAATTTCGTTCACGCTATGGCTTATTACTGCGTATTCCTTGAAATATTGAGCAGCACGCCCACGGCGCAGAGGAATATGACAAGGCTTGTGCCTCCCGCGCTTATAAAAGGCAAGGTCTGGCCTGTGGTAGGGGCTATGCTCGCCACGACCGCCATATTTATTATTGCCTGCATGCCTATAACAGAGGTTATTCCGGCCGCAAGAAGGCTGCCAAAGCGATCCTTGCAGCGCATGGCTATGCGTATGCCCCTGTATATCAAAAACGCGTATGCCGCTATAAGCAGCACACAGCCGACGAGCCCAAGCTCCTCGCCTATTATTGCGAAAATAAAGTCGCTTTCCCTATATGGGAGGAAGAGCAGCTTCTGCCGGCTGAAGTTGAGTCCCTTTCCGAATATGCCGCCGGAGCCCAACGCCATAAGCGACTGCCGGAGCTGATACGCGCCGTCGGCCGGCGAGTCCCAAGGGTTCCAGAACATGGTGACCCTTGCTTTTCTGTAATCCTCCTTCAATACCGCAAGCACCATTATGGGCGCGGCTATGCCGGCAAGCGTAAGAAGGTGCGCTACCCTTGCCCCGCCAAAGAACAGCATCACGGCGCCCGTCAGTACCAATATCACCATCATGGACATGTTTTTTTGCAGCAGCAGCAGTATGCAGAACACGCCCATTATAAGAATCATTGGAAAAACGCCCTTTGAAAAGTTCGTCATCAGCTGAGGCCGTTTTGACATAAAGGACGCCATATACAGCACCAGCACAAATTTTGCTATTTCGGAGGGCTGAAACGAGAGCGGTATTCCCCATTTTGAAAAATCGAGCCAGCGCTTTGCTCCGTTTCTTTCCGCACCCACGAACACGACCGCCACCATAAGCGCGATTATCACAATAAGCGCAAGCGTTTTAAGCTTTTCAAGCGCATGATAATCAACGAAGCTCAGCACGAGCATAAGCGCAAACCCGAGCGCGAAATATATGCTTTGGTTTTTAAGATAATAAAAGCCGTTATCCATATTTCTGCTCTGGGCATAGTAATAGCTTGCGGAAAACAGCATAACAAGGCCGAACGCGCATATCATTACCACCGTTATAAGCAGCGGAAAATCAAGCGGCCCCTGCCTTTTGGGCATAGCCCGCCCGCGCACGGGCTGGATCTTTCCCCGGGAGTTAACAGCCGGAGAGGTGCTTACATGCTCCACGTTGCCTCCTTTATGGCGTTTACCGTCACATTTGCCTTACAAGTTCCTTAAATATATCGCCGCGCTGCTCATAGTTATCATATATTCCCCAGCTTGCCGCCGCCGGAGAGAGCAGCACAGCGTCGCCGCTTTGCGCAAGCGTTTGCGCCTGCTTGAGCATATCTATCATAGGCCCGTCGTTAACATAAACGGGCGAATAACCGGTCTTTTCTGCGGCCAGCTTTATCGCCGGCACGTTGCAGCCGGAGGCTATAACGGCCTTTACCCTTCCGTTAAAGGCTTCAAACAGCGGCGCAAAATCGCTTTTTTTGTCATAATTGCCCACGCCGAGCAGCAGTATGGTCGGCCTCGTCATGGCCTCGACAGCCTTTATGGTAGAATCCGGATTTGTGCCTTTGGAGTCGTTTATCCATGCAACGCCATCCTTCTCGCGCACAAACTCTATCCTGTGTTCAACGCCCTTGAACCGCCTCAAGCCGTCCCTCACCGCCTCAGCATCAAGCTGCTGACTCATGGCAAGGCATGTTGCGCAAAGCGCGTTTTCTATATTGTGCCTGCCCGGTATCATAAGCTCGCCCGCGGCGATAAGGTCCGTCTCCTTGCCGTCGAGCCGCCAAATTATACGGCCGTTCCTTATGAATGCGCCGTTCTCCGGCTCCTCCTTTTGCGAAAAGTACACTACCCTCGCCTTTGTCAGCTTAGCCATGCCGCGCACTATAGGATCGTCGTAGTTAAGCGCCGCAAAGTCGTTCTCAGTTTGGTTTTCAAAGCCGCGGCACTTTGCTGCGATGTAATTTTCCATCTTGTACTGAAAGCGGTTAAGATGATCCTCCGTTATGTTCAGCATGCCGAAGGCGTTCGGGTGAAAGTCAGCAATGCTTTCAAGCTGCAATGCCGCCGTTTCGGCAACGATGCAGTCGCCCGGCTTTGTCTCAAGCGAGTGCGCGGTTATCGGCACGCCTATGTTGCCAAGCACGAACGTATGCTTTCCGGCGGCCTTAAAAAGCTCTCCGGTAAGAGCCGTGGTGGTGGTCTTTCCGTTTGTGCCGCTTATGCAGACGAACTTTGTTCCGCGGTCGCAGCATCTGTAGCCAAGCTCTATCTCGCCTATTACCTCCGCACCGTCGTTTCTTGCCTGCTCGACGAAGGGGCTGAATATAGGCACCACGGGGCTTAGCACAACAAGATCCGCGCCCTTTACGGCCTGGTCGTGAGGCACGCCCAGCGCGTCTTTATACTCTATGCCGCTAAGCTCCTCCTTTAGACCGCTTATCTCTTTTTTCATATCGTTTACAGTAACGTCATAGCCAAGCTTGTAAAGCAGCCTTGCGCTGGCTACGCCGCTTTTTGCCATCCCTATTACCACAGCTTTTTTACCGTTTCTATTCATGCTTATCTCCTCCCAAAACATGGTTCAAAGCTTATTATACCACGGCGCGCACATTGCGCGTTATCAGCTAAAAAAGGGCCGTTCAGTGTCGGTCAGGAAGCTTGAGACAAAAGAGCCGCGCTCTGTCTCAAGCATCGTAACCATAAGCGTATGCCGTGCCAAGCGCCAAGGAACCACGGCTTCGCCCGCTCGCACCGAACGGCCAAATAGATTTATACATATGCCAAAAGGCATAGTAAGCAAAGTAATGTGGTTATTATCATATATACGGATACTATCCTTGTTTCCGTATAGCCAAGCAGCTCAAAGTGATGGTGAAGCGGCGCCATTTTGAATATGCGCTTCTTCCTCAGCTTGTATGAGCCGACCTGAAGTATGCAGGATACGCTGCTTGCAACAAAGCAGGCGCCCATTATGGCGAGCAGAAGCACGCTCCTGCTGAATATAGCCATGGCCGCTATGGCCCCGCCAAGCGCCATGGAGCCGGTGTCGCCCATGAACACGCGCGCAGGATATGTGTTGTATCTTAAAAAGCCCAGGCAGCCGCCGGCCACCGAGGCCGCAAATATCGCCATTGAGTTAAGCTCCGCGCTGTACTGCGTCTGCACGGCTTGTCCCGAGCTGAGCGGGGTTTTCATGGCTGTGGACATATAGACGAAAATCATCATCATTGCCGTGGAGTATATCATGGAAACTCCGGAGCAAAGCCCGTCCAGACCATCGGTAAGGTTTACCGAGTTTACTGTGCCGATTATTATAAACATCATTGCAGGCACATAGAATATGCCAAGGTCCCATTCTACGCCAAAAAAGGCGAGATATATCTTTGAGCCGATAAAGGGGCTTTTATATGCATAAAGCGCAAGTATAAACGCTATTGCGAACTGGGCTATTATCTTTTGATAAGGCCTTAAGCCTATTGTGTTCTTGAACTTTACCTTAAGGAAATCGTCAAGGAAGCCCACCAGCGCAAACGCCGCCATCGCCAAAAGCGCCGGAAGCGAAAGCTCCGTTGCGTTAAGCGAAAACGCGAGAGTGCCGGCAAGTATTCCGGCAATGAACATCATGCCTCCCATGGTAGGCGTGCCCGCCTTGCTAAGATGGCTCTGCGGCCCGTCGCTCCTTTCGTTCTGGCCAAACTTCAGCCTTCTGAGCATGGGTATTACCACCGGCCCAAGCGCTATTGTCACCAGCGCGGAAAGCATAAGCGCGTATATTGCGTATTTCATATCCCCTTACCTCCGCGGGCAGCTTTTATTTCCTGCCCAGTTCTTCAAGCAATTCGGCAACTATCTCCTTTTCGTCAAAGTGCCGCTTGCCGCCGCATATTTCCTGATAGTTCTCGTGTCCCTTACCGGCAAGCACTATAACGTCCTTTGGCCTTGCGTGCTCAAGCGCGTATTTTATCGCCGCGCGCCTATCCTCTATAACAACATGCTGGCAGCCGGATTTGTTGACCCCGTCGAGCACGTTATTTATTATCTCCATAGGCTCCTCATCGCGCGGATTATCGCTCGTCACAACAAGGAAATCGGAATACCTGCCGGCTATTTCTCCCATTATGGGTCTTTTTGCCTTGTCGCGGTTGCCTCCGCAGCCAAACAGGGTAACGACCCTTCCCTTTGCAAAGCCGCGTACCGTCCTTAGCGCGTTTTCAAGCGCGTCCGGAGTATGCGCGTAATCGAGCAGCACGCTGTAGTCGCCGTCCGTAGGCAAAGGCTCAAGCCTTCCTGATACGGTCAGCTTGCTCAGCCCTTCGCGTATAGCGTCCGCATCGAAGCCGAGCAGCGTTGCCGCGGCAGATGCGCCCATTGCGTTGAACACGCTGAAAAGCCCGGGTATGCTTATCTTCATTCTTATATCGCCGGAGGGAGTCTTCATCATAAACTGTGCTCCGGCTGTGGTTATCTCTATATCGCTTGCGGAAAAGTCCGCCTTTTCCCTTATGCCGAAGGTGGTTATGGGTATTGTCAGGCCCTCGGTTATAGCGTCAAAATGAGGATCGTCCGCGTTTACTACCGCCCGCTTTGAGTGAAGGAACAGCTTTTTCTTTGCGGCAAGGTAGTTTTCAAACGTCTTATGATAGTCAAGGTGATCCTGGGTAAGGTTGGTGAATATGCCTATATCAAAATCCACTCCGTGTACCCTTGCCTGGTCAAGCGCGTGCGACGATACTTCCATAACAACAAGCTCGACCCCTTCGTTCTTCATATCCCTCAGTATCTTCTGCAGGTCAACGCTTGCCGGCGTGGTACGCTCGGTTTCAAGTATCCTGTCGCCAATAAGGTTATGTATGGTGCCTATCAGGCCTACCTTTACTCCGGCTTCCTCGGCTATGCTCTTTATCATATAGGTGGTGCTGGTCTTGCCGTTGGTTCCGGTAACGCCCACCATCTTCATCTCCCTTGAAGGGTAGCCGTAATATGCGGCTGCCATTTCCGCCATAGCTATCCTGGTGTTGGGTACTATAAGCTGCGGTATATCTATATCAAGCTCCCTTTCCACAACCAGCGCCGCCGCGCCGAGCTGCTTTGCCATCGGCGCATATTCATGCCCATCGGAAAACGTGCCGGTTATGCAGCAGAAAAGGTCCCCCGGCTGCACCTTTCTTGAGTCGTATACTATATCAGCTATTTCCGTATCGCCGCCAACAAGCCTGTGCCTGGTAGCTACCGCAAGTTTACTTAAGAGCATATTCCGCCTTTCCGGAACCGTTTAACCGATCCCCGTGTTAGAAAATTCTACAAGTACCTCCGTACCCTTGGGTACCGTCTCCCCAGCAGCGGGAGACTGGCGTATCGCCTTGCCGGATTGATCCGGCGGATCTATTTTAATGATAAGTCCCTTGGCTTTAAGCGCATCGTTCGCTTCAAGCTTGGTTTTATCAAAAACATCGGGAACAATCACCATCTCGTCTTCCTGCTCGCCCGATATATCCTCGCTTGGCGCGGATGTCATGGCCGTGTAAAGCAGCACGCCGCTTCCGGCCTGCACGCTTTTGCCCTCTATGGGGACCTGGGCGGTAACTATCTCGTTCTCATCGTCCTGATAGGTAGCCGTAAGGCCTATCTTTTCAAGCTCCCGCTTCGCCTCGGCTACCGTAATATCCGTCACGGCGGGCACCGTCACGCTTGTTGAAGCCTGCTCAGGAAGGTAGCCTGCATATCTTAGCACCTCTTCCATCACCTGCTTTACGAACGGCGCCGCAACGGTGCTGCCGAATATCGTGCCCACCTGCGGCTCATCAACCAATATGAGGCACACATATTTCGGCTCATCCGCCGGAGCAAAGCCTATGAAGGAGGCTATAAGCTTGCCCTGTGCTATTTTGCCGTCCGCGCCGTATTTCTGGGCGGTTCCGGTCTTTCCGCCTATCCTGTAGCCTGGTATGGCGGCGTTTTTGCCGCTGCCTTCGGATACCACGCTTTCGCCTATATCCCTTACCAGGGCGGAGGTTTCCTCGCTTATCACTCTCCTTACGACCTTGGGCTCGTTTTTCAGCACCACCGTCCCGTCCGGAGCGACTATGCTATCCACGACATATGGCTGCATGAGCTTCCCGCCGTTTACTGCGGCGCTTACCGCCGTTACAAGCTGCAATGGCGTTACGGCTATGCTGTGGCCAAAGCCTATCCTTGCGAGGGTATTCTCCGTAATATATTTTTGATGCGTAACTATGCCCGCGCTTTCCCCGGTTATTCCGCTGCCTGTTGAGGAGCCGAAGCCGAAGGAATATATGTAGTCATAGAACGTTTCCGTTCCCATGCTCAGCGCCATCTTTACAAAGCTTGGGTTGCAGGAGTTCTGCACCGCCTTATAAAGCGTCTGCGAGCCGTGTCCGCCGCTTCTCCAGCATTTTATCCTTTCGCCGTTTACGGTGCAGCCTCCGTCGCAATAGAAGCCGGTACCGGTATTCACCGTATGGCTGTCGAGCGCAGCGGAAAGGGTTATAAGCTTAAACGTTGAGCCCGGCTCATACGAATCGGTCACGACGCGGTTGCGCATAAGGGAGTTTAACAGCGCCATATCGTTTCGCGGCGGAGAGTTGGGGTCGAAATCCGGCTGCGTCGTCATAGCCTTTATCTCTCCCGTGGTGCAATCCATTATCACTCCCTGCACACTTGCGGCCTTGTTCACTTCAAGCGCCTCTTTGCAGGCCTTTTCGAGCGCGCTTTGCATAACGGCGTCCGTTGTCAGTATAAGGTCGCAGCCATCGGTAGCCTCTATTATCTCCTGAACGCCGTATGGCAGCGGGTTCTGCTTGCCGTCCGTCTCCGTTACCATGCGGCCGTTCTTTCCGGCAAGATACTTTTCATACTTTTGCTCAAGCCCCGCCTGACCTTCGCCATCTATGTTAGTAAAGCCCAAAAGCTGGCTGAAAAGCGAGCCGGAGCTATAATACCTTTTTGTATCTATAGCCGTGCCTACGCCTATGCCGAGCTTCATGCTCTCTATCTTATCCACTGTTTCGCGCTCAACCTGGCGCGCAAGCACTATCTCCTGCTTGTTTGCATTTACCTTTTCGAGCACCTTGGCATAATCCATGTCAAGCAGGCTGCTGAGCTCTTTTGCTACCCTCTCCTTCTCATCGTCCTTTATGCTGGAAGGCCATATGACCACCTTGTAGGCGGTAGCGTTCCTTGCAAGCACGACTCCCGTTGAATCCAGTATCTTTCCCCTGGTAGCGCTCAGGGTGGTGTTTCTTGTCTGCTGTGAAGCAGCCCTGTTTTCAAGCTCCTCGCTGTCTATCACCATGACCTTGACAAGCCTTGCTATAAGCAGAAGCAGCAGCACCATCATAAACCAAAGCGCTATCTTCAGCCGCTTTTTGTTGGAAACGCCCGGTGCGTCCATGCCTGCCCCTCCTTAACAAAAGATCAGCCGCCGCGCACGCCCTTGCGCTTTATATGCGTTACGGCTCCGTAGGTTCCTCCGGCTGAGCGCCTGCGGTTTTTGAGCTGCCGCTCATATATCCGCCGACGGCCCCGTTGACCTTTACTATTTGACCGGCGTTTGGATAGTTCAGCCCCTCCTCAAGCGCCGTGCTTCTCGCCTCGTCCAGCGTTACCGCCTCGTCGAGCTGCACCTCAAGCTCGGTTATCCTTCTTCGGCTTTCCTCTATTTTTGCTTCCATAGCGTTCACCTTGCTGTAGGCGCTGGTTATGGCGGCGTATCTGAGCACCAAGCCTATAAGTATAGCCGCTATAGTAAGCACCCCTATAACGCTTACAAGCTTTGGCATGGTCCTCTGCTTGCGCTTTTGCGCCGGCGTCGCTTCCCTTATTATCCTTGTGCGCGGCGCGGCGTGGCGTTTCGGCTCTACTCTCGGTATCTGCGCGGGTATATTATCGTCTTCCTCATAAGATGGATAGGGCAGCTTTTCTGCCGTGGCTGCGCGGGAATACGAATACACCCTTGAAGGTGCGTACACGTTTTGAGCTTTTTTCGCCGTCGCTGCCATTTTATTCACCGTCCTTGCTGATTATGCGCTCAAAGCCTTTCTATTGCCCTGAGCTTTGCGCTCCTCGCGCGCGGGTTATACTTTAGCTCCGCTTCCCCCGCCGTAAGGGGCTTTTTTGTAAGTATCGCTGCCGTCGGCGCCTTCCCGCAGGTGCATATGGGCGCTTTCGGGTCGCAGGTGCAGGGCTTTTCGAATCTTCTGAACGTCTGCTTAACTATCCTGTCCTCAAGGGAATGGAAGGTTATTACCGCCATCACCCCGTTTGGCGCCAGCATATCGTGCGCGTCCTGTATCGCGCCCTCAAGCCCCTTAAGCTCGCCGTTTACCTCTATGCGTATCGCCTGAAACGTCCGTTTTGCGGGGTGCTGCGCTTCCCTTCTTGCCGCCGCCGGCATTGCGCAGGCTATTATGTCCGCAAGCTCAAGCGTTGTTTCTATCGGCTTGTCCGCCCTTTTGTGCACTATGGCGTTTGCTATCCTTGAAGCGTAGCGCTCCTCGCCATAATCCTTGATTATCCTGAAAAGCTGCTCGCCGGTGTAGCCGTTTACCACGTCCATCGCGCTGAAGGGGGCTGTCTTGTCCATTCTCATATCAAGCGGGGCGTCTTCCCTGTATGAGAAGCCCCTTTCGGGAGCGTCAAGCTGATATGACGATACGCCAAGATCCATCAATATGCCATTAAGCTTGTCCACACCCCTTGCGGCCATCAAAGCCTTTATGTCAAAGAAGTTGCCGTGTACTGCGGTGAATTTGCCGCCGAACGGCTCAAGCCTTTTTGCAGCAGCCTCTATAGCGTCACTGTCGCGGTCTATGCCATATAGTCTGGAGCCGTCAGGAAGCGCTTTCAGTATGGCCTCGCTGTGTCCTCCGCCGCCGAGCGTGCAATCCGCAAATATTCCCCCTCGCTCCGGCTTAAGAAGAGACATTACCTCGTTAAGCATTATCGGGATATGCCTGAACTCGCTCATATACCCGCCTGTATCCTGGTAAGGGCTTCAAGCGTTTCATCATCAAAGCCGGACTCATCGTCCATCTCCTCGTTCCACCTTGCCCTGTTCCATATCTCTATCCTGTTGTTGGCGCCGGCAAGCATAATGTCGCCCTCAAGCTGAGCCTTTTCCCTTAAGCCTGGCGCGATAAGTATGCGGCCCTGCTTGTCCAGCTCACATTCGCATGCGAGCGCGAACAGCTTCCTGAGCGCTTTCTGCACAACTATATCCGCCATGGATACGTTCTGCACGCCCTTCACAAAAGCGTCCCATCTTTCTTCGGACATGCCCATAAGGCACTGATAATCACCCTTGCGTGCAAAGCCGCAGGTCACGATTATCCGCGCCCCAAGGTCCAAGCGCCATTTGGCAGGGATTATTATCCTGCCCTTGCTGTCCATATTATGCTCGTAACAGCCAATAAGCACTTTTTGTATCCTCCGAATCCCTCAAAATGGGTATAAAGCGCCCCTCTACCCATTCAGCTGACCCCATTATATACCACTTCGCTCCACTTGTCACCCTTTTTATGTGAAAAACATTGTTTTTTTACTGTATTACGATATACTAAAAGCCCTCCGCCTTGATTTGCGGAGGGCTGATGGGGCTATGCCTATATGAAAACAGTCATAAAAAACCGTCAGTTTTTATCTAATCATATCTCTGTTCGCAGATTAGTTGGTCTTTTTAGGGAGCTCCAGCTTGTATTGCGGCTGCAGCGGCGTGCCGGCAACGTAGCCTGGCCACACATAGTAACGCGTGGGGTGCATGCGGTATACGGTGTTGGCTATCTTTTCCCTGCGCACCTCCTGGCCGTTGAGCTTATATATCTTGTAGGAATCATATACATAACCGGACTTGGCCGAGTTCTTTAGCATCCAATACGGCTGCACAAGGCCGGAATACGGTATGTACTCATCAGCCGTAGGCTCTATGTCCGGAAGCCTTTCGCTGTAAAGCTCTATCTCGTCAAAGCCGGCGTCGGCCGCAAAGGGAGCGCCGTATATCTCGCACCATATACGCTTTTGCTGCTTATCTATCCATGTGAACACATATACCGGAGCGTCCGTATTGTTGCTCCACTTAAAGTCTATGGTGCGCGTGTTTATCGTGGCGTCAAGGCCGCCCGCAACGTAGCTGAGCCTGCTTGAGTGCGGCTGGCGGTAGACTATGTTGTAATCGCCCATAAGCACGGCCTCATACATGGTGGTGCTTACCTGGCAGACGCCGCCGCCAGGCTGATCCTCTGTATTTGCGCCGCCCTCTATTACCGCGGGGGCAAGCTGCCAGCCGTATTTTTCATACCTGTCGCCAAGCAGCGTGTTGCAGGAAAGCACATCGCCGGGCTGAAGCACCGTGCCGTATATAAGCCCGCAGGCTTTAGTCATGTTATGCACGCGCTCCGCACGGCCGTAATTGCCCTTTGCATAGCTCGTGTAGGCGCTGCTCCTCAGCACAAGGCTTTCTTTTAAGGTCTCTATCGTAACGGTAGGCGGTATCTCCTCGCGCTCAAAGCTCACCGTGCCGTAATTCCTCGCCTCGGTGCGGCTTTCAAGTTCTTCTATAAGCTTCTGCTCGTTAAGGCCGTAGCCGGGCTGGCCTTCAACAAAGTCAAAGCGAAGATCTCTAAGGTCCGTTGTGGTATCATCGTCCGCCTTGCCTATGTTAACGGCGTTTAAGGCGTTTGTCGCGCCGTTCATTTCAAGCTGCTTCACGCTGAACGTAGCCTCCGTAGGGGCAACGTTCACCTGGGCGGCTATATCCGCCGCAAACTGCGCGAAATCCGGCTTTTCTATTGAATAGTCGATAGCGAAGCTCCTGCCGTTTGCGGCTATATCCGCAAGCTCAGCCTGCAGCTCCTCAAGCGTGCCTTCGCGCCCAAGCGCCATAGCTTCGGCAAGCATATCGTCCGTGTTATAGCTTATGGTGAAAAAGCTCTTTTCTATTCTATATTCGTTTTCGCCGTCGCTGACAACAAAGCCAACGTTTTCCGTCAGCTTATCCTCCGCTGTCTTTAGCGCGGAGCTGGCCTCTTCCATAGTCATTCCGGAAACGTCAACCCCGCCCACTGTTATGCCCGTGTGGAACGTGCCGGAATTTATTATGCTTTGCCTCAGTTCCTCTTCTTTTTCTGCTTTAAGCTTTAAGGCTATCATTATCCCGCCGAGCACGACTGCCGCCGCTACAAGGGCAACAAGCACTGTTATAAGCGTTTTCCTGCTGTTCTTTTTCGTCGTTATGCCGGCGTTGTTTTCCATATTCTATAAAACCTCTATTTCAAAAAAATTTATATACGCAGATATGGTGTATTATATTGTACTTTACTCGCCCTGTAAAGACATGTTTTACGCCTTGCCTGTCACAATTTTATGGAAACCGCGCGCAAAACCGCGATCCATTTATTCAAGAGCTTGATTATCGGCCCGATTACAAGTATAATCACATCAGCAATGGGGCATTGCCCTACAATAGTTTTTGAGTAAAAAGGAGCATTGGCAATGAATAACAACAGTGTCGAGAGTCCTATGAAACGCGAACGCATGCGCAGCTTTGTTTTGGCAGCCATGTTTTCTGCCCTTATCATCGTAATGACCGTTGTGCCCATGACCGGCTATATAACCGTTGGGCCTGTCGAGATAACCACGCTGCATATCGTGGTAGCCATAGGCGCTACGATACTCGGCTGGAAATACGGCGCACTTTTAGGGCTCGTATGGGGTGTTACATGCGTTATACGCGCATTTACGAATCCGTTATGGATAATGTTCACAAACCCGCTTATATCGGTGCTGCCGAGGGTGCTCGTAGGCGCCGTTGCGGGACTTGTGTTCAATGGTCTAAGCAAGACCAGGCTCAACAGGACAGTGTGCGCGCTTATAGCGGCCATAGCCGCAACGCTTACAAACACCGTGCTCGTATTGAGCGCAATGTATATATTCGGCGGCATGTTTGAAAGCTATCGGGAGTTCTTTGAGCTTTTCAAGACCATATTCACTACCATTATAAGTCTTAACGGCGTTATAGAGCTGGCTGCCGCGGCGATAATAGTTCCGCTTGTATACAGGGTAGCAGCCCCAGTATGGTATAAGCAGCGCGTGAAGGGAGAAAACTGACGTGGGCATCGTCCTTGGCATAGATATAGGCGGCTCGACGACAAAGATAGCGGGCTACCTCGAATCCGGCCAGCGCATAGGCACGCTTAGGGTCGAAGCGTCGGACAGGCTTACCTCGCTCTACGGTGCGATAGGCAACTTTTTAAGCACACGGGGCATCGCGCTCAACGATGTTGCCTGCTTCGTCATAACCGGCGTCGGCGCAGCGCTTGTTGAGGGCGACATATACGGCATACGCACCGAGCGCATAGACGAATTCGTTGCCATAGGCAATGGAGGCCTCGCTTTGAGCGGCAAGGAAGAGGCGCTTGTGGTAAGCCTTGGCACAGGCACGGCATTCGTCCGCGCCGGCAGGCTTGGCTGCGTGCATATAGGCGGCAGCGGCGTAGGCGGCGGCACGCTTGCGGGACTTTCCTGGCACATATTCCATGAAAACGATCACGGCGCAATGGCGCGCCTTGCCGAGCAGGGCGACCTCAGCAAGGTCGATCTTATGATATCCGATATCTGCACCAACGAGGTCGGCACGCTGCCATCGCACATAACGGCGTCAAACTTTGGCAAGATAACCAGCGCCGCTTCAAAAGAGGATATAGCTATGGGCCTTGTCAACATGGTGTTTCAGACCGTCGGCATGCTCTCCGTGTTCGCGCTGAAAAACGACAAGGTGAAGGACGTCGTGCTTACCGGCAGCCTTGCCAACATGAGCCTTGCGCCAAAGATAATGAGCGTCGTTGAGGAGATATCGGACGTTAAGTTCTTCATTCCTGAAAACGCAACGTTCGCAACGGCCATAGGCGCGGCGCTGCCGTTCGTGGCGGGAGCTAAGCTATAATCCATTCACGATGGAACAGCAATACGTAATACAAGCGTACAGTCTCCTTTGTGCTGTACGCTTGTTTGCTTTATACCTCTTTAAGGTTTGCATTAAAGTTTATCTTCCTTGTGGTGGGCAGCTCGTCAAATTTTACGACGTATGCCATGCGCTCCTCGTCTATGTCCTCTATCACGCCGTTGCCCATTATGTCGTGGCGCACCCTGTCGCCCACGTTCAACCTTTGCTGCCTGGATAAGCCTTTGAGCCTGTTGTGCGCGCTTGATATATATCTTTGTGCCTCGGCCTTAAGGCCCGGGTCAAGCTCTGTGCTGTAATCCATAAGCTGCCTGTCTATATCAAACACAAATCTTGACGGATAGCGGAACGAGCCGTCAAGCCCCCGCCCCTCGGCATCGGATAGATAAAGCCCCTTTTCAGCCCTTGTCATGGCCACAAAGGCAAGCCTTCTTTCCTCCTCCATCGCTTCAAAGCTGCTTGTGCGCTTTGAGGGGAACATCCCTTCGTCCAGCCCGCATATGAACACATACGGGAACTCAAGTCCCTTGGCCGTATGCACGGTCATTAGCTTAACCGCGTTTGGAGCGGCTGCTGCGTCCGCATTAGTAAGCAGCGCCACATGAGAGAGAAAGTCCTCAAGCCTGCTCTCCTCCCCGCAGCCCGTTTCATATTCGTATACGGCCTGCTTAAGCTCGGCAAGGTTATCGAGCCTATCCTGTGCGCCCTCCGTGCGCAGCGCCTCCTCATAGCCGGATTCGTTCAATACGGCGCTTAAAAGCTCAGATGCCGGCATGGTATGGTATATGCTGGAAAACCTTTCTATCAGCTTGACAAAGCGCCTTGCCTGCGTGTTTGCAAACATGGGCTCGTCTATGCTCTTAACAAGCGCGTCGTAAAGCAGGCAGCCGTTCGCAGCGGCATATTCTTTCAGGAAGCGCATGCGCTTTTCGCCTATGTTGCGCTTTGGCGTGTTGACTATCCTCATAAAGGACAGATCGTCCCTGTACGCTATAAGCCTCAGGTAGCTCAGCGCATCCTTTATCTCCATTCTGTCAAAGAACTGCACGCCGCTGTATACTGTGTATGGTATTTCTGCCCGCATAAGGCCCTCTTCTATTGTCCTTGCGATATAATGCGCCCTGTATAGAATAGTTATATCGCCATACGGTACGCCGGCCTTGCTGAGCTTTTTTATGCGCTCAGCTATTGAGTTTGCTTCCTCCTTTGTTGTTTTGGCGTGGGAATACACTACCCTTTCGCCCTTAGCCAGCGTCGGTATGAGCTGCTTTTTCATTCTTACGGTATTTTTATCAATAAGCGAGTTTGCCGCCGCTATTATTTCCGGGGTCGAGCGGTAGTTCTTCATCATCATTATCGTTTTTACCTTGGGAAAATTCTTGTCAAAATCAAGTATGTGCTTAACGTTTGCCCCTCGCCAGCTGTATATGGTCTGGTCCGGATCGCCGACTATAAAAAGGTTTTTATGATACGCGCACAGCGCCTGCATAAGCTCGTATTGCAGCCCGTCTATATCCTGAAACTCGTCTATCATTATGTATTCAAGCCTCTGCTGCCACTTTAGCCTTATTTCGTCCGAGATTGAAAATATATACAGCGTGAATTTGATAAGATCGTTATAATCAAGCCCAAAGCATTTCTTCTGCTGATAAAGATAGCCGTAGAATATGACGTCCTTTGCGCTTACGGCTTCATCGTATTTCTTTTTTAACGCGTCTGTATCCATCGCTATAACGTCAAGATAATACTGGGGACGGTTTTTGCACTTCTCTATTTCAATCATGTCCCTTGCGTTTGAAAACGTCATGTCCCTAAGCGTCAGCCCGCGCTCCTCATATATTATTTTGAGCATTGAATCTATATCCGAATTATCCAGCACAAGGAAGCTTTTAGGGTACTGGACAAAGTAGCCGTCCTCCTGCAGCACGGCTACGCAAAAGCCGTGGAAGGTGCTTATAAAGCCGGTGTCGTTATCGCCGGTAAGGCTGCGTATACGCCTTCTCATCTCGTTTGCCGCCTTATTGGTAAACGTTACGCAAAGTATGTTTGCAGGCAATATGCCAACCTCGTTAACAAGATACGCGAACCTGTGCGCAAGCGCCCGTGTTTTTCCGCTGCCGGCTCCGGCCATAACGCGCACAAAGCCTTCCGTGCTGGTCACGGCGTCGCGCTGTTCATCATTCAAGCCAAATAGAATATCGCCCATATTGCCTCCGCCTTGCTTTGATAATTAAAGGGCGGCCCGAAGGTCGCCCAACACGCTCAATTATTAGTTTAGTGCTTTTTCTTCTTAAGCACAACAAATATTATCGCTATTACGGCGACTATTGCAGCCGCTATAGCTATTATCGCCCCGTTGCTCAGCCTGCCGCCGTTTGCGTCGTTTTCAGCGGAGGCCGGCTCATTGCTCTCTATCGGCGCCTCGGTGCTCTCCGGCTCAAGCGTGGCTTCAGGCGCGGCTGTCGCCTCAGGCTCGGCAGCTGCAGCTTCAAGCTGCATTGAGGCTGCATACGTCGTGCCGTCGTTAACCATAACAAACAGGTTCATCGTTGCCGACTTCATCTGTGAAAGTATGTCGTCCGGCTTTATTATAAGGTAGCCGTTGTCGCTTACCCTTAAGCCGTAGCGGAAAACGTTGTTAGCGGTGGTAAGCTTCGCCCCTTCGGGCACAGGCCTCGCATCAGCCTCCTCACCTTCAAGGTAATAAGCGATTATGCCGTTCCCTTCGCCCTTGAGCTTGGCGGCGGTGAAGCTCTTGGGCAGCTTTACCTCCTCGCCGTTTACTACAAGCGCATATTCGTTTTCTCCGCCTTCAACGGGCTTAAGCTCAGCCGCTATCCTGTTGGGATTGCAGGCGGATACGTTTTCTTCCTTGTCGTGGACTATATAAGCTATTCCGGAGCGCCATGCAGCGTCCAGCTGATCGGCCTTATAGCGCCTTACGCACTGATCGTCGGCCGAGGCGGCGGAGTCGCTTGAATAGAAGTAGTCAACGCCGTCTATCGTCTCATAGCCGGTTATGGTTATAAGATGGCCTGCGGTGTTGTTTGCCGCTCCGTTTTCAAGATAGGGATACTGGCCGTTTGAGTTTGAAGAATATGCAACGCTTATGCCCACGCTGTAGCCATGCGCAAGCTCCTGGCGCAGTATATCAAGGTCGGCATACTGAACGTAAGCGTCATAGCCATAGCTGCCGGCCGCGGCAACGCTGTAAGACCAGTTGCCAAAGCCTTCATAATACTTGTCATAATCTATAAGCGCTATCTCCTCCGGCAGCGCGTCCTCTCCCCTATCGTTGAGCAGCACGCATATGGTGGTCGCGCTGCACATAACGTTCGCGATGCCCCTCTCGCGCACCATCTGGGAATACGCGGGGGTATCGAGCTTCACCTTTTCAGGCAGCTCAAGCGTTTCGCCGTTGTAAAGCGGGGTTATGTGCTGGCCGTCAAGCGTGTTCTTGTATGTCAGTGCAACCTGCCTTAGGGTTGGCGATACGCCATCCTCGTTGGCATGCAGTGTCACCTTGAGCTGAACCCTGCTTGCGGTCTCCCCATCCTTGCCGGAAACGGTGAACGTATCGGTATCCATATAGGCAAGATCGTTTTCGCCGTCAACAGAGGCGCGGTTTATGCTGCCGCTCCACTTGCCCCAGCTGAGCCAATCGCTCCATGCTTTTTTCATGTCAACATATACCCTTGCGCTGACCTCTATCCATGTTCCGCTGGGCGTATCGGTATTCCATGAGGCAACAAGGTATTCAAAGGGAGCCGTGCCTATTATATCGCTTGTAAAGCTGCCCTCGGCCGCCCCATCCTTAAGCGCCACGGCGCCGTTGCCTATGGCTTCGTTTATCTCCGTGTTTTCAAAGCTGCCGTGCATAAAATCCTCCGCCGTAGTGAACAGCACAAGGTTGCCCTCAGCCTCTCTATCGGCTTTTTCTGCAAGCGCAGGAACACAGATAAGCGCCATTATAAGCGCCAATACCAAAGCGGCATATCTTTTCATATTTCAGAAAGCCTCCTGTTTATATATTATCGGTTTTATATATTGTATCATTGTATTGCGCTTTTTTCAACTTGTTTGAGCAAAGTCGGTGTTCCATTAAATCTATACCGCCTGAAAAATGCCAAAACCCCGATGATGATCGGGCCTTTCAGTCTGTCAAAAGAGTGGCTGGTCGCCACTTTTTTGAGCTTTTTCGGGTTTCGCCTCTCGCATTCGCTCCCGGGCGGCAAAACCCGCAAGGTACGAAAACCTATAGGTTTTCATCCGTTCTGACGTGCATACCGTCAGAGCCGGAATAAAGCTTAAGGGGCAGCCGCCCCATAACAACCCCAGGGTTTTTCGACACTCTGAAAGCCCCGATGATGATCGGGGCTTTTGTTGATACTATATTGTTATTTTCTGCTTACCGCTTAGATATCGCGCCAAACTTACAGTTGGTTTCGCATGCGCCGCACTTTATGCACTTCTTGGCGTCTATCACGAACGGGGTCCTTACCTGGCCGCTTATCGCGCCGGCGGGGCAGTTCCTTGCGCACAGGCTGCAACCGCGGCACTTATCAGGATCTATAACGTAGTTGAGCAGCGCCTTGCATACGCCGGCGGGGCAGCGCTTTTCGTATATATGCGCCTCGTACTCATCACGGAAATACCTTAATGTGGAAAGCACGGGGTTCGGAGCAGTCTGCCCAAGTCCGCAAAGCGCGGAGGCCTTTATGTTCTTGGCAAGCTTTTCAAGCTTTTCAATATCTCCGTCCTCGCCCTTGCCCTTGGTTATTCTGTCAAGTATCTCAAGCATTCTGCGCATGCCTATGCGGCAGGGCGGGCATTTGCCGCAGGATTCGTCAACGGTGAACTCAAGGAAGAACTTGGCTATGTTGACCATGCAGTTATCCTCGTCCATAACTATCATGCCGCCGGAGCCCATCATGGAGCCTATGGCGATAAGGTTATCATAGTCTATGGGGATATCAAGATGCTCGGCGGGTATGCAGCCGCCGGAAGGTCCGCCGGTCTGCGCGGCCTTGAACTTTTTGCCGTTTGGTATGCCGCCGCCTATGTCGTATATTATCTCCCTCAGCGTGGTGCCCATAGGTATTTCAACAAGGCCGGTATTGTTTATCTTTCCGCCAAGCGCGAACACCTTGGTACCCTTGCTCTTCTCCGTGCCCATGGACGCGAACCACTCCGGCCCGTTAAGTATTATCTGGCACACGTTAGCAAGCGTTTCAACGTTATTAAGTATGGTCGGCTTGCCGAAAAGTCCCTTTATAGCAGGGAACGGAGGGCGCGGCCTGGGCTCGCCGCGGCAGCCCTCTATGGAGGTCATAAGCGCCGTCTCTTCGCCGCATACGAACGCACCGGAGCCAAGGCGCAGATCTATATCGAAGTTGAAGCCCGTGCCGAATATATCCTTGCCGAGCATGCCCTTTTCCCTGGCCTGATCTATCGCTATGCGCAGCCTCTTTACGGCTATGGGGTACTCTGCGCGCACATATATGTAGCCCTGCTGGGAGCCTATGGCATAACCTGCTATGGCCATGGCCTCAAGCACGGAATGCGGATCGCCTTCAAGCACGCTCCTGTCCATAAACGCGCCGGGGTCGCCCTCGTCAGCGTTGCAGCAAACGTACTTCACGTCGCTTTCGGGAGCTTTGGCAAACTTCCACTTCAGTCCCGTCGGGAAGCCGGCGCCGCCGCGCCCGCGCAGCCCGCTCTTGAGTATAACATCTATAACGTCGTCACGGCTCATCTCGGTAAGCACCTTTGCAAGTGCCTTATAACCGTCAAACGCTATATACTCGTTTATATCCTCAGGATTTATTACGCCGCAGTTTCTCAGCGCTACGCGCTTCTGCTTCCTGTAGAAGTCTATCTCGTCAAGAGCAAGTATCTTTCCGTCGGCGTTTACGCTCTTCTTGTACAGCAGATCCGCTACTATGCGGCCCTTTACAAGATGCTCGCTTACTATCCTCGGCACATCGTCAACCTTTATGTGGCTGTAGAACGCGCCCTCGGGATACACTATGCAGATAGGTCCGTTTTCGCACAGGCCGAAGCAGCCGGTGCGCACCACCTTGACTTCCTTTTCAAGGCCGGCCTCCTTTATACATTCCTCAAACCTTTCTATTATAGCCGGAGAATTGGACGAGGAGCAGCCAGTACCTGTGCAGATAAGTATCTGCGAACGATAGAATTCCATTATTTATTCCTCCCTATCCAGCTTTATTATTTTTGTTGGGCTTCGTAGTGGTCTATGGTGTATTCGTCTATCACCTTGCCGCCTACGATGTGTTCTTCTATTATGCGCCTTGCCATATCCGGCGTAACCTTAACGTACGTTACCTTTTCATGCTCCGGTATGTCTATTTCTACAATGGGCTCAAGCCTGCACAGGCCTATGCAGCCCATTTGGGTAACTGCAACGCTGCTAAGCTCACGCTTGCCTATCTCGTCCATAAACGCCATAAGCACGTTCCTTGCTCCGGCAGCTATGCCGCATGTGGCCATGCCGACCACTATGCGGGTACCGTGATGATACTTGCGCAGGTTTATGTTCTCAAGCGTTTCCTTGCGGATCGCCTCAAGCTCCTGTATGGACTTCATATTGTTAAATACCTCCGTTTAATTCTGTTATGCCTTCATTACCTCAGTTGACAAGAGGACGCAAGCCCTAAAGGGCTGAGTTGGCGCGCGCCTGCGTTCCCGCCGCTTGAATTGCCTCTATAAGGTGTTCCCTTATCCGTGCTGCGGCGCCTGCTTCACCTGATACGATATCGCCGCGCATCGCCCCGTCAAGCTGCTTAGTGCTGAACACAAAGCCTTTGCCGTCTATAGTATGTTCGTATGTGATATCCGTGTCGGGGTTGGCGCATATCAGCGCGCACACCGTATCCGCCATGTTGCCCAGTGGAGGCCTGTCTATGCTTGAAAGCCTAAAGCTCGCTTCAAGCTTTGTGCCTTCTCCTTTTTTTGAGCTGAGCGAGAATTTGCCGCCGCACAGCTCCGCTTCCTGCTTTATAAACGGTATCCCAAGGCCTATCTTTCTTGACTTGCGGCCGGTATGGAACGGCGAAACAGCTTTTTTAAGTTCCTCCTCGTCCATGCCCGCGCCATCATCAGAAACCGTGGTATATATCATGTCGGCCGCACTGTCCTGCCGAATGGCTATATATATGCTTTGCGCCGCTGCCGTTATCGAGTTTTGCGCGATATCCAGTATGTGCAGCGACAGCTCGCTCATCACCACTTTGTCAGCCCCTTGCGCGATACTTTTCTATTATCCCCTTAACATCGCCCGGAACAAGGCGGCCGTAGACCTCGTCATTCACCATCATTGCCGGCGCAAGGCCGCAGCAACCTATGCAGCGCGTTGCATTAAGCGTGAACATGCCATCGTCCGTGCTTTCGCCTACGGGTATGCCAAGCTGCTTTTCAAGCTCGTCAAGCACAAGCTGGCTCCCGCGCACATAGCATGCCGTGCCAAGGCATATGCCCATGGTATATTTTCCCCTCGGCTTAAGGGTAAACTGTGAATAGAAGGTGGCAACGCCATATATAGTGCTTACCGGTATGCCGGTAGCGTCTGAGATATAGTGCTGCACCTGCTCGTCTACGCAGCCCATAATCTCCTGCGCATGCTGCATTATCGGCAGCAAACCGCCAGGAACGTCCTTCCACTGCGCAATGACTTGGTCAAGCTGCCCGAACTTTTCATCGCGGGCGCCGTTTCCGATTGCCATGAATCATATTCCTCCTTAAAGTTTTGACCGTGAAAATCGTTAATAATCTGACGCGATTCTATAGAATTGTAACATACCGAGATACAAAATAAAAGCGCAAATAAATGATTTGCAGCTTTTATTTCTCTTCATGCATATTTGGTATGTTATGGCATTATATCATCATGGATATCATGTTTTATGCCTGTTTTCCGCCCTTTTTACTGCCGCCGGTTCCCGGCTTTTTGTCGGGGTTGAATTTTTTGTTTCTGTTTCCTGCATTTTTTGTCGCATTATGAGGGGTTTTTTTGATGTCCCTCGGCGGCAGCAGCGCATCCCTGTCAAAGCCTATAAGCTCCTGCCTGCCGGCTTTAATAAGGGCCTTTCTTGCAAGCGGAGCATACTGCGGCATAAAATACTGCATCAGCGCGCGCTGCATCGCTTTTTCGTTTGGGTCCCTTGCGACGTACACCTTTTCGCCGTTTCTCGGGTCTATGCCCGTATAGTACATGCATGTTGAAAGCGTGCCCGGCGTAGGATAAAAATCCTGCACCTGCTCCGGCCTTTGCCCGCTCTTCTTAAGATACAGCGCAAGCTCTACAGCCGCGTTCAGGTCGCTTCCCGGGTGGCTGCTCATAAAATACGGCACTATGAACTGCTCGTGCCCCGTTTTTCTGTTAAGCTCATTATACTTGGAAACAAACGCGTCATAAAGCTGATGCCTCGGCTTGCCCATAAGCTTGAGCACCCTGTCGGACACATGCTCCGGCGCTACCTTGAGCCTTCCGCTTATGTGATCCTTTATGATCGCCCTGAGAAAAACGTCCTTTTTATCATCGTACATAACATAATCATATCTTATGCCGGAGCGCACAAACACCTTCTTTACGCCCTTTATGCGTTTAAGCTCGTCAAGCAGCTCAACATAGTCCGCGTGATCGGCGCGCATATTCTTGCACGGCTCGTAGCCAAGGCACTGCTTATCCGGACAGACGCCGCTTTTAAGCTGTTTTTTGCAAGCGGGGAATCTGAAATCCGCCGTCGGGCCGCCAACGTCGTGTATATAACCCTTGAATAAAGGATCGTGCGTCATAAGCCCGGCCTCTTTTACGAGCGAGGCGCGGCTCCTTGCCTGCACTATACGGCCCTGATGGAACGTGAGCGCGCAGAAGGAGCAGCCGCCGAAGCAGCCCCTGCATGAGGCGAGCGAGAACCTGACCTCCTTTAGCGCCGGTATCTCGCCCTTATAGCTTGGGTGCGGCGCGCGGCTGTAGGGCAGCTCATACACGGCGTCAAGCTCCTCTGTGCTCAGGGGCATAGCAGGCGGATTGACGACTACATATGCATTGCCGTGCGGCTGCACGAGCCTTTTGCCGCGTATAGCGTCCTGCTCGCGGTATTGCTTCATAAATGCTGAAGCGTACTTCTTTTTATCCGCCGCTGTCTCTTCATAGCTTTCTATAAGCTCATAATCATACACTTTGTCAAGGCTGCCCGTCATGTAGCAGGTGCCGGCTATATATGTGATATCCTTTATGTTCAGCCCGCTTGCAAGCGCGTCCGCAACCTCGACTATGCTTCTTTCACCCATTCCGTACAGAAGAAGGTCCGCGCCCGAATCGCACAGTATGCTGCGCCTGACCTTATCCTCCCAGTAATCATAATGGGCAAAGCGCCTAAGGCTCGCCTCTATGCCGCCTATTATCACGGGTACGTTCTTATACGCCTCCCTGCACCTGTTTGAATAGACTATTGCCGCCCTGTCGGGTCTTTTGCCTGAAACGCCGTTTTCGGTATAAGCGTCCTCGCTCCTGCGTTTTTTTGCGGAGGTATAGTGGTTCACCATCGAATCCATGTTGCCCGCGCTAACAAGGAAGGCGAGCCTGGGCCTGCCGAGCTTTTTGAACTCCTCGGCAGAGTGCCAATCCGGCTGAGCTATTATGCCCACGCTGTAGCCCCTGCTTTCAAGCACCCTGCTTATTATCGCCGGGCCAAAGGAGGGATGGTCTATATAAGCGTCGCCTATAACATAAACAAAGTCAAGCTGCTCTATGCCAAGCCCGTCCATCTCCGCCCTTGTCATCGGCAGCGCCTTAAGCGGATATTCGTTTTGCCTAAAATCATGCTTCATGGCAAAACAATAGCACAAACGCTTACTGCCTGTAAAGCACAAAGCTGTGCTTTATTTTATCGTCAGCAAGCTGTATGCCGTTTTCAGCCCCGCTGAGCGCGCCTTTTTTGACGGTGATATCATATATCGTTTCCCCGAATGTATATTTGATGTTGTACTCCTCAAACTCGCAGCAGGGCTGTATATAAAGCTTATCGCCCGTCTTTTTGAAGCCGAGCACGTCCTCAAGCACGGTCTTATAAAGCCACGCCGCTGCGCCCGTATACCACGTCCAGCCTGCCCTTCCCTTGCATCGCGCCACTGTATATACGTCCCCCGCGGCGACATACGGCTCCGCCATGTAGCTGAGCATACCCTCGTAGGACGAGGTCCTTTCTATGGGATTTATCAGCGAAACAAGGCTCTTAGCTTCCTTTGGCCTGTTCAGCGCGCATGCGGCCTTTATAAGCCATGCCGCCGCGTGGGTATACTGGCCGCCGTTTTCCCTTACCC
This sequence comes from Clostridiales bacterium, assembly GCA_004558525.1. Classification (GTDB taxonomy): domain Bacteria; phylum Bacillota; class Clostridia; order Christensenellales; family CAG-138; genus Phil1. The sequence continues at coordinate 161,244 of SFCQ01000003.1, forward strand.
CGGGCACATAGGCGGTTATATAGCCTATGGCCTCGTCCGGCCTTGAAAAAGCGGGCGTCAGCAGCGCCGCCGTGCCGTGCCTGAAGTCCACAAGCGCTCCCATTGCGGAATCAAACGCCTTCTGCGCATTTTCAGCGCCTGCTATGCAGGCCCAGGCCTGGCACAGCAGGTCTATGCGGCAGTATGCGTTCTCCCTGCCGCCTATAGGGCTGCCGTCCGAAAGATAAGCCCTTTTGTACCATTCGCCGTCCCAGCCGGCCGTTTCCGCCGCAAGCATCAGCTTCTCCTTTTCGGCTTTATAGCGGCGGGCTCTTTCCGTATCGCCCCTATCCTCGGCTATGCTTATAAAGCGGCCAAGCACGTCAGCCGTGAAGAAGGCGAGCCATACGCTTTCGCCGCCATTCCTGCCAATGTTGTCCATGCCGTCGTTCCAGTCCCCGCCGCCCATAAGCGGCAGCGAATGTGCGCCCGTGCTTAATGAGGCCTCTATTGCCCTTACGCAGTGCATATATATGCTTTCGCTGACGCTGCTTTTGTTCATATCGCAGTATATATCCCTTGCGCCGGCATCTATTGGCACGTCCTCAAGGTATTCGCACCGCTCGTCCCATATGGAACCGTCGCCCGTGATCTTTGCGTATTCGCATGCAACATAGGGCAAAAACAGCCTGTCGTCGCTTATGCGCGTGCGCACGCCGCAGCACGGCTCGTGCCACCAATGCAGCACGTCGCCTGCAATAAACTGCCTTTTTGCGCACTCTATTATGTGCTTTCTGACCCTGTCCGGCTCATAGTAAACAAGGGCGAGCATATCCTGCAGCTGATCGCGGAAGCCTGTCGCGCCGCCGCATTGGTAATAGCCGGTCTTCCCCATCACCCGCGATACCAACGTTTGATATACGAGCCTGCCGTTCATAAGCATATCGAGCGCCCTGTCAGGAGTGGCTATCTTTATTTTGCCAAGCCTGCCGCGCCAGCTTGAGGTCGCCTTTTCAAGCCTGCTTTCCACCGCTTCTATGCTTTCCGAGCAGAGTCTTTCAATAGTATCCGCATCAGCTTCGCCAAGCAGGAGCGCTATTCTTTTGCTTTCTCCGGCTTCAAGCTCGATATCGCCCCTCAACGCCATAAAGCCCTGCGCATAGCCTATAAGGTTTAGCGGTTCCTCCGTAAGCCATGCGCCGGAAAGCAGCTCGTACCTTGCGTCGCCATACTCCGCGCCCATGCCTATGGCGCTTATAAATGCGGCCTGTGCAGAACTGTTTCTTAGCGAAGTCACGGTCATTGCGTTTTTGATGAGCCTCGTCAGGCACGCCTCCCTGTGCGCCTTTTCGCCAAGCACCATATCGCAGCCGAAGAACAGGCGTATACGCCTGGTTGCAAGCATGGGATTGTTTATATCGAGCAATATATACTTAACGCTTTCGCTTTCATCAACAAAAACGCGTTGCTTTACGCTAAGGCCCTCAGCCTCGCTTTGATAATCGCTGAAGCCAAAGCCGTGCCGCACGGTAACCGGAGCGTTTCCGGAAAGCCTGCCGGGCGTTACCGTCCATACGGACATATCGTCCTTATCCATAAGCATTACAAATTCCCCCTTTGGGTCGCGCACGGGGTCGTTATACCAGGGGGTGAGCTTATGCTGGCGGCTGTTGCCATGCCAGGTGTAGCCGCCGCCGGATTCGCTGATTATCGTTCCAAAGCTGTCGTTCGCCATTATGTTTACCCAGGGCAGCGGCGTCGTCTGGCCAGGCTCTATCTTCATAACATAGCTGCCGCCGGCTTCAAAGCCGCCTATGCCGTTATCAAGCTCCTTGGGCTCGCCTTTGGGCGCAAGCGCCGCACGTTCCCCCTTTTTCCCATATGGCGGCAGCTTGAGCGGCCTTACATGCTTGGGCATGAACTGCTTATCAAGGCTGCGCTTTGGGTCTATCACTATAAGCGCAAGCGCCTCAAGCCTTGCTTCGTCCGCTTCGTCAAGCCCGAAGCCGTGTATTATATGCGCGTCTCCCGCGCCGAGCGCACGCACAAGGCCCTCAAGCCTGCTCCTGAGGTCGTTATGGTATTCCGAAGCGTACATGCCGATGAACGCAAGCTCAAATGAAACGTTTCTCCTTTTAAGATACGCTTTAAGCTCAAGCAGCGTCTTAACCATCCGCGTTTCGCTTTGGCTCGATACCTTCATCAAAACGAGCGGCATATCCGGGTTTATTCCGTATCTGAACAATATATCTATTCCGCCCTTTATGTCCCCCGTTGCGGCGTCCGTTTTTTTAGAGGCTATGTTAAGCTCTATCCTTGCGGCTATGCGCTCAAAAAGCTCCAGCTTGCCTGTATCGAGCCTGTTTATGCTCTGTTCCCTTTTTGCCATTGCCCATGCCCTGTCCGGCACGTCGTTTACCGTTTTTATAAGCTCGCCCATTGCGGCTTCGGCCTCCTCGCGGCTATTCTCAGCGCCGAGTATAAATGCAAATTTCGCCGTGGACTTAGCCTCTATCTGCCTGGACATTCTTGCGCACAGCTCAGGCTCTATAGGGCATGATATATCGCAGAGGCCCACCGCCGGCGTCAGCATGGCCTCAAGAATGTTCTTGCCCCTGCCTGGCGATATCAAAGCGTCGGTAGTATACACCGCCTCCGTTTTTGCGCCGTCAATATCAAAAATATCGATAAGCGCCGCATAAGCCCAAACCGTATCGCCCCTTACGCTTCTTCTTTCAAAAATCACGCCCCTGCCGGCCCTGTTTGCATCTACGGTTATCCTTACGAATGCGGGGTGCGCCTCATATTCCGCACGCTTTGCAAGCGCAAGCTCCAAAAATGCGCCTATGTCAATGCGTTTTTCGCTATCCGCCGCATTTGTGACGCTAAGCAGCCTGACCTCGGCATCGTGCGCGGAATCCACATATACCTCAAGCCTCGTTTTTATGCTGCCCTCCCTGCGCTCATACACGGCCCTGTACGGCTCAAGCACGCAGCGATATTCCTCAACCTCGCCGTTTACCGGCGCAAGCGTAGCGGAAAAGCAGCCCTCGTCCGACTTTATGGCAAAGAACACGCCGCTTGAGAACCTTGCTTCGTCCGCATGGAATCTTGTTATGTCAAAGCCGCCCCTGCTGCTTGAGGATATGCCGTTATCGCAGGCAAAAACAGTATAGCTGCCGTTTGTAAGGTGCTGCGCCTCGTACACCTCAAGGTCCGCTCTGGATACCCTTGGCGGCCTTGGCGTAATGCTCTCAGGGTGCGCATTTTCTTTTTTGGGCTTAACGCGCTTTATAGCGGCTGCCCTGTCGGCGCGCTTTTCTTCAAGCAGCATCTTTGCAGCCCTTATCCTGGGCGCGTTTAGGAATATATCCGAAAGCGCGTTTTCGCAAAGCGCGTTGGCGGCGGCGCACAGGGCCATTCCCTGATGATGGGCCATGTAGCTTTTAACTATTTCGTAGCTGCTGCCCTCTCTCATCCTTTCCCTGGTGAAGTCCACCGCCTCATAAAAGCCGAATTTACCGTAAGCGCCCAGGGCTTCAAGCCGCTTCAAATTGGCGCAGGCGGCGTCAGGCTCTATCATCAGCGCCAGCATGCTGGCATACGGCGCTATTACTCTTTCCTCCTCGCTCTCCTGGCATAGCGCGAGCTGCCTTTCGCCAAAGGCCCTGTATTGATAAAGCATGTTCCTGTCAAAGGCATAAAAGCCGGACTCGCTGATGCCCCACGGATAGCCCTTTTTTGCCGAAAGCCTCTGCACGGTCACGGCGTTATACGCGCTTTCGCCAAGCGCGCTGCCATATAGTGCGCCCGTAAATATTACCGGCATAAGGTATTCAAACATCGTGCCGCCCCATGAAAGCAGCACGCGCCTTGTATAAACATCCGTAAGCAATCTTGAAAGCGAATAATAGTATTCCGGACTCACCTGCCCAAGCGCCGCCGCAACGAAGCTTGTAAGCCTGGCCTCGGATGCAAGCAGGTCGTAGCGCCCCTTGGAAAGCGAGTTTGAAGAGCAATCATAGCCTATTGAAAACAGCTTCCTTTCATCATCTGCAAGCAATGTGAAGTCCATCTCCATATACAGCTTTTCAAGCCTTTTGCCAAGCTCATCATCGCCGCAGGCTTCTACAGCCTCGGCCGCGCATATAAGGCAGGCGGCAAGGTTGCCGCTGTCCACCGTTGAGACATAGCGCGGCTCAAGCGGCGTCATCGTTTTTATTGAATACCAGTTGTAAAGATGCCCGTGCCACTTTTCAAGCTTTTCCATAGTGGCGCACATTTTGCCAATAATCTCAACAAGCCTTTTTTCATCTATAAAGCCGAGCCTTTGCGCGGCTATGGATGAAAGCATAGCCATGCCTATATTCGTTGGCGATGTGTTTGGTATTGCCCTGCCAAGCGGCTCCTTTTGATAATTGTCCGGCGGCAGGAAGCCCGTATCTTCCGTGCAGAACGTTTCAAAAAAACGCCAGGTGCGCCTTGCGGCCTCTTTTATGTATTCGTTGTTCCTGCCGTTCAGCGTTTCCCTGTTCAACGGGGCGTCAAGGTATGCTATAAGCACGCTTGCGCTTATGAAAAGCGCCGAAAGTATAAAGCACGCCGGCATTGCGCCGAGGAATATTCCCGCCAATATCATTATGCCTGCAAACAATCCGCACGGCCAAAGCGCAATGAAATATTGCTTAAGCTCCCCTGCTTTTACTTTTGTCTGGGCTGCCGTTTGCCATTGCAGCATGTTTTTGTGCGATACGGTAAGCCTGTATATGGTCCTTATTGTCGCGTCTATCGTCCTGAGTGCGGAATACGGAAGCACCGCAAGCTGCATAACGCCGTTAAGCAGCGCCGGACGCGACTCCTCCATAGCCCCGCGCACGTCAAGCTCGTCCAATCTTGCCGTTACAAATCTTTTTATAAGCCCGATAAGCTCCCACACAGCGCCGCGGCAAAGCGCCAACAGCGCAAGCGCCGCATAAAGCCCGCCGTTGGTGTACGGCATCAGCATAAAGCATATCAGCGCCGAAACCGGCACAAGGCTTGAAAGCATGTTTGAAGCAAGCTTTGTTCTTGAAAGCGCGCTTAGCGGGTTTTTATAGGGCGTGCCCGCCGCGTCGGTAAGCTTGGGCATTATGAAGGGCAGAAGCTGCCAATCCCCCCTTATCCACCTGTGCTGCCGCTTCCACCAGGAAAGAAATGCCGAAGGCTCTTCATCATACAGCACTATATCGCCCGCAAAGCCGGCCCTTAAGAAGCAGCCTTCCAGAAGGTCATGGCTGAGCACTGAATTGTCGCTTATTTTGTTCAGCAGGGCGGAGCGGAAGCAGCGCACGTCGAATATGCCCTTGCCGCCGAACAGGCCCGTGCCGTAAACATCCTGATAGTATTCGCCCGAAAGCATGGAGTATATATCCACGCCGTTCCCGGGGGACACAAGGGCGGCGAACCTGCTTTTTGCTGCGCCCGTAAGGCTTTGGCGCATGCGCGGCACTATTACGCCATAGCCGGAACGCACAACGCCCAAAGCGTCCTGCTCGGGCTGATTAAGCACATGCTCCATTGCGCCGACAAGCCTTTTTAGCTCGCCTATGGGCAATATCGTATCGGCGTCAAGCGTAAGGCAGTATTTTATGTTGCCCGGCAAAGCAGAGCTTATAAGGCAAAACGGCTCATCGTCGGCATCAACTATAAGTCCGGTAAGCGCAAGTATCGCGCCGCGCTTGCGCTCATGCCCCATATACATGCCGTCGTACTTTGAAAACTCCCTTTTTCTGTGCAGAAAATAGAATATATTCCTGCCATCGCCGTTTGGTTTATATTTTTTGTTTAGCGCCTCCGTCTTAGCCCTTGCTATTTTAATCAGCTCGTCCTCCCCCTGAAGCGATTCGAACTCGCTGTCCACAAAATCGCCTATCACGGCGAAATAGCAGTTTTTGTATGAGTTTGCAAGGTAGTGTGTTTCAAGCTGCTCAACAGCCTGCTCTATGTCCCTTTCGCCTGTTATAAGCACGGGCACGCTTACAAGCACGCCGACATCGTCCGGTATGCCGTTTTCAAGCGCAAGCCTTGGTATGCGTTTTGGCCCATGCAGCATGGCGGCCATTCTTACCGTCAGCTCCCTCGCTATGCACCAGGCGGGTATGATGCTTACGAGCGCCGCTATCCAGCCGGAAGCCGAGCATAGCAGCACGAGTATCAGCATTATCAGCCCCTGTGTGCAAAGCGCTATGGCGAGCCTTGCGTCCTCGTCGGCATATACGAAGGTTTTATCGGGCCTCAGCGCGCTCAATAGCTGTCTTTGACCCTCCCACTCGGTAAGATAATAGCCTATATGCGCCGCCTTGCCGCTTGCCTTTGCGCTAAGCTCAAGCGCCATGCGCGCAGCCACGGCCTCTCCCGCGCCGCATCGCGAGGCTGTTTTTTCAAGCTGCTCCCTATAGTAATCCCTGCTTGCGGCGTCCATAAGGGGATATACGCTATCCTCCCTCAATATCTGCTCCACCCTGCTGTGCTTTTCAAAAAAGCTTTGCGCGTCTATGCTGTCTATATATCTTAAGGAGGCCGTTGCCTCAAGCGTCCTTTTTGCGCTTCGTTCGGCAAGGCTCCTGTCCCTTGCAAGCAGCTCCTCGGCAGCGTTGCCGCCAAACGATATGCTCTGTGATATGCTTTGTATAAGCTCGTAGCTGTCCCTTTCAAGCAGCAGCGTCATAAGCCTTTCCGCCATCGCCGGTCTTGAGCTTATATCAAGCTTTTCTATCAGCGCCTTTATCCTTTGGCTGCCCCTTGGCATACAGCACAGCCTGTTCGCCGCGTCCTCCGCCATTGCGTATTGCTCTGCGCGTTCGCACATATCCTCGCCCTCAAGCCGTATGAGCCGTATCAGCGCAAGCTTAAGCATGCTCAAAAGCAGCGAAAGCTCACGCATGGTAAGCGGCCGCACCGCCTGATATGCGTTAAGATAAGCCTCCAGCGCGGCCGTATCCACCCTGCCGGAGCGCCTGCCCGCTATGTCTATGGCTATGGAGTATATGCGCGGCAAATTGACCCTTTCGCCTTCAGCCTCCACCGGCACCATGGGCATACGTCTTTTAGCGTCAAAAGAAGCCTCCAGCGCGGCCGCCGTTTTTTCTATTACATAAAATGCGTCCATAAGGCTTTTTGCGCCTATGGGCAGCTCAACGCCCATTTCCGCAAGCTGATCGAGCCTTGCGTTGAGCGCTATAAGCGCCCTCCTGTCGCCGGATATATCAAACACGCCGCTTCTTTTAAGCGCTCTTTTGTCCATGCGCACGCTGCGCGCAGCCGTTTCGCGTGCCAGCGCTTCAAGCTTTTCCTTTGAAAGCGATATATCTCTAAGTCCTCTGTAAGCGTCCGTTTTTTGCATAACAAAAGCCCTCCCTGCAAAGGCATATTGCCTATTATCTGCAAAAAGGGCATATTTTATATCCGTATCGGCTTATTCTTTATCTTCTGCCGCGCCGTCATCCTGTGCCGCGCTTTTTTGGGCTATGTATTCATCGCAGAATTTGTACCATTTGTCAACATATTCCGCCTGCTCCACCTCTATCATGTCGCTTATCTTATATATGCCGCGCGCCTGCGCCTCACGGGCGAAGTCCCTTGTAAGCTCGTTTTCATCGCTGAGCACGGCCTTTACTTTTGTAAAGCCCTGCTTGTATGCATAATACAGCCGCGTATGCCCGTCAAGCGAAATGTATTTGCCGCTTTCCTCAGCCTGCAGCACGGGAATTATTATATCGTCCCCGCTGTTTATGAATGTAGCCACAGCGGCTATCTTTTCCGTGCTTACATAGAACTGCGACGGCTGAACAGCGTCTATATCCACGTCGAAGAGAACGGCATCCGGAAACTCCTTTATAAGCTCGCCGTTTTCATTATAGAACTTGGTTATATGCTCGGCATAAAACCTGAATTCGTCTATTATTGCGTCTATATCGCCTTCGCCATGCCAATACACCGCCGCGCTGTCCGCACCGTTTATCCGAAACTGGCACGTATACTTGCCGTCTATAAGGAAGGCTCCGTGCTGCTCAAGCACATCCTTATCAAACCTTTCATCGTCATAGCCATCTATCCTAAGTATGTCCATGCCTTCTTCGGCTGCACGGTTTTCTTCGGTATGTTCGTCCGCCTGTTCCGCACAGGCGGCATCCGTTTCTTCTGCGGCTCCGGCTTCCTCGGCCGCATCGGATCCAGCGCTTTCGGCTTTGGCTGCTTCGTTATCAGCCTCGGCATCGGCAGCTTCTTTTGCCTGCCGCCTGAAGCGGTCAAGCTCGTCAAGCAGCATCTTGTTTCTCAGCCTTGCCACGTCAAGCTCGTGCCGCATCGTGTCAAACTCCCTTATCACATCGTCAAGGAAGCTGTCCACCTCCGCCGCATCGTAGCCCAAAAATGCTCGTGTGAAGGATTTATTTATTATGGTATTCCTGTTCATCAAAGCAATTCCCTTAAAGTCAGATTATGCTCGTTCAGTCCAAATGAAATAACGGCCGCCGCAGCCGGTGCGGCGGCCCTGACATGGATCAGATGATCCCGTCCTCGTCGTTATCTCCGTTGCCTATAACGTCGTAGTTGGTGGGGGCTACAACGAATATGCCGCGTGAGATCTTGTAAATGGTGCCGTTAAGGGCATATATGGCGCCTGCAATGAAGTCAAGTATGCGCTGAGCGCACTCAAGATCCAGCTCCTCCATGTTGACTATAACGGGTTTGCGGCTCTTGAGATTATCGATGATGTTCTGCGTATCCTCGTAGCTTACGGGGTGATAAACTATCATCTTAAGCTGCGCCGCATTGGGAAGATTGACAACGTTGGAATCGTTCTGCACGTTCCTTCTTGCTCGGTTGCCAAAGTTTACAACGCTATTGTCCCTTGAATCCTCCTCGTAGGTCTCGTCCTCGTACACATCGTCCTCGGCGCCGTTGTCCTCAATACCGATGTACTCGAGAAATTTGCCCAATACTCCTGCCATTTTCTTATTCCTCCAATAAAAGTATTTCTTTTGGCGCTTGGAGAAATAGTTCCTTCTGTTGCTTTGTATCCGGGGTTTTATATGCGTTTGCGGCTGGTATATGTTTACGCCTCCGCGCCGGGCCTCCTGCGCTCCCCGAATATCGCGCTGCCTACGCGCACCATTGTTGCGCCTTCGGCAATGGCTGCCCTATAGTCCCCGCTCATGCCCATCGAAAGCTCATCCATAGCCACGTTTGGAAGGCCCAAGCCGGCCATGCGGTCGAAGAGCATCTTCATCTTTGCAAAGTAGCGGCGCGCATCAGCCTCGTCCACCGCAGGAGGTATGCACATCAGCCCTTTTACAAAAACGCCGTTTAAGCGGGAAATATTCGTTAAAAACTCCTCCAGCCCTTCTGCATAGGCGCCGCCCTTTTGCGGCTCGCCGCCTATGTTAACCTCTATAAGCACCTGCTGGACGATGCCCTTCTTCTGCGCCAGGCGCGAAATCTCGTTTGCAAGCTCGAGCCTGTCAACAGATTGTATGGTCTTTACGTTGCCTATAACATATTTTACCTTATTAGTCTGCAATTGTCCAATAAAATGAACATTTGAGCCTGCCTGTTCAAACATAGTGAGCTTTGCGGTAAGCTCCTGCGCACGGCTTTCGCCAAAGTTTTTGGCTCCGCAGGCTATGGCCTCCTTTATGCGCCCCTCGTCAACAAACTTGCTTACGGCGATAAGCGTTATATCCTCTTTTTTCCGTCCGGAGGCCTCGGCAGCCGCCTGCACGTTGGCCATTATCTCTTCGTAGTTTTCGCGCACGCTCATGGTTTTTTATACCTCATGCCTTCGCTCAATGTTCCTTCGCCGTCCCTTGCGCGGACTATGGAGTGTTCCCCGTCTGACGCTACAACATCAACCCGAACGTCATATGCGCCGTCTCTGCCCTCTATGGTAATTATGCTTGAGCCGTCTTTGTAGCCAACGGCGTCGCTTGGCAGCATTATTCCGCTGACAGCGCTTTTTGCCTTAAGCGTTATCACCCTGTTGTTCAAAAGAGGGCCCATGTTCTCGTTTATCTCAAGCATGTTCATCACGCCCGCATCTGAATGGATAAGCTCCATCGCCCTTGCGGAAAACGACTGTTCTTCATAGCCGTCAAACGTTACGGTATAGTTTTCACCCTCCGACAATGCCGCGGCGTCGCTTTTATCCGTAACGAATGCCGCATACCATTTGTTCGGGTTTATCAATCTATATAAAAGATTGTTTGAAGCCCCGCCCAGCGAGTCCACCGTTCCGGATATCGTGGCGTTTATAAGCGCCGCGTTCACGGTATCGAGCTTGTCCTTGTTAAGCACCTGCTCAAACCCGTCGAAATAAAAGCTGACCATACCGTCCCTTGCGGCGGATATATCTGTCTTATATGATGAAAGCTGGGTCTGCTTATCCTGCTTTGAATTATAAAGCCTTGTAAGCTCCTCGGTCGGCTGTACCGTTGACTTAAGGAAGGCCTCCCTCTGCTCCATAAGGCCCTTAAGCTCGCGCTGAAGCTCAAGCGCATCGCCCTCGCCGCCGCTTACGCATGCGCGTATTGCCGCGCGCTTTTGCTCTATCTGCAATTCTATGCTCGAAAGCTCCGCATTGTCCACGCCGCTCAGCTGCGATTTCTGCGCGTTATATATCTCCGCTTCAACGCTAAGGAGCGATTGCGCCATATCGTCCGTATAGCCCCACTTATACACCTCCGCCACGGGCATGCCCTCGTATACCGTTTCACCCTCTTTAACGGCAAAGCTCACCCTGTCGTACTTATCCACGCTTACGCTCATCTCATCGCGTATAAGCACGGCCTTCTTTTCTATCTCCACCTCCATAGCTCCGCTTTTGAGCGTTCCTCCGGCGCCGTCCTGCATAACTATTGCAAGCACGGCGACCGCAACGCCCACTATAAAGGTGAGCAAAAGATAGAATTTAGGTTTTATCCTTACCCTGCGCCTGCTCATCCGTATATCTCCGTATCTATATAAAAACTTGTATAAGCCATTTTCCTTCCCCCTCAGCCCTTTATAAGCCGCTCTATTTTTGCCGTATCCATCTTTGCCGTTTTGCCGGCGACAAAGGCGCATATCGCGTTTTCGTCAAGCACGGTATCAAGTATAGCCTCAACATCCTGCATGGTGACGGCTTCAAGCTTCGGCAAAAGCCTCGCCTCCTCCTCCGCCCTGCCGAGCAAAAGCTCCGCCTTGCCTATTGCCGAGCTTCTTGCGGATGTGCTTTCCTGAGAGAGTATGTAGCCCACGCGCATCTGCTCCTTCGCCCTGTCAAACTCCGCCTTCGTCAGCCCGTTCGCCCTGATGCTCCCAAGCTCCTCAAGCATAAGCTCCGCAACTGTCGCCGCGTTTGAAAGGCTCGTGCCGGCATACGCCGTAAGGTATCCGGTCTCAGCATATGAAGTGGGATATGTATATATTGAATACGCAAGCCCTCTTTGCTCCCTTATTCTTTGGAACAGCCTTGAGCTCATGCAGCCGCCAAGCGCGTTGTTCAGCACCAGCAGCGCGAACCGCCTTGCGTCGTTTGCGCCGAAGCCCGGCATGCCAATGCATATATGCCCCTGCTCCGCATCCCTGTCCGCAAAGCCCACCCTTCTGCCGGGGCCAAGCCTTGATGCTATCCTTTCTTCCCCCGCGCCTGAATTGAGCGCCGCAAACGAGCCGGAGAGCATGTCCGTAAGCTTTGCTTTATCAAAGCTGCCCGCGCAGGATATAACAATGTCCCCTCCGCGGTAGCGTTTATCCATATACCTTATAAGCGAAGCCCTGCTGAACGCGTTCACCGTTTTTTCCGTGCCAAGCACGGGCCTTGCTATCGGGCAGTTTTCAAACAAAAGCGAGCATATGCCCTCGTGCGCCACATCTTCGGGAGAGTCGTCGTTCATAAGTATCTCTTCCGTGACAACGCCCTTTTCCCTTTCGATATCGCCCTCATCCAAATTTGAGTTTAGCAAAAGGTCGCTCATTATATCTATGGCCCTGTCTATATGCTCGTCCAGCACCTTTGCATAAAAGCATGTACATTCCTTTGATGTAAATGCGTTCAGGTTGCCGCCCATGTCGTCCATCTCGGCCGCTATCTGCGAGGCAGTCCGCCGCCTTGTACCCTTGAAGAGTATATGCTCTATAAAATGCGATGCGCCGTATTCACCCTCCGCCTCATAAACCGAGCCTGATTTTACCCACACGCCTATAGACGCGCTGCGGCAATCAGGCATAGCCTCGCACACTATTCTTGTGCCGTTTTTAAGCTCGCTCTTTTCTATCAATTCCTATACCATGCCGTTAAGCACCTCAGAGACGCTCACGGCCCTTATACCTTTCGCACTTAATCCGTCTATCAGCCCTTCAAGCGCATCTGCGCAGGCTCTTGTGGGCTGTAGTAGTATTATACTTCCTATTATTGGCTCATTCAATCCCCGCTTGATTATATCATCCTTATTTCCTGCCGAACAGCGCAGATCTACCGTGCACAGCACCTGCCTTAGTCCCAGCGCGCGCGACGCCCGCGCGGACATAGCCACGCTCCTTGTGCCGGAATAATACAGCGTCGCGTCCACGCCCGATATATTCTTTATGGACTCCAGGCTTCTCTTAACGTCCTCCCTCACCTCGCTGAGCTTGCCGTCAAAGGAGGGATCGTCCCCCATTGTACCTATCTCATGCCCTTCGTCTGCCATGCGCAGAAGCGCAGCTTCGTTATCCCTGGCCCATTTGCCGCTTACCATAAATGTCGCCTTCACATTTTTGCTTTTCAGCGTATCAAGTATGTCGTCTATCGCGGCGGCGTTCCACGATACCGCAAACTCAAGCGCGATAGCGTCCTCCGCCTTTCCCCTGTAGGCAGGGCCTGCATACAAGCCCGCCATCACGGCAGCGGCGTCCTGCTCGCTTGTCAGCATATACAATGCGGCTATTATAAAAGCTAAAAACAGATTTACGGCCCATGTGTTCCTTCTTGGCTTTTTCATGCGCTCCTATTCCCCCATTCGCAGGACATTCCCTTATGAATGATATGATATATACACGCGCTATATTACCATATCCGTCAATGCCATAAGCCGGCAAGGAGAGGCGGGGTTTCAAGGAGCATGCAGAACGCCATAGCCGCGTCAAGCTCGCTTGAAATAGCGGCAGATAAGCATAAAAACGCCGCGGGCGAATGGCGGGTGCTCGTAAAACAGTTTCAGTTCCGGCAGTAATGTCTGCCGGGACTGTTCTTGCATATATTGAAGTCGTATGATATGATTAAACAGACTGATAAACTGGAATTTATTTGATTAAGGAGAATTGACAATAATGTTGGGATTAAAAAGATTGTCAGTTGATGATGGTTTAGATATTTACACAATGCTGCAAGAAATTCCTGCTGAAGAAAATGGATTAATTAACAAAGCCAACGGATTAACATTTGATGAGTATAAAGAATGGCTGATTGTAAAGCAGAAGGATTCTGAGCAAAAAGGGATTGTAGATGGTTGGAAAGTGCCTTCTACAACTTTTTGGCTATATGCTGATGGTATTCCGGTTGGATTTGGTTCTGTCAGACATTATTTGACTGAGGCACTGAGAAAAGCAGGAGGACATATCGGGTGCGGAATTGCACCAGCGTTTCGTGGAAAAGGATATGGAAAAGAACTGCTGAGATTATTACTTAATGAAGCGAAAGAAATGGGAATAGATAAAGTGTTAGTAACCATTCTTTTAGATAACATAGCATCTCAAGCTGTGGCACTAGCAAACGGAGGTGTTGTTACTGAAAGAACTGACGAGAGAGTTTTCATTTGGATTGATACTAAGAAATAAAAAGGAATATAAATTCCAGTTTATTGAACTGAAAAAGAGCGCACTTCTATACACCTTTCGGTGTAGTGTGTTACGCGTGGAACTTGGCTCTCCCTTTGGGAGAGCTGTCGGCGCAGCCGACTGATCGGGGTAGTGCGTTACGCGCGGAACTTGGCTCTCCCTTTGGGAGAGCTGTCGGCGCAGCCGACTGATCGGGGTAGTGTGTTACGCGTGTAACTTGGCTCTCCCTTTGGGAGAGCTGTCGGCGCAGCCGACTGAGAGGGAAAAACATGACCATACCAAAGGACAACAGCCAACTGGAAAACGCACGGCGGTTACGCAGGGAGATGACACCCCACGAACGAAAGCTCTGGTATCTTTTCCTCCGCAAATATCCGGTGAAGATTTATAAACAGCGAATCATCGGGAGATTTATCGTAGACTTTTATTGTGCTTCTGCCAGGTTAGTGATTGAATTGGACGGTTCTCAACACTATGAGCCTCAAGGGATGGCCTATGATTCTGAGCGTTCCGCATTTTTGACAGCGCTTGGATTGGAGGTTCTGCGTTTTTCCAACCGGGATGTCGATAGGGATTTTCGTGGTGTGTGCACACAAATTGATATTACCATTCAAAAGCGCCTGCAAGGCCCTCTCAGTCACCTTCGGTGACAGCTCTCCCAGAGGGAGAGCCAAGGAGGCTGCCTGCAACTGCGCCATGGGTCACAATAGCATAAGAAACGGAGCGCATCTGTACCGATACGCTCCGTTAACTGTCTTACGAGTACCCCTCTAATGGGCGCGGCTTCAACCTGTCGATAAACCCTGGGGTTGTTAAGGGGCGCTGCCCCTTAAGCTTTATTCCGGCTCTGACGGCATGCACGTCAGAACGGATGAAAACCCAGAGGTTTTCGTACCTTGCGGGTTTTGCCGCCCTGGAGCGAATGCGAGAGGCGAAACCCGAAAAAACTCAAAAAAGTGGCGACCAGCCACTTTTTTGACACTCTCACGCCGCGGGCGAATGCCCGCGGCGTGCTTATATTTTGTATTCGGGGGTTTTATCAGACGATACCCTGAGCCATCATGGCGTCGGCAACCTTCTTGAAGCCCGCGATGTTGGCGCCGGCTACCAGGTTGTAGCCAAGGCCAGCCTCGGCAGCAGCCTTCTCGGAGGCGGCATGGATGTTGATCATGATGTGATGCAGCTTCTCGTCAACCTCTTCAGGCTTCCAGGTGAGGCGCTCGGAGTTCTGGCTCATCTCAAGGCCGGATACGGCGACGCCGCCGGCGTTGACAGCCTTGGAAGGAGCCACGATAAGGCCCTTATCCATCAGGAAGTAGAGCGCTTCGTTGGTGGTGGGCATGTTGGCGACCTCAATGTAATACTTGAGGTCGTTGGCGAGCATCTGCTCGGCTTCCTTCATGCCGATCTCGTTCTGATATGCGCAAGGCATGCATACATCGACCTTCTGGCCCCAGGGCTTCTGGCCGGCAAAGAACTGTACGCCAAACTTGTCGGCATAGTCCTTGACCTTGTTGCGGCCGCTGTTGCGCATTTCGAGCAGGTATTCGATCTTCTCCTCGGTAACGACACCGTCGGGATCGTAGATATAACCGTCAGGGCCGGCAAGGGTGACGACCTTGGCGCCAAGCTGAGCAGCCTTCTTGCAGACGCCCCAGGCAACGTTGCCGAAGCCGGAAACGGCTATGGTCTTGCCCTCTATGGTGTCATGCTCATGCTTGAGAACCTCGCAGAGATAGTACACAGCGCCGTAACCGGTAGCTTCCGGACGGAAGGGGCTGCCGCCGAAAGAGGGAGCCTTGCCGGTAAGCACGCCGTTTTCATACGCGCCGCGGATGCGCTTATACTGGCCAAACAGGAAGCCGATCTCGCGGCCGCCTACGCCTATATCGCCGGCGGGAACGTCTACATTAGGACCAATGTGGCGCTGAAGCTCGGTCATGAAGCTCTGGCAGAAACGCATGATCTCAGCGTCGCTCTTGCCGTTGGGATCGAAGTCGCTGCCGCCCTTGCCGCCGCCCATAGGCAGGCTGGTGAGGCTGTTCTTGAAGGTCTGCTCGAAACCGAGGAACTTCATAACAGACAGATTGACATGAGATGCAAAGCGCAGACCTCCCTTGTAGGGGCCTATGGCGCTGTTGAACTGCACGCGGAAGCCGCGGTTGACGTTGACGTTACCTGCGTCGTCTACCCAGGGAACGCGGAACTCTATCACGCGCTCGGGCTCGACAAGGCGCTCAAGCAAGCCGGCCTTCTGATACTCGGGATGCTGATCGATAACAGTCTCAAGGGATTTGAGGACCTCTTCAACGGTCTGAAGGAACTCAGGCTCATTCTTGTCACGCTTCTGTACCTTCTCCAGGACTTCCTGAATGTACGCGTTCATGGTTATACCTCCAAATATAATAATGCTTTTCATGATATGCATGCATGCCCATCAAGCCTGCATCACATACCATTGTTATGATAAATCTACGGTATAACAATGTCAAGCTAATTGTACACAAATAATCCATGCAAAGCCTTTTTTGGCAAAAGGCATGTGTTTTAGAATACCCATCCTTAATATATGATATAAACGGCTCTACGGCGCCATCAGCAGCAGCTTTTCATAGTCAGGGAACGGCCAAGAGGCAGACGGCGTTATCGCTTCAAGCGCGTCGGCCACGCTTCTAAGCTCAGCCATGCTTGGTATCACACTATCCCTGCACACAGCTGCCCTATCGTGCGCGGCGGCGGCGCTTTCCGCCTGCGTGAGCGCCTGCTCAAGCCCGTTTTCAGCCTCGTCAAGCGCTTCGATAAGCCTGCTGCCCTTATCCAGCAGCTTTGTTTCGGCCTTTGCCTCCATGCCTATGTCCCGCTTTTGCTTTATTGAATATGCAAGCTCGGCCTGCGCCCTGCTTACCGATGGCATTATCTCCTTAAGCGTCATCTCGCACATTGTGCGCGCCTCTATCATGGCAAGCTTTGCATAGGCTTCAAGCGATACCTCATAGCGTGAAAGCATCTCCCGCTCCGAAAAAATGCCGTAGCCGCTGAAAAGCGCCACATTTTCCGGCGCGATGGATCTTTCAAGCGCGTCAACCGATGTGCTCAGGTCATATAAGCCCCTTCTTTTCGCCTCTTCACGCCATTGTGCGGAGTAGCAGTTGGCGCTGTACACTATGCGCCTGTGCTTTTCGTATTCTTTCCTTATAAGCTCGCGTGCGGCGCGCTCCTTATCCTCCGCCTTTTCAAGCTCGCCTGCGAATCTTGAAAATGCCTCCGCCGCTATAGTATTAAGCACCGTGTTCGCATCGGCTATGGACTGCGACGAGCCGGGCATGCGGAACTCAAACTTGTTGCCGGTAAATGCAAAGGGGGAGGTGCGGTTCCTGTCCGAATCATCGGCCATAACACGCGGCATGGCTTCAACGCCCATGCTTATGAAGGCCCTTTCGCTTCCGCCATACCCGCCGCCCAGGCGTATGGAATCGAGTATGCCCTCAAGCTGCTCGCCTATAAAAACGGACACTATGGCGGGCGGCGCCTCCGTCTGCCCAAGCCTCAGGTCGTTTGAAAAGCTGCACGCGCTGAACCTTATAAGGTCCTGATGGTCGTCCACGGCGGCTATAACTGCGGTAAGCAGCAGCAAAAACAGCGTGTTTGCCATGGGCTGTTTGGTCGGGTTGAACAGGTTTTCGCCCTTATCCGTGCAGAGCGACCAGTTGTTGTGCTTTCCGCTGCCGTTCATGCCGGCAAATGGTTTTTCATGCAGCAGGCACACCATGCCATGCTTTGGAGCTATGCGCTTAAGCATCTCCATGGTGAGCTGGTTGTTGTCCGCCGCGGAATTTGCGCCGGAGAACACGGGCGCAAGCTCATACTGGCCAGGCGCTACCTCCTTATGCTCCGTTTTTGCAAACACGCCAAGCTTCCACAGCTCCCTGTCAAGCTCCGCCATAAACGCCTTTACCCTTGCGTCCAGCGCGCCGAAGTAGTGATCGTCCAGCTCCTGGCTCTTGGCCGGTTTGGCGCCGAAAAGCGTCCTGCCGCACAGAACAAGGTCGCGTCTTTTTGCCCAAAGCTCCTTATCAATAAGAAAGTATTCCTGCTCCGCGCCGACCGTAGGGTATATCCTTTCTATATCTTCCCTGCCCATCGCGCGCACGAGCCTCAGCGCCTCGCGGCATATAAGCTGCACCGAGCGCAGAAGCGGCGTTTTTTTATCCAGCGCATCCCCGTCGTATGATAAAAACACGGTCGGTATGCATAATGTGTCCTCTTTTATAAACGCATAGGCGGTAGGGTCCCAGGCGGTGTAGCCGCGCGCCTCAAACGTTGCCCTCAAGCCGCCGGAGGGGAAGCTTGAGGCGTCAGATTCGCCTATAACAAGCTCCTTTCCCGAAAAATCGAGTATAGCTCCGCCATTTGCCGCGGGGGAAAGGAAGGATTCATGCTTTTCGGCCGTTATGCCGTTAAGCGGCTGGAACCAATGGGTATAATGCGTGGCGCCCTTTTCTATGGCCCAATCCTTCATGGCTGCCGCCACAGGCGTGGCTATATGCCTGCCCAACGGCGCGCCCCGCTTTATAGTATCCTTAAGCGCAAGATATGTTTCCTCCTCAAGGCGCTCCCTCATAACGGCTTCGTTAAAAACCATAGATGCAAAATCAAAATCGTTAGGCATACGGCTCCCCCTTTTCAGGCATATCAACGCAGTAAAAATAATTTTACATTATAATATCACGTCGGCCCGCTTACAACACATTTATTCATTATAAAGCATATTTATTTATAATACCCTTATAAGTTCAGCTTAATGCCGTTATGTGATTGCATAAAGCTACCATCAGTTGACAAGGACGCACAAGGTATCAAGCTGCATAAAAGGGCCGTATACACCGCTTTCTGCTCGCGGGTAAGAAGATATGAAGCGGCTTACATAAACCAGGCTAAAGCAAGAAGCGGCATCGCTGCCGCCTCTTGTTTATAATAATAGCTCAAGCATCCGGTTCGTCCGTCTTTGGCATTTTCTTAAAGAATGTTATGCACATGGGTATAGCCACAAGGAAGGTGCATACATCAGCCGCGGCCTGCGCGCTCTGCACGCCGAGCAGCTTCAGCAGCGGCGGCAGCACAAGTATGAACAGTAAAAAGAACACGCCCTGCCTGCATGCGGAAAGAAAGCTTGCCGCAGCGGCCTTGCCCACCGATTGAAAGGTCATATTGCACGTTACGACAAACGGAACTGTCGGCATGGCGCAGCATTGTATCCTTAAAGCGAGCGCGCCTATGCGTATAACCTCCGGATCGTCCCTTAAGAACAGCGCCACTATATCCGGCGCAAATATAAACGCTATGGCTGAAGCCGCAGTCATCACGGCAGAGCTTACTATAAGCGTGAACTTGTATGCCGCCCTTACGCGGGAGTACTTCCTTGCGCCGTAGTTATAGCCGGCAACGGGCTGATACCCCTGCCCTATGCCGAGCGCGGCCGAGAATATCAGCATGAACACCTTGTTAACTATGCTCATGGCCGCAACGGCGGCATCTCCATACACCATAGCGCTCCTGTTTAGCGCAACGGAGGATATGCTTGCAAGTCCCTGCCTCAAAAGCGCCGGAAGGCCGGTTTTGAATATATCTATCAGCATGCCTCCGCTAAGCTCTATCCTGTTAGGCCTTGGCTGAACAACGGTGAAGCCCTTTTTGAAATATGCGCCCACAAGTATGCATGCGCTGATTAGCTGGCTTATAGCCGTTGCTATGGCCGCGCCTGCCGTACCCAGCGAAAAGGCGTGTATGAACAGCGGGTCAAGCCCTATATTGAGTATGCCGCCTATGCTTATGCCTATCATGGCGAACTTTATCTTGCCCTCAGCCCTTAAAAGGTTGTTCATGACAAACGATATCACCATAAACGGCGCCGCGAGCAGTATATAGTTGGCATACGCCTTTGCGTGCGGCAGCATAGTCTCCGTCGCGCCGAGCAGGCGCATAAAAGGGTCAAGGAACACGAGGCCGAGGCCCAGTATAATAATGCCGAACGCCACGGCGAGCAGCAGCGAGGTCGAAGCTATCCTGTTGGCTTTTTCATAATCCTTTTCGCCAAGCCTTCTTGATATAAGGCTCGATGCGCCCTGGCCTATGGTGAAGCCGATGGCCTGTATTATGTTCATCAGCGAGAACACCACGCCTACCGCTCCGGACGCGCTCGTGCCGAGCTGGCCGACAAAATATGTATCCGCACCGTTATAAATGGACGTTACCAGCATGCCTATAACCGCAGGTATCCCCATAGAAAGCACAACTTTGCTAACAGGGCCGCTGGTCATGCGCCTATACTGCTTTTCCTGTATATCGTCTGCGCCGCTTGTTGAATCTGAACTTGTTATATTCTCCTGCCCACATTCGGGCTCGTTATTCTGCATTGATACAATCTCTCCGTATTCTATAAATGTGTATGTTATGTCTGTATGTATGTTTGAGCTTGGCGCATATCAGCCAAGCAGCTTTATAAGCTTTGTATCGGCGTCGCTTAAAAGGTTATCGAGCATGCTATGCACCTCGGCTTGCGTGCCTGCGTTCGCGCCTATATACAGCTTGAGCTTAGGCTCCGTGCCGGACGGCCTTACGCATATCCACGCCCCGCCCTTGAGCAGGAACCTTACGGCGTTCATGCCGACGGTCTCGCACTTAAGCTCGGTTTCGCCCTTTTGCGAGTATTCAATGGCTTCCCCCGTGCGCATATCCTCAAAGCGCGTAACGGGCATATCCGCAAAAGCCCTTGGCGTATCCCGCCTTAATGCCGCCATAGCGCCCGATATGCGCTCCATTCCCTCTTTGCCTGATAGGGTGTAGCTTTTTGCAGCCTCGTCATAACAGCCGCACATGGCCTCTATCTCATCAAGAGCGTCGCTTAGCGTTTTGCCAAGGCTCCTATAATAAACGCACGCCTCGGCCGCAAGCATCGCCGCGCACACGGCGTCCTTATCCCTGGCAAAGCCGCCGGCCAAAAAGCCGTAGCTTTCCTCAAAGCCGAATATGAACGTACCCTCTCCCGGCTCAGTCCTGCTCCTTTCGATAAGCTCGGATATGAAGCGGAAGCCCGTCGGCACGTTTTTGACCTTTACCCCGAAATGGGCGCATATGGCGTCCGCAAGGGTGGTGCTGACTATGCTTTTTGCAACAAAGCCGTCCTTGGGTATGGCGCCGCGCTCCCGCATGGCGGAAAGAATGTAATATAAGAGCAATGAGCCTATTTTGTTACCGGAAAGCACCCTGAAGCCGCCGCTTTTTTCCCTTATTGCAAGGCCGAGCCTGTCCGAATCCGGATCGGTGGCTATTATGGCGTCAGCCTGCACGCTGTTCGCAAGCGTTTTCGCAAGCGTAAAGGCGTTTGGGTCCTCCGGATTTGGCGCAGCCACGGTGGGAAAGTCGCCGTTTGGAAGCTCCTGCTCCTTAACTACGCTCACGTTAGTTATTCCGGCCATTTTAAGTATTCTCCTTACCGGTAAGTTGCCGCTGCCGTGCAGCGGCGTATAAACTAACTTAAGCGCGCCGCCCTGCTCCTTTACGAGCTTTGGCCTTTGCAGCACGCTCAGCGTATCGTTATAGTAATCCTCGTCGTCCTTTTCGCTAAGCCAGGTCAAAAGCCCCCTCGCTTCGGCTTCGTCAAGCGGCATAGTCGGCCCTGAAAAATAGTCCTCCTTTTTGATATAGCTATATATGGCCTCCGCCTGTTCGGGACCGGCCTGCCCGCCGTCCTGCCAATACACCTTGTAGCCATTATACCTGGGCGGATTGTGGCTTGCGGTTATGACAACGCCCGCTATGCAGTTGAGGCGCCTGAGCATATATGAAAGCATCGGCACGGGCCTTAGCGAATCATATATAAACGCCTTTACGCCCTTTGCACAAAGCGTAAGCGCCGTTTCAAGCGCGAACTCGCGGCTCTTGCGCCTTGAATCATACGCTATGGCTACGCCGCGCATGGCAGCGCCTTCAAATGTGAGTATGTAGTCCGCAAGGCCGAGCGTAGCCCGCTTCACTACCCTTTCGTTCATTCTGTTGGTGCCTGCGCCAAGTATGCCGCGCAGGCCGGCCGTGCCAAACTCAAGCTCCGTATAGAAGCGCTCCTCTATCTCCCTGGTATCGCCCTGTATGGCCTCAAGCTCGGCCTTAAGCTCCGGCTCCATGCCGCCCGCGCTTAGCCAGCGGCCGTATTCATTCAAATAATCCAAACGATCATTTTTGCTCATTCTCTTTATTCTCCAATTCCGGCGGAACATATATGTCCCTCGCCATGCTGTATGCATGCTCCCCTGCAACTATAATATGGTCATGAAGCCTTATTCCGATGCTTGCAAGCGCCTCGCAAACCGCCTTTGTGGCATTTACGTCCCCCGGCGATGCGCCTGGGTTGCCGGAAGGGTGATTGTGGCACAGTATAACGTTGGCCGCGCCATGTCTCAAGGCGCACTCCACTACAAGCCTTGGGTATATCATGTTCTGGTCTATGGTGCCCGTGGATACCACATCCGCATGCAGAGGCCGCATGCCGCTGTCAAGCGAGATAGCATATGTGGTCTCGTATCTTTGCGTCCTGAGCAGCTCTATGCAGTATTTGCATGACGCCTGCGGAGTGCCGAGCCTGGGCCGCTTTTTAGGCTTTTCCCTTATGTTTCTCATCGCCCCGCAAACGGATATGAGTATGGCTGCGTTTTCGCCAATGCCGTCTATCTTGCTAAGTTCCGTTATATCGGCTTTAAGCACCTCAGCCAATGTGCCGTATCTGTTTATCAGCTCATGCGCTATTGGGTTTACGTCTTTTCTCGGAATGGCATAGGTCAGCAGCAGCTCAAGCAGCTGATGCTCCCGCATAGCCGAGGGGCCGCTTTCTTTGTAAGTATCCTTGAGCCGCTGCCTATGTCCATCATGTATAGCCACTTATTTTGCCCCGTTATCAGCTGCTGCCCGCGCACAATGCTTTCTGCCCATTGCGAGGGCTATAATGCCGCCCATGAACAGCAGTATTATGCTGAGTATGCCTATTGAGGCCCTGCCGGTCACGGAATATGCCATGGCGTAGAGCGCAGGCCCTATAACGCAGGAGAACTTGCCGAATATGTCGAGGAAGCCGTAATACTCATTGGATCTTTCAGGCGGTATTATCTGGCCGAAATAGCTCCTTGAAAGCGCCTGTATGCCGCCCTGCACGGTGCCTACAAGCGTTGCAAGTATCCAGAACAGCGTGCTGCTAAGCCTGAGCGCGGCCTCTTTATCGCCGCCCGCAAGCTCCGCCTGCTCTATATTGAAGCCCATGAAGAAGCCGATTATGGTTATTACGAAATATACGCACACGGCTATGGCAATCATCTTCATAGCGCCTGCCTTTTTGGCAAGGTTGCCGAACAATATGCTGAACGGCACGGCTACTATCTGCGTGACGAGCAGCGCAAGTATCATGCCTATAGCGTCAAGCCCAAGCGTTTCGCCGTAGCTGGTAGCCATGGATATTATGGTATCCACGCCGTCTATATAGAAGAAATAAGCTATTATGAAGAGCAGTATCTTTTTATCCTTAATTATATCCTTAAATGTACGCCATGCGTTTTTGAAGGCCTCCCTTGCAAGCGCCTTTGGCGGCTCCTCCACGCTGTATTGCTGCTTTACGTTTTTGAGGAAGGGTATGCTGAATACCGCCCACCACACGACTACTATAAGTATCGCTATCTTATAGGAAAGCACGCTTTGGCCCATCAGCAGCATAATGACTATAGATATCACAAACGGTATGGTGCTGCCGCCTATATAGCCCATTGCATAGCCCCAGGCGGACACCCTGTCCATTCTGTCCGGAGTGGTAACGTCAGTCAAAAACGAATCGTAGAACAAGCAGCTGCCGGAAAAACCTATTTTGGATATTACATAGCCTATAAGCATCAGCCGCCAATCGTCAAACGCGGCCATAAATGCCGTGAATACAAGGCCGATTATAAGAAATATCGAAAACAGCTTTTTCTTCATGCCGGAAAAGTCGCCTATGGCGCCCAATACCGGCGCAAGCACGGCCACCACCAGCGCCGCGGCAGACACAGCAAAGCCGTACAGCTTATCCCCCGTCTCGTTCGCCTGCATGGCAAAGTATATCGGGAATATGGCGGCCATTATGTTGGTCGCATATATGGAGTTAGCCCAATCGTACATTATCCATGACTTTTCACTTTTAGTGAAGCGTTTTTCGCTCCTTTTCGCAGGATCGCCCATGTTTTTCCTCCCTGATGCTGAATCTGATATGATATCTATATTATGATTATAATCCAAAACCACGATATAGTTCAACAGAATAAATCGCATATTGCATTTATCGTTTCTTCGGGTATAATTACAGGCATGAACGCAAAAAAGAACAAGCGCTCCTTCAGGGGCGGCATACGGCCTATAAGGCTTTTGCCTATTGGATATTTGGCTATAATACTGCTTGGCACGCTCATGTTTATGCTGCCCGTTTCCTCCGCTGCCGGGCCAATGGGCTTTATGGACGCGCTTTTTACTGCCGTTTCCGCTTCATGCGTGACCGGGCTTTCCACGATAGATATTGCGAATGAGCTTTCGTCATTTGGTCAGGCAGTACTCCTCCTGCTCATACAGGTCGGAGGTCTCGGCTTTATGACGTTTGCAACGGTGCTCTTCGGCGTGCTCAGAAGGAACCTTACGCTTTTAGGGCGCATGAGCGCAGCCGAAGCCCTTGGCGAGGACGGAACGGGACGGGTAAAAGAGCTGTGTGCCTGCGCAATAAAATATTCTATCGTTATCGAGCTGATAGGCGCCGCTGTTCTCTACATACGCTTCCGCGGGTCGTTTGCTCCCTTAAAAGCGCTCTGGTTCTCTGTTTTCCATAGCATTTCCGCTTTCTGCAACGCCGGCTTTGATTTGATGGGTAATTTTGAATCGTTCACGCGGTACTGTTGTGATCCGCTCGTTTGCCTCACGCTTTCCGCCCTCATAATACTGGGAGGCATAGGCTTTGCCGTAATTCACGAGCTTATGCACGCAAGGAAGCTTTCGCCGCTTTCTCAGCATACAAAAACGGTGCTTGTTACAACGGCGGCATTGCTTATAGCGGGTTTTGTATTCAACCTTGCCGCAGAATGGAGCAACCCCGGCACATTTGCAGAGCTTAGCGTGCCAAACAAGCTTCTTGCGGCATGGTTCCAAAGCGCAACGCTGAGAACGGCCGGCTTTAATACGGTCGATCAGCTTGCGCTGCGCGACGGGACGAAGCTTTTCAACGCGATACTCATGTTTATCGGAGGCGCGCCGGCCGGCACAGCAGGCGGAATAAAGGTGACCTCGCTCGCAGTGCTGCTGCTTACAACAAGAGCCTTCCTGCGCAACAGTCCGAACACTACCGTCTTTGGCCGTTCCGTATCCCCGTTTGCCGTAAGAAGGGCTTTATGCGTATTCTTTATAGGATTATCAGCCGCGCTGCTCAGCATAGCCGCCATTTCCTTCGCGATGCCTGATGCCGGCTTCATAAACACGGTGTACGAGGTCTTTTCCGCGATAGGTACGGTTGGCCTGTCTGCCGGTATAACCTCCGCCGCGCCAGACGCAGTCAAGCTCCTGCTCTGCATGCTTATGTTCATCGGCCGCGCCGGCATACTCACCGTGGCCCTTGCAATAGGCGGTAAAAGCAACGAAGCTATACTGCGCTACCCTGAAGGGAACATAATGATAGGATAAATAAAGGAGTTAACCATATGTCAAAATCATTTGCCGTCATAGGAATAGGTAGATTTGGTACAAGCGTTGCGCTTACGCTGAGCTTGATGGGGCATGAGGTGCTTGCAGTTGATACGAGCGCAGCCGCCATAGATTCCATAGCTGACAGAGTGACTCATGCCATAGTAGCCGATGCAACCGACGAAAGGGTATTGCGGCGCATAGGCATAGCGGAGTTTGATGCGGTTGTAATCAGCGTTGCAGCCGATATACGCGCAAGCATACTCACCGCAATGCTTTCAAAAGAGCTTGGCGCCAAACGCGTAGTAGCAAAGGCCGCAGACGACCTGCATGCCAAGCTTCTTATAAAGGCCGGAGCCGACCAGGTCGTTCAGCCTGAGCGTGACAGCGGGGTTCGCCTTGCGCGCTCAATAGCGGTAGACAGCGTGCTTGACTACTTCGCCCTAACTGACGACGTAAGCATAAACGAGCTTAGGCTGCCGTATAGCTGGGCAGGAAAAAGCCTTGTTCAGCTTGGCATACGCACCCGTTACGGGGTGAGCGTAATAGCTATAAAGCGCGGAGAAAAGATGATTGTTGCAATAGACCCCAACTCAGCCCTTGAGCAAGGCGATGTGCTTGTGCTGCTTGGCAGCAACCACGAGCTTGAAAAGCTCGCTTCAATAGATTAAAAGGAAATAATCAGGGCCGCCCCAAGTAGCAGGTACATTAAGGGCGGCCCTGTTTTTGCGGTTATATCGTATTATATATCCATGCTGGCCGCAGTGCGCGGGAAGGGCAGCACGTCCCTAATGTTGGCTATGCCGGTAACGTACATAACCATCCTTTCAAAGCCAAGGCCGTAGCCCGCGTGCTTCACGCCGCCAAAGCGCCTAAGCTCCATATACCAATCATACTGCGACATGTCAAGCCCAAGCTCCTCTATGCGCTTTCTAAGCATATCGTCGCGCTCCTCACGCTGGCTGCCGCCGACTATCTCACCAACGCCCGGCACAAGAAGGTCAACCGCGGCAACGGTCCTTCCGTCATCGTTCATGCGCATATAAAAGGCCTTAATGTCCTTTGGATAGTCTGTCACGAATACGGGCTTTTTGAATATCCTTTCTGTTATATAGCGCTCATGCTCGGTCTGAAGGTCGCAGCCCCACTCAACGGGATACTTGAACTCTTCGCCGGACTTTTTAAGCAGCTCCACAGCCTCGGTATAGGTTATCCTTGCAAAGTCGTTTTCAACAACGTTGGTCAGCCTGTCTATAAGCGTTTTATCAACAAAGCTGTTGAAGAAAGCAAGCTCGTCAGGGCATCTTTGCATAACGGTGCGTATTATGTACTTCACCATGGCCTCGGCCACCTCCATGTCGCCCTCAAGGTCGCAGAAAGCCATTTCAGGCTCTATCATCCAGAACTCGGCGGCATGGCGCGCAGTAAACGAATACTCCGCCCTGAACGTCGGCCCAAAGGTGTATATATCCCTGAAAGCAAGGGCAAAAGCCTCGCCGTAAAGCTGGCCGGACACGGCAAGGTTAGCCTCCCTGCCGAAGAAGTCCTTTGTGTCGTCCACCCTGCCGTCCTCTGTTTTGGGCAGCTCGTTCATATCAAGCGTGGTAACGCGGAACATCTCACCCGCGCCCTCGCAGTCGCTCGGGGTGATAAGCGGCGTATGCACATACAAAAAGCCCCTTTCATCAAAGAACCTGTGTATGGCCTGCGCAACAACGCTGCGCACCCTGAACGCAGCCTGGAACATGTTGGTCCTTGGCCTTAAATGCTGTATGGTGCGAAGATATTCAAGGCTGTGCCTCTTTTTCTGCAATGGATAGTCGCTGTCGCACTTGCCCAGAATCTCTATGCTCTGTGCCTTTATCTCAAACGGCTGCGGCATATCGGGGGTAAGCACAAGCTCGCCCTTCACGCCTATGGCTGCGCCGGTATTAAGTGACTTTACTATGTTGGGATCTATATTTTCAGTCTCGTACACTATCTGCACGTTTTTGAAGCAGGAACCGTCGCCAAGCTCGATAAAGCCCACGTTTTTGCTCTGCCTCGCCGTCCTTACCCAGCCAACGACCTCGATCTCGCCTGTATGGGCCTCATACGCCCGTATAAGCTCGCTCAATCTCAACATAAATCCACCTCCGGATATAGTAGTAAAGTATTCAGCAATTATATTCCAAATTTGCATGTTTAGCAAGCGTTGGGCATATATTTCCAAAAAATCATGTGCATGCGGAGGTATGCCCTATATGTATCATGCGCCGGTACCCACACTGATAATACGCGCAGACGCCGCCTGTTTGATACTTATAAACGGCCGCGTAGCCGGAGAATGTGCCGCGGACAGCTACATAGCCGTGCCTGTAAGCGAAAACGGCGATTACTATATCACCGCCCAGCCCATAGCCAAATGGTTAGATAAAAGCACGCTTTCAGGCCCAGTCAGCGCAAGGCTGAGCTTCGAAAAGGCTCAGCTCATAAGCCAAAGCCCGGACTCCGCCAAAATATGCCTTTGGCCCAACGGTGTATTCGAGATAACGCTTTTAGTGCAGCGGCTCATGCCCATGGATAAGCCATGCCCGGCAAGGCTGATAGACGCAATAAGCCCGAGCATATCCGGAACAAGATACGATATTGCGTTATACGGCCAGGGCTCATGCTCAAGCGGGCTTTATATATACAGGGCTAACGCTCAGCCCGTATGCCTTGACACAGGCTATGCCGAGGACGGCATGCTGGGCATGTTTCAGCTTTTCGGCGCGGACTATTTATCGGTACGCCTAAGCGGCGCGTATGGTGAAAGGCTGATGCTGATAGACAAGGATATCAAGATAGCGCTCGACATAACAGCCTCGCAATGCTATATAGAAAGCTCCGCCCCAGTTGCCATAGAAAGCCTGAACACGCTTAGATGCCATCAAAGGCGCACCCGCTACTCCTATGCCGACGGCGCATTTGAAGCGGAAGAGCCACAGACCGGCTTTTTTACGCAGGCTCAGCCGTATATGCCTAAAAACAGGCTCGAACGCGCCATAGCGTTTTTGGAGGCCAACATGCTCTCGCTCGAAGAAGAAGCCATGAGCTACCTTGCGCCGGAGCTTGCACAGACGCTGCCTGCCAATGCGTTGAAAGAGTTTTTAGGCGGGTACTCCTCTGTCAGCCCGCCCGCAGGGGACAGCAGCGGCAATGTAATAGGCCTTATATCGAAGCGGCGGGACGGCCTATGCTCCGCCCGCCTGTACTCGTTTGAGCATGGCGAAAACGGCATAGACAACATCACGGAGCTATAACGAACGTGCCGAATCAACCGGCAAATCCTTAAGCTTTGCCAGCTTATTATACAATGCTTCCCTGTTCGATTCCGTTATGTCATACACATCGGCCTTTTCGCTATTGCGGACGCGGTTCAAAAACTCAACGTCGCGCCTCGCCTTAACGGCGGCTATAACCTGTATGTCG
This sequence comes from Clostridiales bacterium, assembly GCA_004558525.1. Taxonomy (GTDB): domain Bacteria; phylum Bacillota; class Clostridia; order Christensenellales; family CAG-138; genus Phil1. Next base: position 190,239 of record SFCQ01000003.1, read on the forward strand.
CCGTTAAGCGCGTCAAGCACGGCCTTTTGAAAAAGCAGCGCGTCCCTTTCCATGAAGCCAAGCTCGTCCATGACTATTATTCCGTCAGGGCGCGCTTCGTTTATATATGTCGCGCCGAGCGTATCGAACACGGCGGTACGCCTGTCATGCAGCCTTGAATCGCACCTGCCGGCAAGGTTAGCTTCGCTATAGCTGCGCTCTTCCGCCTTTGTTGCCGCCCTGTGTATGTATATCGGGTAAAGGCCCTCCGCATCTGGCTCTAACAGCCTTTTTGTGCAAAAGCCGTACACAGGCCCGTCAAAGGCACTCACAAGCCTTGCTATAAGCGTGCTTTTACCGGCTCCCCTTTCGCCGGATATCAATATGTGCCGCATGTTATCCTCCGCATCTAAAGAATGTTTAAGCTATATTATAGCCCGCCAGCAGCCCAAGGTAAATGCCGTCAGCATATCCGTTTCCATCATTTTCCGCAATATTTCATATCCGTGTTGACAAAACTATGCTGTGGTAGTACATTATATGTGAAATTATACTTATTTAGTGGGAATTGAGGTGACGCGCTGTGCTGTTCTCCACAAGGGGGCGCTACGGGCTTAAGGCGATGGTAGATCTTGCGCTTGAATATGGGCAAGGCCCTGTCAGCGCGGCCGCATTGGCGCAGAAGCAGGGCGTAAGCACATCTTATCTTGAGCAGATGATAAGCTCGCTTAAGAAAGCGGGGCTGATAGTCGGCGCAAGGGGAGCTATGGGCGGCTATGAGCTGAGCAGGGCGCCCGAGCAGATAGACGTGGGCAGCGTATTGAAGGCGCTTGAGGGCGGGACGGAGCTTGTTGACTGCGTCGGCACGGAAAACGCAGCGTGCGAGAATGCGTGCCTGTGTTCCGCAAGGCCGCTGTGGATAAAGCTGCAAAGCCGCATAAACGATGTGCTGTGCTCTACCACGCTTAAGGACATGGCGGACGATTACCGCAGCCAGCTCAGCAGGCAGGCTGAGGCTATTGATATGCAAAACAATAATTCCAATACACAGGAGAATTTGCAATGAGAAAGGTTTATCTTGACAACGCGGCCACAACGGCCCTTTCACCCAGGGTGCTTGAAAAGATGACGCCATATCTTACCGGGATATACGGCAACGCGTCAAGCCCGCACTCCTTCGGCCAGGCGGCGAGGGCAGGCGTTGAGCATGCGCGCGAGCAGGTGGCCAAGGCCATAAACGCCGAGCCGGGTGAGATAGTTTTCACCGGCTGCGGCACGGAAAGCGACGATACGGTGCTTTTCGGCGCGGCTGAAAGGTACGCTAAAAAGGGCGACCATATAATCACAACAAATGTTGAGCATCACGCGATACTGCACGCCTGCGCCGCGCTTGAAAAGAGGGGCCTCAGGGTGACCTATCTTCCCGTCGATAAGGATGGGCTGATCACGCCGGAGCAGGTGCGCGACGCCATAACGGATAAGACGATACTTGTAAGCGTGATGGCCGCGAACAACGAAATCGGCACAATAATGCCCATAAAGGAGATAGCCTCCGTTTGCCATGAGAGGGGCGTGCTGTTCCATACCGACGCCGTGCAGGCCATAGGCCACATACCCATAGACGTTAAGGCTATGGGCATAGATATGCTGTCCATGTCGGCGCACAAGTTCCACGGTCCAAAGGGCGTGGGCGTGCTGTATGAAAGAAAGGGAATACGCCTGCCAAGCTACATAATAGGCGGCGAGCAGGAGAAGGGCAGAAGAGCCGGTACTGAGAACGTTGCCGGCATAGTTGGGCTGGGCGAGGCTATTGAGCTTGCCACAGCTAATATGGAGGAGACCTCCAAGCGCATGATAATGCTGCGCGACAAGCTTATAGCCGGCATAGAGGCTTCCATTCCCGAAGTCAAGCTTAACGGGCACAGGACTAAGCGCCTGCCGAACAACGTCAATTTCAGCATTAAATACATAGAGGGCGAAAGCATACTGCTTATGCTCGATATGAACGGCATAGCGGCCTCCAGCGGCTCCGCCTGCACCAGCGGCAGCCTTGACCCATCGCATGTGCTGCTGGCGCTCGGGCTAACGCATGAGGTAGCGCACGGCTCCGTAAGGCTCACGCTGGGCGACGATACGACAGAAGAAGACATAGACTATGTGCTTGACGTGCTGCCCAAGGTAGCGCACAGGCTCAGGGCGATGAGCCCCATATGCCCTGCAGGCGTTAAATAACAGCTATATATACAGAGAGGAGATAAACTATGTATACCGAAAAAGTCCTTGACCATTTTGAACACCCGCGCAACGTAGGCGCTTTGGACGACGCAAACGGCGTAGGCACGGTAGGCAACGCCAAGTGCGGCGATATAATGCAGATGTTTTTGAAGGTGAACGACGATGGCATAATCGAGGACGTCGGCTTCAAGACCTTCGGCTGCGGCGCGGCAATAGCCACAAGCTCTATGGCGACGGAGCTTATAAAGGGCAAAAGCATAGACGAGGCGCTCAAGCTTACCAATTCCGCCGTTGTTGAGGCGCTTGAGGGGCTGCCGCCGCAGAAGATACACTGCTCAGTGCTTGCAGAGGAGGCCGTGCGCAGCGCCATAGCCGATTATTACAGGAATAAGGGCATGGAGGACAAGGCCAGGGAGGTAGAAAACATAAAATGCTCGCATGAGCATGAGGAGCCGCACGAGCATAAATAAGCTTATTTGCCACAAATTGGCTTGAAACTATATGCCCTATCTGGAAAAGCTAATATAAAAAGCAAAGCGGCTTTTAATGCTTTGGCACAAAAGCTTGAAAGGAGATGGGCATAATGAAGAGTATAGCATTTGCGGCCGGTCTGGCCGCCGGAATGGCCGCCACTGCCGCGGCGGTGTGCGCAATGTATCCGGACGTATCAAGGCGCGCCATGCGCGACTGCCGCAGGATGATGAAAAGCGGCAAGCGCATGCTTAAGCTCTGCTGAGGCGCAAAGCGCTGCTGCGCCAGATGAACAGGTGATTAGGATGAAGGGATAGCTTTCAAAGAAAGCTATCCCTCAGAGTGTCGAAAAAGTGGCTGTGCGCCACTCTTTTGAGTTTTTACGGGTTTTGTCCTTCGCTCACGCTCACTGGCAGCAAAGCCCGCAAGATACGAAAGCCTGAAGTTTTTCATCCGTTCTGACGCGCATGCCGTCAGAGCCGGAATCAGCTTAAGGGTCAGCCGGCTCGCGCTGCTTATATTCTATCTCCAGACTTCCGCCGTCTTCGACAGTTTTGCCGTCAAGCAGCAGCAGCTTTTCCGCAAGCACTCTTGAAAAGCAGCTTATCACAGCCGCGAACGCTATCATGTCGTTTGTGTCTTTGGCGGTAAGCTCGCTCTTCTCTTCATGGTCCAGTATAGCTGCCGCCGTCAGCCTCACCTGCTCAATGAAGTATTTGGCGGCCATGTTGTGCCTTTCCGAAAACGATTCGTATATGCTCCTCACCTCTTCCTCGCTTATGCCCATAGGTATGAGCTTTTGCAGCATGGCAAGGCTGAGGTTTTGCTTGAGCGAGCATATTATTATCAAATACGCTATGTGTATCCTGTAATACTTCTTTTTGTCCGGCCCGGGCATCACCTTTGTGCGGACATAGTTGTTTATGGCGGCCGCAGTTATTATCTGCTCCTCCTTAAGCTCCGGCGGCAGATAATCAAGGTACTTTTTCAGCAGCACTATCACCTGCTCCATATACAGCCCAAAATCGGGGATATCATCCCACCTTGGCAGTCTGAAGCGATTAAGGTATCCTTCCCACCTTCTCAGCTTACCGGCTACAAGCCGTTTATCATACGCCATGCTGAGCCACCTCCTTATTTGATAAAGCATAGCACATCATAATAAAAAATGCAAATCCAGCCAAACAATATCAGGCTTGACATGCTGTATAACTCATGCTAATCTAATACAAGTAACAAGATTATACGGAGGTATATATTTTGTATAGTATAGTCACAGATACATCGGCCAATCTTGAGCCTGAAGTAATACAAAGCTTTGATATGACCGTTATACCGTTCAATTACTATATTGACTCAAACGAGCAGACGTGCCTTGATATAAAGGCGTTTGACGGCGCAGCGTACTATGCCTCCATAAGAGCCGGAGCCAGGGTCACAACGTCTCAGGTGACGCCGCAGCGCTATATTGAATACATGAAGCCGCTTCTTGATGCGGGCAGCGACGTGCTGTTCGTGGGCATGTCCTCCGGAATAAGCGGCTCATATTCGTCCGCAGAGGCTGCGGCAGCCGAGCTTAGGGAGCTGTATCCTGAGCGCCGGATAAGGCTTGTGGATACGCTTGGCGCATCGCTTGGCGAGGGGCTCCTGGCTATAAAAGCCGGCAAGCTCAGGCAGGCCGGCAAAAGCATAGATGAAGCCGCGGACGAGCTTATCAGGCTCAGGATGAGAATGTGCCAGATATTCACCGTGGACGACATCATGCACCTTAGGAGGACCGGACGGCTTTCCAACTTAACGGCCGTAATAGGCGCGGTGCTGCACATAAAGCCATTGCTCAAGGGCGACAGGGAAGGTAAGATAGTATGCTTTCAGAAGGTGCGCGGCCGCAGGAGCGCGATAAAGGCCATTGCGCAAAGCTATGCCAGGCTCGTCGTGTCGCCCGATAGCCAGACCGTAGGCATAGCGCACGCCGGCTGCATTGAGGATGCGGAGCTTCTCAAGTCGCTGATATCGGAGCTTGCGCCGCCCAAGCGGATAATGACCGTGTGCTACGAGCCTGTTACCGGCTCGCACGTCGGCCCCGGCGCGCTTGCGCTGTTCTTTTTAGGCAGCGACAGGGATTTTTGATATAGTCATATCTGTTTCAATGCTTTGAGCTGGGCGCAAACGGCCTTCGCCTTCGCCTCTGGCGAGGTCGCGCTCAGCTCATGCACTATATATTGCGGCTCTACCGCATCGATTATCCTGTTCATACTGTCGGTTTCAAGCGGAGCATGCGCGTCAAGCCGCATTATACGCGCATAGCTTTGGCTACTGCGGGTGTAAAAGTCCGTATCTGGCTCTATCGGGCTTAAATAATCCGATATTGGCATGGTAAGGCTGCATTTATGCAGGTGCATGCCAAGTATATGCTCCTTAAGCTGCCCATGCGCGCTTATTATGCTCTCTATGGCCTCGGCCGCCTGCGCTTCGTTATTTGGATAGCCGTTATGCCTCAGCCTCAGCGCCGCCATAAGGTGGCCGGCATCGAGCATTACGCCCTTCCTGTCGTAGTCTATAAGCGAAAGCATAAGCTCGGTCTCGCCCGGCTCCATAAGCGTCATTCCGGGCACAAAAAGATTCTCTATCAAAATATAAAAGCTGTAGCTTTTGTTGCGCAGCACTCTGTTCAAAAGCGTGGCCGTGGTCTTTATAACTTCTTTATTGCTGTGCAGGGAGTAGTTTTGAAGCACCTCTTCGTTTGATATATCAGCGCAGTGGAAAACGGCGTATTCGGCATGCAGCCTTTCTGCCCTGTCAAGATCGTCCGTAAGCCTTTGCTCAAAGCCCAAAGCATCGTGGCAGCCGTAGTATTCAAGCCATGTTGCCTCGCCGCCAAAGTGCTTTTCAAGATAAGCGGTGTTGTTATTATAAAAATCTATCCAGTTCGGATAAAACATGAGGTGATAGCCCGTAGCTGCGCGCCCCACCATATCGTCAGCCTCTATGGGGCAGGATATGACTTCAGCGCCGTCGCAGCGGCAATCGGCTTCTATATAGCTTAAAAGCCCTTCCTCATCTTTGAAGGGCTCAAGCATGGCCTTGTTTGAAACGATATTCACAAGCCGCTTAGTCAAAGCTCAACATGCTCCTTGATTTCTATGCCGTCAAGATATACAGGCTCGTTTTTATCCCCTCTTTTAACGTCGGCGGCAACACAGGCGCAATTTGGCAGATACCAGTCGTAAAAGCCGAGCTTCGGCCTGCCGAGCCTGCTCATCAGCGCCATTATCACACCGCCGTGCGTAACGAACACGAGCCGTTTTTCATTATCAGCCCATGCCCGCTCCACCTCCTGCGCAAACGCCGCCACCACCCTGTCCGAAAAGCCGTCTATGCCCTCCCCGTTCGGGCAAGCGTCAACACAGCCGGAATCAACCCATTTTCTATATGCTTCGTCGTGCTCCATATCCGTGGCGCTCCTGTTTTCAAAGTCGCCAAAGTCTATCTCCCTAAGCCCATAGCATATGCGCTGCTCGGCATTCGGAAAAAGTATGCGCGCCGTCTGCTGCGTTCTTATCAGCGGGGTCACTATAACGCTTTTAAGCTCAGGCGAGCCGCCCGCGAGCCTTGTCTTTTCTATGCCCTCAGCACAGAGCGGCGAATCGGTGCTGCCTATGTATCTGTTCAGCGCGTTGCCCTCCGTTTTTCCGTGGCGTATAAGATATATGCGCATCACAGCTCTCCCTTTATGATATTGGGTATGCCGCACACCATGCGCACTACGGCATCAGCCTTTTTAGCAAGCAGCACGCACAGCCTGCCGGCAGCCTCCCTGCCAAGCCTTGTTTTTCTGTCAACGGGTATTATGCCGCTGCCGACCTCGTTGCATATAACCACATCTTTTTTGATAAGCTCGTTATACAATGCCTCGACCCTGTCCGGATCATCAAAAACGATATTCTGCACGTTGTATACCACCCTCTTTTCATCGAGCGCGGCGTCCGCAAAGTCCTTTTCCGCATAGCCGAGGCCCTTTGCAAACTCTCTTTTGCCGCTCGCCTCGGCGCCTATTATCAATATCATAGCAATTCTACCGCCTTTTGTGTAAATATCATTACAAACAGCATAACTATCTCGCTAAGCTGAATGGTGAAGCCCGCGATATCGCCGCTCATGCCGCCAAACTGCCTTATGGCCATTATCCGGCAGGATATAAGCGTTATTATGGCGGCAATGATCATCATTGCGCCAGCTATACAGTTTATATAAATAAGCAAACCAGAGCAGAGCAGGAACCATACGGCAAGCATTACCGCCGATGCCCTTGATGATGAGGATGTGAACGCGCTCAAAAGCCCCTCGTGGGCAGATTTGGTGACGCTGCTCAATATCGCGCCTGCGGTGCGGCTCATAACATGCATAACGCCCAGCATAATGCATGCGTCATTATCCATTCCAAGCTCCGTTGCAAGCGCAAAATAGCACAATATGTATATGCCAAAGCTTATTATTGCGAACGCGCCCGCGTGCGGGTCCTTAAGTATCTCCTTTTTTCTTTCTGGACTAAGGCGGCTTGAAAGCGCATCCATAGTGTCGCAAAAGCCGTCCATATGCACGCCGCCGGATATAAGCACGGGTATGGCTGCGACTCCGGCAGCGAACAACAGCTTAGCGATATCGAGCCAGGCGCAAAGCCTTGCCCAGCCGAACAATGCCAGGCCTATGGCTATGCCGACCACGGGCAAAGCCGCAAGCATGCAGCGCATGTTCTCGCTTTTCCATTCCACCTTAGGCATGGGTATCCTTGAAAACATGGATAGCGCCATAGCCACAGAGCGCAATATGTTCATATAAGTTCAAGCTCCCCCTTAAGCACAATCGGTATGCCGGCAACAAGCTCGTAAACGTTATCCGCCATTTGGGCAAGCTCCATATTTATTCTGCCGAGCGCCTTTATATATGCCCTTGTGGACAGATCATATCCGGCGCTGTCGCTGCCGACGTCGTTTGTTATCACGATAAGCTCGCCGCATTGACTTTTCATGTTCCTTACTCCGGCAAGCACCCTTTCAACAGGGTCGCTCATGCTGCCGGAATCGTCGTACATCTCGTTTGCGGTAAGGTTGCATATGCACTCAAGCAGCGCCGTGCCGCCCTGTACGGGCAGCTTAAGCGAGGCATAATCCGTATATCTTTCTATGGTTTCAAAGCCCTTGCCGCTTCTCATCAGCCTGTGCTTTTTCACCTTCTCCATGCCCCCCTCGCCAAAGGGGCGCATAGCCGCCAGATAATAACGCGGCATGGGCATGCGCACGGCCATGCTTTCAGCATATGAGCTTTTTCCGCAGCCGGAGCCGCCTATCAAAAGCGTCATCATTTTATGTTCCCTCCCTGGGGAGTATATGGCGTTATCTCTATATCGTCAAACGTAGCCATGCTGTTGTATACATTAAGCGCCATATCAAGCATCGGTATAAGGCATACGCCGCCCGTACCCTCGCCAAGGCGCATGTTCGCGTATATTATCGGCTCAAGCCCAAGCTCCTCGGATATCCTTTTTGCGGCAGGCTCCGCCGAAGAATGGCTGGCAAGCATCGCGTTCACGCTCGCAGGGCACATTCTTTTTGCTATCAGCGCCGCGGCGCTGCTTATAAAGCCATCTATTATAACAGGCGTCCTGTATATAGCGCCGCCGATAAACGCCCCCGCCATAGCCGCCATGTCAAAGCCGCCAAGCTTGCTAAGCACGTCCAGCGCGTTTTCAGGGTCCGGCCTGTTTAAGGATATGGCCTTTATAATTGCGTTGCGCTTTTTGATAAGCCCCTCGTCGCTCAGTCCGGCTCCGCGGCCAACGGCGGCATTGACCGGCAGCCCCGTAAGCACGGCGGTTACGGCGGCGGCCGTTGTGGTGTTGCCTATGCCCATCTCCCCCGTGACTATCAGCTTATAGCCGCCTTTTTTAAGCCTGTTCACGGTATCTATGCCTGTGTCTATGGCCTTTTTGGCCTGCTCCATAGTCATAGCCGGCTCTATGGTAATATCCCTTGTGCCGTTTGCCACATGCCTGTCACATACGCCCTCGGCCCTGTGCAGCATGCCCACATCTATGGGAAAAACGTCCGCATTTACGGCCCTTGCCATATTGCATACGGAGCTTTTGCCCTTTGCCGCGTTTGCGGCGACTATAGCCGTCACCTCGCTGCCCGTCTGGGTAACGCCCTGCGCCACCACCCCGTTATCGGAGCAGAACATGGCCACGGCTCTTTTTGATATATCCACATTCGCGCTGCCCGTAAGCGCGGCTATACGTATTATATCCTCTTCAAGCATGCCGAGGCTTGATAAGGGCTTTGCTATACTGTCCCACCGGTTTTTAGCAAGCGTTGCGGCTTCCCTGTCCGGCTCCTGTATTCTTTCATTAAGCTGCCGAATGTATTCAGCATATTCATGCCCCGTCACTGCCATTGCCCAAGCATCTCCCTCATATACGCATAAACATCCATAGAATAAACCTGCTCCAGATTCCGCCTTGAAAGCGCCTCCTCTATCGGGCCAAGCGCGGCGGCCCTTCCGCGGCTCAAAAGCAAAGCCTTTGTGCCGTAGGCCTTGGCAAGCGAAAGGTCGTGTACCACGCTTATAACGGCCCTGTCCTTTTGCCCGAGCCAATCCTCTATAAGAGAGAATACCTGCCTTTGGTACACCAGGTCAAGATGGTTCGTAGGCTCGTCCAGCAGAAGATACTTCGGGTCCTGGGCAAACACCTGCGCAAGGAACGTCCTTTGCAGCTCGCCGCCGGAAAGCGTAAGCACGGATTGCTTTCTCTGCGCCGTCATGCCGGTCTTTTCAAGCGCAAGCTCCACCATGTCGTTATCCATGCCGCACTTTTTTGAAAAAATCCCGGGCGCGTAGGCGTAGCGGCCGAGGCGTACCACCTCCTCAACGCTGAAGGAATAGCCTACATAGTGGTTCTGCGTAAGCACGCCTATGCTTTTAGCAAGCTCGCCGGGCTTTTTTGCGCGTATATCCAAGCCGTCCAGGCTTATATTGCCCTTATATGGCGCGCCGCCGGTTATGGCGTTTATTATGGTTGACTTTCCTGCGCCGTTGGGTCCGGCTATCATGAGCCATTCCCTCGTATCGACCGTAAACGAAACGTCCTTTAGTATATCAAGCTCCCCATAGCTTACCGAAAGAGCGTTGACCTCAAGCATTTGCGGCCGCCTTTCTGGCCCTGTAAAAAACGATTATAAACGCTATCGCGCCTATAAAGCTCGTTACTACGCCTATGTTCAGCTCAAGCGGCCTGAACAGCATCCTTGCCGCAAGATCGCACAGCATAAGGAATATGGCCCCTGCAAAGGCGCTTGCGGGCAGCAGCCTTTTATGGTTTGGGCCGGCGACAAACCTTGCCGCGTGCGGCGTAACAAGGCCGACAAAGCCTATGCTGCCGCCTATCGATACGCATATGCCTATAAGCACGGATACGCATATGAGTACCGTAAGCTTTGTCCTTTTCACGTTAACGCCCACGCTGCGCGCATTATCCTCGCCAATGGCGAACGCGTTAAGCTCCCTTGCATGCGCAAAAAGCACAGCGCCAAACACAGCGAAGGCGGCGAACAGCACCAGCGCGTTAAGATATGTTGAGCCGTTGAGGCTGCCCATAGTCCAGAAGGTTATCTGATGCAGCTTGGAAGATGAAAACGTTATCAATATGCTCATGGCGCTTGAAACGAACATTGAATATATGACGCCGATAAGTATTATGGTATTTGTCGAAAGCGAAAAATCGAGCCTGTAGGCAAGAGCAAGTATTATAAGCAGCGACAAAAACGCAAACAATACGGCCATTATAGTCGTCCCTGCAAACGGCACGGCCTTGAACGAGATGCCGAAGGCTATGGCTACAACCGCGCCGAGGCTCGCGCCCGACGATACGCCCAGCGTGGAACCGTCTGCAAGCGGATTCTTCAGAAGTCCCTGCATGGCTGCGCCGCTGAGCGCAAGCGACGCGCCCGTAAGCGCCACGCAGAGCACCCTCGGCAGTCTTACCGTAAGTATTATGGAGCTTGGAAGCTCCTTTGGCATGTCAAGGCCGAATATGGCCCTTCTAAACACCTGTATCGTATCCTTGAGCGGCACGTTAACGCTGCCTAAGCATATGCATACAACAAGCGCCGCTATAGCCGCCAAAGCAAACAAAAGATATTCGTATGCCCTGAAGCTTTCTCCCTTTATGTTCATGCTCCCCCTTCTCAGCTTTGCTCTTTTTCGGCTCTGCTCCCGCACCGTATGGAGCGCGGGAGCAGAACGTGTGTTTTTTTATTCAGATTAGGCGGCTTTTTCGGTTTCGTCCGCGCTGTTCATTACAAAGTCATACAGCGCCTTTGCGCCGTCAACAAGCCTGGGCGCGGGGCGGCTGAGCTCGTTGTTGGGAAGGTTCAGTATGGCTTTGTTCTTAACGGCGGTAACATCCGCCCAGCCTTCGCGTGAAAGTATCTCCTCTTCAGGCGTTGGGCCTTCGCCAAAGTACATGGTAATGGTCACTATGTAATCCGGATTGCGCTCTATCACCTGCTCCTGGGATATCTCGGACCAGCCTTCAACATCGTCAAAGCAGTTCTTAAGGCCCATCATATTGGCGACCTCGTCCATAAAGGTATTCTTACCCGCGGTCCAGAGGCCCCACTGCAAAGGAGACACCTCAAAGTACACGGTCTTTTCGCCCTCTATCGGGTTAGCCTTTATCTCTTCAAATCCGGCTTTCATTGACGCTACAAGGCTTGCGGCTTCCTCCTCGTGGCCGGTAACCTTGCCTATAAGCTCTATGGATACATAAACATGGTCTATATCCTGGGCGTAGCACTCAACTACCCTTATGCCGGCCTCCTCTATCTTGTCGATTATGTCCTTATCCTGGTCCATAGCGCTTGTTATAAGCACGTCCGGCTCAAGGGCAACTATCTCCTCAATATTGGTCTCGGAACCGGATTTTACAGCGGGGATATCGAGCGCCTCCGCAGGATAATCGCAGTATGTGCCGCGGCCTACCACTATGTCGCCCGCACCTATGGCATACACTATCTCGCACACGTCGGCGCTGAGGACGATGGCCTTCTTGGCGGGCCCTTCAAGCACCACCTCGCGGCCAAGCATATCGGTAACGGTTATGCCCTCTGCATTAGGCTCATCGGTAGATGCAGGCTCTTGGGTAGCGACAGTCTCGGGAGTGACCTCGGCGGTCTTTTCAGGCTCGGCAGTGTTTGCGGCGGGTTCCTTCTGGCAGGCGGCAAGGCCTATGCACATCGTCAGTGCAATCAGAAGGGCAACGATCTTGGTAAGGTGTTTCATGGCTGTATAAGCTCCTTTCTATATTCAGCCGAACAGAGACGGAGCAAAAAAATAAGCTGCTCCATCATAGATTGAGGAGCAACTTAAATATCGTATGGTTCCCATATACGCCATACAGTTTCACTCAATCCCAGAAGTGTTACATGCGAAAACAGGTCTCCCGACTTGGCATCAACCTCAAAAGCACCTTCCCATCGCATTTAAGACAGTGGCATACTTGCTTTTTCGTCCGCTTCACGGTTACTGGGATAGTTCAGAAATCTCATCTAATTCCCCCCGGCGTCTCCGCCGGCGCCATACGCATATAAGCTCAGGCTGTATGATCGCACGCTGTTCAACTATATAATGTATTATATTGTTAAAGCATGGATTAGTCAAGCCTGCTCAACGTTCTTGCCTGCGCGCCTCCCCCATGCTATACTGCTTTTATCAGGGAGAGATAAGCTATGTATTTGCCGGATAGGATAAGGAAAAAAGTGAATAAGCTCGCTTACGGCATAAACTCTGTCGGTATGTCGGGCGCGTCTGTGCTTTGCTATGACGATATGGTGCTTAAAATAGGCCGGGACACAGAAGATCATGAGCGCAGCAAGGCCATGCTGAGCTATCTTGAGGGCAAGCTGCCCGCGCCGAGGATAATAGAAGAGTGCGAGGAAAACGGGATTTGCTATATGCTTATGACGCGCATAAAAGGCAAAATGGCCTGCGCAGGCGAATATATAGACAACGCCGCGGAGCTTCTTCCGATACTTGCGGACGGTATAAAGCTGCTTTGGAGGGTAGATACGCACGGCTGCCCGCAGCAGAACATGCTTGATACAAAGCTTGCGCATGCCCGGCGCAGCGTTGAGCTTGGTCTGTGCGATGAGGACAACGTTCAGCCCGGTACATATGGGCCGGACGGCTTTTCGTCGCCAAAGGAGCTTTACGCCTGGCTCGCCGCCAACAGGCCGGACGAGGAAAGGGCGTTTTCCCACGGCGATCTGTGCCTGCCGAACGTGTTTATAGACGGCGGCAGGATAAGCGGCTTTATCGACCTTGGCTGGGCCGGAGTTACGGATATATATCAGGACATTGCGCTTTGTTACATGAGCCTTGTCAACAACCGCGACGGAAAATACGGCATGGCGCACCCGTATTTTGATGCGGGCGCGCTGTTCAGCCTTCTTGATATAGAGCCGGACAGGGATAAGCTTTATTACTACACCATGCTTGACGAGCTGTTTTAAGTATAGCTCAAAGGAATACGCCCTTTCGCGCTTTTATCCGGTTCGGATCAAGCCATGTCACTTTGTAAAGCTTTTGCCCGCCCACTGCTCGTCGGCCGCCACGCCGAGCCATTTTGCTATGGTTGGCGCGATGTCGATTATGTTTATCTGATCCGTTATAAACTCGTCGCTTTCGCCATGCTCCGGCACTATTACGGGTATAGTCATATCCTCAGCAAGCTCGCTGCCGTGGTTCATATCATGCCCGCCGTGATCGGCAGTTATTATTATCTTGTATTCATCGGGCGCCGCAGCTATGGCTCTTTTTATGTTGCCCCATTCGTCGTTTACAACGCTCAGATACTCCTTGCCGAGCCAGCCGTAGCGATGCCCCGTCTCGTCAGCCCAACCAAGATAAAGGAATACGAAATCCGGCTTAACTGTCTTAATGGCGTGTATGGCGGCGTCGGTCGCCTCCCTGTCCGCCTCCTCACCGCGGCCATGGAACATGGAGGAGTAGAATGAATAATCAAGCTTGCCAGGCTGCGCAACGTCCCTTAGCTGCTCCCATGTGTAATAGAAGGCGCAGGTCTTGCCGGCCGAATGCAGCTTTTCCACAAGCCCGTCAACAGGCCTTGCCATAGGCACAAAGGTGTTCGTCAGTATACCATGCCTTTGCGGCGCCACGCTATGGAACAGCGACATATGGCAGGGCAGCGTTACAGACGGAAACACCGTTTGCGCATTCATTGTGCTGAAGCGGCAGCTTTCAAGCATGGCTTTAGCGTAGCTGCTGCCGCAGGCCGCTATGCTTTCCGGCCTCATGCCGTCTACCAGGATAAGCAGTACCTTTGCCATATTTACCCCCAGATAAAAAGGATTCAGAAAAGCAAAAAAGCCGCATCTGTTTGCGGCAAGCATCCTTTAAGAAAAGCGCGCACCCGCCGGTCGACACAAGCCCTATGGGCGGCACACGATAAGCTAAGCTCAAGCCAGGCATACCCGCGGCACATCGAAAATTCCGCTTAATGCTGCTTCCGTCAGGACCTGACATGGTTCACGGCCTCCGATTGCACGGGGCCCGGCCTTCAACGCTTCGCCCTCGTTCCAGCCCCACAGCGCTTTGCCTCGCGGCGGGAATCACACCCTGCTATAGCGGATTGCAGGTACAGGACACCGCTAACTTCCCGCTTGGCGCGCAAGAACATTGTATCCTTTAACGCATGTATTTGCAAGGGTAATTTTCGATACGAGCTTGCATACCGGCCCCGATATGGTATAATAGTTAAGCCGCGTGTACCCGTAGCTCAGCTGGATAGAGCGTTGGACTCCGACTCCAAAGGCCAGAGGTTCGAATCCTCCCGGGTACGCCAACATGATGTATCGATTTAGATATATCGCCTAAAAGCACGGACATTGTCTGTGCTTTTAATTTTTCTCATACGTTCGCCCTGCAAACGATGCCCGGAGCGATAAACATTCAATTGAATCACCCACGCAAGCGGCTTATGCAAATAATCATGGGCCGCCTCTTATTATACAATCCAACGAAGGTGATATTCCTATATGGACGATAAAAAGAACTTGAGCATCCTGCAGGGCGCCTCCCTGCAAATGCTAAAAGCATAAATATGTTGACGATGATAGTGCGATAAACAAGCAAGTTAGTCGAGTGGATTCCTTATGCAAGTATTTGCAGAAAGGTGTCAAACCGCTACCATATATCTTGGATAGACTTCCCCGCATTTTTGATGCTATAATTATTATGTTTTTTATAGTAACCTCTGATGATTGGGCGAAGGGAGGCGGCACAATGCAAAAGCAGAATAAGGCACTTATCCGCACAGCCGTTATCGTCCTGCTGTTGATTCTTCTTGCCATCTACCTGCGTTTCATCGGGAATGCGGGAACGCTGCCAACGTTTGCGGGGCTTGTGCGCTCGTTTATTTACATCGGTCTGTTTGGCGCATGGGGCGTATCCGTATGGCGCCGCATCGTGCAGTTGGCTTGTTATACGAACAATCAAATTCAATCTCGGCATGGATCTGAACGTAAATCGCTATATTTGGTACGGTTACTATATTCCGATGCTGTTTATTCCGCTCATGGCATTGTTTGTTTCCCTGTCCCTTGGAAAAGCCGAAAACTATCATCTGCCCAGGTGGACGGCCGCACTATATATTCCCACGGCGATACTCGTATTGCTGGTGCTTACCAATGACTTTCATCAGCTCGTGTTCACGTTCCCTCCGGGCACAGACATCTGGACAGACAAAAGCTATGCCTACAATACGGGTTATTGGTTCGTCATCTGTTGGGAAGCTCTGTGCGCGGCGGCGGCGATCATCATCATGCTGTTCAAGTGCAGGATCCCACAAAGCCGCAGTGTGCTTTGGCTGCCGCTCGTTCCTTTTGGGGTATCGCTGCTGTACGGGCTTATGTATATCGCGGGCGTTCCCTGGCTTATTACCATCGCGGGAGATTTCACCGTCATGCAGTGCCTGCTTTATACGGCAGTATTTGAAAGCTGTATCCAATGCGGCTTCATCCAATCCAACACGGGCTACGATCTGCTTTTCCCCGTGTCCACGCTCTCTGCCCAAGTCGTAGACAAAAATTATAACGTGGTCTATTCCTCAGTTTCCGTATACAAACTGCCAAAACCGGTGCTTAGGCAGACGGAAACGGGTACGGTCGCGCTTGACCGGAACACATTGCTCAAGGGCAACGCAATACGCGCGGGCTTCGTAGTTTGGCAGGAGGATGTGACGGAGCTTGCTGACGCCATAGACGAGCTCAAGGAGAATCAAGAGCAGATTAAGCACGCAAACCGTGTGGAACGCGAAAACTACAACACCAAGCGCCTCATCAGCCAGCTCAGGGAAAAGAACCGGCTGTACGACCTGCTACAACAGCAGACGGCGAAACAAAATGCGCTTTTGAGCGGCGTCCTTGAGGCTTACTGCCAAACGGTCGACGAAAGCGAAAGAAAAAAGCTCCTCGCAAAAGCAGCCGTTTTCGGCGCATATATAAAGCGCAGAGGCAATCTGGTGTTCCTGGGGGAACAAAACAAGCTTCTGCCCGCCGCCGAGCTTTCTCTTTGCCTGAACGAATCGATGCAGAATCTGGAGCTTATGGGTGTGATATGTGAGCTGACGCTTAAGCTTGAGGGAATGATAGCGATTGATACCGCCACGCGGATATACGACATGTTCCAGTCTGTTGTGGAGGCGGCGCTTGAGGGCTTGACGGGTATTTGGGTGCATGTTTCTTATGCGGTATTAAGGCTGTCCGCGAAGGCGACGGCACATGGAGTCTGACGCTCAGACTCCCGAAGGGGGGCGAATTGGAGTGACGCCGTTTTATCTTTCCACATTTGCAGAGCGTACTGGGCTTTTGCTCGTGTTATTCGCATCTCTTTTGCTGATGCTGGCGCTGCTGTTCATTACCTTTGGGAAAAGAGGAAATCGCTTGGCATGGATCGCAAACGCCGCGGTGTTCCTTCTGTTCTTTAGTGTTTTCATTATCCTGTGCGCTGAGCACAGCTATATTTCCAAGGGCTATCCATTGGTATTCCACTCTCCCATTCCCATATCGCTCCTGTGGTGCACAGCTTTCATGTTGGGCTTGTATGGGATAGTGGGTATTATGATAAGATGGCACAAAAGATACCGCAGCATAGACCGCAACTCCATCAAGGAAGCTATGGACTCGCTGCCCGCTGCCGTCTGCTACTTTACGGAAAAGGGCCTGGTCAAACTGTGCAATCTTCAAATGTACCGCTTATTCTACGCTCTGTCCCAAAGCGACCTGCAATCGTTAGCCGAACTCCATGCGGCGCTTGCCGAGTGCGACGCGCACACCGGCGTCATCAAGCTCTCCGGCGACGAGCCGGTCTATCTGTTCCCCAGCGGGACAGCATGGTTATACACCGAAAACAATGTGCGGCTGGATGATGGCAGCGCCTATACGGAAGCCGTATTCTACGACGTGACCGAGCTATATGAAAAAAGGCTGGAAATCGAAGCGCAAACGGAAAAGCTGAAAGAGCTTGGCAAAAGCATCCGCGCTCTTTCGGAAAACGTCGTAGCTATGACAAAGGAAGAAGAAATGCTCTCCTTCAAGACGGCGCTGCATAACCGCATGGGTGCGGGACTGATAGCGGCGAGGCAGGCGCTGTTGCAAGATAGGCCGACAGAGGAATTGGACGCGCTCATCCGTGACTGGCAGCGCTCAGTGGCTATTGTGAAACAGGATAACGATGCGCCCGCAGACAGGAGCGAGTTAAGCGGGCTTATGCGGGACGCCGCAGCCATCGGGGTAGATATCCGCATTGATGGCGAGCTGCCGCAGGGCTCTGATGCTTTAGGCGTATTCTTGGGCGCCTTGCGGGAGAGCCTCACAAACTGCGTCCGGCACGCCAACGCTACGGAGCTGCGCGCATCGGTCATGCACAGTGAAGAAAGCCATACTCTCGTCATTACCAATAACGGCCGCCCCCCAAAGGAGCAGATCATACCTCGCGGCGGCCTTGCAAACCTTACGAAACGTGTGATCCATCTTGGCGGAACGATAGATATACAGTCCCTGCCGGAGTTCAAGTTGACTATCACCATACCAATAGAGAGAGGTTTTTTGCAATGATTCAAGTGCTTATCGTGGAAGACCAACGCATGGCGCGTGAGAATATGGAAAGCATTGTGCGCTCATCGACACGCTATGCCCTTTCCGGGACGATTTCCGATGCGGGTTTGGCGCTGTCCTTTTGCGAAAGAAAGCCCATCGACCTGATCTTGATGGACGTGTGCACTCTTGGGAGAAAGGA
This sequence comes from Clostridiales bacterium, assembly GCA_004558525.1. GTDB lineage: Bacteria > Bacillota > Clostridia > Christensenellales > CAG-138 > Phil1. The sequence continues at coordinate 208,293 of SFCQ01000003.1, forward strand.
CGGTATCTCCGCTGCGGCGGAGATAAAGGCAGCGTTCCCGCGTATCAAGATCATCATAGTGACCTCCATGCCGGAGGCCGGCTACCTCGACAGAGCCCACGAAGCGAAGGTGGACAGCTTCTGGTACAAAGAGATCAGCCCGGAGGAGCTTATTGACGTGATGGATCGCACCATGAACGGAGAACATATTTTTCCCATAGAAAGGCCCACGGTTAAGCTGGGGCAGGCGACCTCCGCCGACCTTACCGAAGGGGAAATTCGGGTGCTCCGGCAGGTGATGGAGGGGCTTGAATATGACGAGATCGCAAAGGCGCTTGGCATATCCCGCAGCACCGTCAATTATCACATTTCCAACATCCTCTCAAAAACGGGCTATCCAAACAAGACCCTGCTGGCCATCGCCGTGGCGAAAAAGCAGTTCATCATTCCAAGCATCGGAGATGAAGAATAGCGTATCATAGTCCTCAACGCGTCCTGTTCATGTGAATGGGGCGCGATTTTTGTTTATCTGATACCCTATTATCGGAAGGTCGATTTTGCTTTTGGATTTGGAGGATAGCTGCATGAAAAAAGTCATCATCTTGTCTGCTGTGGGGGTATTGCTTCTGATAGCCGGAATCGCAGGACTTTGCGATGGATCTCGGACATTAGGCGACCTTGACGTTGTATATGGGGAGCTTGTAACAGTGGAGGGCGCGGCGGACACGGAGCTGGGTGTCCATACCAACGCGCCGGTTCTGCTTCGACACGTAGAAATGCTTCAATACTACATAAACCCTCAGGGCAAGCTGGATAAGAAGTACGATGACACAAGACTGCCCAGTGTGAAGGCCGAGATATTTGGAACAACGCGCACATTTGACAACCCGCCATTTCCGGATTTGGGCGCCTATACCTATTTTACAGGTGTGGCTACCGTGGGTAAGGATGGCCCCCAAGTGAGCGCGGAATTGCTGGAAAAGCTTTGCTATGGAAACTATGTGGATTTTCAAAACGGTTCCTACCGCCATCAACTGACCAATCTGCCAGATGACGTCGGCATGGATCTGATCCGATTCGGCGATTATTACGGCGCCCCCGGCGACGACACAGAGGTGGGTCATATCCGCGTGAGTTATTATATAGGCGTGCCGGAGGGCAGCTATACCGTAGCGGGCACATTACAAGACGGCGTAATCGGCAAGGCGGGCAAACACCGCTATATCTATGACTATGCCCGGACTTACGATGAGATTGCGGAGGGCTTCAATTCCACCGAAGGGGGAATGCGCAGTGCGGCATACGTTTTTATTGCGGTGGGAGCGCTGTTGTGCGGCTTAGGCGTGCGTGCGCTGGTACGTTTGAAAAAAGCTTAATTTGACACTGTACGCCACAAAAAGAACCGATTAGAATAAGCGTAGGAGAAGAACATGAGCAATACTCCGTTACGAATATACTGTAAAAACTGCGGCGCACCGGCAGGCTTTGACATTATCAATCAGACCTATCGCTGCCCCTTCTGCGGCAGGCTAAGCGGTATACAGGATGCAAAGCAGGAAGTATATGCTTGGCGTCAGCTTCAAAAGGAAAGAATCGAAACTAAGGCCGACGTACAGAATTTGGAGGAGCACAACTGCCCTTCCTGCGGCGCGCTTTTTGTATTCCGCTCCGGAGAAGCTTCTCAAACCTGCGACTTCTGCGGCAGCAAGCTGATCAGGAAGGAATTATCATGTCCCGAGCAGATGCCGGAGCTTATCATCCCATTTTTCATTACCCCGGAGGAAGCGCGGCAAAGGATGCTGGACTGGGGACACAAGAATCAGAAAACGCCGGAAGGCAGAAGCGTCGTATCCAGCATGAACAAGCTTCATGGTTGTTATCTGCCTTATCAGCTGGTGCGGGGGCCGGTCTACGGAACAGTCACGCGGGATGGGACTGCCCGAAAATATCAATGCGCCGGCTACCTTGAAGGTACGGCTGTCAATACCTCACGGCAGTTGGATAATCTGGTTCTCAACGGGATAGAGCCCTTTGACTGGTCTCAGTCCCGCCCGTTTGAATATGGCTATATTTCAGGGCAGAATGTAAAGCTCACTGACATTTCCGATGCGGAGATAGACAGCCGCATCAGAGAGGAAGCCGCGGCGGATTTCCTTCCCGAGGTGGAAAAGGTGATGCAGACCAGCGGCGTAACCGTTCAAACCGAAACCGGCAATATTGATACGCTCTCGGTACTGTTGCCCGTGTATTTCATAAAATCCGGTAAGCTTACTGCTGTTATGAACGGCCAGACCGGACGGATCTCGGTTTCAAAGAGCCGAAAAAAGAAATCGAATCCATGGATGCTGGAGCCGCTGCTCTATACACTCCTCGCCACGCTGCTATCGGGGTCGTTCTATCGCTTTTCGCTATTCCCGCTTCTCTTGTTCGGTTTTGTGTTCGCCTGCATATTCTTTGCCGTGATGGGCGACGGCAGGCATTCCCTGATACGAAGCGTCATGCTGCGCTCCGAAGCCGCGAAAGCAAGGCGTGAGGATGGCGAGCTAAAGATAGACGAGTCGCGGGATATCCTCAAGAACCCTTACGATAACACCCCTGTCTTTTATGAGATCAACGATCAGGGCCAGACCGTTCCGGTCAAAGTGCGCTTTTACAGCTTTGGCCGATGGCTCTACATTTGCACAAATACGTTTGTGCTCGTATTCCTCCCCGCGCTCATAGCGGCGTTGCTAAGACTTGCGCAGATGGAGCCGTGGGAAGCGTTCACGGATGGCTATCGGATAGGATATGGAGCCGTATGGTATGTGTTGGCTGGATTTCTCGCAATCCTGTATCTCGCAAAGGGCGTGCGGCGCGACGTTTATGACCACCCAATCCTGTACGAGATATTGCCTGATGGCAGGAAACGCCTTATTGGCAAGCGCTCTGACAGAAGGATCAGCGTGCTTGCCATGTTTGGCGTTGGGAAAAGAGAAAGCAATGGGAAAAAGCTCACGCTATTCCGTCTGATTGGCGCAATGGGCGGCATGGGTATATTTCTCCTGGCGGTAGTGCTTATCACTTTGGTTGGCAGCATAGCCGCTATCATATCCTAAAGAAGCAGCATGATTTGAAACGAGGCCGCAAATGGGAAAAAGGAACTTCCTTATCGCAATTCTAATTGGAATTGTCATTATATTTGGCGTTGTCGTGTGGGCTTTTCTGCGCCCGGCATTACAGGCCCCGGCAGAAAACAGCCGGCTCAACAACGATGCATGGGAGCTTGAAAGGGCAAGCGGAACGTGGGTCTCCGAGGACGAGAAATACATCATTGATATCAACGGCTACGACTTTACGCTGAAAATCGACGGCGTGTATGCACTCATAGCGACCTTTTCGTTTGACGCCGCCACACAGTCTCAGGACTTCGACGCACGGTTTGACATGCGTGTCGACCCGACCTGCTGCATATATCCGGATGCGAACGGAGCGTCCGCTTGTGAGCTTGATGAAATGTGGTATGAGGATGGTACGATATATGTAATCCTGACCTCATTAGCCGATGGGACACAAAGCGAACCGATACGCCTTTTATGGAGAGAATCATTCCGCCCGGGGTTCATGTGAACGGGGCTCTTTTTAATCATGCCTGCTACACTATTCTTAATGGATCGGATTGGGAGTTACAAAAGTATTGGCCCTATATATCTAATTGGAAAAGGACGGATGGAATTGTGCGCCGTGTGATTATCGATATGAAGAACAGCCTTTCCGCTGACGCCATAAAGCAGGCGTTGACAAGATTTGATTCCGATTTTGAAGTCTACAACGCCGACAAGCCGGATGAAACGACGGAGCTTTGCCGC
>SFCQ01000018.1 GCA_004558525.1 Clostridiales bacterium
GCCCACCAGGCAGCCAAGGAACAGGGAAGAATAAACCTCCTTGCTTATAAGTGCAAGCACGATAGCTACGATAGGCGGCAGCAGCGACCAGAACGTTGCAGCGAATGGCGTTGCAGCCTCTTCACCGTCAATGACGGGCATGGGTTTGTCTTTATAGATTACGCCAAGTACCACAAGCAGTACGATGAAGATAGCGCAAGCTATAAAATAGGCAATCTTTGTACCTTTTTTCTCCATGTATGGATTCCTCCTTATAGATTTGGGTGTTACTTAATTCTAAACTCTTTTGACGGAATCGTCAAGCAATTGTGAGTAATTTATGAACAGCCTGTCCGCTCTGTTAAGAAGTCGTTATATGCTATGCATCTTTATCATTTTTATATATAATATGCAAAAACGTCCTGTAAAGCATATTTACTTTTCGCGCCGGCGCGCCCGTATTTTCCTTATATTCTCTATATTTTTCAGCATCAGGCACATGCTTGCAGCAAAGCAAAGCTCCTCCGCTATATTGTTTGCATCCGATTCGCCTGCAACCGTGCAACCCTATTCCGGAGGAGCTTTCTTTATGACTTCTTTATGTTTTCTTTATACTTTCTTTATATATTTATGTGTTTTCATTTACATTCTTAACATCGTGCTGAAAGCATTATACGATTTCTTCTATCGTAGAGTTATCGGCATCCATCCTGAACCTTGCGCCAAGCGGTAAGCTCATCGTAGGCGAGCAGTGCCCGCACATCAAGTTTGTTATGCAGGGCTTGCCGGCAGGCTTTATAAGCTCTTCAAATACCATATCGAGCGCAAGCGAGCTTTCCGGCTTTTTAGCCGCGCAGTCCGTATACTGGCCGAGCAAAATGCCCGCGCAATCGCGGAATTTTCCGGCGTTTCTAAGCTGCGTCAGCATACCGTCTATGCTGTAAGGCTGCTCGTCAACGTCCTCGATAAAGAGTATCTTGCCGCGCGTATCTATCTCCCATGGCGTGCCGAGGCTTGCCGCTACAAGCGAAAGATTGCCGCCGCAAAGCTCGCCTTCGGCCTTTCCGGAAACAAGAGTATGCATCGTTACGCCGTCCGGATTCTTATACTCGATCTCCTCGCCGAACAGCATTGCCTTTGCGTATTCAAGCGTATAAGACGCGCCTTCAATGAGCTTGTCGCTCGTCGGCATAGCCATATGGTACGTTCCGAAGCCGCACTGCTGGCGGAAGGCGATGTGAAAGGCCGTTATGTCGCTGTACCCGCCGAAAAATTTGGCGTTTTCCCTTATCATGGCGTAATCAAGCATCGGCAGCAGCCTGTGCGCCCCGTAGCCGCCGCGCAGGCACCATATGCCGTCAATGCTCTTATCGGCAAAGGCTGAGTTGATATCGTTTGCGCGCAGCTCGTCCGTTCCGGCAAGGTAGCCGTGGCTAGCCCTTGCAGTCGGAAACAACACGGGTTCAAGCTTAAGATGCTCGGCCACGCTTATCGCGCGCGCTATCTTTTCTTCCAGATTTTCGCTTATCGGGCTTGACGGCGCTATCAGCGCTACACGCGCCCCTTCAAAAAGAGCGGGACCTCTCATTCTTCGCTGCCCTCCCCTTCCATCTCGTCAACTATATCAAGGAATTCGTCAAACACCTCGTTAAGGAGTATCTCGTTGTCTATCGTGCTGTAATAGTCCTGCCCGTCCTTTGTTTCCACCTTAAGCAGCACTATTTCGGCTTCCTCATCGTCCTGCTCCTCGGCCGGTTCAAGCGCTATGTACTTCTCACCCTCATATGTGAAGGTAAGCACATGCACAAAGCTCGCTTCTTCCCCGTTTTCATCAAGCAGCACTATCTCGTCATAGCCATCGTTTATGCCTTTGTTTTCCATAATATACGCTCCTTATAACCTAAAAGCTTATACGCTTACAAAACAGGATTTGAATCCAGATATCCCTGCAAAATTATCGTGGCGGCAAGCTTATCCACCACCTTGCGCCTTTTGCGCCAATCCATATCGGCCTCCACAAGCACCCTTTCGGCGCTTACCGTGGTAAGCCTTTCATCGAAAAAGGCATGCTCGCCGTCCCATACCTTAAGCACGGCTTGTGCAAACTCCTTCACCTTTTCGCTTTGAAAACCGTATGAACCGTCCATATTCCTCGGCATGCCGAAAAGGAGCCTTACAGGCTCGTACTTTTTGGCTAATTCCGCAATATGCTCCGCGTCCTTTTCAGTGTCGCCGGTCCTTGTATAGGTCTCAAGCCCCTGAGCCGTTATGCCCAGCGGATCGCTCACCGCAACGCCTATCCTTTTATCCCCAACATCAAGGGCAAGCACTCGCCTCATTATCTGCCCTGGCCTTCCTCCGCATTCGCAACGTCCTGCGCCTGCACATAGAAGCGCACAAGCTCTTCCACCAGCTCGTCCCGCTGAAGGCTGCATATGCGGTAGCGGGCGTTGTTATAGCTTGTAATATATGTAGGATCGCCGGAGATGAGATAGCCGACTATCTGGTTTATCGGATCATACCCTTTTTCCTTCATGGAAGTATATACGCTCATAAGCACATCGCTTGCGGCATTTTTCTCCCGGGGTTTCCTGAATAGCATGGTATCGCTCGTATTCTCGTTCATTAGGCTTCCCCTTTCTTGCGTACTTTGATATATTCCGCCAGTATGATATGTGTATTATACCCATATCAGGCAGAAATAGCAAGTTGGCTTATTTCACGCGCGGCACAACATAGCTTTTGTCAAAGGCCGTGTTGTAATAAGGGTCGCCGTATATGCTAAGATGCCTAAACTCGTCCTTGCAGCGCACACGCACGTTTTCTGGCGTCTCCTTAAGCCGCGGCAAGCCGGTATGCATTATCAGCCTTGCCTGCGGCGTATACACGGAGCAGAAACCCCTTCTTGACAGCCTCAGGCACAGCTCCGCATCGCTGCCGAGCGGAAGCAGGGGTTCATATTCCGCGGCGTCAAAGCTCCTGTCGAAGCCGCCGCAGCTAAAATACATATCGCTTCGCATATACATGCAGGCGCCGCTCAGCACGCTCACAGCCCTCACCGTATCCGTAAACATGAGCCTCCTCAGGCTCGCCGCTTTATCATCATCGGCAGCCTCTCCCTCATATGGGCTCGCTGCCTCTCCGCATAGTCCTATTACGCCGCCCGTATATACTATCCTGTTGTTAGGGCTTATCAGCATGCAGCCTGCCGCGGCCACATTTTCGCGCTCGCCCTGGGCTATCAGCGCGCCGAGCATCATCGGGGATATCACCTCGGCGTCCCTGCTCAAAAACAGCAGCGCATCGCCCATAGCCCTCTCGGCCCCGGCGCAGGCAAGCGTGGCAAACCCTGCCGATTCGCACCTTACCACCTTTGCGGCGCGGGCTTTTTCTATAAGCCCGTAGTATTTCAGCAATCTCGCGTCGCCGCTGCCGCCGTCAGCGATTATTATTTCATATTTATAACCGAGCATACAGCGTTCTATGCTTTCAAGCAGCCGTCTCAGGCTCTCCATTCCGTTAAGATTCGGTATTATTATAGATACCCTCCTCGGCTGTCTTAAGGAGCTTACAATAAAGCTGCCCTTCCATATCCCCGTGGAAACGCTCTCCTGCCTGTCCTCACCCCTTATGTAGCCCCTTATCGCGGCCATTCCCGCCGAGTTTTCTATCGGTCTGAGCCTGCTTCCCCTATGCAAAAGCACTTTGGGTATGTGTATGATCCTGCCGGCATGCGCCATGCACCTCAGCTTGAAGGCATATTCCTCCGCTTCGTCCGCATCTAACCCGGGCGGGCTGCACATTGCATATATATCCTGCTTTATAGCCAGTATTCTGCCGAAAAGGTCGTATGAAAGCGCGGTTATCCTGCTGAATTCGGGCTTGAATACAGGCGCCTTCCTTCCGCTTGGCGATATCTCGTCCTCATCTGCGTATATCATATCAGGCTTATCCTCGACCGCCCTCTGCACGGAGTATGCAAAGCGGTACAGAGCATCCGGGCTAAGCTCGTCGCCCGCGTTAAGGCGTATAACATAGCCTGTTCCGTCTTGAGCGGCGCCGCTCTCCTCAGCCAGCTCCCACTCCCCGTATGTCTGCGCCTGCAGCGATGCAAGGGTCTGCTTCGTCTCCTTCTGCCTGCCGCGGTTTATAAGCACGGCAAAAAAGCGCGGCCTCAACGTCAGCTCGTCCCTTCTTTGCCTTTCAAGCTCGGCTTCATCGGCATCGTTTTCCATGATATAGCTTTGATAATCGTCGTCCGGCGGCTCGCTCGCCGCAGCCTTTGCGCCGAATATGCCGGATATGGCGCCGGCTATCGTTCTGTTTTGTTTCTTTATGTCGTTTGTATTCTTCATATAAAGTAGCTTTCCCAAAAGCATGATATATTATCGCGTTTTGTATGGAGAATGTATGCGCGCTGTGGTAAAATCAGTCTATGATAGAGTTTTTGATGCCAAGGAGGTAAAAGGTATGGAGCGCATACTGGTGATAAATCCCGGCTCAACGTCGACAAAGCTTGCCGTGTTCGATGCGGACAAGGAGCTTTTTCGTCTGAGCATTGAGCATGACCAGAGGGAAACGGCAAAATTTTTGCGCGCAATAGATCAGCTTGATTTTCGCAAGGAATGCGTGCTTAATGCGCTTAAGGAGCATGATATCCCGCTTGAAAGCTTAAGCTGCATAGTATCCCGCGGCGGCATGCTCCCGCCGTGCCAGACCGGCGCATACGATGTGAACGCGGATATGCTCAGATTTGTCAACAGCGACCACCTTGTAAAGGAGCATATATCAAACGTCGGCTGCGCCGTTGCGCATGCCATAGCGGAGCCGCTGAATATTCCCGCGCTTATATACGATACCGTAAGCGTTGACGAGCTTATTCCGGAGGCGAGGATAACCGGCGTTCCCGAGCTGCCCAAGGAAAGCCGGGGCCACGCGCTCAACACAAGGGCAATGGCAAGGAAATGCGCCGAAGAGATACTGCACAAGGATTTTGACAAATGTACGTTCATAGTGCTGCACCTTGGCGGCGGCGTAAGCACATGGCTTTTCCAGAACGGCCGCGCAATAGATATGTACAGCGACGATGACTCCGGCTTTGGCCCCGAGCGCTGCGGAAGGCTGCAGGCCGCTCCGCTCGTTGCGCTTTGCTACAGCGGCAAATATACGGAAGCCCAGCTCGCTAAGCTGGTGCGCGGAAACGCCGGGCTTAAGGCTCACCTCGGCACGAGCGACGTGCGCGAGGTGGAACGCATGATAGCCGGCGGCGACGAGCATGCAAGGCTGATATTCTCGGCGCTGGGTTATTCGCTCGCAAAGGGCATAGGCGACCTTGCGACGGTTGTGTCGGGCAAGGTGGATAGGATAATACTTACCGGCGGCGCCGCCCATTCCAAGGCGCTTACGGGTAACATAATAAGCCATGTTGAATGGATAGCCCCCGTTGAGGTGATGGCAGGCGAGTACGAGCTTGAGGCGCTTGCATCGGGCGCGCTGAGGGTGCTTCGCGGCGAGGAGAAGCCGCACACCTTCGTATGGAACGGCTAAATATGGAGAACGTAAGACCGGGCAGCGCAAAGGAGAGGCGGCGCGCGCTTATTGCGATGCTGCTTTTCATGCTGCTTTGCTATGTGCTCATACACGATCTTTTGGGCGGTACGCTTTTTGCGCACTGCCCCTGGGATAGTTATACGCTCCAATCCTTAGCGTGGCTTGAGGCCGCATGGACCTTGACCGGGATTACAGCTACCTTGAGCTTGCCATATACAACGGAAAATACTATGTCTCCTTCCCGCCGGTGCCAAGCGTTGTAATGCTGCCCTTCGCCGTTGTATTCGGCGAGCAAACGCCGAACAACCTTATAATAATGCTCGTCACCATGCTGTGCGCGGCGGCTGCATTTTCAATAGCGTCATACTCCGGCTTCAATGCTAAAAACAGCGTGCTGCTGGCGCTTTCCATCACATTTGGCAGCAACGTAATGTGGATGAGCACCTCCGGCGGGGTATGGTTCATGGCGCAGACGCTCGCCATGCTGTTCCTTCTGCTTGCAACAATATCGGCATATAAGAACAAAGCTGTTTTGGCTTACGCGCTGATCGCTTTGGCCGTCGGGTGCAGGCCGTTTTCAGCCGTTGCGTTTTTGCCCGCGTTCATTTGGTTCTATGGTAAAAACAGGGAGGCCGGCATGGGCCGCGCCAAGGCTGCTTTAAGCCAATGGAAGGCATTGATACCGGTAATTATCATTGCCGCCGTAATGATGTGGTACAATTATGCAAGGTTTGATAATCCGCTTGAGTTTGGGCATAACTATCTGCCGGAGTTCGTTGAAAGCGAAAACGGGCAATTCAATCTATGCTATATTTTTGATAACATAGCCCGCATATTAAGGCCCGTAAAGCTTAAGGAGGGCTTAAGGCTCGATTATCCGTACTTTGACGGGTTCATGTTCTTTATAGCCAATCCGTTCTTTCTGCTGCTTTTTGCGGCGAACCTGCGCAATATAATAAAGCGCAGCTTTTCTTCCGTAAGGCTTGGCCTGGCTTTGGCAATGCTTATAATGCTGATATGCCTTTGCATGCACAAGACCTTCGGCGGCTGGCAGTTCGGCGCGCGCTACACATGCGATATGCTGCCGCCGGCGCTTATATATGTGTGCTTATCGGATAAAAAGGAGCTTAAATTCTGGGAAAAGGCCGCCGCCGTATTCGGCATGGCGTTCAACATATACGGCGCGCTGGCAATGACATTTTTGTATAGCTGAATAAATGGTTTAATCATATAAGGAGGATATGCTTATGGTTATAATCGAAATGGAAAACGGCGGCAAGATAAAAATAGAGCTGGACAGAGCCGCAGCGCCGAACACGGTAAAGAACTTTTTGAGCCTTGTCAACAAGGGCTTCTACAACGGCCTTATATTTCACAGGGTCATTCCCGGCTTTATGATACAGGGCGGCTGTCCTGACGGTACGGGCATGGGCGGCCCGGGCTACAGCATAAGGGGCGAATTCAGCTCCAACGGCATACCCAACCCCATAAAGCACAAGCGCGGCGTTGTATTGATGGCAAGGGCGATGAACCCGAACAGCGCGGGCAGCCAGTTTTTTATAATGCACGAGGATGCGCCGCACCTGGACGGGCAGTACGCCGCATTCGGCAAGGTAGTGGAGGGCATGGACGTTGTTGACAAAATAGCCGCAGCGCCTACCGACCGCCGCGACAGGCCAATAGATGAGCAGCGCATAAAGAGCATCACCATAGTTGACGAAGGGCAGATAGAAGAGCCCGAAAAGATATAATCGTCAAAAAAGCATGTAAAAAGCCGGAAGCGCGAGCCTCCGGCTTTTGTATGCAGCGTTTTTTTCGTTATCTGTAATTCACAAGGAACTCGTAATACGCCCTGTTGGTCATATAAACATCGGCCTTGGAAACTATCTCCCAGGGCGCATGCATGCTGAGCATGGCGACGCCTGCGTCTATAACGTCCATATCGTTGTTGGCAAGTATATAAGCTATGGTGCCGCCGCCGCCCTGATCCACCTTGCCAAGCTCGCTTGTCTGGTAGACCACGTTATGGTCGTTGAACAGCTTCCTCACCTTGCCTACAAGCTCGGCAGAGGCATCGTTTGCGCCGCTCTTGCCGCGGGAGCCGGTGTATTTTACCATAGCTATGCCCTGACCTATGCCGGCAAAGTTGGCGTTGTCGCCAACGCTGGGATAGTTGGGGTCGAATGCTGCCGCAACGTCCGCACTGAGAAGGGTGCTGTGCGCAAGCGCGCGCCTTATCGCAAGATCGGGGCAGTTTCCGCCGTTCATAAGGGCTATTATCTCGCCTACCATGTTGATGAAGAACTGCGAATGCATGCCGGTCGCGCCAACGCTGCCTATCTCCTCTTTATCAACATAAAGGCCTACGGCCGTGCGCGCAGGCTTTTCCACCTTGAGCATGGCCGCAAGGGACGCATAGGAGCACACCCTGTCATCATGGCCATGGGCCGCTATAAGGCCCCTGTCAAAGCCGACATCGCGCGCCTTGCCGGCGGGAACGACCTCAAGCTCGGCGGATACGAAATCCTCTTCCTCTATGCCGTAGCGCTCGTTGAGTATGTTCAAAAGTGCGGTCTTAAACCTGTCGGAAGCCTCGGTATCGTCAACGGGAAGGCTGCCTGTAAGCACGTTCAGGTTCTCGCCCTCGATGCCCTCGGCAAGATTCTTGCTCATCTGATCCTTTGCAAGGTGCGGCAGAAGGTCCGTTATGTAGAACACGGGATCGTCGGCCCCGTCGCCGACGGCTATCTCTACCTTTTCACCGTTTGCCTTTACTATCACACCGTATATGGCAAGCGGCAGAGCCGTCCACTGATATTTCTTTATGCCGCCGTAATAATGGGTCTTGAGCAGCACGGTTCCGCCGGCTTCATAAACAGGGTTCTGCTTTATATCCAGCCTTGGGGAATCGATGTGGCTGCCGACTATGTTCATGCCGTTTTCTATCGGTTCTTCGCCTATAATGGCAAGCATAACGGCCTTGCCCCTGTTGTTGTAATAAACCTTGTCGCCGGCCTTGAGCGAGCTTTTACTGCATATGCACTCAAATCCGGCAGCCTCGGCCCTCCTGATTATCTCCGCCGCGCAGCGTCTCTCGGTCTTGCCCTCATTCAGGAAAGCCTTATAATCCTCGCCCATTTCCATAACGTCTTTACGCTCGTCCGCGTTCAGCTTATCCCAGACGTACGTGCGCTTGTACGCCAGCTCTTTTTTTTCCATACAATCCATGCTCTCCTTTACGATAAACTATATGATAAGCATACATCTCACCCATGCTGTCAGTCAATAGCGATAAGCCGCGTGCTATAATATATTCAACGGTAAAGCTCACACAAGCTTTTTCATAAAGCCCATAAGATTATCGCAGGCTATCTTCCTTATATCGTCCTGCTTAAAGCCGGCCCTTTCAAGCGCATGCATCAGCTTTGGCACGTCGTTCCACGATGTTAAGCCCACCGGATATGCGTCAAGGCCCATTCCGTCAAAATCGCTGCCGAGCGCAACGCAGTTTATCCCGCCGACCGCCGCAATATGCTCTATATGCCTTACTATATCGTCTATGCCGGCCCTGCCTCTGTGCACAAGCTGCGGCGAATAGTAGTTTACGCCTACAACGCCGCCCCTTCTTGATATCTCCTTTATATGCCTGTCGCAAAGCGAGCGCCTGTGCGCAAGCACGCTCCTTGCGTTTGTATGCGAAGAGAATACCGGCCCCGAAATCTCCTCAAATACGCCGTCTATCGAAATGTCGCTAAGATGCGCCACGTCAACGGCCATATTAAGCCTTTCCATCTCCCTCACCACGCTGCGGCCAAGCCTTGATATGCCTTTGTCCCTTCTTGCCATGGCGGGGCTTGCAAGCTCGTTCTGGTCGTTCCATGTAAGCGTCATGGCCCTTACGCCAAGCTCGTGGAACAGCCTCAGGTTCTCAAGCCGTTCCTCAATAGCCTCGCCGCCTTCTATCGTAAGCACGGCCGCTATCTTGCCCTGTCCCGGCACAAAATCCTTCGTAAGCTCAACAAGCTTGTCGCAGCCTGCAAGCATGCGCTTGTATGCGTCTATAAGGCTCATGCATTGCTGAAGGAAGGTCGTATCCTCATCCGGATCTATCCACGCGGCAAAAAGCTGCATAGCCGCGCCGCCTGCCTGCATGCCCTGTATATCAACCGCCTGCCCATGCCTCGGCGCCGATATATCGTAGCCGCGGTGCAGCATATAATACAAAAAATCACAATGCGCGTCCGCCACGCTGTAATCCATCATATCCTCCCGTGCAAAGGGCTGCGGCAGAATTGCCGCAGCCCGCTTTTACATATATACCGTTTATTTTGCAAATTCCACGGCCCTTGTTTCGCGTATAACGTTTACCTTTATCTGACCCGGATATTCAAGCTCCGTCTCTATGCGTTTCACGATCTCTTTCGCCATTATTATGGTGTCGGCGTCGTTAACGTTTTCGGGCTTTACTATTATGCGTATCTCGCGGCCCGCCTGTATGGCGAAGGATTTGTCAACGCCATCAAACGAGTTTGCGATCTCCTCAAGCTTTTCAAGCCGCTTGATGTAGTTTTCAAGCGTTTCGCGCCTAGCTCCCGGACGCGCCGCGCTTATAGCGTCCGCCGCCTGAACAAGCACAGCCTCTATGGTCGCCGGCTCAACATCGCCGTGGTGCGCCATTATGGCGTTTATTACCTGATTATTCTCGCGATACTTCTTGGCAACGTCCGCGCCAATCTGCACATGCGGGCCTTCCACCTCATGGTCAATGGCCTTGCCTATATCGTGCAAAAGGCCCGCCCTCTTTGCCAGGGCAACGTTTGCGCCAAGCTCGGCAGCCATCATTCCTGCAAGGTGAGATACCTCTATTGAATGCTTAAGCACGTTCTGGCCGTAGCTCGTGCGGTATTTTAGCCTGCCCAGCAGCTTGACAAGCTCGTGATGCAGCCCGTGTATCCCGCACTCGAATATAGCCTGCTCGCCGGCCTCGCGTATCTGCACGTCCACTTCTTTTCTGGCCTTCTCGACCATTTCCTCTATCCTTGCGGGGTGTATGCGCCCGTCAAGTATAAGCTTTTCAAGCGCTATGCGCGCTATCTCCCTGCGCACGGGATCAAAGCCCGAAAGTATAACGGCCTCCGGAGTATCGTCTATTATAAGGTCAACGCCCGTAGCGGTCTCAAGCGTTCTTATGTTCCTGCCCTCGCGGCCGATTATGCGGCCCTTCATCTCGTCATTAGGCAGCGCAACAACGCTTACCGTAGTCTCCGCAACATGATCCGCCGCGCACCTTTGTATAGCCAGCGCGACTATGTTCCTCGCCCGCTTGTCAGCCTCCTCCTTGGTCTTCGCCTCTATCTCCCTGAGCATCAGCGCCGCCTCATGCCTTGCGTCGCGCTCAACGCTTTCAAGCAGTATGTCCTTGGCCTCGTCCATGCTCATTCCGGATATTGTCTCAAGCTCCTTGAGTTGCTTATCCTTAAGCTCCTTTATCTCAGCCTCGACAGCCTCTATCTCCTTCTGCTTCTTTACGGCGTTCTCCTCGCGCTGCTCTATGGCTTCTATCTTTTTATCAAGCACCTCTTCCTTTTGGAGGAGCCTGCGCTCACTTCTCTGTATCTCGTTGCGCCTTTCCCTGTTCTCGCGCTCATTCTCGCTTTTAAGCTTGTAGACCTCCTCCTTGGCCTCTAAAATAGTCTCCTTCTTGATCGTTTCCGCCCTTTTCTGCGCGGCGTCTATCATCTGTTTAACTGCATCCTCAGCTTTGGCGACCTTCGCCTCCGCTATGTTGCGCCGGTAGTAGTACCCTCCGAACCACGCGCCGACAGCACAAACAACCCCCACAATTATGGGGATAATTATATCACCCAAAGTCAGTACACCTCCAACTATATAAAAAAGAATACGAGCATATATCAACGCAGCATGTATAACAATATTACCATAATAACAACATCACAAACACACACCGGCACATAATTACTCTGTTTAATTTTATAGCCTGCACGGATAAAAGTCAAGTTTTTGTAAAATGTAGCCACTTTTATGCAAAAATACCCATTCTCGGGCAAAAATCAGCAAATAATAAGCCGGAGAAGCAGTATTCTCCGGCTTTATGAGCATTATTGTGCCGCTGTCAGTCTTCCTCTTCCACTTCAGGAAGCACGGCGTTGTGGTATATCTGCTGCACGTCGTCGTTATCGTCAAAGCGGTCGATCATGCGCTCTATCTTATCCGCAAGCTCGGGATCGCTCGCATCCACAGTGGTCTGCGGTATCATGGATACCTCGGCGGAAAGGAAGCCGTAGCCAAGCTTTTCAAGCTCCTCGCGCACGGCTGAAAAGTCGTTTGGGCCGGTATATATGATAAAAATGTCATCCTGCGGCTCAAAATCCTCCGCCCCGGCGTCAAGCGCCTGCATCATCAGCTCGTCCTCGTCTATATCGCTTGTGCGCTCTATAACGATAACGCCCCTTTTGTTGAACATCCACGAAACGCAGCCGGCCGCGCCAAGGCTTCCTCCGCTTTTATCGAACAGATGCCTTATCTCCGCCGCCGTGCGGTTGCGGTTATCGGTAACCACCTCTACTATTATGGCTATGCCGTTCGGCCCGTAGCCTTCATAGGTGATCTCTTCATAATTTATGCTGCCAAGCTCGCCCGCCGCCTTTTTTATTGACCTTGTGATGTTGTCGTTAGGCATGTTGGCTGCCTTTGCCTTGGCTATAACGTCCCTCAGCTTTGAGTTGTTGTTGGGATCGCTGCCGCCCTCTTTAACGGCAATGGCTATCTCGCGGCCTATTTTGGTAAATATCTTGCCGCGCTGGGAATCGGTCTTTTCTTTCTTGTTCTTGATGTTTGCCCATTTGGAATGTCCCGACATATAAATGACCTCCACAAAAATTAACGATTCATTATAACATTCCTTTTTGCGCCGTACAACCCCGCAGCGCCAAATAATGCGTTTTTAATCACCAGTTAGGCCTGTATTTGGCAACGTTTTCGTTATGCTCCTCAAGCGTTTTGGCGTAAACAAGCTCTCCCGTTTCTGAATCCTTAAGGCAGAAGTAGAGATATTCGCCCTCCGTATACTCCTTGCTCGGGTAAAGCGCGGCGTCTATAGCCTTTTGGCCCGGATTGGCTATCGGCCCGAGCGGCAGCCCTTCATATACATGGGTATTATATAATGAGGTATCCGCCATCTGCTCGGCGCTGAAGTTGAGCACGCCCGAGGTATGAAATATGTATTTAAGCGGCGCGTCGCTTTGCAGCCTCATATTCTTGCCCAATCTGTTGTGGAAAACGGCCGATACCCTCGCAAAGTCGTCCTCCTGCCTCGCCTCCTTTTCTATGAGCGAAGCAAGCGTAACGACATCGTCTAAGGACATGTTGATCTCCTCAGCCCTTTGCATATACGCCTCATTCATTATCTGCTGGAACCTCGTCAGCATTCTGCCTATCACGGATTGCGCCGATTCGTCGCTGTATATATCATAAGTATCCGGGAACAGATAGCCTTCAAGCGCATAGTCGCGTTGCTGCCTCGGGTCCTCGGGTATTTGGGCAACGAAGGGATAGCTTTCCCTGAATTGAGCCCCTGTCCTGCAAAGCTCCATAAACTCCCCGCCGTCCTTAAGCACGCCGAGCGATACTAATTTATTCGCTATCTCCTCTACCGTCATGCCCTCGGTTATTACGAGCTTTAGCGTTGTCCTTGGCGGATTGCCGGCGCATATGACTTCAACTATCTGCTCGATATCCATGTTTCTTGAAAGCACATATGTGCCTGCCTTCAGCTTGCTGGATTTTCCGGTAAAGTCAACGTATATCTTGAATAGCGTCTTGCTCGATATCAGCCCCGGCGCCACAGGGTCGCCGTTTTCATCCACCCCCCCGGCCTCGTAGAGCTTTTTTGCTATCGCAGACGCTCCGGAGCCTGAGCTTATGGTTATTTCAACAGGCGTGGCGTCGTTTATATCCACGGGGGAAAACAGCCTTGCCGTTATCTTTTTATACGCCGTAACAAGTATTGCCGCGCATATCGCAGCGCTTATCAAAAACACCAATACGGGCCTGAACATCCTCCACGCCCGTTTGGCTCCGCGGCTTTGCTCATGGCCGGTATCGCTCCTTGTCAGCTCCTTGCTTTCCCTGTTGTCCCTGCTTTCTTTGCGGCTGCGCTCCACGTTTGTACGCTCCTTATAAGTTATGGTTTTTTATGCTCAGTCCTCGCTGATGCCAAGGTCAAGGTCCACGCCGTCCGCCAATATCTTATATACATCGCCAAGCATGGTGTTGAGCCTGTATTCGGCTAAAAGATAGGCTGAAGCGTCCGGGTTAAGCTGCAATACCTCGCCTATTTTCTGTATGCGCTCTATGGCCTCATCATCCTTTTTGCCGGAAACTATGGCGCCCTGCGCCCTTATGCGCAGCTGGGCATACTCCTTGAGCAGCGCCTTCGTGGTGTCGTTGGCAAAAGCCTTTTCCTTTGCGTTTTTGAATGTTACATATTCCTCGCTTTCAGCCATCGCGGCCGCAAGCTCCCTCGCCTTGTCGTATACCATTATTGTATCCTCCTTTGTTTATACCTTTTTTATTTTCAGCGGTTCAAATATCTATCTCTATGATTATGGGGAGTATTATCGGGGTGCGCTTCGTCTTGTTATAAAGCTCGTTTTTAAGCGCCGCGCGTATGTTGTTCTTTATGCCGCTCCACTCGCTCCTGTTCGCCGATGCAAACTGGGAGGCGAGGCTTTTGACAAGATTCTTCGTATCCGCAATAAGCTCCTCAGAGCTTTTTATGTACACAAAGCCCCTCGATATCACCTCCGGCTGGCCTATAAGCCCGCCCGTCTTTTTGTTAAGCGGTATGACCACGGTGAACAAGCCGTCCTCAGATAGCTGCCGCCTGTCCTTAAGCACGGCGTCGCCTATCTCGCCCACGCTTGAGCCGTCTATCATTATGCTGCCGCTGTGTACGGCGCCGTTCAGTTTAATGCCGGAGCGGTTAAGCTCTATTATCCCGCCTATCTCAGGCACAACCATGTTCTCCTCAGGCACGCCCATCTGCCTTGCAAGGTCGGCATGCTGATAAAGCTGCTTAGCCTCGCCATGCACGGGTATAAAGAACTTTGGCTTTGTCAGCGTGAACATGAGCCTTAGCTCCTCGCGCCTTGCGTGGCCGGATACATGCACGTCCGCCATGCGGTCATACACCACCCGTACTCCCCTTTGGTAAAGCTGGTTTATCACGCGGCTCACGCCAAGCTCGTTGCCGGGTATCGCGGAGGCGGATATTATCACCGTGTCCCCCGCGCCTACGTTCAGCTTGTGCGATGCGTTGGCCATTCTGAATAAGCCGCTCATAGGCTCGCCCTGGCTGCCGGTGGTTATGACGCATACCTTGCTGTCGTCTATGCGCTTGAGCTTTTCCACCTCAACTATCTTCTCCTCCGGAATGTTGAGATACCCAAGCTCGGACGCTACCTTGGTTATGTTCACCATGCTCCTGCCCTGGAAGCATATCACCCTGCCAAAGGATATGGCAACGTCGGCTATCTGCTGTATCCTGTATATGTTAGATGCAAACGTTGCGACTATCACCCTGCCTGTGGCTATGTCAAAATAATGCTCAAACGTCTTGCCTATCTCACGCTCCGATATTGTGTGGCCGGAAAGCTCAGCATTCGTACTGTCGCTCATCAGGGCGAGCACGCCCCTGGAGCCATAGTAGGCAAGCCTGCCCATGTCCATAGGCTCGCCGTCAAGCGGGGTATAATCCACCTTAAAGTCGCCGGTGTGTATTATTGTGCCAACAGGCGTGACTATTGCAAGCGCCACCGCCCCGGGTATGGAGTGGCTGGTCTTTATAAATTCAACCGTAAAGCAGCCAAGCTGCACCTTGTCGCCCGGCTTTATGCAGTTGAGCTGGGCGTTTTTAACGCGCTCCTCCTCAAGCTTATGCTCGACAAGCGCTATGGTCAGCTTTGTGCCGTATACCGGCGCGCTGAACTGCTTCAGCGCAAACGGCAGCGCGCCTATATGGTCCTCATGCCCGTGGGTCAAAAGTATCCCCCTGAGCTTTTCGGCGTTTTTCTCGATATACGTCATATCCGGTATAACAAGGTCGATGCCCGGCATATCATCGTCCGGAAAAATCAGGCCGCAGTCTATAACTATCATGTCCTTGCCGTATTCAAGCACAGTCATGTTCTTGCCTATTTCGCCTACGCCGCCAAGGGGTATTATCTTAAGCTTGTTTTTAGCCTTTGTTGTTTTTGCCTGCTTAGCCGTATTCTCCTTAGTCCCAGCCGCACCGGCCCTGCCTTTGGCGGCTCCTGCTGTTTTGGTTTTTGCCGCATTGCCCGCCGTTTTGGGCTTTACGGCCCTTTGCGCCGGCTTCTGCGCCTTCTGCTCTTTCTGTTCTGTTGCCAAATCGTATCCTCTCTTTCCTGCTCTATATCAATAAAGCTTTATATGGCGTTATGGCGCGTCATGCGCACGCTCATTTTATTCCGGGCAGTTTTTTAGCATATTATACTATTTTTATTATTGCCCAACAACCCTCCCTGCTAACTGAGAAACATGCTTTACAAAAAAGTTAACATAAATTTGCTTTTGTTGCTGTGTTGCAAAGCGTAAAAGCATGTTAAACTCATATTAAACTTATGTTGAAGCAAATGTAAGCTTGTTGTATAATGTTTTTGATGCGAGGTTTGTATGACCATGGAAGTTAAAAAAAGCACCGGGGGCCGCACTAACGGCAAAAAGCGGAAAAGGCTGAAAAACAGCTTTACCAGGCCCAAGGCCATATCAAAACTAATAGTTATCATTCTTGCCGCGCTAAGCGTTGCCGCGGCCATATTGTATTTATTCCTTGGCAAGCCAACAGCAAAAGAGATAGACGAGGTCATTGACGACGGTACCATATTGCAGGGCGTATCGATAAACGGCGTTGACGTATCCGGCATGAACTATGCGCAGGCCAGGGAGGCCGCGTTGGGCTCCGTTGAGGAGCTGCTCAGATCAATGCACATAACCGTCCGCCACGGCACGTCCATGTGGGTGCTTACCGCGGCGGACATACAGCCCATAAGCTCGCTTGACAGCGCAATAAAAGAGGCGCTGACGCTTGGCCGCGGCGGCAGCGTTATAGAGAATAACCAGGTCAGGGACGATATAGCCGCAAACGGGCGCGACATAGCCGTATCCTTTAGGCCAAACGAGAAGGCGCTAAAGGCAAGGCTTGCCGAGATAGGCGCTTATCTTGACACGGAGCCTGCGGAGCCGTATGCCGAAGCCGTAACGGCTTCGGCGGAGCCTGATTTTGCGTATTACGACGGGGCGGATGGATATATGCTCAACGAGGCGGCGCTTTATGAGCAGATAGCCGCGCTGCTTGCGGACGGCCAGCTCAAGGCGGAGCTTGAGCCCGCGCTGGATTTCATCCCTCCAACTATGACCATGGACGGCGTTAAGGCGCAGACGAAGTTCGTTTCAATGTTCCAGACCTCTTTTGGCGGCAGCAGGAAGGCCAGGGACGAAAAACGCGTAGGCAACATACAAAAGGCCTGCACGCTGCTCAACGGCTTAAGGGTTGAGGCCGGCGCGGAGTTCAACTTTAACGGCTATATCGGCCCGCGCACGGAGGATGGCGGCTGGCCGCTGGCGCCGGGCATAGTTAACGGCAACCAATATGAGGATCAGCCTGGCGGCGGCATATGCCAGGTCTCCACCACCATGTACAACGCGCTTTTGTGCGCGGGGGCGAGCATGCAGCGCGGCTCAACGCTTGAGGATATACTTGCAAAGGATATACAGGGCATATCCATAACGGAGCGCAAGCATCACTCCTGGCCGTCAAGCTATGTTGACACAGGGCTTGATTCGACCGTCACAGGCACCGTTGAATCCGGCAAGAGCCTTAACTTTGTAAACAACACGGGCGCGCCGCTTTTCCTGTTCGCCTACTGCGATCAGCTCAATTATACCGTTACCGTGTACATATACGGCCTGCCGCTTGAGGAGGGCGTGACCTATCAGGTGCGCGGCGTGGTGGATGAGGTGATAGAGCCTGGCGAGACCATAATAAACTACGATAAGACAAAGCCCGCCGATTTCAGCGAGGATACCATAAAGGCGCGCAAGGGCTACAAAGCCACGGCGTACAGGGACAAGTATGTAAACGGCGTGCTTGACCCCAACGCGACCGAAAAGCTGTACAGCGAAACATATAACGCCGTAACAGGCGAAAGGACGGTGGGCACAGGCGGCGCTGAACCGCCGGCAACTCCCAAGCCGCAATAAATAAGGCTTCCCCGGGGCTACCCCTGAGGATAAAGATACACCCATATAATGCAGTACAACACAAATCAGGAGGACACAATGATGAAGTTTTCGAGTAAGATCGAAAAATGCAACCTTTCCCCTATCCGCAAGTTCTATCCCTATCAGGTGGAGTGCGCGAAGAGGGGAATAAAGATCTACCACCTGAACATAGGCCAGCCCGATATCGCCACGCCGCCCGCATATTTTGACGCCGTGCGCGATTTTAAGCTGCCCGTGCTTGAATATGCCCCCTCCCCGGGAATCCCCGACATGATAAAGGCTGTTCAGGGCTATTATGACAGGCTTGGCATACATTATGAAAACAACGATATTTTTGTTACCACCGGCGGCAGCGAGGCGCTGACAATTGCGCTCAACTGCATACTTGACGATGGCGACGAGATAATAATACCGGAGCCGTTCTACCCCAACTACAACACCTTTGTAAAGGCTACGGGCGCCACCATAAGGCCGCTAACCACCCATGCCGAGGAAGGATATAAGTTCGCCATACGCGAGCGCATAGAGCCGCTTATAAACGAACATACCCGCGCCATACTTTTCACGAACCCCGGCAACCCCACCGGCACCGTGCTTTCACCCGAGGAGCTAAGGCTGATGGCGGATATCGCCAAGGAGCACGGCCTCTTCCTTATAGGCGACGAGGTGTACCGCGAATTTGTATACGGCGGCGAGCCGCTTGAAACCATAGGCCAATTTGACGACATAGCCGAAAACGCCATAATAATAGACTCCGTATCCAAGCGCTTCAGCGCCTGCGGCGCGCGCATAGGCTGCATGATAACAAGGAACAGGCAGCTCCAGCAGCACGCCATGAAGTTCTGCCAGGCCCGCCTTTCCGTGGCTACGCTTGACCAGGTCGCTTCCGCCGCGCTCTACAATGTGGGCAGCAGCTACTTCAACGACGTGCGTGATGAGTACCGCCGCCGTCGCGACACCATATACCGCAAGCTTTGCGAGATACCCGGCGTTGTCTGCAAGGAGCCGAAGGGCGCCTTCTATGTGATGGCTAAGCTGCCCGTTGACGATACCGATAAGTTCCAGACCTGGCTGCTCACCGAGTTCAGCGACAATAACGAGACCGTTATGTACGCCCCCGGCAACGGCTTCTACGCCACCCCGGGTCATGGCATGAACGAGGTGCGCCTTGCCTATGTGCTCAAGTGTGAGGATATAGAGCGCGCAATGGATCTGCTGGCGCTGGGCATAAAGAAGTACAACGAGCTGAACAAATAAAAAACTTGCAGCATCAATAAGAATCAAAAAAGTGGCGAACAGCCACTTTTCAGAGTGTCGAAAAAGTGGCTGAACGCCACTTTTTCGAGTTTTCACAGGTTTTGCCTCTCGCATTCGCTCCCGGGCGGCAAAACCTGCAAAGTACGAAAACCTCTGGGTTTTCATCCGTTCTGACGCACATGTCGTCAGAGCCGGATTAAACATAAGGGGCTGCGGCCCCTTAACAACCCCGGGGTTTATCGGCAGGCTGATGCGCCCTTCGCCGCTTTGCCTATTATTGATTATCACGCTTTGCCCGTGAGCTTATAGTACACGATTGCCAGCACCTCGCGCATGTAGTTGTTGGGGGCGATGTAAAACACGTCCTTTGCGCCGAAGCCCGTTATGTCTATGCCCTGCTTTTTCGCAACAAGCTCAGCCCTCAAAACATGGAAGCCGGTAGTAACGAAGGCGAGCCTTGCGCCGTTTGGGAAGCGCTCGTCTATCAGCTTTTTTGAGAATAAAAAATTCTGCTCCGTGCTCCTGGACCTGTCCTCCTTTATGATACGCGCTTCGTCTATGCCGTGAGAAAGCATGTATCTTTGCATGGCCTCGGCCTCGCTTATGTTCTCTCCTCTCCCCTGTCCGCCTGAAAGCACGGCTATGGTATCCGGATTCGCCTCAAGGTATTCTATGGCCCTGTCAAGCCTGTATTTCAGCGTCAGCGATACCCGCTCTCCCCTTACACCGCAGCCAAGCACTATAAGCGCGTCTACCCCGTTTTCGGGCTGCTCATGCGCTTTTTTGTATATCATGGAGCCTATTATCACGGTGACGAGCGCATATATGCCGTATACGGATATGAGCGTCCACTTCAGCCATGCTCCGGAGCGCGCCATATAGGCGATTACTGGCTCATAAAACATGCCTATTATCAGCAGCGGCGCGCCGAGAAGGGCCGGCAGCACCACGCCAAGGTTAAGGTTTGAGTACATTGAAAGCACCGCCGTGTCAACTATGCCCACTATGCCTAATATTATAAGCGCTATCCTAAGTGCCATGCCGCATCCTCCTGTCATTATAATTATCGTTTCCCCGGCTCGGGCTCAATGGCTACAGCTCCCCTGGGCAGCCTGTTAGCCTCGTATGCGCCTATGAGTATGAGCAGCGTCGCTATGCCCTGAAGCACGCTGAAGCTCTCGCCCAGTATTATGACGCCTGAAAGCACGCTGGTAAGCGTTGTTATGCCCGCAAACGAGCTTGACCTGTTTGCGCCTATTACTGATATGCCGTAGTTATGCAGTATGAACGCCACTGTCTGGCAGCCAAGCGCAAGATATAACACGGCCGTCAAAAACTGCATGTCGGTAAACGGCAAGGCTATGTATTCCATTATCGTGCCATTGGCGCCATGCTCTATAAGCGCGCCTGCGGTGAACACCGCGGCGCCCATCGCGGCCATTATGTATGTCTTTTCAAAGCTTGAAAACTCGCTCGCCTTGCGGCTCAGTATGGCGTAGGCGGCATCCGCGGTTACGGCCGCAAAAAGCATGATATAGCCAACCACGTTCAGCGAGGCCGAAAAGCCCTTCATAAGCGCTATGCACATAACGCCTGCTATGGAAAGCGCTATGCCTGCCACCTGATGCCTGAGCGGCTTTTCCTTGAGGAATATACTGCTGAATATAAGCGTAACTATAGGCACTACGGCTATTATGGTGCCGCTTTCGCTTGCGGTTGTAAGCTTCATGCCTATGCTTTCGCCAATAAAGTACACAACAGGCTGCACTATGGCCATAGCCAGCACGGTTTTTAGCCGTTTGCCCCTGAAGCTGAGCTTGATTATGCCCAAAAGCCACAGTGTACTCATCACTATGAGCGCCGTTACGAAGCGCCAGCTCAAAAGAGTAAGCGCGCTCACCCTGTCCACAGTTTCCTTGGTGAACAGAAAGCTGAAGCCGAACAGCACGCTTGCAGCAAGCGTCGCCATGCAGCCGAGAAGCTGTTTTGTTTTGCACGTATTCTTATCCATGCGCACAGTATAGCATATATCAGGACGGATTTTGTATACAGGATGTTAATTTTGTCAAGATTATCTGCTTAAGTTGCAATGCTGGCGGCTTTCATGCTACAATAACCAGGTGTGACAATATATAGGTCAGAAAGGCGAAGGATATGAGCTTTGTTGATAAACTGCTTGGCAACACCAGCGAATCAAGGCTGAAAAAGCTGGCCCCCATAGTAAAAACCATAAACGAGCTTGAGCCGAAGCTGCGCTCCCTTTCGGACGGCGAGCTTAGGGCCAGGACTGATGAGTTCAAAAAAAGGCTTGCAGGCGGCGAAACGCTTGACGATATACTGCCCGAGGCTTACGCCACCGTGCGCGAGGCTGCGGTGCGCACAATAGGGCAAAGGCACTTTGACGTTCAGCTTTACGGCGGCATAGTGCTGCATCAGGGCCGCATTGCCGAGATGAAGACAGGCGAGGGCAAGACCATAACCGAGACGCTGCCCGCTTACCTCAACGCGCTTACCGGGCGCGGCGTACACATAGTAACCGTAAACGACTACCTTGCCAAGCGCGATGCCGCCTGGATGGGCAAGATATATAAATTTCTCGGCCTGAGCGTGGGCTGCATAGTGCATGAGCTGACCAATGACGAAAGGCGCAAAGCCTATGCCTGCGACATCACATACGGCACGAATAACGAGTTCGGCTTCGACTACCTCAGGGACAACATGGTGGTATACCGCGAGCAGATGGTGCAGCGGGAGCTTAACTACGCCATAGT
Source organism: Clostridiales bacterium (assembly GCA_004558525.1). GTDB lineage: Bacteria > Bacillota > Clostridia > Christensenellales > CAG-138 > Phil1. The sequence goes on from SFCQ01000018.1 coordinate 21,882, forward strand.
TGACGAGGTGGACTCCATACTTATAGACGAGGCGAGGACGCCGCTTATCATATCCGGCTCGGGCGACAAGTCCACCGATATGTACGCCAAGGCGGACAGGTTCGTATCCAGGCTGGTAAGGGGCGAAAACATAGAAAAGCTCTCCAAGGCCGACATAATGATGGGCGAAACTCAGCAGGAAAGCGGCGACTATATGTGCGACATAAAGGCCCGCACCGTCGCCCTTACGCAGCAGGGGCAGAAGAAGGCTGAGGCGTTTTTCGGCATTGACGACATATCGGATACGGAAAATACCGAGATAAATCACCACATAATACAGGCGCTCAAGGCACACTCCCTGTTCACAAGGGACAAGGATTACGTTGTGCAGAACGGCCAGGTGCTTATAGTTGACGAGTTTACCGGCCGCCTTATGATAGGCAGGCGGTACAGCGACGGCCTGCATCAGGCGCTTGAGGCAAAGGAACACGTTAAGGTTGAAAGGGAGAACAAGACCCTTGCCACGATAACGTTCCAGAACTATTTCAGAATGTATTCAAAGCTTGCCGGCATGACCGGTACAGCAAAGACCGAGGAGGCTGAGTTCCAGTCCATATACGGGCTTGACGTTGTGGAGATACCTACCAACAAGCCCTTAAGGCGAATAGATAATAACGACATAATATACGGCACGGAGCATGGCAAGTTCAGCGCCGTTGTTGACGAGATAGTGAAGGTACACGCTACGGGCCAGCCCATACTCGTAGGTACGATATCGGTGGAAAAGAGCGAGCTGCTGAGCGATATGCTCTCCAAGCGCGGCATAAAGCACCAGGTGTTGAACGCAAAGCTGCACGCCAGGGAGGCGGAGATAGTGGCGCAGGCCGGCAGCCTCGGCACGGTGACCATAGCCACGAACATGGCCGGACGAGGCACGGATATACTGCTTGGCGGCAATCCGGAGTTCTTGGCCAAGCGCGAGCTTAGGCAAAACGGCATGGACGAGCTTTTGATAGAGGCTGCCACGGGCCACGAGGAAACGGACGACGAGAGCATAGCGCAAGCAAGGGCCATATACAGCGAGGCCTACAACAGGATAAAGCAGGATACCGACAGGCAGCATGAGGCCGTCGTCGCCGCAGGCGGCCTGCACATAATAGGCACCGAAAGACACGAATCCCGGCGCATAGACAACCAGCTCAGGGGCCGCGCCGGCCGTCAGGGCGACCCGGGCTCCACAAGGTTCTATGTTTCGCTTGAGGATGAGCTGATGCAGCGCTTCGGCGGGGAAAGAATAAAGCTTTTGATGCAGCGCATATCCCCCGACGAGGAGATACCGCTTGATATGAAGCTGCTGTCAAAGCAGATAGAGAACGCGCAGAAGCGGGTGGAAAGCCACAACTTTGATATCCGCAAAAACGTGCTTCAATACGACGACGTGATGAACAAGATGCGCGAGATAATATACGGCCAAAGGCGCAAGGTGCTTATGGGAGAGGACATACACGATTCCATAATGGGCATGGTGAACGAAAGCGTTACGGCCAAGCTGGACCAGTGCGCGCCCGATCACGGCTCAAGCGAGGAATGGGACATGATGGCGCTTTACAGCGAGCTTAATCAGCTGCTCGGCGCCGACTTCACGGGAAGGCTGCACGGCATAAGCACAAGAAAGGAGCTTGAAGAAAAGGCTCTTGCGCTGACGCATGAGCTTTATGCCAGGAAGGAGGCTGACGTCGCCTCCGCCGGGGTAGATATGCGCGAGGTGGAGCGCGTGCTGCTGCTTAAAGCCGTGGATACCCACTGGATGGATCATATAGACGCCATGGACCAGCTTCGCCAGGGCATAGGCCTGCAGGCGCTGGGTCAGAAGGATCCCGTGGTAGCATACCGCAACATGGGCTTTGACATGTTTGACGAGATGGTGCTTGGCATACGCGAGCAGACGGTGAGGAGCCTTTTCCACGTATCGGTACGCGCCGTGCCCCAGCAAAGGGAGCAGCTTGCAAGGCCCGTAGAGGTATCCGCAGGCGACAAGCCCAAGCCCAAGCGCACCGATAAGAAGCCGGGCAGGAACGACCCATGCCCCTGCGGCAGCGGGCTGAAATACAAAAACTGCTGCGGAAGGAACCAATAGAGGCCGGTATGCATACATAGGCGCGAAAGCATAACAGCTTTGATTTTTGAAATAATATGAAAGAAGGAAGTGAATAACAGTGATCCAACTTGATGAAACACGGCAGCAGCTTGCCGCGGCGGTTGAAACGCTGAAAGAGGCAGGTGGCTCCCTTTGACCTTGCTGCATTGAGCAAGGAAAAGGAGCAGCTTGAGGGCGAGATGGCCAAGGAAGGCTTTTGGAACGACATTGAAAACGCCAACAAGGTGAACATGCGCATGAAGGCCATAAGCTCAAAGCTTGATAAGTATAAGCAGCTTATGATCCGCTGCGAGGACCTTGAGGTGCTTATGGACATGGCCGATGAGGAAAACGACGAAAGCCTTGTGCCTGAAATACAGAACGATTTTGCCTTGCTTGACAGGGATATTGAAGCGCTTAAGCTTGAATCGCTGCTTAAAGGGCCGTATGACAGCTACAACGCCGTGCTTAGCCTGCACGCGGGCGCCGGCGGAACGGAAGCGCAGGACTGGGTAAGTCTGCTGTACCGCATGTACACGCGCTACTGCGAAAAGATGGGCTACAGCGTTAAGGTGATAGACTATCTTGACGGCGAGGAGGCCGGAATAAAGAGCGTCACCTTCGAGGTGGATGGCGAAAACGCCTACGGCTACCTTAAGGCCGAAAAGGGCGTACACAGGCTGGTAAGGATATCGCCCTTTGACTCCTCCGGAAGGAGGCACACAAGCTTTGCCTCGCTTGACGTTACGCCTATATTCGACGACGACACCAACGACGTTGAGATAGATATGGACGACCTGCGCATAGACACCTACCGCTCCGGCGGTGCAGGCGGCCAGAACGTTAACAAGGTCAGCAGCGCCATACGCATAACCCATATACCCACCGGCATAGTGGTGCAATGCCAGAACGAGCGCAGCCAGCTTCAAAACAAGGAGATGGCCATGCGCATACTTAAGGGCAAGCTGATGGAGCTGGCCGAGGCAGAGCGCCTGGCCCAGATGAACGAGATAAAGGGCGAGATGAAGCGTATAGAATGGGGCAGCCAGATACGCTCCTATGTATTCCAGCCGTACACGCTGGTAAAGGACCACAGGACAGGCGAGGAAACCGGCAACATACAGGCCGTTATGGACGGGGATATAGAGAACTTTATCAACGCCTATCTTGCAAAGTCCTGATGCTGAAGCTATCGAAAAAGTGGCAAATAGCCACTTTCAGAGTGTCAAAAAAGTGGCTGAACGCCACTTTTTTGAGTTTTTTCGGGTTTCGCTTCTCGCATTCGCTCCCGGGCGGCAAAAGTAGCAAAGTACGAAAACCTTTGGGTTTTCATCCGTTCTGACGCACATGTCGTCAGAGCCGGATTGAACATAAGGGGCTGCGGCCCCTTATCAACCCCGGGGCTTTTCAGGCCGCCCTTTTAATGCATCAAAGCTTTATGTTGAAATACTCGGCAAGCCTTTCGCTCCACTCCATTAGCTTTTCCTTTATCTGGGCATGCCTTGCGGTCATTTCCTCGCTGCCGCTGCTCTCGCTCAGCGCCTGATAACGCCGCCTCGCCCGCGCTATAACATCCTGCCATGGCTTCGGTATGGAGTCATGAGCGTTTACGCCCATTCGCCTTACGGCCTCGTCATCATGCATATATCTTAGCAGCAGCTTGCCAAGCTCCGTGCCGTCGTCCTTGCAGAGCAGGCCGTTTTCGCCGTGTATTATCGGCTCTGACGCCGCGCCGCCCTCGGTCACTACGCTTGGGGTGTACATAGCCGCGGCCTCGCGCATGACAAGCGAGAAGGTATCATACAGGGACGGAAAGGTGAACAGCGTTGCGCACTGGTAAAGCCCGTCAAGCGTATGCGTATCGGCGATGTGGCCCGTGAATATCACCCTGTCCTCAACATCAAGCTCCCTTGCCTTTTTCCTTATCGCCTCCTCGTCCGGCCCCTGACCGGCCAGCACAAGGCTGAAGCGTTCGTTTTGCAGCTTAAGGTAGCTTGCGGCCTCAAGCAGCCTCATTATGCCCTTTTTCCAGTTTATCTGGCCCACGAACAGAAAGACGGGGTGCTTAAGGTCTATGCCGAAGCGCGCGGCAGCCGCCAGCTTGTCCTGTTCAAGCACAGGCCGGAACTCCGTGCCGTTCTCCATTATTATTATGTTGCCGGTGTAGCCGTAATCCCTGAGCACCACGGCGGAGGATTCGCTTACGGCCCATACCTCGTCGCATTTATCATAGAAGTCAACTACGAGCTTTACGCCTATGTTGGCGATCAGCTTTGCATGCGTGGCCTTATAAAAATCGTCATAGTACTTTGAATGGAACGTGCCTATCAGCGGTATGTTCTGCTTGCTGCACTGTCTGAGCGCCTCCTGCCCGGCAAAAAAGGGCGTGTGCGCATGCGCTATATCAAGCTTTATATTATCCATACGCTCCACATAATGCCTGTCCAGCACGGCTATGCCGCTTCTGTACTGCGGCGCCGCTATAACCGGCGAGGCTGCATAGTCCACCATCTCAAACGGCCAACAGCCCCTGTAGCCCGTATCCACCTGCGGGGTGACGACGTAGCACTCGTCCCCGCCCGCGCCAAGGGTGTTGGCGTAGTTGTATACCACCCTGCCCACGCCGTCCACTATGGGATAAAATGTCTCGCTAAACTGGCCTATGCGCATAAAGCATACCCCCTTGAACCACATAAACAACAGGCGTTAGTTTGCAGCGCCTCATGCGGTCCTTATGCTATTATAGTAATTTTTCACAAAGCAGGCAAGCGCTCCAGAGCATATCCGACAGCAATTTACATCTTGTACATATTTAGCCAAACAACAAAAGTATTGCGCAATATAAAGCTGTATAACGCCATTCTGCTCAGTCCTGCCTGTATGCGAGTAGCCTGGCCGTCTCCCTTATGCAGATCTCCGCCTCCGCAACCGCCGTGCCGCTTGCGGCAAAAGCCATTATAAACGGCTCCCTGGCGTACACTATGCCCACGTCGTTGGTAAGCCCCTCGTCCTCTCCCGTTTTATGCGCAACCTCGATATTCTCAAGGTAGCCGGGTATCTTGTGGTTTATCTGCTGCTCAAGAAGCAGCTTCTCTACAGCCTCGCTCACGCTCCCGCTTACAAAGCGCCTTGTGTATACGCTTTCAAGCAGCATGCCCATCTCCTTTGGTACTATGTAGTTCTGGCGGCCGTTTTTGCTGGCCTCGGCGTCAAAAAGCAGTCTTTCAATATGCGTACCGCTAAGTCCCATGCGCAGGAAGGTGCTGTTAAGCCTGTCCATGCCCACGCGCCTTATAAGCATGTTTGTGGCGGTGTTGTCCGATAAGCTTATCATAAGGCCGCAAAGCGTTTGAACGTCCACCTCAGGCTCATTGGTGAAAAAGTACAGCGCGCCGCACGGCGGAAGCTTGTCCTCATCATGGCAGACGAGCCTTTCGCTCATGTCAAGCTCCCCCTCTGCGCAAAGCTTCATTATTGCCATGTATATGGGCAGCTTTATAACGCTTGCCGCAAGGCATTGCGAGCTCTCGTTAAGGCAAAGCTCCTCCCCCGTTATCAGGTTTTTGTAATAAAAGCCTATATGCCCGCTAAGGCTGCCAAGCTTATTAAGTATGGCCGTATCAAGCCCCGCTTTCATGTGCGTTCAATCCCCCTCGCCGTGGTTTTTATATATTATAGCCCCTGCCGGGACTAAGCCGCAAGCGGGCTTTATATAGGCGGCGGGGTATGATATAATAACATTTTGCCACACATATTATATATGGTGTTGCCGCTTGCACACTTGACACTATCTGAAAGGACACGCTTATGGGCTTTAGCGCAAAGCTGGTACGCTCCCAGCTTAACTTCTTTAAGCCGCTGGTCGCCAACTGCTCGCTTGAAACGATACGAAAGGGGCAGGACAAACTGGGCGAGCTTATGGAGGCTATACATAAAAAAGACGTAATAGTAAGGGACGAGGCCTTTGCCAACTTTGAGGGCGCGTGGATAATGCCGCGGGACGAGCGCAGGCAGGGAATCATACTGTACCTGCACGGCGGCGGCTATACCTGCGGCGACCTTGACTACGCAAAGGGCTTCGGCGCCACGCTGGCGGATGAGCTGGGCGTAAGGGTCTTCTGCGCGGCGTACAGGCTGGCGCCGGAGCATCCCTATCCCGCGGCGTTAGAGGATGCTATGGAGGCTTACAGCTACCTTATAAGCAGGGGCTACGGCAACGACAGCATAATGCTTGCCGGCGAAAGCGCCGGCGGCGGGCTGTGCTTCGCGCTGTGCCTTAAGCTTAAAAGCCTCGGCCTGCCGCTGCCCTCGGGCATAATAGCCATATCGCCGTGGGCTGACCTTACAGCCACTGCCGAGTCCTACACCCTGAACCGCGAGCACGACCCTTCGCTGACAAAAGAGGTGCTTGAGTTTTATGCGGACTGCTACGCCAGGGGAAGCAGCCTTAAAGACCCGCTGATATCGCCGCTGTTCGGCGAGCTTGAGGGTATGCCGCCGTCCATAATATTCGCAGGCTCCGACGAGCTGCTGCTGGACGATGCAAAGGGGCTTTATAACAAGCTTACCGCCGCGCTGTGTGAAAGCAGGCTGATAGTAGCGCCCGAAAGATGGCACGCATATGTGCTGTACCAGCTTAACGAGAACGAGGGCGATATGGACGCCATAAACGCCTTTGTAAACAAGCATCTTTCCCAGGAAAGGAAGCTGAGGTGGCTTAGGCTCGACAACGCGGCCAAGATATACCCCGCCGCAAGGAGGAGGAACTGGAACAACTTCTTCCGCCTGAGCGCGACGCTTGACGAGGCCGTGGACAGGGAGGTGTTGCAGAGCGCGCTGGACGTGACCGTGCGCCGCTTCCCCTCCATAGCGGTGAGGCTGAGGCGCGGCGCGTTCTGGTATTACCTTGAGCAGCTGCAAAAGGCCCCCAGGATAACCGAGGAAAAGCCCTGCCCGCTTGCGCACGTGCCCTTTAAGCAGGTGCGGGAGTGCGCGTTTCGGGTAATAGCATACAAAAACAGGATAGCCGTTGAGTTCTTCCATGCCGTGACGGACGGCACAGGCGCGCTTATATTCCTGAAAACGCTTGTCGCGGAGTATCTCACGCAAAAATACGCCCTTAGCATACCCGACGAGCACGGGGTGCTCTCACGGCTTAGCGCGCCAAGAGAGGCCGAGCTTGAGGACAGCTTTTTGAAATACTCCGGCGCGGTAAGCGCATCAAGAAGGGAGAACACGGCCTATCACCTTTCCGGCACGCCGGAGAAGGACGGCTTTTTGAACCTTGTAACGCTTATGCTGGATACGGCCTCCGTAAGGGAAAATGCCAGGGAGCACGGGGTCAGCGTTACGGAGTTCCTCTGCGCGGCAATGATGCAGGCCATACTTGAGCTTCAGGCCGGAAAGGTGAGAAACAGGCGCTTAAGAAAGCCCGTTAAGGTGCTTGTACCGGTCAATCTGAGAAACCTGTTCCCAAGCGAAACGCTCAGGAACTTTGCCCAATACATTACGCCGGAGGTAGACAGCCGCCTTGGCGACTACACGTTTGACGAGATATGCACGCTTGTACACCACACGATGGGCCTTGAGTACACGGCAAAGCTGATGAGCGCCCGCATCGCCACAAACGTGAACAGCGAAAAGGCGTTCCTGCTCAAGATAATGCCCCTGTTCATAAAAAACATTGCAATGAAGGCCGTGTTTAACGCCGTGGGCGAGCGCAAAAGCTGCCTTTGCCTATCCAACCTCGGCAATGCGGAGCTGCCCGAGCCTATGCGCAGCCGCGTGAAAAGAATGGACTTTATAATAGGCGTGCAGGCGCGCGCGCCGCACAACTGCGGCATAATATCCTATGATGGCACAATGTACATAAACATGATACGCAACATAAAGGAGCCGGAGCTCGAGCTGCACTTTTTCAGGGTGCTCAGGCGGCTTGGCCTCGGCGCAAGGGTTGAAAGCAACCAGCCCTGAGCCTTGATATGCATAAGATATGAAAGGAGCTTGCTAAGGTGTATTGCATAAAATGCGGAGTTGAGCTGAGCGACAGTGAGGAAAAGTGCCCCCTGTGCGGGACGGTGGTGTTCCACCCCGATGTAAAGCGGGTAGACGGCGAAAAGCCTTACCCTGCGGAAAGGAAACGCAGGGAGACGGCAAACACCTCTGCAGTGCTGTTCGTGCTGACCATGCTGTTCGTTATACCGCTTGTTATGTGCCTGCTGTGCGACTTTAAGGTGAACGACAGGATAGTATGGTCAGGCTACGCGTCAGGCGCGATAGTATTGTTCTACATAGTAGTGGTGCTGCCCATGTGGTTCAAGCGCGCAACGCCGGTTATATTCGTCGCGGCGGACTTTGCCGCGGCTATACTGTACCTGTTATACATAGACCTTGCCGTGGGCGGAGGCTGGTTCATGCCCTTCGCCTTCCCCGTGGCGGGCGGGATGATGCTCATATCCTGCGCCGCGGTGGCGCTGCTTTACTATCTGCCGCACGGGGCGCTGTTCATAATAGCCGGAACGCTCATCGCCACGGGCGGCTTTATGGTGCTGGTGGAGCTGCTTCTGAACAGCACCTTCGGCCTGAACACAAAGCTGATATGGTCAGTATACCCGCTGGCGGCGTGCCTGCTTATAGGCATAATGCTTATAATAACAGCCTGCTGCCCCAAGCTTAGGGAGGCGCTAAGGCGCAAGTTTTTTATTTGAATCGGTACGCAATTCGCCGTACCCGCCATCATCCTCCCTTGCTTTAACAATCGACATATTTTTACAGTATAATACATTTCTGTCTGCCATGCACGGTAGACGGTTAGCCTAATCCTTGCTTTGATCCAACAAAGAATGGAGTTGGCTATATGGTAAATTGTTCTGAGCTTTTCGGCTTTATGGCTATTATCATATCTCTTGTAAGATTGTCTGTTTCAATCTTAAAATCGATACTAAAGCCATTTCAAGCAAGAAGCAACCGTCCTCGCAAAGATACGGTTGCTTTTTAATTAAGCTCTGTTTCGCTTCTTCCCCGATATCAGGCGGCGATAGCTCACTTGCGCCGCCATAGAGCGTGATCCTGCCGCCCGTCAGCTCAGCTCGAACATGCCCATATACAGCTGGTAATACTTGCCATGCTGGCGTATAAGGTCGTCATGATCGCCGCGCTCTATTATCCTGCCGTGCTCAAGCACCATTATGGCGTTGGAGTTGCGCACGGTGGAGAGCCTGTGCGCTATCACGAACACGGTACGGTCCTTCATCAGGCTGTCCATACCCCTTTCTATGTGCGCCTCGGTGCGGGTGTCTATGCTTGACGTCGCCTCGTCCAGTATAAGCACGGGCGGGTCGGCTACGGCGGCGCGGGCTATCGCCAGCAGCTGCCTTTGCCCCTGCGAAAGGTTGGCGCCGTCCGCAGTAAGCACGGTGTCGTACCCCTCCGGCAGGTGGGATATGAAGTAGTGCGCGTTGGCAAGCTTGGCCGCGGCAACTATCTCCTCGTCCGTGGCGTCCAGCCTGCCGTAACGTATGTTCTCGCGTACCGTACCCGTGAACAGGTGCGTATCCTGCAGTACCATGCCGAGCGAGCGTCTCAGCGACGCCTTGCTTATCTCCTTTATGGGTATACCGTCATAGATTATCTCGCCCTGCTGAATGTCATAGAAGCGGTTTATAAGGTTGGTTATGGTGGTCTTGCCCGCGCCTGTGGAGCCGACGAACGCTATCTTCTGCCCGGGCTTGGCGTAAAGGGAAACATCGTTGAGCACGTCCACCTCCCCATCGTAGCTGAAGGTAACGTGGTTAAAGCGCACGTCCCCGCGCACCCTTGTAAGGGAGCCGTCCGGCCGCTTCCATGCCCATATGCCCGTGCGCTCCGCGCACTCCTCAAGCCCGCCGTCCTCGGCAATGCGGGCGTTTACCATGGTTATTTTGCCCTCGTCCGTCTCGGAAGGCTCGTCAAGCAGAGCGAATATCCTCTCGGCTCCTGCAAGGGCGCTCAGCACATTGTTGGCCTGCTGGCTTATCTCTGCTATAGGCATGGAAAAGCTCCTTGTGTACTGCAAAAACGCGCCCAGCGTGCCTATGTCTATTATGCCAGCAACGCCGAGCAGGCCGCCGCTGGCCGCTACTATGGCGTATGTAACGTGGGAAAGGTTGTTCATTATCGGCCCCATTATGCTGCCCAGGGTGCTCGCCGCGGCGGTGTTCCGCCTAAGCTCCTCGTTAAGCTCGTCAAAGCGGGCGTTTACTGCCTGCTCATGGCAGAATACCTTTACCACCTTCTGCCCCTCTATCATCTCCTCGATATAGCCGTTCACCTTGCCCACGCTTTCCTGCCTGGCCTTGAAGAAGCGGCTCGAGTTTTTTGCTATCAGCTTTGTTACAAGGCTCATCAGCACCAGCATAACTATGCATATAGCCGTGAGTATGGGGTTTAGCACTATCATCATTATGAACACGCCTATTATGCGTATACCGCTGCTGATGAAGGAGGGCAGGCCGTTGCTTATCATCTCGCGCATAGCGTCGGTATCGTTGGTGTAGCGGCTCATTATCTCGCCGTGCGTGCGCTTGTCAAAGTAGCTTATGGGCAGGGTCTGCATCTTTGTGAACATCTCCAGGCGCAGCTTGAGCAGCGTGCCTGTGGATACGTTTATCATAAGCCTATTGAATATAAACGTGCCGAATATGCCCAGCGTGTATACCGCCGCCATTATCGCAAGCTGGCCTACCAGGCCGGTAAGGTCGGGTTTTTCGCTGCCGACCCAGGGCAGTATGTATACGTTTATTATGGGCTTTAGCATGTATGTTCCGGCTATGTTCGCGCCGCTGCTTAGCACTATGCCTATAAATACGGCTATAAGCTGCCATCTGTACGGCTTAAAGTAGCCTAAAATGCGCCTGAATGTGCCTTTGGCGTCCTTCGGCTTTGCAAAGCCCTGCGTCTTGCCGTGCTTAGGTCCCGGCATATCACGCCACCCCCTTTTGCTGGGAGATGTATACCTCCCTGTATATCTCGCTTCGCTGCATAAGCTCCTCATGCGTGCCAATGTCGCTTATGCGGCCCTCATCCATCACCACTATCCTGTCCGCGTCCATAACGCTTGATATGCGCTGGGCGATTATTATAGTTGTGGTGGAGCTAAGCTCCTCCCTGAGGGCCTTTCTTATGGCGGCGTCCGTAGCGGTATCCACCGCGCTTGTCGAATCGTCAAGTATTATTATCCTCGGCTTGGATATAAGCGCCCTGGCTATGCACAATCTCTGCTTCTGCCCGCCGGAAACGTTCACGCCGCCCTGCCCAAGCTCGGTATCGTAGCCGTCGGGGAAGCTCTTTACAAAGCCGTCCGCAGCGGCGGCGGAGCAGGCAGCCTCTATCTCCTCCTCGCTGGCGTTTTCGTCGCCCCATTTCAGGTTATCCCTTATCGTGCCCGAGAAAAGAACGTTCTTTTGCAGCACCATTGATACGCTCCGCCTGAGCGTATCCAGCTTATACTCCCTCACGTCGTGTCCGGCCACCCTTACGGAGCCGCTTGTTGCATCATAAAGCCTTGGTATAAGCTGCACCAGCGTAGATTTCGCGCTGCCGGTGCCGCCTATTATGCCTATCGTCTCACCCGAGGCTATCCTAAGGCTTATATGCTCAAGGTTCGGGTTGCCCTCATCGCCGCTGTAGCTGAAGGATACGTCGTCAAACTCTATGGAGCCGTCATTTACATTAAGCTCCGCGTCCGCTTCGTCGTCGTTTATGGAGGGCTTCTCGTCCAGCACCTCGGCAATCCTTGAGGCGCTTGCCTTGCTCATCACGAGCATTACCATCATCATCGCCACCATCATAACCGCGGAAAGCACCTGCCCAATGTAGCTTATAAAGCTTATCAGGTCGCCGGAAAGCAGCTTGCCGCCTATTATATGCACGCCGCCCATGTAGCACACGGCCACCATGCATATGTATACCACATACTGCGCCAGAGGCATTGCCGTGACCAGCAGCTTTTCGGCCTTTATCTGATAATCGCGCACCTCTTTTGCGGAAAAGGTGAACTTCTCGTCCTCATGCTCCTCCCGCACATAGGCCTTTACGACCCTCATGGCCGTAAGATTCTCCTGCACGCTTGCGTTCATCGCGTCAATCTTTGAAAGCATGGCCTTGAACCGCGGGAAGGTCTTTACCGCGAATATGCCTACGAACACCGCCATGAACGGCAGCGCAAACAGAAACACCACCGCAAGGTCCGCGCTTATCCTCACGGCCATTATTGTGGCCGCGACCAGCATGAACGGCGCGCGTATGAACGTGCGCACCGCCGACATGTATGTGTTCTGTATCGTATTCACATCCGTAGTGAGCCTTGTTATAAGGCTTGCTGTGGAAAAACGATCCACATTTGCAAAGGAAAAGGCCTGCACCCTTTCAAACAGGTCGCCCCTCAGGTTCTTTGCAAAGCCGGCGCTTGCCACGCTTGCGAATCTTGCCGAAAGCATGCCGAGGCCCAGCGATAAAAGCGCCATAAGTATCATCATAAGCCCCCGCTGCAATATAAAGCCCGTATCGCGGTTGGCTATGCCTATGTTCACTATATCCGCCATAAGGAACGGAATATTTACCTCCACTACTACCTCGCCCACTATCGTCAGCGCGGCCAGCAGGGACTTTAATCTGTACCCCTTTGTATATGGAAAAAGCTTCCTTATCATTCCCTGTTCTCATCCTCCATTCTGTGCAGCTCCTTGATAAGCTCGGATACGCTGCTTTGCGCCTTATCCTTGCCAAGGTTAGCCGTCATTCTATCCAAAAAGCTTATAAGAAGCTGCTTTTCCGCACCATCTAAGCCATATAGCATGGCCTCGTCCAGCTCCCTGAAAAGCTCCTTGATCCTTATATGGTTCTTTCTTCCCTTCTCGGTAAGCTCAAGCCTGTTGCGCCTTAGGTCGCACTCGTCGGCGGTCCTTTTTATCAGGCCCGCCTTCTCCATCCTTCTTACGCTGCACGCTATGCTCGGCGCGCTTATGCCTATGGCCTCGGCTGCATCGGCCTGCGTGCAGCCCGGGTGCTGCTCTATATAGTCAAGTATGGGGCCCTGCCCCCTGTGCGCGTCCGTACCCTTGAGCATGCATTGTATGCGCATGCGGCGTATAAGCTCCAGCCTGTGCAGGCATTCCACTATGCGCTTGTTTTCATCTGCGCTGCCGGCTTTTGCATTTTCCACGCTATTCGCCCCCTTTCCTCATATTTCGGCCTTATCCTGCCGTATCGGCCATAAAAAGTTAATTAGTTAATAATTAAGTGGCTAAGCGATATTTTAGGTTCAAAACAGTCAAAAGTCAACAGCGTTTTGCGCACTTTACAATTTTGCCCAAATTGCGCTTTATAAGCGCCAAAAGATGAACCTAAACGCCAAATTAAGGCCCTACCGCCGCGAAAAATGCGGTGATATGCTTTAGTCACGGAACAAAATTCCAAATTTCAATAAAAATCTTAATAATAATAGGCATAAGGAGGATACATATGACAAAATTTAAGGTTTTGATGGCGGACGGCAACGCGCAGCTTCTTGCGGCGATGAAGGACTACTTTAGCGCGCAGGAGCGCATAGCATGCTTTGACACGGTATCCGATGGCATAAGCGCGCTTGAGGCGCTGAACAAGAGCCGCTACGATGTGCTTATAAGCGAGCTTATCATGCCCAGGGCGGATGGGTTTGAGATACTTGAGCGCATGGCTGCGGGCCTTGTGAGCGACGCGCCCAGCGTTATGGTGGTAAGCGCCATGCGCAGCGAGGACATGGTACAGCGCGCCTGCGCGCTGGGGGCCAAGTACTACATGGTAAAGCCGGTAGAGCCCGAGGCCGTGTTCAAAAGAATGCTGGATATGGCGGACGAGCAGCAGCCCAGGTATTCGCAGCTGCTGATGCCGTCCCAGCAGCCCAAAACGCTTGATGAAAAGATAACGTCGGTATTTCTTGTTATAGGCATACCCGCGCACATAAAGGGCTATCACTACCTGAGGGAGGCCATACGCATGGTCTACTACCAACCCGAGCTTATAAACCGCATAACAAAGGAGCTTTACCCGGGCATAGCCAAGCGCTTCTCAACCTCAGCCTCAAAGGTGGAGCGCGCCATACGCCACTCCATAGAGGTGGCCTGGACCCGCGGCAAGATAGAGAATATAAACCAGCTGTTCGGCTATAATATCTACTCCAAGAATGACAAGCCCACCAACGGCGAGTTCATCGCCCTTGTTGCAGACAAGCTCATAATGGAGGACGCCAGGGAAAGGGACGTCAAGAGCGCGGTATAAGGCTGTCTAAAGGGCGGAGAGCGGTCGCTTCATAGCAACGAAAAAAGCGGCGCTCAGCCGCTTTCAGCAGGTCGATAAGCCCTGGGGTTGTTAAGGGGCGGCTGCCCCTTAAGCTAATTCCGGCTCTGACGGCATGTGCGTCAGAACGGATGAAAGCCTTCAGGTTCTCATACCTTGCGGGTTTTGCCGCCCGCGAGCTAATGCGAGAGGCGAAACCCGTGAAAACTCGAAAAAGTGGCTGGTCGCCACTTTTTTGACAGACTGCGGGATAGCTTTAATAAAAGCTATCCCTGCTGCTTGTTTAAGCTAAGGAGTCTTATATGTTCTTCCCTGCCATCAGCGAGGCCACGGCCATGGAAAAGAACTTCTCCTCCGCGCTGGAGCCGCGGCTGGTAAGCACTATAGGCACCTTTGCGCCCATAATCACGCCGCCCATCTCCGCCTTGGCGGTAACTATAAGGCATTTGCCGAGTATGTTGCCCGCGTCTATATCCGGCACTATCAGCGCGTCAAAATCGCCGCAGTACTGGCAATCGACTCCCTTGTGGTGGGCTATGGCCTTATCCATCGCCACATCGTAGGAAAGCGGCCCTTCAACTATGCAGTGCTGTATCAGCCCTTCCTGATTCATGCGCTTAAGCTCGGCAGCCTCAACGGTAGCCTTCATGCGCGGGTTGACCTTCTCTATCGCTGCAAGCACGGCCACCTTGGGCAGCTTGTAGCCCATTCTCAGCATTGCATCGACCGCGTTTTCGATTATGCCCACCTTCTCCTCAAGCGATGGATACATCACCATTCCGCCATCCGTAGTTACGAGCAGCTTATGGTAATTTGGCACGTTTGAAAAGAACACGACGTGGCTCATCAGCTTGCCCGTTCTAAGATTATTCTCCTTGGCGACTACGGGGTGCAGCATGTCTCGCGTTTCTATAAGGCCCTTCATAAGCACGTTGGCGCTTGAATCCTTAACAAGCTCCACAGCTACCTGAGCCTCCGTATTCTCACTGGCATCAATTATATTGTAGTCTGATGGATTTCTGTCAAAGGAGCGCAGTATCTCCCTTATCCTGCCGGCATTGCCTACAAATATCGGCACGGCAATGTCCTGCTGCTCAGCCCTCAGCGCAGCCTCTATGACCGGCGCGTCATGCGCGCCCGCTATGGCAACGCTGCGCTCCGTCTCCTTAAGCTTTACCGCTGCAACCACTTCGTCAAAGTTCTTGTACATTCTTGTTGTCCTGCTCCAGTTTTACTAAATATTACTCCATGCCATAGCCTGCCCTGTAGGCGGCAATGTTCATGTCCACAGCCTTTGCCGGAACGAAGCGCTTAACAAGCTCCTCCCAGTCAACGCCGTCAAGCTTCATGGCCTTTACCAGCGCGCCGAGCAGCACTATGTTCTGAGCCCTTATGCTGCCGAGCCTTTCAGCCGTTTCGGCGGCCTTTATAACAAGCACATGCTCAACATGCTTCTTTATTTCGTCAATGGCGCCGTGCGGATACTGCTCAGCCCCGCTGAGCACGGGCATGGGATATATCTCCCTTTCATCGGTTATCAGCGTGCCGCCCTTTTTGAGGAACGGCAGCGCCCTCAGCGCCTCCGCCTTTTCAAACGATATCACCATATCCGCCTCGGCAAGGCCTATGTTGGGCGCGTAAACGCTTTCGCCATACTTTATCTGGGTAGAAACGCTGCCTCCGCGCTGGCTCATGCCGTGTATCTCGCTCATTTTAACCTGATACCCCAGCTGAGTCAACCCAGCCGTAAGAATCTTGGAGATCAGTATAGTGCCCTGACCGCCGACACCAACCAGAAGAATGCTGTTAGCCATATTATTTCTCCTTCCTTTCTATCGCGCCGAACTTGCACATATGCATGCAAAGCCCGCAGCCGGTGCAGCTCGCGGTATCGAATATCCTTGCCTTGCCGTTTTCAAACTCTATGGCCGGGCAGGCTATCTTCATGCACTGCTTGCAGCCGCGGCACTTGTCGCCGTCTATTTCGCAGTGTCTTGCGGCGTTTTGCTTCTGCACCTCTTTAATGAGCGCGCAGGGGCGGCGGGTGATTATCACGAACGGGCCCTTCACGCTAAGGCCGGCCTCCACCGCGTTCCTCACGGCCTCTATATCCAGCGGATCCACCACTACCACCCTGTCCCTTGCCAGGCCGGTGGCGAGCGCAAGCTTTTCTATATCCAGCGCGGGACTCAGCTCGCCCATAAGGTTCCTTGTGGTACCCGGATTATCCTGATGCCCCGTCATGGCGGTTATGGAGTTGTCAAGTATGCAGGCTATAACGTTCGCATCGGCAGCCACAACGTCCATAAGGCTGGTCATGCCGCTGTGGAAGAAGGTTGAATCGCCAAGGCAGCCGAGGGCCTTCCTCGTGTCGCCCTGCATCTCAAGCGCCTTTGCAAGGCCTATTATACTGCTTATGCCGCTGCCCATGCATATTGTGGCGTCAAGGGCGTTGAGCGGCGGGTTTATGCCAAGGGTGTAGCAGCCTATATCGCCTATGGGCACTATGGACTTGTTAAGGTATTTCGTAAGCGCGAAGAAGAAGCCCCTGTGCGGGCAGCCTGCGCAAAGCACCGGCGGGCGCGCGGGAGCCTTTATGGCGGCCTCGTAGCCCTCCTCTGCGGTGCCTGGCAGGAAAGCGTCGCGTATTATCCTTGCGTTAAGCTCGTCGCATATGGGCAGCCTGGCCTTGCCTATGGCGCCAGTGAAGCCGAGCGCATGCACAGCGTCCTCAAGGTACGGATCGTTTTCCTCTATAACATAAATGGTGTCGTATTTTGAGCAGAAATCAGCCATCAGCCTGCGCGGCAGCGGATAGGTCAGCCCGAGCTTAAGATAATCAACGGTGTTTCCGAACACCTCCTTGGCATGCTCATAAGCTATGCCGCTGGTGACTACGCCTATTTTGGCTCCGTTTGCCTCCACCCTGTTGAACGGGCAGTCGTTTGAGTATTCCTCAAGCTTTTTGAGCATCTCTTCCCTGTATATATGCCTTGCGCGGGCGTGGGCCGGCAGCATGGCGTTCTTCTTGGGGTCGCGCACATACTTTTTAACGGGGACCTCCTGCCTTTCCTCAAGCTTTACAAGGCTCTTGGAGTGGCAGACCCTTGTTGTCATCCTGAGCATGACCAGCGTATCGAACCTTTCGGAGATATCGAACGCCGCCTTTGCAAAGTCGCGGCACTCCGCGCTGTCAGAAGGCTCCATCATAGCTATCTTGGCATGCGGGGCGTAGAGCCTGTTGTCCTGCTCGTTCTGGCTGCTGTGGCAGCCCGGGTCGTCGGCCGATACGAACACGAAGCCGCCGTTAACGCCGCTGTAAGCCATGGTGAATATGGGGTCCGCCGCAACGTTCATGCCAACGTGCTTCATCGCGGCGAAAGCCCTCGCTCCGCCTATGCTCGCTCCGGAGGCTATCTCAACAGCCGTCTTTTCGTTGCAGGCCCATTGACAGTATATCTTATCCTTATACTTTTGTCCTATGTTTTCAAGTATCTCGGTGCTGGGCGTGCCCGGATAAGCCGCCGCCACATGGCAGCCGGCCTCGTATACGCCGCGCGCAACGGCCTCGTTGCCGCTTAGCATTTCCATCTGCATGAATCATTACCTCCTTTTAGCCTGACAAAGATATGGTAGCTTATTTAGTTTATGATACCATCGGCGTGTTTTACGCGCAATTATATGTTAAACGATATATTATCTATTCTCATTTCCGAGAAAGCGCCGTAAACCGTGTAAAGCACATTAAGAAATGGAGGCTCTGCGGCGTCCATTTCCAATGCATATCACGGTTCTGGGCAGAATATTATATAAGCCCTGAAATTGTTTACTTGTTTACATTATACTGTTATAGCTGATGTATAAGCCTATTTCGCCGTCCTATGCAGCAGCGCCGCGCCGACTATGCCCGCGTCGTTGCCAAGCTTGGCCTTAACTATTGCCGCGTGCTCTTTATAGAAGCTCTTTTTCTCAACGTTTTTGCGCACCGGCTCGAGCAAAAACTCGCCCGCGCCGCTCACGCCGCCGCCAATGGCTATGGCCATAGGGTCAAGCGTGTTTATTATGGAGGCTATGCCGCTGCCCAGCGCGTCCACATAGTCATTGAATATGGCCATGGCCTCGCCGTCGCCCCGCTTTGCCGCGTCTATCACGAGCTTTGCGTCTATCCTCTGGGCGTCGCCGCCGCATGCCCCGTATATAAGGCTGTGCTCATTTTTTGCTATGGACTCCCTCGCCCGCCTTATTATGGCCGTAGCGGAGCAGCGCGCCTCAAAGCAGCCGCTCACCCCGCAGGAGCATACGGGGCCGGCGAGCCTGTCTATTATCATATGCCCAAGCTCCACGCCGTTGCCCATGCCGCCGGTGAACAGCGCCCCGTTCAGTATAACCCCGCCGCCAACGCCCGTGCCGAGCGTTATAAGCAGGCAGTTTTCATACCCCCTCAGCGCGCCGCAGCAGTATTCCGCCCACGCGGCGGCATCGGCGTCGTTTGCCATAAGCACGTTTATCCTGCCGCCAAGCTCGTTTTCTATAAGCTCAGGCAGCGGCGTATCCTCAAAGCCAAGGTTATATGCGTTAAGTATGCGCCTTTTGTCCCTTGAAAGGCTGCCTGGCACGGCTATGCCTATATAGCTTATGCTCTGGCCCGCGCCAAGGCTTGCCTCAAGCGCTTTAGTCATGCCGGCTATCAGCGCCGGAGCCTTTTCCGGCTCCCCCTTGGGATACGGCCTTTCAAGCCTTGCAAGCTCGTCAGCGCCGTCAAAAAGCGCGCCCGCTATGTGCGAGCCGCCTATGTCGAAGCCTATGCTGTATGCGCCCATACGCCCTCCTTATAAGCTGCTGTGAATATAGCGTCACTGCTTAAACAGGCCCGCCATGTTTCCGGCAAAGCCGCCGCTCGTATTATAGCCGAGCTTTTTAAGCAAAAAGTTCCTTGCCGCCACCTCTACAACGACGGACAGGTTCCTGCCCGGGCTTACCGGCAGCACCGTCGTAGCTATATCCACGCCGAGCAGCTCGGTGCGCTTTTCCTTTGCGCCTATGCGCTCGTAATCCGAGGCAGGGTCATACAGCTCAAGATCCATTATAAAATCTATGCTCTTTTCATTTACCGCCGCGCCCACGCCGAACAGGTATCTTACGTCAACAACGCCTATTCCCCTGACTTCTATAAGATACTTTGTCGCCTCCGGCGCGGAGCCTACTATCCTGCCTGCCGCCACCTTTGTTATGCGCACAACATCATCCGCCACCAGCCTGTGGCCCTTGTTTATCATCTCAAGCGCCGTCTCGCTTTTGCCAAGGCCGCTTTCGCCCCGCATCAATATGCCAACGCCGAACACGTCCATAAGCACGCCGTGTATAAGCATGCTCGGCGCCAGCTTTCTTGAAAGGAAGTTGCTTATCCTGTGGCCTATCTCGTCCGTTTTCTGCTTTGACAGGAATACGGGCATCTTATGCTCCCTTGCGCAGCTTAAAAGCGCCTTTGGCGGCATGTTGCCCCTTGCGCACACCATGCACGGCACGGAGTAGGACATGAATCTGCTCATTCTTGCGTACACATCTTCCTCGTCAAGGCCATACAGGTAGTACATCTCGCTCATGCCTATTATCTGCACCCTTTTGCTTGAAAAATGGTCGTAATAGCCGGCAAACTGCAAGCCGGGCCTGCCTATCTCGGCGCTTGTGAAAGTAACGCTGCCCTCCCCCGCTTCAAGCACCTCAAGTTCGAGCTGCTCTGCGATATGCGCTACATCAAGTGTTATCCTATCAGCCATTCTTATCTCCCCTTAAAGCCGCGTTTCGTAACTTATCCGGCATGCCTGAGCACTATATTGTCTATGAACCAGGCGGCCGCCATATCCTCGCATTTTGGCAGCACCACGTCCGCTGCGCTTATCACCTCTTTGTGCGCGTCCCCAACGGCAGCGCCTATGCCTGCGTAGCGTATCATTTCTATATCCAACAGGTTGTCGCCAACGGCGGCTACCTCGCTCCTTTTTATTCCCATGCTGTCCGCAAGCCACTCAAGCGCGCTGCCCTTGTGCGCGTTTGCCGCGTTGAACTCTATAAACCCGGGTACTGAGCCGGATACCTTTAGCCTGCCCTCATACCTTTTGCCAAGCATGGGTATAAGCGCCTCCGCCCTGTCAGGCTCCGTTATAAACAGCACCTTCGGCACGTTATGCCATGTTTTTTCGCCGACGAGCGGATCTATGCACCTTGGCAGGTCAAGGCTTTTGCTGTATGCGCTGACATAGGGGTTGTCCCTTGCAAAAACTATGCCGTCCCCCTGATAAAGATGCGCGTGTACGCCAAGGCTGTCCGCAAGCTTGAAAAGCCCTTTTACCGTATCCGGCTCAAGCTCGGTGGTGTATATGGCCCGTCCCGTCCTTGTGTCGTTTATCACCGCGCCGCCGTAGTTTATAACCGGCCCCTTAACGCCCATAGCCTTCCATATATAAGATGAGCCAAGGTAGCCCCTTCCTGTTGCCACGGTGACGAACACGCCCGCAGCCTGCGCCCTTTTTATCGCCTCAAGATTCTTTTCCGGCACGATTCTCGGCTGTTTTGTCAGCGTATCGTCTATGTCAAATGCCAAAAGCTTTATCATGTTTGATCCTCTTTATCCTTGTTGTCGCCGGCGGCCCCATCGCTTCGTCCGCTTTTGCCGCCATGGAAGTGCTTATGCACAGCCTCGGCGCTCGGCCTGTTCATGCCCTTGACAGCCATAAGCTGCTCCAGCGTAGCAGCGGCGATGGCGTCCCGTGTGATAAACGCATCGAACAGCAGCCGCTTGCGCTTTTCTCCTATGCCCTCTATACCGTCAAGCTCGCTCATAAGCGCGCTGCGCACATGCAGGCTCCTGTGGTAGGATATGGCAAACCTGTGCGCCTCGTCCCTTACGCGCTGCAAAAAGTGCAGCGCGCCATCGCCCCTTGGCAGTATAACGCTTTGTTCCTGATAGGGCAGTATTATCTCCTCCTTGCGCTCGGCAAGGCCTATCGCCGGTATAAAGTCCAAACCCTGCTCGTTCAGCACCTCAAGCGCTATGTCAAGCTGCGCCCTGCCGCCGTCGATAACGAGCAGCTCCGGAAGGGCGGTGAACCTGCTGTCCTCGCTCTTCGCCCGTTCAAACCTTCTTGTAAGGGCCTCCTTCATCGCGGCAAGGTCATCCCCGTTGACCTGCGCCTTTATTCTGAAGCGCCTGTACTCCTTGGGCGCGGGCTTTGAGTTTATGAACACCACCATGCCGGATACCGTATCCCTGCCCATTATGTGGGAGTTGTCGAAGCACTCTATCCTGCCCGGTATCTCCTCAATCCCTATGTAGCCGCACAGCCTTGCAAGCGCGCCCTCGCCCCTTTCCCAGGCTCTGTGCTCAAGCTCCCTCTGCTTCGCTATGGCGTCCATGCCGTTTTTATAGGCAAGCTCCACCTGCTCCGCCTTTTCGCCCCTTGCGGGCTTATGCAGCTCCACCCTGGCTCCCTTTTGTTGCCTCAGCCACGCCTCAAGCTCGCCGCAGTTGTCCGGCAAATCCCTTACCAATACCTCCTTGGGTATGCTGCCGCTGTCCTGATAGAACTGCTGCAAAAACGCCTCCATTATGCTGCCGCCCGTCTCGCCGTAGGAATCCATTGCGTAGTGCTGGCTGCCTATCACGTTGCCCCCGCGCACAAAAAGGGCGAATATAACGTCGTCCTCCTTGTCCCTTGCCAGCGCAAAAACGTCCCTTTCGGCCCCCGTCTTTACCATTGCGCGCTGCTTTTCGCCCATGCGCTCAACGGCGTCCGCCCTGTCGCGGTACTGTGCGGCCTTTTCGTATTCCATGCTGTCGCTGGCGCGCTGCATCTCCTGCCTCAGCATGGCGCACACCGGCTCCGTATCCCCCTCAAGAAAGCTCGCAACGCTTTGCAGAAGCTTATGGTACTCCTCCCGCGTCACCTTGCCGGAACATGGCGCGCAGCACTTGTTGAGGTGATGCATAAGGCACGGCCGCTCCCGCCGCGCTATGGCCTTTGCAATATCCTTTTTGCAGTGCCTTACGGGGAATATGTCCCTTATGCAGGACAGCGCGTCCCTCAGCGTCACCGCGCTAAGATACGGCCCGAAGTAGCGCGCGCCGTCGTTCCTGGCCCGCCTCACCACCTCGAACCTGGGAAAATCCTGCTTTTCGTCAAGCCGCACATATGGAAAATGCTTGTCATCCTTAAGCAGTATATTATAATGCGGCTGCAAGCTCTTCGTCATGGCCGCCTCAAGCGTAAGCGCCTCTGTTTCGTTTGATGTGAGTATGTATTCAAAGTCCGCGATGTGGCTCACCATCGCCTTCACCTTCGGGCTCATGTTCTTTTGAGAATGGAAATACTGGCGCACGCGGTTTTTTAGGTTCACCGCCTTGCCTACATATATTATTTCGCCCGCGCTGTTAAGCATGCGGTACACTCCCGGGCTGTCCGGAAGGAGCTTGAGTTTTTCTTCAATAAGCCGGTTCATAAATTTATTATACCATCAGTTGACAAGGGGACACAAGGTCAGCCTGTCGAAAAGCCCTGGGGTTGTTAAGGGGCGGCAGCCCTTTAAGCTAATTCCGGCTCTGACGGCATGCACGTCAGAACGGATGAAAACCTTTAGGTTTTCGCAGAGTGTCAAAAAGGTGGCTGGTAGCCACTTTTTCGATACTCTGAAGGTTTTACGGCCCGTCGGTATCATTGTCCGTGCGGATTATGATTATTATATTGCCGCCTTCATCGCAATTCTTGCCGGCCCCTGCAAATTCCCTTATCACAAGCTGCTCTATTGCGGCTTTTAAGGCGACTATCTTGATAAGCTCCACCGCCTCGCTCATCCTGAACCTGAAAAAGCCCTCTATGTTCAGCGCAGATTCCGTGCTGAGATAGTCCATAAGCCGTGCGGCGGCGCGGGCGTAGAGCGCGGTACGTCCCATTATGCCCTTAAGCACGGCTATGCCCCTTTTCAGCGCAAGCCGCTTTTCATCATCGTCTATAGGGTATATCTCAATCTCCTTTTTCAGCTCCATATATGTTATATCCTTCAGCATCAGCCTGCATAATGCCATGCACAGCGTCTCGATCCCCTCCTCGTCCCTTACGGCAGCCTTAGCGCGTTGCCTGCTTATTGCCTTTACGCCTACTCCCTCGGCATCCCTAAGCCTATCACGCAGAGTGTTCGCAACGTCTATATCATATTCAAGCGTTTCTAACAAAAATTCCCTCATCGGCCCCTCCTGATGATATAAGCTTCTGCCCCACACTTGCAGCATATTCAAAACGGAGCCTTTTTGCCTTTTTTGCTGTTGACATCGCCGCCGCGGGAGTATTATAATTCAATACAAATGTTTCCCTCGGGCTAAAGTGGGAAAAGTACCGCGGAGGATAAGCGAAAGAGAGGCGCGCCAACGGCTGAAAGCGCGCTGCCGAAGCCGCCGCAGGGAAGACCGGCCCGCCACCGTGGGCGCGCAAGGCGCGATACAGCCTTATTATGAGTGGGTTTTATACCAATTAGGGTGGAACCGCGGGCGAATAAAGCCGGAGTAAGCTATCGTCCGTCCCTTGCGTTGCTTGGGGCGGGCGTTTTTTTATACCCGCCGAACAGTTTTTTATTTACCCATAAGTTTTTAAGGAGGACACCATGAACATCACATTCCCCGATGGCTCCGTCAAGCAGTTTGAGGACGGCATGACGGCGCTGCAAATAGCCGAGACGATAAGCCCAAGGCTCAAAAAGGCCACCCTTGCCGCCGAGATAGACGGCCGCAGGGAGGACGCTTTCAGGCCGATACACGGCGACCATAAGCTCAAGCTTCTCACATGGGACGATGAGGACGGCCGCTGGACCATGCGCCACACAGGCAGCCATATATTGGCTCAGGCCGTAAAGAGGGTGCACCCCGAGGCCAAGCTTGCGATAGGCCCCGCAATAGAGAACGGCTTCTACTATGACTTTGACGCCGAGCCCTTCACTCCGGACGATCTTGAGAAGATACAAAAGGAGATGGAGAAGATAATCGCCGAGGCGCTGCCGCTTGAGCGCTTTGAGCTGCCCAGGGACGAGGCCATAGAGTACTTTAAGCAGAGGGAGGAGCCGTATAAGGTAGAGCTTATAGAGGATCTTCCAAAGGACGCTATAATAAGCTTTTATAAGCAGGGCGACTTCGTTGACCTGTGCGCCGGCCCTCACGTTGAAACCACGGGCAAGGTAAGATTCGTAAAGCTTATGAGCGTTGCCGGAGCATACTGGCGCGGAAGCGAAAAGAACAAGATGCTCCAGCGCATATACGGCACGGCGTTTGAAAAGAAGGCCGATCTTGACGAATACATAAACCGCATAGAGGAGGCCAAAAGGCGCGACCACAGGAAGCTCGGCCGCGAGCTTGGCCTGTTCGCCCTTATGGAGGAAGGCCCCGGCTTCCCGTTCTTCCTGCCCAAGGGAATGGTGCTGAGGAACACCCTGCTCGACTACTGGCATGAGATACACAAGCGTTATGGCTACGTTGAGATATCTACGCCTATAATACTCAATCAGGAGCTTTGGCACCGCAGCGGCCACTGGGAGCATTATAAGGACAACATGTATACCACCGTTATAGACGGCGAGGATTACGCCATAAAGCCCATGAACTGCCCGGGCGGAATGCTGGTATATAAGACCGAGCCGCACTCCTACCGCGAGCTGCCGCTCAGGATGGCGGAGCTTGGCCTTGTGCACAGGCATGAGCTTTCCGGCGCGCTGCACGGGCTTTTCCGCGTACGCTGCTTTACGCAGGACGATGCGCACATTTTCATGACCTGGGATCAGATGGAGCAGGAGATACAGAACGTTGTAAGGCTGTTTGACGAGGTATATTCCACCTTCGGCCTGACATATCAGATAGAGGTCTCCACCATGCCGGAGGACCACATAGGCGAAAAGGAAACATGGGACCTTGCAACGGATACGCTAAAGCGCGCCATAGAGCATATGGGCAAGAGCTATATTATAAACGAGGGCGACGGCGCATTCTACGGCCCGAAGCTGGACTTCCACCTTTCCGACTCGCTCGGGCGCACATGGCAGTGCGGCACGATACAGCTGGATATGCAGATGCCGGAGCGCTTTGACCTTGAATATGTGGGCGCGGACGGCGAAAAGCACAGGCCCGTTATGATACACCGCGTGGTGCTTGGCTCCATAGAGCGCTTTATCGGCGTAATAACCGAGCATTTTGCGGGCGCGTTCCCGACCTGGCTCGCCCCCGTTCAGGTGAAGGTGCTTGCCATGACCGACCGCACTCACGACGCCGCAAAGAGCATAGCCGCAGAGCTTGACGGCATGGGCGTCCGCGTGGAGACCGACCTGCGCAACGAAAAGATAGGCTTCAAGATCCGCGAGGCGCAGATGCAGCGCATACCGTACATGCTGATAATAGGCGACAAGGAGGTCGAAAACAACGTCGTTGCCGTGCGCAGCCGCAAGGGCGGCGACCTTGGCAAGATGACGCTTGACGAATTCAAGGCCAAGATAGCCGAGGAGATAAAGACAAGAGCCATAGCCGACTGACATACACAATGCAACACGGGCTGCCCACAGGGCGGCCCATTATTCTGTCAAAAAAGTGGCTATTCGCCACTTTTTTGAGTTTTTTCGGGTTTCGCCTCTCGCATTCGCTCCCGGGCGGCAAAACCCGCAAAGTACGAAAACCTTTAGGGTTTCATCCGTTCTGACGCACATGTCGTCAGAGCCGGATTAAACATAAGGGGCTGCGGCCCCTTATCAACCCGGGGGTTTTTTGACGCTCTGACGGGCTGCCCACAGGGCGGCCCATTATTATGAGCATGCCGGGCTTGCTTTTATAGCTGCCGTTCATGCGTGACGCTCATGCGCATGCACTTGACAAATTTCTGCTTTGCGGCGATAATTGATGCTGTGGGATAATATACTCATATGCATGCTTATAAACAAAAACAATAATTCCATATCAGGAGGAAAAAGCTATGGGCATAATCAAGGCTATAACGGGCGCTATAGGCGGCGGTCTTGCGGATTCTTGGCTTGAGGTTATCGAGTCCGCCCCTATGGGGGACAAAACCGTATTTACCAAGGGCGTAAAGGTACGCAAGGGCGATGCGCGCAACCAAAACGTTAAAGGGACCGCGGATACAATATCAAACGGTTCTATAATACACGTTTACGACAACCAGTTCATGATCCTTGTTGACGGCGGCAAGGTGGTGGACTACACTGCGGAGCCGGGCTACTTTAAGGTGGATAATTCGTCCATGCCAAGCCTTTTCGGCGGCCAGTTCGGCGATAGCCTCAAGGAGACCTTCAGCCGCATAAAGTATGGCGGCACACCCTCCTCCAGCCAGAAGGTATTCTTCATCAACCTTCAGGAGATAAAGGGCATAAAGTTCGGCACGAGGACGCCCATAAACTACTTTGACTGCTTCTATAATTCCGAGCTGTTCCTCAGGGCGCACGGCACCTATTCCATAAAGGTGACCGAGCCGCTCAAGTTCTATAGCGAGGCTATACCCAGGAACGCCGAAAACGTGGATATCAACGATATAAACGATCAATACCTTAACGAGTTCCTTGAAGCTCTGCAGGCCGCCATCAACCAGATGAGCGCGGACGGCACGCGCATAAGCTTTGTTACCAGCAAGGCGCGCGAGCTTTCCAGGTACATGGCGAACGTGCTTGACGAGGATTGGAACCAGCTCCGCGGCATGCAGGTGCAGTCCGTAGGTATCGGCTCGCTTTCATATGATGAGGAAAGCCAGAAGCTCATCAACATGCGCAACCAGGGTGCTATGCTTTCCGACCCCAGCGTGCGCGAAGGCTATGTGCAAGGCGCTATGGCCAGGGGTGTTGAGGCTGCCGGCAGCAATACTGCGGGCGCGGCCCAGGCCTTTATGGGGGTAGGACTCGGCATGAACGCGGGCGGCAACATGGCAAGCGCGTTCTCCGCCTCCAATCAGCAGCAGATTTATAACCAGCAGCAGGCTCAGCAGCAACAGCAACAACAGCAGCAACAGCAGGGCGGCTGGAAATGCTCCTGCGGCGCTACCAATGCTGACAGCATGGGCTTCTGCCCGAGCTGCGGCTCAAAGAAGCCAGCTCCACAGCCGGCTGAAGGCTCATGGAAATGCTCCTGCGGCGCTACCAACGCCGGCAACATGGCGTTCTGTCCGAGCTGCGGCTCAAAGAAGCCCGCTGCCGAGGCTGCAAAGTCCGCCTTCTGCCCACAGTGCGGCGCTAAGCTTGCGGACGGCGCAAAGTTCTGCACCGAGTGCGGAGCGAAGCTTGGCTGATAAGCGATAAGCAACAGTTAATATAAGCCAACATGGCGGGCGGCGTAAGCTGCCCGCTTTGATTTTAGCCCGCCGAATATTTCGTCAAAAAAAGGCTTTACAAAATCGTCTTCATGCCGTATAATACATCTTGCGCGATGAAAAGAGCGCAAACGAATGGGGCTTTAGCGAAGTTGGCTATCGCGCTACACTGGCAGTGTAGAGATCACCGGTTCGAATCCGGTAAGCTCCACCACGAGAAGGACTTGCTTTTGCAGGTCCTTTTTCAGTATAATGCAATTTGCCCTTATAGGGATAATCAGGGTGGCTATTCTTTGCGAAAAGGGCGATTTATTCAGCCTTTTTGTCTGGCATTGATACGAAAAAACTGATTTTCATGTTGACACTCCCCTTAGGGGATAGGCTAAACTTCGCCTTGAGGAGGTGAGAGAGATGTTAAGGATAGGCGAGTTTTCCAAGCTGAGCATGCTTACGGTGAAGGCGCTTAGATACTACGAAAAGGAGGGGCTGCTCATACCCTCAAGCGTAGATGAGCGCACAGGCTACAGGCTGTACGAAACGGCCCAGCTTTCAGACGCGGCAAGCATAAAGGCGCTGCGGCAGCTTGGCTTCAGCATCGACGAGGTACGCTCGCACATAAGCGGCGCCCCCATAAGGGACGCGCTCAGGCAAAAGGAAGCCGAGCTCAGGCAAAGGCAGAACGACATCAGCTCCATGCTCTCCATAATAAAATTTTTGTTGGAGGATAAAGAAATGAAGTATCAGGCTGTTGTGAAGGATATCGGCGAATGCGTAGTGTACAGCGAGGAAAGGACGCTTGGCAGCTTTGCGGAAATAACCAGGCTGGCGCTGGAATCCGCGCAGGAGTGCGTCAGGCTTAATCCGGACATAGAGTGCGTCAAGCCGGATTATTGCTTCTGCGAGTATCTGGACGGCGAATACCGCGAGACGGATATCCATGCGCGCTATTCTCAGGCGGTCACCAGGGCCGGCGCTGAAAACGGGCGCATCAAGTTCAGGCGTCTGCCCAAAACAAAGGTGCTGTGCATATACCATCGCGGCCCGTACGATATGCTGGGTGAAGCATATGCCTACATATACAACTACGCCAAGGCGAACGGCTACAAGCCCTCCGGCTTTGCACGCGAATGTTATATAGACGGCATATGGAACAAGGACGACCCGTGCGATTGGCTTACCGAAATCCAGCTCCCTATAGAATAGCTTATCGTTACAGCCACGGCCGGCTCCGTTAGCATGGGGCCGGCTGCATTATAATATAACAATGCTCTGTAAAGCTGCCGCCGATGGCTTTTCAATCGGTATGGGCCGCAGTTTTCACATTCTTCCGTACAATTAACGTTATTCAAACTCGTTTTTGTGCTTCATAAAAAAGCTGTACAGCGCGCGTACGTTGGCTATGTCGGTCCAGCGTACTGTCGATACCGGCGACAGGTCAAGGTCGTACAGCCTTGCGCCCTTTAACGACAGCATGTAGGGCGAATGGCTGGATATTATGAACTGGCAATTGAAGAAGCGGGCCGCGTTCTCTATGTATTCGGCAAGCTTCTGCTGCGACTCCGCAGAAAGGCTGTTTTCAGGCTCATCAACGAGATACAGGCTGTTTTCGCCTATCTTATCGGTAAAGTACAGCAGCGCGCTTTCGCCGTTGGAGTGGGCTCTCACGTTGCCTACAAGGCTCGTGCGCACATACCGGGACTGCGTCATGCGCCGCCGCTTGTTCTGCTGCACAAGCTTTTCGTAATCGTCCATGCTGCTAAGCTTCACCTGCTTTGCATCGGGCGCGCGCTCCCTGAGCCATTCCGTAAACAGCTCTTCTCTCCTTATATCTATGCCGTCGTTTAGGCTCCTTATATTAAATATAAAGTCAAAAACATCGTCGCTGGTTATTATCTCTTTATTGAAGCCGCCTTCACAATCCGCAAGCGCCCTCGGGTCAAACTCCGGCTTGCAGCCCGCAACGTATTCCGCAAAAAAGGCGCTTTTGTTATATGGGCTAACCCTTTTTGCGCCTATGGACTCGGCAATTATGTTCAGCGCCGTGGTCTTGCCGCTGCCGTTGCCGCCGCAAAGTATGGTTACAGGCTCAAATTCAAGCTTTTTCAGCCCCTTTTCCGGAAAGATGGCAAAGGGGTAAGCCGTTTGGTAGCATGTTCGCTTTAGTGCGAGGAAAAAATCCTCCTCGTCAGCCTTGCTCAAAAAGGAAAAGCTTTTAAGATACCTCATGGCGTTACCCCTTGTGTGTCTTATTAAGTTTATTCAGCCCCTTACAGCTCCAGCTTAAGGTCGCCGGGCTTAATCCAGCCGAGCCTCCTAAATGGCAGCGCGACCAGCGGCGTAAGCACCGCCGGAATAACTATGCATATAAGCAGCATTCCTATCCAGCTCATGGGGGAGCCGAAGCCCTCGCTGGCCATAACGCCTATAGGCCCTACCAGGCCGCAGGTGCCCATGCCGCTCGCCACGCCAACGCCGTTTTCCATCTTAAAAAGGCATGTGGCCATAGGCCCCGTTATTGCGGAAACTATAGTGGGCGGCAGCCATATCAGCGGGTTTTTGACTATGTTGCCCATTTGCAGCATGCTCGTGCCAAGCCCCTGCGCCACTATGCCCGACCACCTGTTTTCCTTAAAGCTCATCACGGCGAAGCCCACCATCTGCGCGCAGCAGCCAGCCGTTGCGGCCCCTCCGGCAAGGCCTATAAGCCCCGCCGCACCGAAGGAGGCGCATATCGCGGCGCTGCTTATGGGCAAGGTCAGCGCAATGCCCACAAGCACGGATACTATAATGCCCATAAAGAACGGGTGCATATCGGTCGCATGCATTATCATGTTGCCAAAGGCGGTCATCACCGCGCTTACACCCGGCCCCGCAAGGCGCGCTATCAGCAGTCCGGATACTATGGTCACCGTAGGCGTAACAAGGATATCCACCTTTGTTTCCTTGGATACCAGCTTGCCAAGCTCGGCCGCTATTACGGCGCATATCAGCGTGCCTAAAGGCCCGCCGAGGCTGTTAGCGCCCACGCCCACCGCGCACAGGCTGAAAAGCACCAGCGGCGGCGCCTTAAGCGCAAGCCCTATGGCCACAGCCATGCTCGGCCCCGTAGCCTGAGATGCGAAGGAAGCTATGTCCTTTAGCCAGGCAAGGCTAAGCTTATCCGCAACGGTAGAAAGTATTGTGCCTATCAGCAGCGAGGCAAAAAGCCCCAGCGCCATGGAGCCCATGGCATCCACCAGATACCGTTTGGCCGAAAACACGAGATCCTTGCGTTCAAGGAATGTGCGCACCTTGTGTGCGCGGGGAGCTTTATCTCCCATCAGATCCTCCTAAAATCGTCCCCTCCGCCCCATTCCCGTGAGCGGGAGGCGTGTTGCGGCGGCCCTGCGGTCTCCAAGCCGTTCAGGGTCACACAGCACCTGAGCAGAGTATAACAT
Source organism: Clostridiales bacterium (assembly GCA_004558525.1). Classification (GTDB taxonomy): domain Bacteria; phylum Bacillota; class Clostridia; order Christensenellales; family CAG-138; genus Phil1. The sequence goes on from SFCQ01000018.1 coordinate 53,081, forward strand.
ATGTAAGCTCCTGCTTACAACAGACAGCCTTTTTATTCCGCAGGAAGAATGTTTGATATGAGCGTATCTTTGCGGATATTTTCTATGCGGCGATGCTTTCTTATCCGGCAAGGCGCTTGTTCTTGATATGGCATATTCAATTCAATATAGCGTCCGGCTCCTCGCAAAGCAAAAGCGTTC
>SFCQ01000028.1 GCA_004558525.1 Clostridiales bacterium
GGATTTCTTCGGAACGATTTCGGATTTCAACGGTATCTCGCGGTCCGACTACGGAACGAGCCTTATTACTATCAACGCCATCGACGGCAGCATAATCGATTTGGCAAGGGGTTACTGAACCAAAGGCGGGTGTTTGCAAATTATTAAAAAACGCGCCATTGACAGCAATATTATAGTTATATTACTATTGTTATAGTAATACTGTTGTTTTAAAGGAGGTAAGCCTATGTCAAATGGCAGCGCCGCAAAGAGAAACACACTGACCACGCCCGAGTGGATAGTTATGAGCGCCCTTTGGGGCAGGGAGCCACAGGTATTGGGAGAGATAATAGAGACTATTGGCGACAGGGTGGATTGGAGCTACACCACCTACGCCTCCTACATGAAGATACTCTCCGATAAGGGCTATGTGGGCTTCACGACGCGAGGACGCATGAAGTTTTACTATGCCGCCGTGGATAAGGAGGCGTGCATCGCCTCGGAGGGTGAGAGCATATTGGAAAAGCTGGGCGGAAGCGATGCGGAGGAGCTGATGCTCTGCATGATAAAAAGGACCGGTCTCTCCAAGGAGGGGCAGGAGCGCATGAAGGCGCTTATCGAGGCGCTTTCCGAGGAAGGGGGTGCGGCGGAATGAAGCTGTTGTCCGCGCTTTTTGAGGTAACGGCATATTCCGCCGTGCTTTTCGCCGCTGTCATGGGCTTTAAGCTGGCGTTCAAGAGCCGGCTTTCTCCTGCGCTGCACTTTGCGCTGTGGTTTTTGGTGATAGCGCGGCTATGCATACCCGTGACGGTGGAAAGCGACTTCCACTTCTTTGCGGCAAGTAAGCCGGGCGGCGAGGCGGAGCTGCAAATCCCCGTGCCGGAGGCCCCCGAAGAGCGCACCACAGCCTTTACGGGCGGCGAGGCCTTTTCCGATGAGCCCTCCGTCGAAGCGCCCGCACCCGCGCCCGCTGCCGCGGCTATCCCCGCAGCCGCGCCAAAGCGCAAGCCTGTATCGAGCTGGGCGGACGCGCTGACGGCGCTATGGATCGCGGGCATGGCGTTCCGCGCCGCAAGGCTGCTGTTTAGCGAAAGGAGTATGCGCCGTGCCGTTGCGCACAACACCCTGCCGACGGATGCACGGATGCGCGATATATATGATGCATGCTGTGCCGAGCTCGGCATTGCGCACAAATTGCCGCTGCAAAGCATGGCGGGAATATACTCGCCTGCGCTTACGGTTAGCCTAAAGCCTATGATACTGCTTCCCGCAAATATCACCGACACGCTTTCGGAAGCGCAGCTTGCATACGCCCTTCGCCACGAGCTTATGCATTACAGGCGGCGGGATCACCTGCTTGCCCTGCTGCTGCTCCTGCTCACCTGCGTCTATTGGTTCAACCCCGTGGTGTGGCTTATGAAACGGGAGCTGATGAAGGATATGGAGACCGCCTGCGACAGCGCGGTTACGGCGCGGCTCAATGGCGCTGAACGCCGCGAGTACGCCATGACGCTGCTTGCGCTATTCTCTCAGCCCTACCGCGTAAATTCGGTGCTGGGCATGGCGCTTTCCTCTGCAGAAAAGGACGCTGAGCGCAGGGTGCGGGGCTTATTTCTGGCGCGCCGGAGCAAGGCGGCAATAAAGGCGCTCGCCGCATCCCTCGCCTCGCTGCTCCTGCTTTGCTGCTTTACCACGGCCTGCCAGCCCACGCCGGATAAGCCGGCGGTTATTGTTGGCGATGAACGCCAATACTTTGAACCCGCTTCTCAAGGCGGCAATCCGCTTACCGATGATCTCCCCGAAAGGTATGAGGGCATAATAGACGTAGGAAATAAAAATGTAAAAATCAAAATCGATGCTTCTGTAATAGCCCCTGTATTGGAGCGGTATGCCGTTTTTTCCGCAAGGCCGGAGTTTCTTTCCCAGGCTATGGTAGATAAGGCAAGGGCGGCGCTTATTGGCGATAAAACCATGTACGATCCGCTGTCCGTTACCGACCTTACACAGGAAGAAGTGCTTATTCGCCTGAGCTCATATAAACAGGCGCAGGCGGAGCTGCAAGGCAGAAATGAAAGCAGCCCATATATAGATGATATGATAGCTTTCTATGAGGAAAAGCTGAAAATCGCCCCAATGACTATTGATAGAACGGTTAATGACGGAAAATTCGGCGATAAACGATCCGTCGCCGAGCAAAAATCCGATTCGCCGCCGGTTCCTACGCTTCTGCCTCCCGGCAACGACTATAACCGGATAACGGCCTCTGTCGATCTTGGGAATGAAACCCTTGCAACGTTTTCCGCTTACCGCTCGGACAGCGGCAAGTTGAGCTATATACGTTTAGAAAATACGGGTACAGCATATCTTGCAAAGCAATATAGGGTAAACAGGGCGGACATAGAGGAGCTGAGTACCACTTTTTCTAAGGCTAAGAGCATGGCGCAGGAGGTTATAAAAAATATCGGGCTTGACTATATGGAGGCTTTTGCAGAGCTGTCCGTAACGGCAGTAAACCCCGCGGAGGGCCGGAATAGCCATGACTGCTACTTGTTTATATTTACAAGGGGATTTAACGGCCTGCCTGCCATGTACCATAAGCCCATGCTGGCGCGTGGCGAGGCTTCCGCCGCTTATGCCGAGCCTTGGGCGGACGAGTACGCCGCCGTTACTATTGATGATGCCGGAATAGTGTATTTCACATGGGAATCGCCCACAACGGTAAAAACGGTGAACGAAAGCGTGGCCTTGCTGTCCTTTGACATGATTATGGAATTTCTTGCACAGCATTGCAGATCCTCCCTTTCATGGATAGATGAATCCATAAAGTCGATCAGCGTCGAAATAACTCAGATACGCCTATGCATGGCGAAAATCAGCACGGGCGCAGACGAATACCTGTACGTACCCGCATGGGATTTTATCGGCATTTCCCAAAGCAACATGGCCGACGGGACAACGGCAACGGAAAATGGCGCAGAACAGAGCTATTTCACCATAAACGCCATCGACGGCAGCATAATCGACAGAGGATTGGGATATTGACAAACAGGGAATATGCTTTTGATACAAGGAGGACATATGATAAATTGCTTTTATAAACGGAGGGCGGCAGCATGAAAAACAGGATACTCATTGTCGAGGACGACCACGCCATATCCGACGCCGTAGCGCTCAATATGCAGTTTGTCGGCTATGGATATGCCGTGTTTGACGATGGGAAAAAGGCCGCGGATAGCCTTGCGGACGACCATGCCTTTGACCTTGCTCTCTTGGACATCATGCTTCCCGGTATCGACGGCTTTGAGCTGTTTTCCTATATGGAGAAATATAATATTCCCGTGATATACATGACCGCAAAGACGGACTCCGCATCGGAAATCAAGGGCCTTATGGACGGCGCGGAGGACTATATCGTAAAGCCCTTTGATATGCTCACGCTGATGGTCCGTATCGAAAAGGTATTAAAGCGCACCGGCAGGCTGAACACGGTCTACCGAGTTCGGGACATTGAGGTAAACAGCGAAACGCGCGTCGTTACAAAGGCCGGCGAGGAGGTGGAGCTTCAGCCGCTGGAATTTGACGTGCTGCTGACGCTCCTAAAGAACAAGAACCTGACCGTATCACGGGAGCAGCTCCTTTCTGATGTTTGGGGCTATGAATATGCGGGCGAAACGAGGGCGGTGGATATGAAAATATCCAACCTACGCAAAAAGCTGAATCTTGGGGATGCGATACGGGCTATACCGAAGCTTGGCTACCGATTGGAGGAACGCTGAAATGAAGCTGTGGCAAAAAACCTCTCTCATCTGTATCGCCGTACTGCTCGTCATCGTCACGGCCTGTTCCTCTGTACTTCTCATCCATTCCAAAAACAGCATATTGGAGCTTACATACAGCCGAGCAAGAGACAGGCAGAAAAGCCTTGCCTCCTCTTTTTCGGAAATGGCGGGTTATTATATTGCGGAGAATGATTCGCGGACGGTGGAAAACTCCCTCGTCAACTACTGCTTTTCCCGCTTTGCCGATTCCTCCTCCGTGCTGATGCGCGGGGATGAAACGCTCTATTCCGGCGTTTCGGTCAATCCGCGCGCGTTTCTGCCGCTGCCCGAAAACGAATATTCCATGAAGATCGCGGAGCGAGAAATAGACGAGCGCAATGTGCTTATTGCGGGCAGCCTTGTAGCGGTGAGAAACACATCCTACGCCGTGTACGTGGTGGAGGACATCTCCACGACCTATAACAGCATCGTAAGCCTGGCGTGGACGTTCGCCGCCGTAAGCCTCGCAGGCATACTTCTTGGTGCGGGCAGCATTGCGCTGCTCATGCGCCGCAGCACAAGGCCGCTGACCGCCCTTGCGGAAACGGCGCGGCAGATCGCGGGCGGCGATTATTCCATGCGGGCCGATGTGCATACGGGAGACGAGATAGGCGCGCTTGCGGGGGATTTTAACCTGATGGCGGAGGCTGTGGAAGCGCGCATCGCTGAGCTTATGGAAACCGCCGAGCGGCAGCGGCTCTTTATCGGCGGCGTGACCCATGAATTCAAGACGCCGCTTACGGCGCTGCTGCTCCACTCCCGTATGCTGCGGCGGGCAAACATGACGGACGAGGAAAAGGACGCATCCTTAGAGCATATCGAGAGTCAATGCGAATGGCTGGA
>SFCQ01000019.1 GCA_004558525.1 Clostridiales bacterium
TTACTTGCTTGTTTCTCGATCTTTTGCACTATATAGTTTTCAAGGTGCGCCCTGCGCCCTGAGCTCCCGCACTCTCGTCCGTTCCCTCAGCGCGCTTGATAAGCATACCAAATCACTTATCAATTGTCAACACTCTATTTCAACATTTTTTGACTTAATTTTTGCCACTTGCCGAAAAAGCCTTAATATACGTATAATATTCTATACAAAGAATTTTTTGGGAGATTGATTCTGATCATGGATGTCCGCCCTATCGGTTTCTTTGACAGCGGTCTTGGCGGCGCGAGCGTGCTGCGCGAAGCCATTCGCATGCTGCCGCACGAAAACTACATATATTACGGTGATGATGCCAACGCGCCATATGGCGACAGGGATTATGCTGACATAGCCAATTTGACAATAGCCAGTATGGAAAAGCTGGCCCGGCTCGGCATAAAGGCCGCGGTAATAGCCTGCAACACCGCTACTGCAACATGTATAGACCGCCTGCGCGCACGGTTTGATTTCCCGATAGTGAGCATAGAACCCGCCATAAAGCCTGCTTGTGAGGCCGGAGGCAACGGTAAGGTGCTCATGTTGGCCACAGCCGCCACGGCTCGGCTTCCGCGCTACAGGCAGCTTCTTTCGCGCATGGTGGAGCCTGAACGCGTTATCAGCGTGCCATGCCCTGGCCTTGTTGAGCGCATAGAAGACGGAGTGTTAGCGGCCGATGGTTTTGACGATATTCTATATAAGCATCTTGCTTTTCTTGAAGGAGAAACGGTAGACGCCATAGTTATGGGCTGCACACACTATGTTTTTATAAAAGATGCGTTCGAGCGTTATGCCGCTATTCATTTTAACGGAAGGGCAAAGCTTTTTGACGGCAACGAGGCTACCGTAAGGCAGCTTGGGCGGGTATTAAAAGAGAACGGCATTGAAAACGGCTCAGGCTCGGCCTTGATAGACTACCGCACAAGCGGAGACAGGCTCAAGCTTGAACCGGTATTCCTTTCGCTTATAAACCGCTTATAAGCCGCAATGTTCAGCTTTACAGGCGCCTGCTCAGACTCAATATCGCCTCAAGCACGCCTCCGGCTACCGCCATCGACTTATCTGAAACCGTCAGGCAATACTCCCTTATGCCGCGCGGGTCTATGTCGCCGCTCTTCATTCCCTTGTGTACGCTGCTGCCTTCCGGAAGCAGGCCGCGCAAAACGCCCGATATGGCGGCAAGCATAGGCTCGTCGCTGACCTCAGCCACGCAGTCCCCCGCCTTCACAATATCGCCAATGCTTTTTTTAGGCATAAACAGACCGTCCGCAGGTGCGCGCAGCACCCTTTCGGCTCCATATCCGGCAATTATTCCCGGTATGCCGGTATTCGGCGCCGCCGAGCCGGACTTTATGACCCTGCCAAGATTATGACCTCTCTGCGTTTCTATAACGGCATGGCAATCCCTGCCCGCACAGAATCCGGGACCCAGCGCTATGACTATTCCTGCGTCGTCTATTTTTGTATTTATGTTCCTTTTTGCAAGTACGGCGTCAACTAAGACGTCCGGCAAAAGCTCATTTTTTATGCTGCAATCCTCATCTGCAATCACGGGAATGATCCTTTTGCTCATAAGCCGCCTTGCTTCTTTGGCGTCGTAGGCTCTTTTAGCCAAAACGTCCTCAACATGCGTTTGGCCAAGGCGTATAGCCTCGCTGAAGCAGACCGTTCTTCTTATCGCGGTCGGCTTTTCCATATCCGTCATCGCCACGTCAAATCCGGCCCTGTATAGCCTCAGCGCCGCTCCGGAGGCCATGTCGCCCGCCCCCTTTATCAGCACAAGCATTCCCATTCCCCCTCGATAAGCGCGCCGGAATACACCGGTCCTTCTATCAGGCGCGCCAGCTTTTGAGCTGCGCCTGGAGCGGCAGCGTCAATCTGGTTCAGAAATACCTTTGTGTGCAGGGCTTCTTTATTTATAACCTCAGCTGCTATCTCCGGCGTGATTATATCGTTTTCAGAGCAGAGTGCAAGTTGGCAATAAAGCCTGCTCCTATGCGCCGCTTCGGAAACCTTTTTGCCTATTCCCGTCATTCCCACCACAAGTATAACATCATTCACTTCATCTGGGATAACCGGCTCATAGCTTTCATGCGCCTTCATCGGAAGCCCCTTGGAGCCGTCCGCCTCGATAAGCACATAGTCTGCCATGCCGATAAGCCTGCTCACGGCTATATCCGGCGGGCAAAGCTTTTTTTCATCATTTAGCTTGCCTGCGCATATTGCCCTTCCGGCACTTACCATGCGCACAACATCGTCCTCACTTGGATTGAGCAGCACCGGCATGCTGTCCGGCGGCTTAATATGCGTTGTAGTCGTAACTATGACGCTGTTTTCAGCCTCCAGCTCATTAGCAAGCGTATACATGAGCGTAGTCTTCCCGCCACCGCCTATCATAGCCACAGCGCCTTTTTTGATTTCCATAAGCTCACATAGCCGCACTGCCGTTTCCTCCATACGTTGCGTAGTCGTTATACTTATATGAGAATATCGTACAATCGTGGCGAAGTCAATCTTTTTGTAGGGTTTATATCGGATTTCGCGCCAAGCGGCTATACATGCATAATGCGCAACTTAAAATACGTTGAATCGGGCGGCACATGCCGCCCGATCGTAGTATTTCATGCCGTCTTGTGTTTGCGGCCCTTACTTTTCCCCGCTTTCATCAAGCACTATCTGTATGAATCTTTCCGCCGCCGGCGAAAGAGGGACGCCTTCAAGGGATATCAGGCCTATGTTGCGTGAAGGCATCGGCGTTTGAAGCTTTATCTCAAACAGCTCGCCGCTGTCTATGGCTTCGGCTGCGAACTCATACGTTACGCAGGCCACGCCAAGGCCTATCTTTGCAAACTCAACAAGCAGGCTGTGCGCGCCAAGCTCTATCTCAGGTCTTAGCGTAACGCCGCACACGGCCGCAAAATCATCAAGATATTTTCTTGAGTTGGACGCCTTTTCAAGCAGCACCAGCGGCTCGCGCGAAAGCTCCTCCAGCGTTACCTGCCTGTCCGCAAGATGCTTGAACCTTGACGACGCCACAAACACATCATGCACCTTGAGCACCTCTTTGACCGCAAGCGAGCCGTCTATAACAGGCAGATTCACAAGCGCTATATCCACCTTGCCGACTTTAAGCAGCTCAACCGTATCCGGCGTGGTGCGGTTGGTGACCTGAAGCTGTATATCAGGATACTCCGAATGGAACTTTTCAAGATAAGGCAGAAGGAAATACTGGCACAGCGTATCGCTTGCGCCTATCATAAGCCCGCCGGACTGCAGCGTGCGCATACGGTTCAGCTTGTCCTCAGCAGCGGCGATAAGGCTGACAGCCTTATCCGCATAGCTGTACAGCATTCTGCCTTCGCTGGTCAACGATATGCCTCTGCTCGTGCGCGTAAAAAGCGTGCAGCCGAGCGTATACTCCAGCCTGTGCATGGATTGGCTTATGGCAGGCTGACTCACATAAAGCTCCCTTGCCGCGTTGGACAGGCTGCCGCAGCGCGCAACGGTGCAGAATATGCTGTAAAGGTCAAGATCAGTCGGCATTTTTAATATCCTCCCATTATAGGGTATTATATTTGATTATACATAACCTTTTATCACAATGCAATAAGTTTTTCTAATATTACTGCAATATGCACCGCAAGATGGTATAATATGCTTAAATCAAGCCAAAATGCAAGGAGGCAATTCAAATGGAGCAAAAAATGATACCTTCTTCCACGGGATTGTGCAACATAAACCTGCGTTTCTGGGAGCCTGCGGACAAGGCGCCGCGCGCAGTACTGACTATTATGCACGGTATGGCGGAGCATGTTGACCGTTATGACGCTTTTGCAGGATTTCTAAATCAAAATGGTATCGCCGTTGCCGCCGCGGACATGGCTTCGCACGGCAAAAGCATAAGCGAAAACGGTATCCGCGGCTATTTTGGCGAGGAAAACGGCTGGGAGCATCTTGTTGAGGACGCCTGCAACGTGCATCAGGTCATAAAAGAAGCTTATCCCTCTATTCCCTGCTTCCTTCTTGGGCACAGCATGGGCTCCTTCCTTGCCCGCTCATATGCTGCAAGGCACGGCGAGGATATAGCTGCCTTCATATTCTGCGGCACTGCCGGAAAGAATCCCATAATGCCCATAGCAAAGCTTTTTGCGAAAAATGAAATAAAGAGGATAGGCCCGTCAACGCCTTCCAGAAAGCTCGACTCTATGGCGTTTGGCGCATACAGCAAGCCCTTTGAAAGGCGCACCGCCTTCGATTGGCTCAGCGCTGATAAGGAAAATGTGGATAGGTACGTTGCCGATCCGCTTTGCGGTTTTACGTTCACGGCGGCGGCATTTCTTGATCTTTTTACCGGCCTTAACGAGGTTTCAAAAAGCGATTGGGCAAGCAAGGTGCCTGACAAGCCCATATTCGTAATAGCCGGCGATAAGGATCCCGTAGGCAACATGGGCAAAGGGCCAAGGGAGGTCGCCGCAAAGCTCACCGCGACCGGCCATGACGTAACGTTTAAGCTTTATCCCGGCATGAGGCATGAAATACTTAACGAGACCGGCAAGGAAGCCGTTTGGCAGGACGTTTTGGGCTTTCTTAACATGCATATTGGCTGAGGTGCTTCTATGGCGCATTACGATTGGGCAACGCTGTATGAAAAGCTGTCCTGCTGCACGGATTGCGCGCTTGCAAAGGGCAGGAACAATGTGGTTATAGGCGTGGGCAATCCTGTGGCTGACATAATGCTTATCGGCGAAGGCCCTGGCCGCGATGAGGATATGCAGGGCTATCCGTTCGTCGGCGCGGCGGGCCAGCTTCTTGATAAGATGCTTGCGGCTATAGGGCTGGACAGGACAAAGGTATACATAGCTAACATAGTCAAATGCCGCCCGCCGCAGAACAGGACGCCGCTTGAGGACGAGGCTATGGCCTGCCTGCCGTATCTCAGGGCGCAGGTGGCTCTCGTGCGGCCAAAGATAATAGTGTGCCTCGGCAAAACAGCGGCATTGTATGTTTACGATAAGGATATACACATAACGCGGGACCGCGGCATATGGCGCATCAAAAAGGGCATATGGATACTGCCCACATATCACCCTGCGGCGCTGCTGAGGGATCAAAGCAAAAAGAAAGAAGCTTGGGAGGATATGCAGGCCTTAAGGGACAAGATAAAGGAGCTTGATATAGCGCTATAAGCCGCGCCAAACAGCTAAAGCGGATAATTGAAATAGTAATAAAGCATATTTTTCGAGCATATTCTTACCTTGCCACCACATTTTGGCAGGAGGTTAAGGATATGCTCGGATTGTTTATACGTCTTGTCTCCAAGCTTTTTTTCTTTACAGGATATGTTGGGCTGAACAGCTCCTTCCCCGAGCCGCTTTCAAAGGAGGAGGAAAAGCAGTGTCTTGAAGCTATGGCCGGCGGCGACAGCGATGCCCGCGCAAAGCTCATAGAGCACAACCTCAGGCTCGTTGCGCACATAGCAAAAAAATACGCCTCGCCAAAGCGCGATACCGACGACCTTATATCTATTGGCACGGTTGGGCTTATAAAGGCCGTTTCCACCTTCAATTCAGAAAAAAGCAAAACGCTTGCCGCATATGCCGCAAGGTGTATAGAAAATGAGATATTGATGTCATTAAGATCGGAGAAGAAGCAAAGCGGCGAAGTATATCTTATGGAGCCAATAGGCACCGACAACGACGGCAACGAGATATCGCTTTGCGACATACTTGGCACGGACGCTGACCATGTGCATAATGAGGCGGAGCGCAGCATGGAAGCCGAGCGCCTTTGGCATGCCATAGATGGAGCCCTGCCGGAGCGCGAGCGCACCGTGATACGGCTTCGCTACGGCCTGCTCGGGGGCCGCTGCCTTCCGCAAAGAGAAGTAGCCTCGATTTTAGGCATATCCCGAAGCTATGTTTCGCGGCTTGAAAAGAAAGCGCTGACCAAGCTTTATTCCCGCCTTGGGGAGAAATAATCAATACTTGACAAAGTGAAAAAACAGTAGTATCTTTCAATGCGGTAAAAATGCGCCGGGGTAAAATCCGGCGTTATTATAGATTTTATACATACATTAGAAAGGAAGGCATAACCATGCAGATGTTGGTTTTTATTACCAAGCAGACTGAATGCATAAACCCCATTCTGGCCGATTTGCTCAACCGCAACATAAGCGGCGCGACCGTTATCGACTGCGAGGGTATGCTGAAAGCCATCAACGAATCCAGTATCGATCCCCCGCCGGTATTCGGTTCGCTAAGGCACTTTATCAATCCCGGTCAGGAAACGGTAAAGATGCTTATGATAATACCGAGGGATGATGAAAGGCTTGCGCTTGTGAAGCAAATAATTCACGAGCATGCCGGCAGGCTGGACAGGCCGAACACGGGCATAATGTTTGAAATACCCGTTATGAACGTTGAGGGGGTTTCGAAGAAGAGCTGATGAGCATTACAATTTTATATATTGCGGCTGCTATGACGGCCGGGCTTCTGTTCAACAGGTTTGCGAAGCTTATTTCGCTGCCCAATGTAACGGGTTATCTTGTTGCGGGCCTTTTGATAGGGCCAAGCGTGCTTAACCTTATCCCGAAGGATGGTACCGAGGCGCTGAACGTGCTGGTAACGCTGGCGCTGGGCTTCATCGCCTATTCGATAGGCGGCGAATTCAACATAAACAATATAAAGGCCATAGGCGGCAAGAGCATAATAATAACCATGTTCCAGGCGCTTACGGCAGTCGGCCTTGTGGACATAACGCTTTGCGCTCTGGGCTTTGACGTGCCGCTTGCGCTCACGCTCGGCGCAATAGCCGCGGCCACGGCTCCGGCGGCCACGCTTATGGTAGTGCGCCAATACAGGGCGAACGGCCCCGTCACGCGCACGCTGCTGCCCGTGGTCGCAATGGACGACGCGGTTGGCCTTATAGTTTTTGCCGTATCCCTTGCGCTGGCGCAGGGAATGTCCGGCGGCGGAGACATGAGCTTTTACACAATGGTCGTGCAGCCGCTTACGGAAATAGTGCTTTCCCTTGCCATAGGCGGGGCGATAGGCCTTATTGCAAGCATTGCGCTGCACTTCTTCCATTCAAAGGATAACTTCCTTTGCGTATCCGTTGCGGCGGTGCTGCTGGGCACGGCGCTGGCGGACATATGGGGACTTTCCTCGCTGCTGCTCTGCATGTCCATAGGCGCAATAGTATGCAACCTTAGGAAGGATGCCGATAGCATAATGGAAGGGTGTGAACGCTGGACGCCGCCGCTTTTCATGCTGTTCTTCGTAATATCGGGCGCGGAACTTGACCTTGCCGCCATACCAACGGTTGGTATGCTGGGCGTTGCGTATCTTCTGGCGCGCTCTGCGGGCAAATACCTTGGCACATATATCGGCTCCGGCATAGTTCATGCGGACGATAATATAAAGAAGTATCTTGGCCTTGCGCTGCTGCCGCAGGCGGGCGTGGCGATAGGTATGGCCCAGGTTTGCGCGGCAAAGCTGCCCATGTACAGCGAACGCATAACCACCGTCGTTCTGTGCGCAGCGCTTATATATGAGCTTATAGGGCCCGTCATAACCAAGGCCGCCCTTGTTAAGGCGGGTGAAATATCGCCGCAGTTTGCTTACAGAAGGCATAAAGCGGCTATGTAAGACAAATAATTGCACCATTTGGCCCGTATCAGCTTAAAAAGCTTGTTAACGGGCCGCTGTTATGCTATTATATTTTGTGGGTATTTTTTATCTTACCGGTCTTGTGCCGGACGATATAGAACATACACTAAAAAGACTTTGTTATTTGGAGGTAACTTTTTATGTTGATGGCTGGCGATTTCAGGAAGGGTGTTACTGTGGAGATCGATGGACAGGTATGGTCCATTGCTGATTTCCAGCATGTAAAGCCCGGCAAAGGCGCAGCTTTCGTCCGTACGAGGCTTAAAAACGTTATGACCGGCGCCGTACTCGAGCGCACCTTCAGCCCCACGGACAAGTATCCCCGCGCTCATATAGAGACTAAGGAGATGCAGTATCTTTACAACGACGGCGAGCTTTACTACTTCATGGATACCGAAACCTTTGAGCAGCTCCCGCTCAACCATGACCAGGTGGAAGACGCCATCAACTTCATAGTTGAGAATATGAACGTAAGTATCCGCTTCTACAAGGGCAACGCCTTCTCAGTAGAGGCTCCCAACTTTGTTGAGCTTACCGTCACCCAGACCGAGCCCGGCTTTAAGGGCGATACCGCTACCGGAACCACCAAGCCCGCAACGCTTGAGACCGGTTATAAGATCAACGTTCCTCTGTTCGTAAACGAAGGCGACCGTATAAGGGTAGATACCCGTACCGGCGAATACATGGAGCGCGTATAAGCTAAACTAAGGCTTACAGCGCAAAACAAACATTAAAATCTTTAAGGAGGATAGTATGGGTTACAATAAAGAAAAAGTCGCTTATCTTCGCGGCGTTGTTGACGGCATGGACCTTGGCAACGACAAGTACGGCAAGCTTTTCAAGCTGATAGTCGATACTCTTGACGAAATTGCCGATACCGTTGATGAAAACGAAGAAGCCATAATAGACATGGACGAGTGCATAGACGATATATGCGACGAGCTGAGCGATATAGACGAATGTCTCGACGGGCTTTGCGAGTGCTGTGACTGCAGCAGCTGCGACGATGATGACGATTGCGATTGCGATTGCTGCGGCGATGAGTGCGACTTCGCGGACGATGGTTACGTTGAGGTAGAATGTCCGCATTGCGGCGAAACCATCTATTTTGATGAGGACATGCTGGAGAGCGATGGCGAGCTTATCTGCCCCAACTGCAACAAGCCCGTTATCCCCGCGGCCGATAAGCTGGACGAATAACGTTATATATCTCAAACAGAAGCAAAAGGCAGGTTATCCTGCCTTTTTGTTTGGCCTGCAATCAATGCCCGTGCTTATGGCTCGTTATGGGCGTATCTGACGCGGCAAGCGCAGCGTCGGGGCCTTTTGTTCATTTTATCAAGCCCTCTGCATCAATAACAGGCAATATGCCTTATCATTTTATGCCTTTCAGGTACATAATACCCGCCGCCTGATATGCTGAAAGCTCCGTTTTTATCACGGCTATGCCCTGCTCCTCAGCTTTTTTAGCTGTCTCGGCATCTGTCTCCGCTCCTTTAGGCCATACTATGCACGCTATTCTGTTCAGCGCCGCCACGGCCGCAACGTTCATATGCGTATGCACCGTTATCCATGCGCAGCCTTCCCGCGCATTTGCCAATGCATAGCTCATAAGGTCGCAGGCAAAGCCGCTGTTTATATCATTTTCACCATTTTTTGTGAGCAGGCTGCCCTTTAACAGCACGGCGAGCGTTTTAGCGTTCATGCCGCCTCCTTTTGCTATTTGGCGAGCTTATCCATCATCGCCGCATAGCGGTCCGCAATATATAGATGAGTATACTTCATTGCGGAGGAAAAATCCACCCTGCTCTCATAGCTGCTGTCGCACAATCTCAAAAGCTGTTCCCTGCATTCGGAGTAGGTTTTAAGTATATCGCCAAGCGTACCCTGTTCGTTTGAATATTGCGATATCGGGGCCATCTTTTCCTCCATGCCGTTCAGTATGCCCCTTGAAAGCATCTGCCCGTCGTATACGCTCATGCTGTTTTTATCGTATTCTATCACCCCTTCGCACAGCGCCTTCTCCGCCTGAGAAAAGACATCGAACGCGCTGCATATAAGCTCCACCGTCTCCTTTTCAGCCGTGACCTTAAAGCTCGCCTCCGGTGTCGAAACAGTGTACAGCGCCGTCTCTACTCCTTCCTTTGTAAGCCTATCCTTAACGCTTTTCGCGCTCTGCTCCGTTTCGTATCCGGAAGCCATCACTCTGTACCTTGTTTCTCCCGTTGACGCATCGCTTATTATATAGCCTGCAGCGCCGAGCTTTTTGAGCCTTTCAGCCTCCTTGCTTGCATTTTCGCGGCTTGAAAATACCCCCATCTGCAGCATATAACAGCGCATGGCTGGCAGCACGGCCTTTGCGCTTTGTGTTTCCGTATTATCGCTTTGCGACAGGTTTATCCCCTCCTGCCTCGGTTCATATGTTGCTTTTGGCTCATCATCGCCGCTTTTGTCCTTTTCGCCCAATCTGGACACTGCCGAAAACAGCGGCGCCATTACCTCCCTCGCTACCCACTCTCCCGCGTTTGAGGTAACTATTATGTACACTATTCCTGCAATAAGCAGCAGCGTTATCAATATGCTGCCGCCCGAGCCTGAGCCGCGGTTAGCGCATATCCTTCTTTTTGGCCTTCTTCCCTTTGTTTTGCGTCTGTATTCCATTTGTACCGCTCCTTATACCGGTTATCATGTATATACCTATGCTTGCGCAGGACAAAACTATACCATGTGCCGCCAATATACTTAGAGCATACTGCCTGCATTGCAAACATGAGTATTTTTGGTTAAAATATAGTGATAGTATTTGTTAAAGGGGGCGTCTTATATAAAAAAGCTTACCAAAAGGCTTGAGGCTATGCTTGATATGATAGGCCGCTGCGATGAGCTTATAGACATAGGCGCAGACCACGGCTATCTTTGCGCCGCCGCGGTAATGCGCGGCATTGCAAAGCATGCTTATGCTGCCGATATAAGCCAAAGCTCCCTGACTAAAGCACGCAAGCTTGCCAACGAGCTTTGCTTAAACGATAAAATAAGCTTTATAGTGGCTGACGGGTTTTCCGGCTACGCACCGGGTTCCTGCTTTTGCGCCGCAATAGCCGGAATGGGCGGCGAGCTTATAGCAAGCATACTCGAAAACGGACAGACAGCGGCCCATGAAGCAAAAAGGCTTGTGCTTCAGCCTATGCGCGGCACAAGGGAGCTTAGGGAGTATCTTTACAAAAACGGCTACGGTATAACGGATGAGCTTATCGTAGCCGAGGGCAGCAGGTTCTACCAACTGATATGCTGCCGTTATGACGGCATAGCGCGCCCCTGTGAAGACCAGGCTCTGCTTGAGTTTGGCGCGATCGCCTACGCAAAAAGGCAGCCGGAGCTTATGACGCTGCTTGAAAGGACATATGGATCAATATCAAAAAGAATAGAAAAAGCAGCCGCAGCAGGCCGTGCGCCGGAATCGCTGATAAAGGAGCTTAACGGCGTAAGGCGGCTTATGGACGGCTGGAAGCAATAGTTTTATAGAGTTTATTATAGCATTGAGAGGACATACTAATATGCAGCTTAACGATTTTGTTGCCATGATGCAGGGCATAGCCCCAAACGAGCTCAGCATGGGCTACGACAATGTTGGCCTTTTGATAGGGCCTGAAAGCAAGGATATAAAGAAGGTGCTTGTGGCGCTCGATTGCTCCACGATTACCGCTGAGGAGGCCATACGCCTTAATTGCGAGCTTATGCTCACGCATCATCCCGTATTCTTTCATGGCGCAAAGCGCATATCGCTTGACGATCCGGCTACGGCGGGAGCATATATGCTCATGCGCGCGGGCATAGGGCTTTATGCCGCGCATACCAACCTTGACGCCTGCGACGGCGGCGTGAACGATGCGCTCTGCGATGCTTTAGGCATAATGGAGCAAGCCGCCATAACGCCTGACGGCATAGGCAGGATAGGCGCCTTGCGGCAGCCCGTGCGCTTTTATGACTATGCCAGGCTCGTTGAAGACAGGCTCGGCGCGGCGGTGCGCGTGTCAGGCGACATGGATAAGCTTATATCAAAAGTCGCGGTAGTTGGCGGCGCGGGCGGCGAGTATGCCGGTTTTGCGCAGCAGGCAGGGGCGGATCTGTTCATATCCGGCGAATTCAGGCATCACGAGGGCATATACGCGCGCGAGATGGGCCTGTGTATAATAGATGCCGGCCACTACGAAACAGAAAAACCTGTGCTTAAAGCGATGATAAATCGTTTACATAGGCTCTGCGATGATGTACAATATAATTTGACTCAGTGTGAGTCAGGTCCGCTAAGCAGGATATAAGCGCGAATCGTTGCGCTATCATCATAGATAGGAGGTAGAACCATGAACAAACTGGACGCTCTATGGCACTATCAGCAGGCAGAGCTTGAAACCGAAAGGCTTGAAGCGAAGCTCAAGTCCACACCCTCAAGGCAAAAGCTGAACAGGCTGTACGCCTTTTTGTCCGAGCAGCAGAGCGCTATAGCTTCTATTCAAAAGAACATGGAGGCGAAGAGGCAAACTGTTGACAAGCTTCAAGGCCAGGTCGAAGAGCTTGAGCATAAGTACGAGCTGGAGCTGAGCGAGTTTGAGATAATGAAGGGCGACGATGAATGTACCGCCGCGGAGATGACCGAATCGAGGAAGTCCGTTGAAAGGCTCATCAAGAATATGGACTCCGCCAGGCGCGAGCTTTTTGACACAGTCGCATGGATAGAAAAGACGATGGCCGAATATAAGGACACCTATTCCAAGGCGGCAAAGGCAAAAAAGGAATATGATGTTGCGCGCGCGGAGTGCGAAAAGGAGGCCAACGACGCAAAGCCCGAGCTTGACAAAGCCAAGGCAGAGCAGGCAAAAGCGGCGGCAGGCGTTGATAAGGAGCTTTTGGCGCGCTACAAGCGGATAAAGAGCCACCACGCAATGCCTATGGCGAGGGTGGAAAACAACCAATGCTCCGGCTGCAACATGTCGCTGCCGACAAGCACGGTAAAGCGGGTCGCCGCGGGGGACGGCATAGTAGAGTGCGAAAACTGCGGCAGGATACTTTACGCCTGAAGCTACAGTTAAATCAATGAGTAAGCCATGCGGCCGCGTGCAGGACGATACATCGTCATCTGCATGAGGAAAGTCCGGGCTCCGCAGGGCAGGGTGCCGGATAACGTCCGGCGGAGGCGACTCCAGGGACAGTGCAACAGAGATATACCGCCGCGCCTATGCGCGGTAAGGCTGGAAAGGCGAGGTAAGAGCTCACCGGCGTATCGGGTAACCGATATGCCCTGTAAACCCCACCCGGTGCAAGATTGGAATGGGAGCGCTTGCGGCTATGCCGCAGAAATGGCTGCCCGTCATGCTCCTGATAATCGCGTGAGCGCAACGGTGACGCTGCGCCAAGATAGATGGCCGCACGTTGGGAAACCAACCGACAGAACCCGGCTTATTGCTTGCTCATTTTGTTTCTATAAAAACACGGACGGTATATGCTGCACCGCCCGTGTTTTTCAATTATTGCTGGAGGCCGTTTGGCTCGCTTTGCTCAGTCTGGCCAGAGCCGAACAACCCGCCGCCGCTTCCATCCCCAGAGCCGAACAACCCGCCGCCGCTTCCATCCCCAGAGCCGAACAGCCCGCCGCCATTGTTCTGGTTTTCGTCAAAGAAATATCCCGTAGGCGTTGGCGTGCGCGGCGGCAATGACGGGTTTGGCGTAAGCACAGCAGCCGTTTCGGGCTTTTGCGCGCTGTCAAATATAAACTCGTGCAGCTTAACGCTCATCGCCGGAAGGTCGCAGAAGAACACAAAGTGCTTTTCCCACTTTCCGTTCTGGTGCAGCCCCTCAACGGGCAGCCTGTAGTACAACAGTCCCTTTGCGCCGGTCTGCAGCACGCTTGCCGCTGCGCTCAGTATCTCTTCATTGGTCATGCTCGTTTCCACAAGCGGCAACAGCTTATAAAGCAGCTCGTACTGCTTCTTCATGCCGAAGGATCTGAACTTGGCATACACCATGTTGAGCAGGTTATATTGTCTCTTCGTTCTTGCAAACTCGCTGTCTATCTTCCTTATTCTGGCGTAGCCAAGCGCCTGCTTGCCCGTAAGCTTTACGGGGCCGGGGTCTGCAAATATAAAACCGTCCCAGGCATAATCCACGCCAAGCTGCTTGTTCAAGCCGGCTATGCAGTCGTTTGCGGCGCTTATCTCCTCGGCTGTCATCTCAACGGTAACGCCGTCCATTGCGTCCACCACGTCTACAAAGGAGTGCAGATCGACCATAACGTATCTATCCACTTTAAGATGAAAGTTATGCTCTATAGTCTGGTACAATAGCTCCACCCCGCCAAGCGCCACTGTTGAATTCAGCTTATGGTAGCCATAACCGGGCATATCAACAAGCATATCGCGCATAAGCGTGGTGAGCTTAAGGCGGTTGTTGACCGTGTCAACGGTGGCTATCATCATCGTGTCTGAATTATAGCGCCCCTTGGTCGCCCTTCTGTCAGCGCCTATGAGCAAAACGTTTATGTAGCGGCTGTCGTTATTGTCGGCATCGAATTTGGCAAGCTGCTCTTCCGTTAGTATGGTCTGCTCATAGTATTCGGATATTGGCAGGGGCGTAGGCGCCGGCGTTGCAAGCGGCTCCGGCGTAGGCGTTATTTCTGGCGTGCGCGTAGGCGTAGGCGTCATGTGCGGCGCTTCGTCCGTCTGCTCAGGCTCTGTGCCAATGCTCTCTACAGGTTCCGGAGTGGTCGAATCAGGCCTTGATATTCTGTTCAAAAGGTTCAGCCCAAGCGCGGCTACGGCTATAACAAGCGCCAGTATTATGCACAGGAATATCAGCAGTATCTTTACCCCAAGGCTCAGCCTTCTCTTTCCGTCATGCCTGTTGTCGTTGTTTTTTTCCATAATTGTCACACTTTCATCGTTTATAATCAATTATTATTCATTATAATCAATTATCCTCAGTTATCGCATTTTATCACAAGCGGGCTTAAGCTTCAAGCACCCTTGAAATGCGCCTGGCTTTGTTGTAGAATTGTTCACATATTGGTTAATATTCCGGAGGGCTATCGGTATGTATTCAAGCTTTGCAAGGGTTTATGATGAGCTTATGCGTGATGTTGACCGCGAAGCCTGGGCACAATACATAGTGGAGCTGCTCGGCGGCAAAAAGCAGCTCGCCATAGCCGAATGTGCCTGCGGAACGGGCGCGCTCACGATACCCCTGCGCAAGCTTGGCTATAACATCACCGGTTTTGATTCATCGGAGGACATGCTTGAAGTAGCCGCCGCCAACGCAAGAAGGTCAGGCGTGAGCATACCGTTCATATTGCAGGATATGCGGCATCTTGCGCTGCATAAGCCTGTGGATTCCGTTATAGCGGCCTGCGACGGCGTGAACTACCTTAGCATAAAAGGAGCCGAAAGCTTTTTCTGCAAGGCCCATGCCGCCCTTAAGGAAGAAGGGTTATTGCTTTTTGACGTTTCATCGCGCTACAAGCTTTCCACGATACTTGGGAACAATACTTTTGCCGAAGATGAAGGAGCGGCGGCATATATATGGAAGAATATATATGATAGCGTCTCAAAGCAGATAAGCATGGAGCTTACGCTTTTTGAACTTGAACCAGACGGGCGCTATACCCGCTTTACCGAAAGCCAGGTGCAGCGTGCGCACTCCGTAAAGGAGCTTACATCGGCGCTTACAAGGGCCGGATTTGAGGATATTGAAGCCTTTGCCGCATTTACATTTGATAATGTGGCCGAGGATACGGAAAGAATACAATTCAGGGCGAAAAAGCCCAAAGGAGAAATCAATAATGAGCGATAAGCTTTTAAGAGGAGTATTGTTTGATAGGGCCGCGCGCTTTACTGCTATCTCGGCAAAGGATATGGTTGAAAAAGCAAGGCTGACGCACGCTCTTAGCAGGGTCTGCACCGCCGCATTGGGCAGGGCGCTGCAAATGACGAGCATGATGGGCGTTGACCTTAAAAACAATGATGAAAAGGTCACAACGGTTATAAAGGGCGGCGGCGAGGCTGGCAACATAGTCTGCACGGCCTACCGCACAGGCAACGTTAAAGGCTATATTGAAAACCCGCAGCTGGAGCTTCCTCCGGCGCCTAACGGCAAGCTTGACGTTGCGCTTGCCGTAGGCTGGTTTGGCGAGCTTATGGTAACGCGGGACCTATCCATGAAGGAGCCCTATGTCGGCCGGTGCGAAATGATCTCCGGCGAAATCGCGGAGGATTTTGCCAACTACTTCACCAGGTCCGAGCAGACGCCGTCCCTGGTATACCTTGGCGTGAGGATAGATATTGAATCCGGCAAGGTGCTTTCCGCCGGCGGCATGCTCATACAGGCTTTGCCAAGCTGTCCGGAAGAGGTGATAAGCCGGCTCGAGGCCAAGGCGGACGATATATCAAAGCTCGCATTGCGGCTTGAAAAGGGCGAGGAGCTAAGGGATATAGTCATATCCATGTTTGAAGGCTGCAAGCTTGAAATACTTGCCGCCGCCAAGCCGGAGTTCAAATGCGACTGCTCAAGGGAAAGGCTTGAAAGGGTGCTTATCTCCCTTGGCAG
Organism: Clostridiales bacterium; assembly: GCA_004558525.1. Classification (GTDB taxonomy): domain Bacteria; phylum Bacillota; class Clostridia; order Christensenellales; family CAG-138; genus Phil1. Next base: position 16,293 of record SFCQ01000019.1, read on the forward strand.
GGACGAGCTTAAGGACATGATAGAAAAGGACGGAAAGGCGGAGCTTACATGCCGCTTCTGCAACAAGGTGTATTCCTTCACAAAGCAGGAGCTTGAGGCGCTGCTTAACGAGGGGGCAGGCTGATAGATGGCTGACGTTAGTTTGATTAAAAGAGGGGGCAAGGTGCTTCCTTTTGAGCAGAAAAGCGATTTTTACTATAAGCGCGGCTCTGATAAGCACGACAAGAATGACCTTATAGAGGCGCTTTCAAGCTACAGAAGGGCGCTTGAAAAGGAGCCGGATAATCAGTATACACGCCTTGCGCTGGCTCAGGTGCTTACCGAGATGGGGCGCTACGCCGAATCCAACAGGATACTTATACCATTGCTTAACACGAAAGATGCCGAGCCGGAGTGTTACTATGGCATGGGCTGCAACTTTGCCGGTCTAAACCAGCCGGAAAGGGCAAGGGAATGTCTTGAGCAATTTGTGAGCATGGCTCCGGAAAGCGATATGCTTTTTGACGCTTATGACATGCTGGACGCTATAGACGAGCTGCTTTACAGGGCGGGCGACTTTGGCGAGCTGGCCGAGGTTTCAAGGGAGGATATGGCTTTTGACGCCGCAGAGGAAGGCAGAAGGCTGCTTGAATGCGAGGATTACCATGCAGCCAGGGAAGCGCTTGAAAGGGCGCTGAAGCTGGACCCCAAGCTGTATTATGCAAGGAACAATCTCAGCCTTTTATACTTTTGCAAAAAGGAGTATAAAAAGGCGCTTGCAGAAACGGAAGCCGTATTGAGCATGGACCCGAAAAATACTCAGGCGCTTTGCAACAAGGCCGTTATATGCAGCCAGATAAAAAACAGGGCCGAAGCCAACCGTGTGGCTGACGTCCTGCTCGATGCCGATACCGATATTCCGGACGAGCTATGCAGGATATGCCTTGTGCTTATGGAGCTTGACAGGTTTGAGGACGCATTCGGCGTTGCCGAAAAGCAGCTCAGCGTTACCCCGTATGACGAGGGCGCGCTGCACCGCTATGGCGTATGCGCATATGAAACGGGCCGCTATGATAAGGCCGTCCGCGCATACGATAAGCTTTGCCGCATAGACCCTATGGACACCATAGCCCGCTATTACAGAAGGATATGCCGCGCGGCGCAGCTAAATAAGCCGCCAGAACGCAAAGGCGGCATAAAGCCTATGGCTATGAATTATCAGGTGCCGCTCGACGAGATGGTGAACAGGATAAACCGGCTCAACGAGCTTGTGCTGCTGCCGCATGAGGAGCTTACAAAGTTGTGGCAAAGCTCCGATGAGCTTGAATCTCTTGTAAGGTGGGGCTTTACGCTGCCGGACAAGGCGATAAAAAAGGCGCTTTTATCCGTTGCAATATCATTTCAAGATGAAAAGGCCGAAAGGGTGCTTAGGGACTTCCTTTTGATGCCCGAGCAGGCCGATGATATAAAAAGGCATGTGTTTGCCGCCCTTGCCGCAATGGGCGCGCAGGAGCCTTATGTAGGCTATATGAACGGCAAGCTTGTTGAAAGCAGAAAAAGCGCCGAAAATCTCGCCGTCAGCAGGGCTTATAAAAACGCGCTCGGCATCTGCCTTGTTGCCATGCGCGCCACCAGGCAGGACGGTACGATAGAGGCTGCACTCGCCATATGGGAGGGCTATATCCGCGCCAATCCCATCCCGCCAAGAATAAGCAAAGCGCAGGTGGTGGCGCTCGCCGCGGCAATAGAGTACGCCGCATGCAAGAGAACCGGCGAAAAGGCGGCAAAAAGCGAGATATGCGCAAAATACGGCGTCAGCGCGCTCAGGCTTAAGAACGCGCTCAGCAAGCTTTCAGTAAATGCAGCTCAGGAGGAAGAATGATTTTTCAAGCAACATGCAAGCTGGGCGTTGAGGCGCTCGTTTCTACGGAGCTTAAAAAGCTTGGTATAGAGCCTATAAGCGTTGATTCGGCCAAAATACGCTTTGAAGGCGACTTTCTTACCATGGCGCGCGCCTGCATATGGCTAAGAACGGCTGAAAGGGTGCTTGTCGAGATAGGCAGCTTTGAAGCGCATACGTTCACCGAGCTTTTTGAAGGGGTAAAGGCGCTTGATTGGAAAAGCTTTCTTCAGCGCGATTCGTTTATACATGTCGTGGGCAAAAGCGCGAAAAGCGAGCTTTTTTCCGTAAAGGATTGCCAGAGCATAACAAAAAAAGCCATTGTGGAAAACCTGCGCTCAGCCTACGGCGTTACCATTCTGCCCGAAAGCGGAGCAGAGGTGATAGTTGAAGTTGGTATGTTCAAAAACATCGCCACGCTTTGCCTTGATCCCTGCGGCGCGGGCCTTTCAAGAAGGGGCTATAGAACATACAACGTTGCCGCGCCCATAAGCGAAACGCTTGGCGCCGCAATAGTTACGCTTACGCGCTACAAGGGGGATTATCCGTTTATAGACCCAATGTGCGGCAGCGGTACTATGCCCATAGAAGCGGCGATGATAGCAAGGAACCAGGCGCCTGGGCTTATACGCAGCTTTGCGGCGGAAAGCTGGCCTTTTATTGACACTCAGGCGTTCGCCCTTGCAAGGAAGGAAGCCGTTGATTCTATACGCGATATAAAGCTCAATATACTCGGCAGCGATATTGACGAACGCAGCATAGCCATATGCAAAAAGCACGCGCAAAAAGCCGGCGTGACGCTATCCTGGCAGGTAAAGCCGCTTAAGGAGCTTAGCGTACATGATGAAAGGGGCGTAATAGTCTGCAACCCGCCATATGGCGAAAGAATGTTGAAAAAGGGAGAAGCCGAGGCTATAATCCGCCAGATGAGCCTGCTGTTTGAGCCGCTTGAGGGCTGGAGCAAGTCCATAATAACATCAAATCCTGATTTTGAGCGCATATACGGCCACACCGCCAACAAGCGCCGCAAGCTTTCAAACGGGGGCATGCCGTGTACCCTGTATCAGTACTTTGCAAGGACAAGGGCTGAGCATAATGAATAGCTGAATCAAACCAATTAAGGGCTTTTTATTACAAAAGGCCCTTTTAATATGCAAAGACGGTTTTGCGGCGGGACAAAAGCCGCATTTGACGGGGCTTTAGCTTGACACGCACCACTATAAGTTATATAATGTTTTGCTTTTCATCGCAAAAACCTGATATCGTATACTGCAAAGGGGTGAGTAAAATGATCGAGCTTGAGCATATTGAAAAAACCTATAAGGTCGCAAGGCGAAGCGGAGGCTTTGCGGAGGCTGTAAAGGCGCTGTTCAGCAGGGAATATGAGTACATACACGCGCTAAACGACGTCTCCTTTCGCGTTGACGATGGTGAGATAGTCGGCTACATCGGCCCTAACGGCGCGGGCAAAAGCAGCACGATAAAGGTGATGAGCGGCATATTGACGCCGGATAGCGGCATATGCAGAATAAACGGCATAGTACCCTGGGAAAACAGAAAGCGGCACGCTAAGCAGATAGGCGTGGTATTCGGGCAAAGGAGTCAGCTTTGGTGGGATGTGCCGGTAATAGATTCCTTTGAGCTTATACGCGACATATACGAAATAGAGCCTGAACAATACAAAGCTAACCTTGACGAGCTTACGGAGCTGTTTGACATAGCCGGCATAATACGCACGCCCGCAAGGCAGCTCAGCCTTGGGCAAAGGATGAGGTGCGAGATAGCTGCCTCCCTTCTTCATTCTCCAAGGGTGCTTTTTCTGGACGAGCCTACCATCGGGCTTGACGCCGTATCCAAGCTTGCGGTAAGGGGATTTATGAAAAAGCTGAACAGGGAGCGCAAAACGACCATAATATTGACCACCCACGATATGCAGGATATTGAAGCTATGGCTGAAAGGGTCATACTTATCGGCAAGGGACGGATACTGTATAACGGCAGCTTTGACAAGCTTAAGAGCCAATGCGCCGGATATGACGGCGTTGATCCCAACGCTTCTACCGAGGAGCTTGTAGCCAAGCTTTATGGGGAGCTTGATATATGAAAAGCTATATCAAAAAATGCGTCAGCGTGTTCAGGATAAAGTTCCTTTATGGGCTGCAATACAGAATAGCCGCGCTTGCCGGCGTAGCATGCCAGTTCGCGTGGGGATTCATGGAAATATTGCTCTACAAAGCCTTTTATGAAGCCGATGCCGCAGCCTTCCCTATGGAGTTCAGCCAAATAACAAGCTATATTTGGCTCCAGCAGGCGTTTTTCAGGGCTTTGGCGGTTTGGTTCTTCGATCAGGACGTGTTTGATATGATAAGCTCGGGAAGCCTTGCCTATGAGCTTACGCGGCCCATCGGTCTATATGACTTCTGGTTCATGAAGAATATGGCTATGCGCACCAGTCAGGCGCTTTTAAGGAGCATACCCGTGCTTATAGTCGCCTCGCTGCTGCCGTATCCATGGGGCCTTAGTCTGCCGGCAAGCCCGCTTGCGTTTATAATGGCCGTGCTTAGCATGGCGCTTGCCATACTTGTTACAACAGCCATAGTTATGATGGTATATATAATCAGCATACACACCATATCGCCATATGGCATAAAGGCGCTCATCGCCGCGCTGGGCGAGCTTTTTACCGGCGCTGTGATACCGCTGCCGTTCTTTCCAGGGGGCCTGCAAAGAATAGCGGAGCTGCTGCCGTTTGGCAGCGGACAGAATGTGCCGCTTAGGATATACAGCGGCAATATAGCGGGCAGCGCGCTTGTTCAGGCTGTTGGCTTGCAGCTATTCTGGCTTGTATTCCTTGTTATAGCGGGCAAGCTTTGTTTGAAAAAGAGCATGCGGCGCGTGTGCGTGCAGGGGGGCTGAGGCTATGAAGCTGTACATAAGATATCTTTCCGTATTATTAAAAAGCCAGATGCAGCACAAGGCTTCTTTCTTCATGTCGCTCATCGGCCAGGGACTCACGTCCCTGACTACGCTTATAGGCATAGTATTCATGTTCTCCAGATTTGATCAGGTGAAGGGCTTCACATTCAGCGAGGTGCTGCTGTGCTTTTCAAGCGTGCTTATGGCTTTTTCGCTTGCGGAGTGCTTTGCACGCGGTTTTGATACTTTTTCTAAAATGCTTGCCAACGGCGAATTTGACCGCATCATGGTCAGGCCGCGCGCGCTTATGTTTCAGGTGCTGGCGCAAAAAGCGGACTTTGCGCGGCTTGGCAGGGCCATAGAGGCCGCAATAGTGTTCGGCTACGCGATAGCAAAATGCAGCGTGAGCTGGACTCTCTCAAAGGCGCTTGTGCTTGCGGAGATGGTGCTGTGCGGCGCGGCGGTATTCTCCGGCGTGTTTGTAATATACGCGGCGCTGTCCTTCTTCACAACAGAGGGGCTTGAGTTTTTGAATATATTCACCGACGGCAGCAGGGAATTCGGCAGATACCCCTTGGGCGTGTATGGCGACACCGTTTTGAGGATATTCACCTTCGTGGTGCCGCTTGCGCTTGTGCAGTATTATCCCTTATGCTATATATTGGATAAAGGCGCGCCCGATATCGCGCCGTTCATGCCTATGATAAGCCTGTGGTTCCTGCTGCCATGCTATGCTTTGTGGCGCGTGGGCTTAAAGCATTACCGCTCAACAGGCTCCTGACAGGTTATTGCTGTTGCAAAATACAGCATAAAGCATATATAATGATAATTTGAAGGGAGTGAGTTATGTGAAAGAAACAAAAGCCCAAAAAAAGCTTAGGATAGAGAATGCGCTCGAGGCGCTCAGGCTTGCTTATCCGGATGCTAAGCCGGAGCTTAACTTCACTACCCCGTTTGAGCTGCTTGTGGCGACTATGCTTTCCGCACAATGCACGGATAAGCAGGTTAACAAGACCACGGCTGTGCTGTTCCAAAAATACAACACTCCGCAGGCTTTTGCCGCAATGGGCGAGGATGAGCTTTTCGCTTATATAAAAGGCTGCGGATTATATCAAAACAAGGGGCGCAACATAATAAACGCAAGCAAGCTAATACTCGAAAACTATGGCGGCCTTGTTCCGTGCGACAGGGACGAGCTTATGAAGCTGCCCGGCGTAGGCAGAAAAACCGCCAACGTTGTAGTATCAAACGCTTTCGGCGTGCCAGCTATCGCTGTGGATACGCATGTTTTCAGGGTAGCTAACAGGATTGGCCTATCCTGCGCCTCAAACGTGCTCGATACCGAAAAGCAGCTCATGCAAAACATTCCTAAAGAGGATTGGTCCATCGCTCACCATTGGATAATATTCCATGGCAGAAGAATATGCTCGGCAAGGAATCCAAGGTGCGATATCTGCACACTCAAGCCATATTGCATGGAGCACATAAATAAACTAAAGAAAACGGAGAAAAGCGATGCAGTTCGTTGACAAAGCAAGAATAGTCATAAAGGCGGGCGACGGCGGGGACGGCTGCGCCAGCTTCCACAGGGAAAAATTCGTTGCGCGCGGCGGCCCTGACGGCGGAGACGGCGGCAGAGGCGGCAGCGTCATTTTCGTTGCGGACAGCAACATGGATACGCTGCTCGACTTCAAGTTCGCCCGCTTCTACAGGGCTGAAAACGGCGAAAAGGGCCGCGCAGGCAGGTCGAGCGGCAAAAACGGCCAGGATCTTATCATAAAGGTTCCCGTAGGCACGGTTGTAAGGGACGTTGAAACCGGCGCTGTTGCAGCCGACCTTAACACCGCCGGCAGGCAGAAGGTAGTGCTGCACGGCGGACGCGGCGGAAGAGGCAACTGCCGCTTCGCTACGCCTACCAGGCAGTCTCCGCGCTTCGCCCAGCCCGGGCAGAAAACGCTTGAAAGAGAAGTTGAGCTGGAGCTTAAGACCATTGCCGACGTTGGCCTTATCGGCCTGCCAAACGTTGGCAAAAGCACCATTCTTTCCGTACTTACGAGCGCCAAGCCTAAAATAGCCAACTATCATTTTACCACGCTCACGCCCAACCTTGGCGTTGTCAAGCGCTATGACAAGAGCTTTGTGCTTGCCGATATCCCCGGGCTGATCGAGGGCGCTGCCGAGGGCGCCGGCCTCGGGCATGATTTTTTGAGACACATCGAGCGCACCCGCCTGCTCGTCCACGTTATAGACGTTTCCGGCAGCGAAGGGCGCGATCCGGTGGACGATTATTTCAAGATAAAGGGCGAGCTTACCCGCTACAGCCCTCGCCTTGGCGAGCTTAAGCAGGTAGTCGCCGCCAACAAGATGGACGTCACCGGCGCGCAGGACAATCTTGACAGGCTAAGGGAGGCGCTTAAAAGCGAAGATGTGGAGGTATTCCCCGTCTCCGCCGCTATGGTAAAGGGCTTCGACGCGCTTATCGACTGCCTTGTAAAAACGCTTGATACTCTGCCAAAGACATATGAGTTTGAAGAAGAGGGCATTACCGAGACGCACAGGTATGAGCCTGGCTTCAATATTGAAAAGGACGGCGATGTGTTCGTCGTTACCGGCGGCAGCGTGGATTACATACTCGATACCACCTATGCCGACGATGAAGGCTCCATGCGCCGCTTCCAGCAGTTCCTTATCAGGGAGGGCATTATCGATGCGCTCCGCAAGGCCGGAGCCACCGAGGAAAGCGTCGTCCGCATGGGTGAATGGGAATTCGATTTCATCGAGTAATTTTTTGTTCAAATTATTTATAAAGGAGAAGCATAGATGAACAGTAAACAGAGAGCGCAGCTGAGGAGCATGGCGAACACCCTTCAGCCGCTTTATCAGATAGGCAAATCCGGCGTGACCCCGGCCGTTACCGAGCAGCTTGACGCCGCGCTTGAGGCGCGCGAGCTTATCAAGATAACCGTGCTTGAGACCGCGCCCGACAGCCCAAGAGAGACCATAGACACCCTTGCCGCAAGGCTCCACGCGGAGCCGGTGCAGTGCATAGGCCGCAAGCTTACCCTATACAGGCGCTCCAGGGAAAACCCCAGAATAGAGCTTGATTAAGCGTGAACGTTGAAACCAAAGCCCCCTTGTTTAAGGGGGCTTTAGCCTGTCGAAAAAGTGGCGACCAGCCACTTTTTTTGACGCCTGCACAGCGGCAATAGAAATGCGCTACATATGCCAAGGGGCCGGGGGGGGATTTCGATTTCCCCCCTTCAGGCCCCCTGGCTACCCCCGTAACCCCCTTAAAACGACCGCTCCGCGGGGGGAACGGCACGGCGGTTTTCAAAACACAGCAAAAACAAGAAGTAACCGTCCCCGGCTAAGGTAACGGTTACTCTTTGTAGCTAAGAATCTTGGCCAACCGTCGCCGGCAGGCATTTTTTATATATTCATTATATGCTCACGCATTGGTTTTACAGGCAATTATTTAACAAGTGAAAACCAACGCCCCCGCGTAAGCGGGGGCGCAGCGTGCAATGGGTTTGATCCCAAGTTTAGGTTAAATTACGCACGGACCTTCTTAACGGTCACGACAGCGGCGGCTACCAGAGCGACAGCGATCATGGCGAAGCCAACGATGCTGGCGTTGTCACCGGTTACTGGCAGCCCGGGAGTGACGGGGTTGACGATGACGGAGCCGTTGGGATAGGTGATCTTCTGGCTCTGAGCCATGATGGTGCCGAAGTAGTGCTCGAAGTGAGCATCGGTCATGTAGTTAGCCTCGTCATATTCAAAGCCGAGGAACTTGAATACCTTGTCGTACACGGCCTTCAGCGCGTTGTACTGGGCAGCGGTAGCATAGGTGTTGTTCTTCAGGAAGTCAGGGTTCTGAACTACGCTCTTGGTGATGGCGAATTCGCCGTCAGTGCTGTTGGCGCAGATCAGGATGGGCCTGGTCTTGTCTACCTTGTCGCCACTGGTGGGGAAGAATACATACATGTAGTTGGAAGCGCCGGTGGAGGTGCATACGTCAACGATGTAGCCATCGCCGAGTGCGGGTATCGTGTTGGTGGTCTTGTTGTTGATAACGATGAAATCGTTGATGCCGTCCATGTTGTTGTCGATTTCCATGATGCCACTCTTGAAGATATTGTAGAAGCCAATGGAAGCGTTGACAACGGCATCCTTACCGTCGGCATTGACACTACCCCAGCACTCATAACCCCAAGTGGTCTTGCTACCCTTGGTGTATTCGCTGGTGCCGAAAGACACGGTGAAGCCTTCATTTACATTGCCATAGCTGGCAACATTGAACGTACCTGCAAGAGCCTTATCCTTGTACTGCTTGAAAGTGTCATCCAGAGTGATGGCGTTGACAGCAATATCAAGATCCAGCTTCCAGCTCGCCAGCAGACGCTTCATAGCGGGGCTGAGCTGATCGGCATCGGGCAGAACAACTTCAGCGTAGAAGTGAACGCGGCTGTTCTTTACAACGGGGTAGTAGGTGCTCAGGGGAGCATACAGGCTACCAACCGCGGAGGTGTTCTGAACGAGATCGAGACCGGTGAGGGTCAGGGTGATGTCTTTGTAGACGGGGATCTGCCAATCAAGCTGTGCCCAGCCGCTGGCCAGAGCGGGAACCGCAAAGGCAACGACGAGAGCCAGAGAAAGAACGAGAGCAAACAGTTTCTTCATCTTGTCTAATTTCCTTTCAAAAAATTTTTTGTTTGTGTTGCCGGGAATCACACCCGGCTTGGCTTGCGCCTGTTTTTGGGGCCTTCCCGTTTGCACAATCACATGTTACCACATCATTACGTCCTTGTCAACAGGTTTATTACAAATTCGTAATAATTATTTTAGCAGGAGCGTCCGCCTGCCTTTTATTATAACCCCGTAAGCTTATTCAGCAAACTATCGCTTGCAAAAAATAAGAGCATAGCATATAATAAGCATAGAAAAAGTGCCTGCCGGTGACGGTTGGCTAAGATTCTTAGTTACAAAGAGTAACCGTTACCTTTGCCGAGGACGGTTACTTCTCCCTCCCCCGTCCGCAGGAGGCGGTCGGCTGCGCAATGTCGCCAGCCGCTTGAGCGGAGTTAGGCTCGGGAAGATGAGAAATTGTCAAATAGCACAAAAACAAACAGCACGCTTCTGCGTGCTGCTTGCCCGGTTCCGGCTCTGCGCACATGGTCGCTGTGCGTTGCCGCAGGAGCGGCTGCCTACAGCTCCCTGTGCTTGAGTTGCTCCGCCTCCCTCCCCCG
>SFCQ01000020.1 GCA_004558525.1 Clostridiales bacterium
AAGCCGTGAGCAGGAAGTAGAAATCTACTACCGCTTCATCGGCAAAATCGACTGACCTTTCTTTTTTACCCAACAATATCTTTAATTAAGGGAAACGGGATGCGGCTATCCGGACATATCGATAATACCGGCGCTGTCAAAGGCGCTTGATGTAAATGCTGAAGGGCTTATATCCGGTGAGCAGTGCGCAAACGAAGCGGTTAGCGGCAACATGAAAAAGCTTAGGTTCTACATTTGCCCGAGCTGCCACAACTTTATAATCGCGGCCGGGGATGCCCTTATATGCTGCTGCGGCAAAAGGCTTAAGCCTGTAAAAGCGCAAAAGGCGCAGGGTGAAAATATGCTTGAGAGCAGCATAACGGATAATGATTTTTATATTACCTCCTTGCACCCTATGACAAAGACGCACTATATATCATTTGTTGCGCTGATAACCGCGGATGGATTGTATATGAAAAAGCAGTATCCGGAATGGAACCTCAGCTGCCGCATACCATATGTTGGCCACGGCATGCTGGTTTACTACTGCGTGCAGCACGGCTTATTCTACCAGTTGGTATAAGCGTAGAAAGGGCTCAGTCTGTCAAAAAAGTGGCTGGTCGCCACTTTTTTGAGTTTTTTCGGGTTTCGCCTCTCGCATTAGCTCCCGGGCGGCAAAAGTAGCAAGGTACGAAAACCTTTGGGCTTTCATCCGTTCTGACATGCATGCCGTCAGAGCCGGAATAAAGCTTAAGGGGCAGCCGCCCCTTAACAACCCCAGGGTTTATCGACACGCTGAGGGCTGCTTTTCATAAAGCAGCCCTTGTGATATCGCTTTTTAACCCGCTATGCTTATTTATCAATATCAAGCGTGCTGGTGCAGTTTGGGCAGCGCACAGCGTCAATGGCTATTTCGCTCCTGCAATAGGGGCATAGCTTTGTTGTGGGCGCAGGGGGCGCATCCTCCTTTTTGCCTATCGACTTCAGCTGGTTGAGCGCCTTGACCACAATAAACAGCACAAACGCAACTATAACAAAGTTGAGCACAGCCATTATAAACGCGCCATACTGAACGTCAACGCCGTCAATCGTCCACACAAGGTCTGAAAAATCGACCTTTACAAGCAGCCCTATCAGCGGGGATATGATGTTGTTGACAAGCGACGTTACTATGGCCGTAAACGCGGCGCCAACCATCATGCCAACGGCAAGATCCATTGCATTGCCCTTTATGGCGAATGCCTTGAACTCTTCAAAAAACTTCTTCATGCCAAAATACCGTCCCTTTATAGTCTGTACAGCGATTATATCATAATCCTGGCGCTGTTAAAACACACGTTTGCCAAATAAGAAGTTCCTGTCGCTCCAGCCGCCCCAGCTCGTTATGCACACGCAGCCTTCGCTGGCGGAGGCGTGTATGAGCTTGTTGCCGCCAAGCCATATGGCAACGTGAGTCACCTTTGTGTTTGCACCCTCGGACTTATAGAATATAAGGTCGCCGGGCTGAAGGTTCTCCTTGCCGTATACGGTGGGCCATTCGTCAATCTGGCTCATGCCGGAAGAATTATAGTAGCGGCTCATCTTGCCAAGAGGCTTCAAGCAATAGTATACAAAACCTGAGCAATCAAATTTGTCCGGCCCCTTGCCGCCAAGCACATAGCGTATGCCTATCTGCTGCTTTGCAAGCGCAATAAAGTCGGAAACTCCGCCGCCATAGTTAACGGGAGGCTGCGTATAGTTGTAATAAGTCTGCTCCGGCGTTTCGATAACCTCCCAGCCCTGAGCCGGCGTGGAGCCTGGCTTAGGCGTTTTGGTAGGCTTTGGCGACCTGGTCGGCTTGGGTGTTTTGGTGGGCTTGGGCGTAGGCGTGGGCGACGGGGTAGGCGTAGGGTCTATGGCGGGCTTTGCCTTAGGCGAATACAGAAGCTCAAGCGTGTCATAATCCGCCTCGCCGGTTATGCTAAGATCGTTCTTTTTCTGAAAAGCAGCCGTGGCCCTTCCTGTGGCCGTGCCGTAGTAACCGTTAAGCTTGCCGTCATAATAGCCAAGCTCCTTAAGCTCGCCCTGCAAAGTGAGCACATCGTCGCCCGAGCAGCCCTTATTCAGAACGTAGCTCTTTGCGGAATCGCTGTAAAGTATGGCCTGTGTCTGCGCGTCGGCCTGACCGCTCTCCTTAAGATGATGCGCGCGCTGGAATAATATAACGGCAGCCTCGGTAACGTGCCCAAAGTAGTCCGTAGTCTCGTCGCTGCCCATATAGTACAGGTCCATGAGCCGCTGCTGAAGCGCATTGACGGCCTCGTCCCGCATATCGTAGCTGAGCGTTTTGTATGCGTTCGTGTCAACGCCCTGCTGCCCGGTCTGCTCCGGAGAGGCCTGAGCCGCCATGCCTATGCCCGCGGAAGCAGAAGAGTCCGTAGGCTGGGCGCTTGGCTGAGCCACAGGCTCGTCTGAGTCATACGGCTGTATCGCAGCGATACCTGGAGTCGCAGCCGGCTCAGGCGCTATCTCTATGCTTTCAGCCCCGTAGGCAAAGCCGCCAAGAGATAGCGGTATAAGTATAAAAGCCGTAAGGAAGCTGCCTGTAACCACAAACAGCGGTATCCTTATGCGCTTGAAAAACAGCCTTATTCTGGCGCTTCTTTCGCGCCTTTTCTTCCACTTCTTTTCCATAGCTAAATTATAGCTAAAAACCCGCTTTTTGTCGAGAAGTCCATGCTTTGTTAACAATTTGTTGCGGTAAGCCGCAAAAACGCTTATACTTATCATATCCGCAGCTATAACCGTAGCTGCTATCATAACGAGCATATTTACCGGAGGTATTAGCCATGCAGCATGAGATATTGGAGCGTAAGCCTTTGCTTGATAAAAACGGCAACATAGCCGAGCCTGGCTGGGCAAGGGGACTTGTAAGCCAATACAGAAGGGCTGACATAAAGGCCGCCAGGATACGCATAAAGGAATGGGACTACTATCTTGTTTCAAACGATACCCATGCGGTAGCGCTGACGATAGCTGATAATGGCTATATGGGGCTGATATCTGCAAGCCTTATCGACTTCACAAAGCCGTGGGAGCAGACCACGTCCGTAATGACGGCCTTCCCTATGGGCAGGTTCAAGCTGCCGGAAAGCTCCGACAAGGGCGTGAGCGAATTCAGCAACAAGCGCGTGAGCATGCGCTTTGAAGCCGGAAACGGCAAAAGGGAGCTTAGCTGCCGCTTTAAGCGGTTTTTGGGTGAGGAAACGCTGGATATAGCCATATCGTTAGACCAGCCTGAAATGGACAGCATGGTAATAGCAACTCCGTTTGAAAAGAGCAAGGCGTTTTATTATAACCAAAAGATAAACTGCATGAGAGCCGGCGGCAAGGCCGTGCTTGGCGCAAGGGAATACGCATTTGAGCCGGATACCAGCTTTGCAACGCTTGACTGGGGCAGGGGAGTGTGGACATACGACAACACATGGTACTGGGGCAACGGCAACGGGATAGTGGACGGCAAGCTGCTGGGCTTTAACATAGGCTATGGCTTCGGCAACACGTCCGCCGCCAGCGAGAACCTTGTTATATACGAGGGCAGGGCGCACAAGCTTTCACAAGTCAGCTTCAACATACCAAAGGACAGCTTTGTTAAGCCTTGGACGTTTACAAGCGACGACAACAGGTTCGAGATGGACTTTGTGCCGGTGATAGACCGCGCAGCCCATACCAACGCGCTTATAATAGAGAGCGACCAGCATCAGGTGTTCGGCCGCTTCAGCGGCAGGATAAAGCTTGACGATGGAAGGACGATAGAGCTTAAGGACTTTATGGGCTTTGCCGAAAAGGTGCGCAACAGATATTGATGCGCATGCAGGCTGCAAACCTCCCCGAACAAACAGCGACCATGGAAAGGGAGAACGAGCATGGATAAGAAGCATACCGCATGCTTTACCGGATACAGGCCCAAGAAGCTGCCCTGGGGCTACAACGAAAGCAGCCTTGAGTGTATAAAGCTGAAGCTCAGGCTGGGCGAAGCCATACTTTCGGCTTACGATAATGGCTACAGGCGCTTTATATCCGGCGGGGCCATAGGCGTTGACCTTTATGCGGCGGCAGAGGTGATAAGGCTTAAAGGAATAAAGTCTGACGTTGAGCTTGTGCTGGCGCTGCCGTATCCAACCTTCAATGCCAACCTTAACGGAAGGCTGAAAGATGAGTTTGAAAAAACGGTGCTTGCGGCGGACAGCACGATAGTATGCGCGCCATGCTATGCGCCAACATCGTTTATGCAAAGGAACGCATATATGGTGGACCACAGCTCGCTCGTCATAGCCGTATATGACGGGATGGCGGGCGGCACTAAGAACACCGTTGATTACGCCGCTGCCAGGGGCGTCAGGATAATCACGCTTGACCCGAGGGAGGGGCTTAACGCCGGCTTTTTGCACTGATAAAGCCCGGGCATAACAGAATTGGATTTAGAGTAATTGCAATGCTTATTGCGAGCGAAAGGTATTTTTTGTATGCCTATTATTTCTGCACACGATCTGAAGAAGGTATTTGTTGAAAGGCTGCTTTTTGACGGGGTATCGTTTGAAATAGCCGAAAAGGACAGGGTGGGGCTTGTTGGCGTGAACGGCTGCGGCAAGACTACGCTGTTCAGGATACTGCTTGGCGAGGAGGGGTATGACTCCGGCGAGCTTTACCGCTCCAAAAACGCCAAAATAATGAGCATGACACAGACCATTGCCGATACCGGCAAAACGGTTTATGAGGCTACGCTTGAAGCCTTTAAGGAGCTTATAAAAACAGAGGCCGAGCTTGACGCTGTAGCGAAGGAGCTTGAAACGGCCGAGGGTGAAAGGCTGGATACTCTCATTAAGCGGCAGCACGCTTTAAGGGAGGACTATGAGTTTTCCGGCGGCCTTACATATAAGAGCCGCACACGCAGCGCGCTTATGGGCCTCGGCTTCACGGAAAAGGAGCTTGACAAGCGGCTTGGGGACATGAGCGGCGGCCAAAGGAACAAGGCGCAGCTTGCCAAGGTGCTGCTCTCCGGGGCGCAGCTTCTGCTGCTGGACGAGCCTACGAACCACCTTGACATGGACTCCATAGCCTGGCTTGAGGAATTCTTGAAGGGCTACCAGGGCGCGTTTATAGTCATATCGCACGACAGGTACTTCCTTGACGCGGTTACAAGGCGCACTATGGAGATAAAGAACACCCGCTTCTTTATGAGCGAGGGCAACTATACAAGGCACCGCGAGCTTATGGCAGACGAGCAGGAGATGCTGAGGCGCCGCTATGTGAACACCCAGAAGGAGATACGCCGCATAGAGGGCATAGTTGAGCAGCAGCGCCGCTGGGGACAGGAGCATAATTTCGTGACCGCGGCAAGCAAGCAGAAGCAGGCGGACAGGCTTAGAGCGACCCTTGTAAAGCCGGAAAGGGATACGGACAGCATACATTTCCGCTTCCATGCGGACGCTGTGAGCGGCAATGAGGTAGTAATAGCCAAGGGCCTTGCAAAGCGGTTTGACAAGAGCGTATTCAAAAACGTCGATCTGCTTATCAAAAAGGGAGAAAGGGTGTTTTTGCTGGGGCCAAACGGCTGCGGCAAGACAACGCTTTTGAAGATACTTATGGGCAGGCTTAAGCCGGACGGCGGCGCCTACAGCCTTGGCGCAAACGTGCATGCAGGCTACTATGAGCAGAACGCGGCCTCGCTTTCTTCTAACGTTACGGCAATAGAGGAGATACGCAATACCTACCCGAGAATGAGCGATACTCAGATACGCTCGGCGCTTGCGGCGTTCCTGTTCAGGGGAGACGATGTGTTCAAGCCGCTTGAGAAGCTTTCCGGCGGGGAGGTGGCGAGGGTAAAGCTTCTCAAGCTGATGCTGACGGGCTCTAACCTGCTGCTGCTGGACGAGCCTACGAACCATCTTGACATAGACTCGCGTGAAGCGCTCGAGGCCGCGCTTGAGGAATACGAGGGCACAATGCTCATCGTAACGCATGACCGCTACCTTGTTGAAAGGCTTGCCGACAGGGTGCTTTGCATGACGGAAAACGGCATAGAGAGCTACATAGGCGGCTATGAGGATTACCTAAAGGCAAAGCAGGAGCGCGAGGCTGACGAAGCGAAGCGCAAAAGCGTACAGCGCTCCGCAGCGGGCGAGGATTACAGGGCAAGAAGAGAGCGGCAGAGCGCCATAAACCGCGCCTCAGGCGAGCTGAGACGGGCTGAGGACAGGGTGAGCCAGGCCGAGGAGGAGATAAGCAGGCTTGAGGACAAGCTTGCTTCGCCTCAAGTCGCCACGAACTATGTCGAGGCCTCTGAGCTGAGCCGTACTATAGAAGAAAAGAAGCGGCAGCTTGACGGGCTGTATTCCCTTTGGGAGCAGGCCCAAGCCGCGCTTGAAAGGCTTGAAAAGGCTGAACAGGAACAAACGGAATAAACTCAGCCCCGAAGCAGCTGCTTCGGGGCTTTTTGCAGGCTCGGCTATCTACATCAGCCGTCAGCTTACGACTATGTTGATTATGTTCTTGACGACTATTACCTTCCTCACGGTCTTGCCCTCTATAAAGGGCTGCACGTCCTTGCTTTCAAGAGCAAGCTTCTCTATCGCGTCCTTTTCGGCGTCGGCAGGCGCCATTATGCGTGCGCGGATCTTGCCGTTTATCTGAACGCCCATCTCCACACTGTCCGCAGCGAGGGCGCTTTCGTCATATTCAGGCCAGTGCGCCTCGTATATGGGCGAACCGAGCGAAGCGGCTTCGTTTATCTCCTCGGTGATATGCGGCGCGAAGGGGAAGAGCAGTATCAACAGCGTCCTCAGCTCCTCCTTCGTTATGCTGCCAACGGCGTAGATATCGTTTACAAAGCTCATTATGGCGGCTATTGCCGTGTTGAACTTCATGCGCTCAATATCCTCGCCCACCTTCTTTATGGTGGCGTTGTAGCCGGCCTTTACGCTTTCCCTTATGCCGTGCTCATCGCTTATCATATCCTGCAGGCGCCACACCCTTTCAAGGAACCTGCGGCAGCCCTTTGTGCCCTGCGTGTTCCAGGGGATAGGCTGATCGAAAGCGCCCATGAACATGATGTACATGCGGAAAGCGTCCGCCCCGTACTCCTTTATATAATCGTCGGGGTTGACGACGTTGCCCCTTGATTTGCTCATCTTTTCGCCGTTCTCGCCAAGCACCATGCCGTGGCTGGTGCGCTTCATATACGGCTCCTTTGCAGGCACAAGGCCTATATCGTAAAGGAACCTGTGCCAGAACCTTGAATAGAGCAGGTGCAGCGTGGTATGCTCCATGCCGCCGTTGTACCAGTCAACGGGCAGCCAGTACTTTAGAGCCTCCTCAGAGGCAAAGGCCTTGTCGTTATGTGGGTCGGTATACCTGAGGAAATACCAGCTTGAGCCGGCCCAGTTGGGCATGGTGTCGGCCTCCCTCACGGCCGGACCTCCGCAGCGCGGGCAGGTGGTGTGCAGCCAATCCTTGGCGCGCGCAAGGCAGCTTGAGCCATCGTCCGTGGGAGAAAAGTCGTCGAGCATGGGCAGCTCTAAAGGCAGCTCGCTTTCGCTCAGCGGCACCCAGCCGCACTTGTCGCACTTTACAAGGGGTATCGGCTCGCCCCAGTAACGCTGGCGCGCAAACACCCAGTCCCTCAGCTTATAATTGACCTTCCTATGGCCTATGCCCTCTTTTTCAAGATAGTCGGCAATGGCCTTCTTAGCCTCGGCGACCTCCATGCCGTCAAGGAAGCCGGAGTTGACCATGCGGCCATGCTCGCACTCTGTATAAGCCTCTTTCGTTATATCGCCGCCGGCAACGACCTCTACTATGGGCAGGCCGAACGCTTTTGCAAATGCATAGTCCCTTGTGTCGTGGGCGGGAACGGCCATTATTGCGCCCGTGCCGTAGCTCATAAGCACATAGTCAGAAACCCATATGGGTATCTCCTTTTTGGTCACGGGGTTTATGGCATTAAGGCCCTTAAGCACAACGCCGGTCTTTTCCTTGTTAAGCTCGCCTCGCTCAAAGTCGCTCTTGTGGGCGGCCTCGTCGCGGTACTTCTGCACCTCGTCCCAGTTTTGTATGCGGCCTTTGTATTTGTCTATATAATTATGCTCCGGGCTTATGACCATGTATGTCGCGCCAAAGAGCGTATCCGGCCTTGTGGTGTATACGGTAAGCTTATCCTCCGTCCCTGCCAGCTTAAAGTCCACCTCGGCTCCCTCGCTGCGGCCTATCCAGTTGCGCTGCTGGGTCTTTACGCGCTCTATGAAGTCAACGTCGTCAAGCCCGTCTATAAGCTTCTGCGCATACTCGGTTATTTTAAGCATCCACTGGCTGCGCACAAGCTGAACAACCTCGCCTCCGCAGCGCTCGCACACGCCGTCCACAACCTCCTCATTGGCAAGGCCAACCTTGCAGGAGGTGCAGAAGTTTATGGGTATCTCCGCCTTATATGCAAGGCCATGCTCATAGAGCTTAAGGAATATCCACTGCGTCCATTTATAATACTCGGGATCGGAGGTGCTTATCTCCCTTGACCAGTCGAAGGAGTAGCCGAGCCGCTTCAGCTGCGACCTGAAGCGGGCTATGTTCTGCGCGGTCACTATGGTCGGGTGTATGCCGGTCTTAATGGCGTAATTCTCAGTAGGCAGGCCAAAAGCGTCATAGCCTATGGGGAATAGCACGTTGTAGCCTTCAAGCCTCCTCTTGCGGCAAATAACGTCCATTGCGGTGAAGGGGCGCGGGTGACCCACATGCAAGCCCTGGCCAGAAGGATAGGGAAACTCGATAAGGCCATAGAATTTGGGCTTGGAATAGTCCTCCTTAGCCTCGTTGCAGTGCGCATCCTCCCAGCGCTTCTGCCATTTCAGCTCGATTGAATCGTGTTCGTAACGCTGTGACATCGTTTTGTTCCTTTCTGCTGTATATCATCATAAAAATAAAGCCGCCTCTTATCCTGCAAGAGACGGAACATTTTCCGCGGTACCACTCCGCTTGGCAAATCGCTTTGCCCGCTTATGCCCCCTGTAACGCGAGGAACGCGCTGCGCATTGCCGCAGAGGACTCCGCGGCGAGCTTCACCGAGCAGTGGCTCCCCCATCTCAGCAAAAAAGGGGTCTCTCTTTGCCCACGGCAGCGATTACTGTTCCGCTTCACAGTCCTTTGCTGATTTTACGGGAAAAAGCTGCGCTTGTCAATACAAAAGCATTTACTCATTGCGCGCATCACAAAAGCAATTATAATATAACACATAGAATATACTTATCGTGGAGGCAAGGACGTGAACACAGCATTTATAAACGCAAAGGTGTATATTGAAAGAGGGCGCTTTGAACAGGCGCTGCTTGTAAAGGACGGCATGATTGAGGCTGCCGGTACGGATGCGGACATAGTGAGCCTTGCAGCTACGGCTGTGCCTTCCGAAACGAGGATAATTGACTGCCGCGGCAGCACCATAATACCGGGACTCAACGACAGCCATATGCATCTTCTGATGGTGGGCGCGGGGCTTTATCAGGCGGATATAACCGGCGTAAGCTCAATAGACGAAATGATAGACAGGGTGCGCCGCTTTATGCAAAAATATCCTGAGCGCTGCAAGGGCGGCATACACTCCGTAGGCTGGAACCAGGACCTGTTTACGGGAGACAAGCGCATACCCACAAGGCACGACCTTGACAGGATATCAACAGCTGTACCCGTAGTGCTTGAAAGGATATGCGGCCATGTGGTAACGGCAAATACAAAAGCCATAGAGCTGCTTGGACTGGGCATAGGCTCGAGCCAGTTTGAGGGCGGCACGTTTGAGCTTGAGGAGGACGGCTACCCCTCCGGCGTGTTTACCGAGGGCGCATGCGGCAGGATACTGTCGGTTATACCCGAGTACACTATGGAGCAGAGCGAAGCCATGTTCATGCAGGCCATGGACTACGCCGTGTCACGCGGCATAACGAGCGTGCAGTCAAACGATGCGGGTACGACCGCTCCGGCCTCGCTTGTGCTGCCCATGGTGAACGGCATATTTGCACAGGGCAAGGCGAAGCTTAAGTATCATCATCAGGTATGCTTTAACGATGCGGACTCGTTCAGGCGCTATATCGAAACCGAGTATAAGGAATACAGGCAAAACGGCTCCGTACACCCGTGGCTTACATATGGTCCGCTCAAGCTGTTCAAGGACGGCTCCTTAGGCGGCAGGACGGCAATGATGAGTGCCGGCTACCTTGACGACAAGGGCAACTACGGCGTTGAGGCGATGAGCGGCGGCGTTATGCTCGAGCTTGTGCGCCTGGCTGATGAAAACGGCATACAGGCAGTTACCCACGTTATAGGGGACAAGGCCATTGAGGAGACGCTAAAGTGCTATGAAGCGGTATTGCATGACGGAAAGGACAAGAACCCGCTAAGGCACGGACTTGTACACTGCCAGATAACGGATATGCCGCTGCTTGAAAGGATAGTCCGCGACGATGTAATAGTTATGTATCAGCCCATATTCCTTGATTATGATATGCATGCGGTGATACCCCGCTGCGGCGAGGAGCTATCATCGACCTCGTATGCGTTCGGCACCATGGCTCGCCTCGGCGCGCACGTTTCCTACGGCACGGATTCGCCCGTGGAGGACTGCGACCCGTTTGCCAACATATACGCTGCCGTTACAAGAAAGGACAGGCACGGCTATCCCGAGGGCGGCTTCTTCCCCAATGAGCGCGTGGACATATACACCGCCATAGATGCGTATACTTCAGGCTCCGCCTATGCGCAGTTTATGGAAAGCAGCAAGGGCAGGCTTAAGGCAGGCTACGCCGCCGACCTTGTGATGCTTGATAAGGACATATTTACCATAGACCCTATGGAGATACCCTCCGTGCGGCCTGTGCTGACAATGGTGGGCGGCAGGATAGTGTACGAAGGATAAAGACCTGCCCCGCATATAGCAAAAACGCAGCCCCGCCCGCTTTAGGCAGAGGGCAGGCGATACCATAAAAGGAGTACAATATAAGCTATGAGAATATATGAAGACAAACTCAAGCAGGTTGCCGCAACAGCCGCGGAGTCTATGCGCAATAACAGGGTGCCCGGGCTGGCAATGGCGCTCATAAGCCGGAACAGGCCCGCCTTTACATGCACTATCGGCCTTGCAGACCCAAATCGCGCGCGGCCCGTAAGCGAGGATACATACTTTGAGGCGGCAAGCCTTACAAAGCCGTTTTTTGCAAGGCTTGTGTTCGAGCTTTGCGATGAGGGGGTAATAGAGCTTACAAGGCCGCTTATAGAATACGAGCCGGATATTGTGCCGAGCACGGACGCCCGCTTCTTAAAGGCTACGGCTGCCGATGTGCTCTGCCACGCCACGGGCCTTCAAAACTGGGGCAGGCTGCCTATGGAGCTGAGGTTCGCCACAGGCGAGGGCTTTGGTTACAGCGGCATGGGCTATTATTATTTGCAGCAGATAATAGAAAAGCTGACTGAAACAAGGCTTGACGCGCTGCTGCAGCAGCGGCTAATGGACAAGCTGGGCATGGACTCCGCCGCGATGATATGGACAGGCGCGCTTAGGCACCGCCTTGCCCGCACCGCGGATGAAAACGGAGACATGGAGCCGGAACGCAGCACCGCCAGGCACTCTATGGGCATGGAGCCGAACGCGGCGTTCTCGCTGTATGTGACCATAAAGGACTACCCAAAGTTCATTATGGGCGTACTCAACGAGCCTGACTTTGCCCGGCGTGTGCGCTCCGTCAAAAACAGCGCGGGCCATGGGGTGGAGTGGGGCCTCGGCTGGGGGCTGTACAAAGAAATGCTGTGGCACTGGGGCGACAACGGCGGCTTCAAGTCGCTCGTATGCCTTGACCCCGATACGAAGGACGCCTTGTTGATACACACAAACGGCTTTAACGGCCTAAACGTCTGCTTCGACATAGCGCAGCTTGTAACCGGCGAAAGCTTTGCCGATATAGCCGCTATGATAGCCGTGGCGGAGTGAGGGAGGCGGATACCCGGCCTTTTACCAAGTGAACAGGCAATGAGGGATAGCTTTCAAAAAGAGCTATCTCTGTTGTTTTTTTGCGGCGGCCGGCGGCCTTGATAGCGCGTCCGGCTGTATGCTATAATACAGGATGCAACAGAAGGAGAAGGCTATGCTGAGGGAATACATACAAAACGTACATTCGCTTTCCATAATAGGCATGTGCAAAAACGCGGGCAAGACCACCGTGCTTAACAGGCTGATAGCAGAGCTTAATGAAGCTGACGTAAGGCTCGGCCTCACATCTATAGGCAGGGACGGCGAAAGCGTTGACCTTGTGACGCGCACCGCCAAGCCGGGCATATACATATATGAAAACACGCTCGTTGCCACGGCTGAGGATATGTTCAGGCTAAGCGATATCACAAGGGAGATCGTATATTCTACCGGCTGGCCCACGCCGCTTGGCGAGGTTGCGATAGTCAGGGCGCGCAGCGACGGCAGCGTGCAGCTTGCCGGCCCGAGCATGACCAGCCAGCTGAGCGAGCTTATGGGGCTTTTCGCCTCGTTTGGGGCGCAGCTTAGCATAATAGACGGCGCCTTGAGCCGCAAGACTCTCTGCGCGCCCGCCGTATGCGAGGCTACTATACTCTGCACGGGCGCGAGCTATTCGCGGGATATTAACGCGGTAATAGACGATACCGCGTTTTCTGCCGAGCTTCTTACGCTGCCCAAGCAGAACAGCTTTACCGACGCTCAGCTTGATGCGGAGCTTGCGTGCAAGGTCAGGTTCAGGCGAGAAAACGGCGCGGTGGAGCCTATGCCTGATGATATTACGCTTGCACAGGCGCTCACCAGCCGCGAATATGCCGGCGTAGAGAGCGCATATGTAAGCGGAGCCGTGACGGACGCCATGATAAAGCCCGTGCTTATGGGCGGGGCAAAGCTAAAGGGCTTTGAGCTTAGCGTGGAGGACGGCAGCAAGCTTATAATAAGCCGCAGCTCCTATGAAAAGCTTATGATAAGGGGCGTAAGGCTGGCGGTGAGGCGGCCGGTAAGGCTTGCGGCGATAACGGTAAACCCCGTCTCCGCCTATGGCTTTGACATGGACAGGAAGCTGCTGCTTGAAAGAATGAGGGCCGCCGTCCGCGTACCCGTTGTTGATGTTGAAAGCGAAGAGGATTGAGTTTAGCATATATATTTAGTTTTAATGCATAAATTATGGGAGATATCCGTATGATGACGTTTGCGCAGCAGGAGAACATAGGCTTCAGATACGTTATAAACAAGCTTGAGTGCTCAAGCCCATATGGGCAGGCGAGGGTGAACAGGCTTAGATTTTTTGATGCTGATGAGGCGGAGGAGCTTGAGCTTCAGCTTAGGAACATATGCGCCGTGCGCGATACGCTTGCCGAGCTGAGCTTCCATTACGGCAGGCTTGAGCGGCTGATGATGCCCATGAAGGACATACGAAGGAGCGTAATGAACCTTGAGGAGGCGCAGCTGAGCGAGCTTGAGCTGTTTGAGCTGAAGCGGTTTTTGTTGCAGACGGAGCTTATATATCCCGTGCTTGAAGAGGTGAAGGCCAAGGCGCACATACAGGGTATAGACATACCCGCGCAGACAGAGGCGCTAAAGCTTATGGATCCGGAGGGGAACAGGGCGGCCACGTTTTTTATAAGCGACAACGCAAGCGACGAGCTTAAGGCCGCAAGAAGGCTGAAAAAAGAGCTTGAGGAAAAGCTGAGACGCGAAAACGACCCCGACGCCAGGGCAAAGCTGACGGCGGAGCGCTCGCTTGCCGCGGGCAGGGAGGACGCGGAGGAAAGGCGCATACGCAAGGAGCTTTGCATAAAGCTCGTGCCATACAAAAACGGCATACTGAGCTGCATGGACAACGTGGCGGAGCTTGACTTCACCATTGCAAGGGCAAAGCTTGCCGAGGCTTATTCCGGAGTGATGCCCGAATTCAGCGACGGAGCCGTAATGATGGAGGATATGATAAATCCGCGAGTGGCGGACGCACTTTTTGAGCGGGACAGGCGCTTTACTCCGGTATCGCTGGAAGCTCCTGTGGGCGCAACGGTCATAACCGGCGCAAACATGGGCGGCAAAAGCGTTGCGCTAAAGACGCTTGCGCTCAACGCCATGCTCGTCAAGGCGGGCATGCTGCCGTTTGCAAAAAAAGCCAAGCTGCCGCTGTTCGGCGGGATATTCATAGTAAGCGAGGACCTTGAGGATATAGACAGGGGGCTTTCAAGCTTCGGCGCGGAGATAGTCCAGTTCAACGAGACCATAGCACAGGCGGCTGAAACCAAGGGAATAAGCCTTATACTCCTGGATGAGTTCGCAAGAGGCACCAATCCCGAGGAGGGGGCAATGATAGTGCGCGCGGTGACGAGGTATCTTGACCGCCAGAGGAGCGTATCCGTGCTTACCACGCATTATGACGGCGTGGCCGGCCTTGCATCGGCCCACTTTGAGGTGAAGGGCCTTAAGGATATGGATATGGAGGCCGTAGCCCGCGAGATAGCCGCCTCAAGCGGCAGCAAAAAGGGCGCGGACATAATAGCCTCGCATATGAACTACGGCTTATACAGGGCTCAGGGGGATGAAAGCTGCCCAAGGGATGCAAGGAACATATGCGCCCTGCTCTCCCTTAAGGATGAGATATTAAACGATATTTAAGCATAGCGGAGCGATGCGCAGAGTGTCGAAAAAGTGGCTGAACGCCACTTTTTCGAGTTTTCACGGGTTTTGCCTCTCGCATTCGCTCCCGGGCGGCAAAACCCGCAAAGTACGAAAACCTGAAGGTTTTCATCCGTTCTGACGCACATGTCGTCAGAGCCGGATTGAACATAAGGGGCTGCGGCCCCTTATCAACCCCGGGGTTTTTCGACAGGCTGAGCATAGCGGAGCGATGCGTTAAGCTTATTTCATAAACAGCTTTATAATATTGAGCTTTCTCCTGCTATACGGGAAATAGCGCATGTCAAGGTCCACTTTGGTGGACTTTTTGACTATGCTCCTTTCGTGCGTGAAGGTGTCAAAGCTCCTTTTGCCGTGATAGCTGCCCATGCCGCTTTCGCCGACCCCGCCAAACGGCAGCGCGGAGGAAGCAAGATGAATTATGGTATCGTTTATGCAGCCGCCGCCGAAGGAGCAGCTTGATAAAAAGCGCTTTTCAGTCGCCTTGCTGGAGGTGAACAGATAAAATGCCAGCGGCTTGGGCCTTGAGGTTATAAACGCTATTACCTGATCTATGGCTTCAAAGCTCATCATAGGCAGTATGGGCGCAAATACCTCCTGCTGCATTATGGCGGCATCCGGGCCTATGGCGTCTATATCTATAAGCGCGGGCGCGATGAAGCGGCGCTCATCGTCATAGCTGCCGCCTACAACTATGTCGCCTTCATTCATCAAGGATCTTGCCCTGCTGTAATGCTTGTCTGATATTATGGTTGCCATGTCGCGCATATCTCCGTTTGGGAAAAAGCTGTCCAGGGCCTGCCTGTAGGCCTCGATAAAGCTCGCCTTAACGCTTTTGTGTATGAACAGATAGTCCGGCTCAACGCAGGTCTGTCCGGCATTGAGCGCCTTGCCGAAGGCTATCCTCCTGGCGGCCATGGCTATATCCGCATCTTTGTCAACTATAACGGGGCTCTTGCCGCCAAGCTCAAGCGTTACGGGCGTAAGATGCTCCGCAGCGGCGCGCATGACCTCCTTGCCTACCTCGACGCTGCCGGTGAAGAATATGTAATCGAACCTTTCGGCAAAAAGCGCCTGATTCTCAGCCCTTCCGCCCTCTATAACGGCTATGTATTCTCTCGGGAACGTGTCGCCTATAAGCCTTGCTATAGCATGGCTGACATTAGACGCATATGCCGAGGGCTTTATTACGGCGCAGTTCCCTGCGGATATTGCGCCTATAAGCGGGTTGAGGCATAGCTGCACGGGATAGTTCCACGGGCCGACTATAAGCGCCACGCCGTATGGCTCCGGCGATATAAAGCTTTTGGCGTAGAATTGCGACAATGGCGTATGTACCCGCCTTTCCTTCATCCATTTGCCGGCATGCTTTATATGATAGCTGAGCTCTTCAAGCACAAGCCCAGTTTCGCACATATAGCCCTCCATATGCGCCTTGTTAAGGTCGCGCTTCATGGCCTCGGCAAGCATTGGCTCATTCTCCCGTATAGCCCTTTGCAGCTTTTTTAAGGCATCTATGCGGAAGGCTTTGCTCCTTGTAGCGCCCGTTGCAAAGTAGGCGCGCTGCGCCTCGACTATATTATGTATATTATCTATATTGGCCTTATTAGCCCTATCGCCAGTATTATCAAGCATGCTCATCACCGTGCCTCCTTGCCTTTATAAGCTGTATCATAGCTTATTATACCAGCCTGCGCGCCCATAGGCCAGCATATAGTTGCCGGCGCAGCGCCGAATCAGCACTGCGGCAAAGCACATACACGCCAGGAAGAACGCTGAAACCAAAAGATGGAGCTTGTGCAGTCAAAACGACAGAAACACTTCCATCGTCGTTTGCAAACTTGCTGTAATACAAGCCGAGTGTCGTTTTTTCGTTCACGTCCTCGCCGGAAAACGTGAAGTGGATATTGCCTTCGCACACACATTCGCCTTCTAAATACAGCTTTAGCACATGCGCGTCAATGTTTGCCGCCCACCGTCCGTCGATCGTTGCCCAGTCGTTCCATAAACATTCATCAGCGGCGCATCGGTGTTAATCATACCGGGGCCGTCCACCATATGCACATCTACGATGTGCTATTTTGCAGAACACCCAGTTAACATTCCACCGAGGAGTAATCCAAGCACCGTCATAATAACCGCCGTCCTTTTGTATTCTCATGGAACGTATATCTCACGTACTTCACTTGCGAAACCACCCTCCTCAAGCTTCAGCTCTGCGAGCATAGGATACGACTGCCCCTTGAGCTTTTCCATGAACTCCTCCGAATTTACCTGCTTATCGAAGACAAGAGAACCGTTCGCATCGTAATCGACGATGAAAAACTTCGTTCCCTCATCGCCCATCGTCACCACGGGCGTATATTCCTCATTGGCGTTATACAGCTCGTAATCATTATCGAAATAGGCGTTTTCAAGATGGTATTCCGCTATTAAGTCCGCATCGTCGCAGCTGACCCACACAACGTCATCCATAAGCAGGGAATGGCATCCGTAGTTGAGGGCCTTATCGTAGATAACTAAGCAAAGCACGGGCGCTTCTGCGAGATACGCATAATCTCCCTTTTTAAGAAAAAGGCTTGCCTTCGTAGAAGTGTTCTTCATAAAGCTTGAAGCGACCCCGTCCGGCCATGTGATGCTCATCTTTTCATCGCTGTCAAATGTGATATCACATTTGACAGCAGCTTCGTCCGGCGCGCCGATATCCCAATATACAGCTTTTCCGTCTGCTATTTCCCATTTGCAGTAATGCGTTTGTTCACCCAGAGCAAAAGCGTAATAGTCCTCCGGTGACAGGAACACCTTTCCGTTTCCGTCAAAATAATTGATGATCGGGAACTTGGGATCGATGCTTCCCTCGTCCATACAGACCCACCATCCGGTAAGCGCTTCAGCAAGGTCGTCGATGGCCGGCGGGTCCTGCGTGGGCTCATCACTCTCACGGGGAAGGACATCGCTTTCATTCGGCTGTGCGCTTGTTTCCGCCGGCACGGGCGTGCTCGGCTCGGCTTGCTGCTGTTGCTTTGCGGCTTCCAGCAATGATTCGGCCAATGCGCCGGAAAGATCGTTGTTCTTGTTGTCATCGGCGATGCAGCCGCCAAGCGCAACCGCCATGAGGCAAGCGCAGAATAGCGCAACACACCTTTTGATTATACGCGACATTATCATAGCTTCTCCTTCTAAAAGTCACAGGCAAAAGTGCCATGTCCATAGGATGCAGTTATCCCGCGATTCTTTCACTGTTCCTTCTTCGACAGCATATACCCTATCGGCGGACGATGCGGTGCCGGCAGCCTTTGAAGCGCCGCGGCCCTCGTTGTTCGATGCGCAGCCGGCCGAGAGCAGCGGTAACAGCAGGCAGAGAAAAACACTATCGCTTTTCGCGGACGCATTGTCTTTTACGATCTCATATTTGCTCCGCTCCTGCTTTTATCGTTAATCGTTGCTCCTTATGCCCACGGGTCTTGGCTTGCAGGGATTCGTATGCCTGAAAGAATGCTGGAGTATTCCCACAGGAACCATTTGTCGCCCTTTTGACGCAGCCTGATGGGGCGGGCAGAATCCGCTCCGGCGGTTTTCAGAAACAGGCGTATATAGCCCGCCTCACAGTCCTGAGGCCGAGGGTCGCTGTAGACATTAACGATGTATGGCTCGGTGGGAGTATAGCTGTTATCGGGGGTAGCACCTTCAAAATAGGCAAGCGGCAGGTAGGACTTATCCCGCAGCCGGTCGCGGATGAACTGGCTGTCATACCCGTTCATCGGACGTGGGCCGCGCAATAGATTGATGGCTTCGAGACCGGTGTCTTTATCCTGTGTATACATATTAAGAGCAAGCAAGAACAGCGCGCAGGTGTTTTCGGGACTGTTCAGTTTTCCGTCCGCAAGCGCCGCGAATTGCTCGGACGTCTTCGGCAATGCGCTAAACGTAATTTTCATGCTGTCATCTCCTTGTTCGGTCTGCATTTCGTACTCAATAGCTTCATCATCCTGCGTCTGACCAACCGCTTCAGCCGTCTGTTCCGTTTCGTTTTATGCAGGGGGTATCTCGTCGGCTGCCTGCTCAGGTTTACCTTCATCCATGGAAACGGTATCAATAATTTCCGGCGCTACGGTACTCATTGGCTGCGGGGAAGCGGGCAGAGCGGCTGTCGGCTCTGACGATATGGCGCGGGGAGGCGCTTCCGTATCCCCGCGCCCGCAACCTATGCACAGGCACATCATAAAAACAAGCGGTACGATTATAAACTTTTTCATATTATACCATCAGTTGACAAGGGGACACAAGGTTTTAAGGGGCATACAGCACGCCATAGCCGCGTCAAACTCGTTTGAAATAGCGCCAGCATTCCTTCGCTCGTTTTCCTTGCTCCGTCATACTGTATGCTCCTTAAAACTCTTCGACCCTAAAGAGCCTGATTTGATGGCGCTTCAAGGCCGAGGAGCGCAGGACTACCGGAGGTAATTCAAACGACGAGAACAACAGAAACGTCCCAAAGCTGGCCTTTAGGGCTTGTGTACCATCCTCAACTGATGGTAACCTCAATAAATACGTTTCAGCCGGGCTGCGGCGAAAGGCCCTGCGTCCCGGCGTGAGTATCCTGCTATTTCGGCGGGCAGATTACCGTTTGCATGGAGGGCTCCTCAATCGCTCCGCCTTGCAAATTCGTCCTGCCCGCCAATATTATTTATCAGCCGTCACCTTGCCTGCGTTGGGTTTAATCTTCTATTGCTTCCTTGTAGCGGTCATAGCTGGGCGGCAGAGGATCGTTTTCCTCGTCCCACGGCGTGCCGTCCTCGCGCAGGAAGAACCTGACGTTGCAGGCATAATCATCATCAGGATCCTCGTAATGGTAGTACATGTCCAGCGCGCCATTCTCCAGAACTGGAGAGAAATATGCGGCGTCATCCTCAGTCAAATAGCGGTCGAATACCCAAGCGTCCTTATCGCCGATATCGGCGGCGAAGCGGTCGCCATTAAGGATGATGTACATGGAGAGCTGCAAGGAATCATCGCTCATGCTCGAATCCGTATAAACTTCGATGAACGCACGGCCGTCACGGGTTGCGGCGATGGAGGCGATGATGTCCTTCTCGTAGTCCTTGTTGTCCGTAGAGTCCGTGACCTGCATCGTGCCAAACCACATTTTACCGAGAGTTATGGCATTGGTGGGGGAAACAAAGCCGCTTGCGCCGGAGCCAATCCCGCCACCTGCACCCGCAAAGGCGTCATCCATCGTTGCCGCAACTGTAATGCCGTTGAAGAAGTCACCCGCGCCGGCATTCGCTCCCGTGCTTGAGCCTGTGCTTGAGAGTGAGCCTGCCGCATCTTCGGGAACGAATACCATCGTCATACCCGCCTCCTCATAATCAAGAGTGACCTTGTCTCCCTCAACGGTGAAGATCGCAGTAGATCCGTCAGAATCGAAAGTTATTCCACACGTGGCTTCGTCATAAGTAAAGCTTTCGGGCTCCTCGCCGGAAAGGCCTAACTCGCCCGTGCCGTCGGCATTGAATTTTAAGAATGTGCCTTTTGCCATGCCGTAGCTGTCAAGCTGCTCATATGTGTAATCGGTGCCATCTATGGTGGCGCTGTCGAGCTCATAGCTTCCCACGATACCATCATCTTCGGGCGTTGCTGTTTCTGAGCCTTGCGCGCCTTCTTTGGCAAAGCTCATATCCATGTCGCCGTATTTCACTTTAAGCACGCCGCCCTCCAAGGTGCCCTCCATTGGGGTTTCCATTCCCATAAAGGTTACTTTTCCCGTAAAGGCTTCGCCGTCGAGCTTCCACTTGAGGTCAAACTCAAATCCGCTATAATATGTGCCCTTGCCGCCCTTTTTGAGCTCGATCCACTCGCCGTCGGGCGTGCCGGAGCCGTCGCTGTATTTGGCGCTCACGCACAGGTACTTGCCGGTAACATCCTCCCCTTTGCCGCCGCAGGCGGAAAGAGCAAGGATCATCATAAGCGCCAACAGCGCCGCAGCAACTCTTTTCATCATGTTATGTTCCTCCTTGAATTATCTGCTTACTTCTCGGGATAGAAAACGTCGGTATCTTTGATGCTTTTAATGCTCCATCCATCATCGTTGTATGTGATCTCAAACCATCCGCCCGTGTTACCCTCATCATCATAATGGTTATTGATGGTGCGGGCGTCCTGGATCCACCATGTACCGGTCTTCAGCGTCCCGTCGTTATCGTAGACCATGGTACCGTCGGCGTTGAATGTGTATTTCCATTGGCTCCCCGCTTCGCATACAAAAGCAGCTCCGGTAAGCGACTCCACGACGGCTTCATAATCAGCCCGCTTGTACCACTCCTTGCACACAAGGTCATAACAGGTGAGCACATCCGTAAACACAAAGTCAAATAAGCCTCCGTTTGTTTCAGCGTCCACGATGTGTTTGTCCGAGATCTTGGTATCGATGGTGCTGCGCGTTTCCCCGTCAACCATCGTCAAACACCCGTCCTCAAAGAACAGGAAGCTTGTTGCGCTTTTATCTCCATCCACATACCAGTATTGGGTGTCCGAGATGCCCGGCGCCTGATAACCCCATTCGATCTCTTCTGGGTCCACAACGGCCTGCGGTGCTGGCGTTGGGTCGGGTGTCCGCTCCAACTCGACAGTGGGCGCCGGCACATCGAAGGTCGGGCTCTCCGCGGGCGTTTTGCTTCCACAGGCGCTCAAAGCGAGCAGCATCAAAAACGCAAGCAGCGCAGCAATTATCTTTTTCATGTAATTTGTCTCCGTTCTATATTAGGGTTAGTCCTTCAGTCCCGATGAGTTGGACATGGAGTTCCAGTACTCACGGCCGTCATCCGCAACGTGGAAAATAATGAACATATATTCGCCGCTCGTTGCCATCCACTCATACTGATGAACTTCGCCAGGCTTCCAAGAGTCCCTATCCACCTGCGCGATGCCGTGCACATTGCCTGCCATGCTGTATACGTCATCGTAGGTGACCTCACCGCGGTGCTCGTCGCAGTACTTGCACATGGTTTTGAGTGTATCGAGCGGCACGATGCCGTCCGCGTCCGCCACTGAGCTGCCGTATTCGCCGCCGGTTGTCGGCTGCGGCTCCATCTGGTCATCCGGCACTTCGCCCTGAACGCCAGATGAGGCCGACGTGCCCGCATAGCCTATGGGAGCAAAGCCTATGGGCGGGATCTCGCCGCGCTCAATGGCTCCGTTGTACCATTCCACAGAGGGAGGCACGATAGCAAAGTCGCTGTCGATTTCCTTCTGCCAGCTTCCGCCCCACTGCTTCATGAAAAGCTTGAAGTCGAATATATTGTCGCCGTTCTCTATGACGTCGCCCATCACATACTGATCGGGATAATCGGGCATGGGCAGGAACATCCAGTTGTAGGCGTTAATTTCTTCGCCTCCGGCTATGGTGCCGTCTATGGCATAAAGCCCGGATTCCTTCGCCTCGCAGTTGGCAAGGGCAAACGCTTCATTGACGCCGTCAAGGAACACCGCAAACTGACCCTTGCCGCTTGCATCTACATCAACTACCATGTATGCGTCATAGAAATCGCTTGGGATATCGGCAAACGCGCCCGTGGCTTCGCTGACGTACAGGCAGCCGTACCATGTGCCGTTCCACTGCTTTTGCAATTCGCTTGCGGAAACGTTCGTATCGTTTTCTGCGGGTGTGCCGTTGACGGGGTTAGATGCTGTGCCGTTTGCGCGTTCAAATACGATGTCAACGCCCGCAAAATACACATTCTCTATCGTGAGAACGCCGTTCTCAAGTTTTCCTTCAAGGTCATAGAAAGTGCTTTCCATGCTGAACTTCTTGCCGCTGAGCTTATATGTACATTCCTCTGCGCCCATGTCGCTTGTGAAAACACATTTTCCGTCCTCCAAAAGTTCGATGCTGGCGCCGGCGCCGAATACGTCGTCCGGGTTCATAGTCTCTCCGTTCTGCGTTGCGGAGACCGGAGTGTACACTCCAAGATAATCAGCAGCCTTATTGCCCTTGCCGCCAAGAGCGCTAATGAGCACGATAGCAAGAATGACCGCCAGCACAGCACCGCCTATGATGAACAGCAGCTTTTTGTTAATAGGCTTTTTCTGCTTGGTCGTCTGTGCTGCGGGAGCATAGGCGGGCTGGGCAGAGTAGCTCTGCTGCGGGTTTCCCTGCTGAGGTTGATAGCTACCCTGCTGTGCAGGTGCTTGATAACTCTGCTGCGTGGGCGGGGTGTAGCTCTGCTGCGTGGGCGGCGTATAGGTCGCCTGATAAGTGCCTTGAACGGGCGCCTCCGCCTGCTTTGGTTCTTCGTTTTGAACCGGCTGCACAGGGGTTGCCTGCACGGGAGCTGCATGGGTAGCCGGCTCGCTTCCTCCAATTTTCTGCCCGCAGCTGGGGCAGAACTTCTTACCGTCGGAGACCTGCGCTCCGCAGTTGGTGCAAAATGACATTTCTTTATCCTCCTTGTTCTGCTGTATACGGTGTGTCAGTTGATGATGGCATAGCACGCAAAATTGCAGTCAGCATTCACGGTGTACGTAAACGATCTCTCGGCGCTCTCCTTGTATGGCGTCGAATGACTTCCCACCCAATAGACTGTATAATAGGAAGGGTACGTGGTCGTCACGGTGATGCGCGTACCCGCCGGAACGCTGCCGCTCGCCGCATCGGAATATCCGCCGCCGGAAAATACACAGCCATCACAGGAGACGTTATAGTAGGTGATAGGCGCGGGCGTCTGCACGGGTTCCTGTGTGGGCTCGGGCACATAAATGGGCTGCTGCATGGGCTTGCTTGTAGGCTTGGGCGTGGAGGAGGGGGCATTCTCCTTCTTGAGCACCACCTCATAAACGGTTGTCTCATTCAGGTCATGCACGGTAAAGCTGGTAACGGTGCGGTTGTAGTAATAGGGCACATCGTTGATAAGCCAATAGTCCACCGCGTAGCCTTTGGGCACGACCGCCTTGACGTATACGGTGATCCAGTCGCCGGGCTGTGTTTCATGGGTAACGGTATTCTCATAATCTTCTTCAAATACGAATTCCGTAAACTTCTCGCCTTTGGGCTCGCCCTTTTTGTCAAGGAACTGCATTTCGGCGTTTATCGATGTTACTTTATGCTCCGGACGCAGCCTTGCATCCACTACTGTGTTTCCCTGCGCCGTGAACGTGAAGGTATCTTCCATATCCTCGTAATACGGCGCTCCGTTCAGCTCCCAATAGTCCACCGCCATGCCCGCGGGAACGGTTGCCGTGGCAGTAAGCTCCATTGCGCCATCAACGATAAGCATTGTATCGCCGTCTATTGTCGAATGGAGCGCAAGAATAAGGTCGCCGTTTTCCTCCTCGGAAGGAGCGGCCGGTTCGGGAACCGGAGCCTGTGTATCCGCGGGTGCGGAAGGCTCGTACCCCGCTTGCTTTGCTTCGTCAAGCTGCTGCTGCATAAGCTGCATTTGGAGCTTCATAGCCTCGATATCCGCGTTGCCGCTATTGTCTTGGCATGCGGTCAGGCTAAAAAGTATCAGTATCACCAACACAGCCGACAGAATTCGTTTCATTATCATTCCTCCTAAGTTTACTTACGATTGTTTCATTATTATTATTCATGTGAAAACGAGCTTTGCTAAAGCGCGTCGATCACAGCGGAAAGGTATGTCGCAGAAATAGAACAATATATGAAGTTGTCGATAAGGCCGTCCTTTTTTGCCTGCCGCACCTTGTCGGCAAGCTTTTTCTCTGTGTTTTCATCCACCACAAGCACGATCTTGCAATCGGGGCATTGAACCTTGACTTCATCGCGCTGCTCAAGCCGCTTTTCTAAATCCCAAGTGGCGAGGGCAGTGACCTCCATGATAAGTGCGTAAGGATGCAATATGCGGCAAAGCTCCGTCGTTTCATCCGGCTTGTCGGCGTTGTAGACTTCAAAATCGGAATCAAATCTTGTCAACGCCTGCTTTATGGCGTCAGCGGAAAGTGTTCTTCATATCAATAATCACGCGGCGCACAATTCCACCCGTCCTTTCCAAACCAGATATATAGGCCCAATACTTTTGTAACTCCCAATCCGATCCCTTAAAAATAGTGTAGCAGGCATAATTAAAAAGAACCCCATTCACATGAACAGGGTGGAAAAATTTTATGTGGGATTATTTTGCTTTATGCCCAGCCCGGGCGGAATGATTCTCTCCATAAAAGGCGTATCGGTTCGCTTTGTGTCCCATCGGCTAATGAGGTCAGGATTACATATATCGTACCATCCTCATAC
>SFCQ01000021.1 GCA_004558525.1 Clostridiales bacterium
ATAATTCCGGGGTTTTGAGTGCTTTTGCGGTATAAAAAGTACAGTTTAGCGCTTGCTGAACTGAGGAGCACGACGTGCTGCCTTCAGACCGTACTTCTTCCTTTCCTTCATGCGAGGATCGCGGGTCAGGAAGCCTGCCTTCTTAAGGGTAGAGCGAAGCTCGGGATCTGCAACTATGAGGGCGCGGGAGATGCCGTGCCTGATAGCGCCGGCCTGACCGGTGGTGCCGCCGCCATGAACGTTAACGACTACGTCGAACTTGGCAGCAGTGTTGGTCAGCTGGAGGGGAGCGCGAACGATCATCTTCAAGGTTTCAAGGCCGAAGAAGTCTTCAAGATCCCTCTTGTTAACGGTGATGTTACCGGTACCGGGGAGCAGACGAACGCGAGCAACAGACTTTTTACGCCTGCCAGTTCCGATATACTGGGTGATGATAGCCATAATTCAATCTCCTTCCCGCTTATTTAAGCACGAGGACTTCGGGCTTCTGGGCAGCGTTGTTATGCTCAGAACCCGCGTAAATGCGGACCTTGGTGAGCATCTGGCGGCCAAGAGGACCCTTGGGCATCATGCGGCGAATTGCTTCGTAAACAGCGAACTCGGGCTTCTTGTTGAGAAGCTCACGATAGCTGACTTCCTTAAGTCCTCCGGGATAACCGGTGTGATGGACATACTTCTTGCCGTCAAGCTTGCGGCCGGTCAACACGACCTTGGATGCGTTGACTATGATTACGTGATCCCCGGTATCAACGTGGGGAGTATATATGGGCTTATGCTTTCCGCGAAGGATAGCGGCTACCTGAGATGCAAGACGGCCTAGCACCATACCGTTTGCGTCCACAACGTACCACTTCCGCTCGAGGGTCTCGCCCTTTGCCATATAGGTTTTCATGGCGTTCCTCCTATGGTAATTTAATGTTCGCGTCGCATTGAGATTGCAGTTAAGCTTCCGGGGCTGTGGCCGCAAAACACATTATCCTAACGAACACGCAGGGTTAATTGTAACCAATACTTTTCCCAATGTCAAGCATAAAATAGCTGTTTTTTCAGCTTTTTTGGTATTTTTCTTTTTATGCTTTACGCTAATCTTCATCAGCGCATGTTTTTGAAGCCCGTTTGCCTCAAGGCTTCATAAAGCACTATCGCTACGGAGTTTGAAAGATTGAGCGATCTTCTGTCATTGAGCATGGGTATGCGCACAGCGTCGCTTTTTCTTCTTTCCAGCAGCCTTGGCCCGAGTCCGGCCGTCTCCTTGCCGAATACAAGGAAGTCGCCGTCATGATACTCAACGTCTGCATATGAGCGCGTAGCGTGCGTGGAAAGCAAAAAGAACCTTGCGTCAGGATTTTTTGCCTCAACCTCTTCAAAAGAGTCATAATACGTTATATCGAGATACTGCCAGTAATCAAGTCCGGCTCTTTTAAGATGCTTATCGTCCACGCTGAACCCGAGCGGCCTGACAAGATGAAGCCTTGCCCCTGTAACCGAGCAGGTGCGCGATATGTTGCCGGTGTTTTCCGGTATCTCAGGCTCAACAAGAACGACGTTAAGCATGTTTTCCTCCTAATCCTGGCTAATAAAGCCAAATGCAGCATACTTTGCTATTGTATGCTGGATACAGTCTTTGGTCAAGAAAAAAAGCCGGAATGCTACCGGCTTTATTATGCTTTTTATACCTTGCCGTTGCTGTCGTCCGATAGTATAGAGCGTATCTTCTCGCTGTATATATCGCAAAGCTCCTTGGCGTATTCTTCCCTAAAGCTTTCCGCGCGCACGCTGCAGCCCTTAAGCCCTTTGCCGGGACGCACAAGCACCCAGCCGTCATCACCGGTTATTCTTACACCTTCAATAAGCTCCATATCGTCTTCCTTTCCGCTTTCAACAAGGCTCCTCAGCACGCGCCCTATCTCCCGCCAGCTGCATTTTACCTCATTTTGCTCTTTAGCTATTTCAGGAAGCAGCGATATAAGCTCCTTAAGCTGGCCCTTTCTTGCCAATGCGCACAGCGCCAGCGCCGCGGCCTCGTTTTCATAAAGCTCATCAAGCCATATGCCTTTTTCCATTGCCGTATGCTCAACGCGCTTGCCAACCCTTGGGGCCTTTATCAAATCAACGCCTTCTATGGAGATGAGCGAGCATAGCTCCTCAGGCATATCGGCAGCTATTACTGCTCCCCTATGCCCCCGCCTTGCGGCGGCAACTGCGAGTATGGCTTCTGTCTCGTACTCGTTCAGCTGCCTGTTTTCAACTATGGCCCATATTCCGCCGTCTTCGCCTGTGCCTATGCAAAGCTCGGATTTTGCTCTTGCCATCAGTGCAGGCAGCTTTTCACGCTCTGCTTCGTCTGTGAAGCGCACATCTATGCCTTCGCGTATAAGCACGTTGGCTATCGAATCGAATAATGCTCTATCATACGCTATAAGCACCGTTAACGGCTTTTCACGGCCTTTTGCATCATGCCTCAGCAAAGCTCTTAGCGATGCCTCATATGCCCTTACAACGCCGCTCAGGCGCTGTATTATGCCGAGCCTTTCCCGCGTCACGCTTTGCCGCGGCCCTTCGTTAAATCCGGTTATGAACTTCCTTCTCAGCTCATTCGGTATGCCAAGGCCGAAGCCGTCTATAAGCTGTATATTGACCATGTGACGCTCGTTTTCAATGTGTTCTATATAGATGCCGCCATCAAACGCATAGCCCCTTATTGTGTGGCATAGGGCTGAGCGCGAGCATACTCCGGCGTCCCATACGTCCACGCCCTGCGACGCTATGCCGGCCATTATCGCATATTTAAGCATAACGCATTGCTGCGCGCCGTCAGATGCAACGCCGAATTCGGCCGGCAGCTTTGCGGTCGCTGCAAATGCTGCGCCTATCCTTGCGGCTCTTTCTGCGCTAAGCTCCCTGTCGGCATAGCCGGCCTCGGGCGTTTCTTCAGCAGAAGAAGCACATTCGTCGTTCCAAACCACGTTTTCTTTGTATTCGCCATCGGCTTCAAGCCGCTTGCATGGCCAAAGCTTTACTCCCTCGCCTATTATGGCTCGCGTGCCTATATCGCAGCCCGCTCCGGCCACGGCGCCTTCATAAAGCAGAGAGTCCCTGCCCGCCTGAACGTTTTCGCAAAGTATGGCGCCTCTAAGCTCAACGCCCTCTCTCAGCCTTACATTTGGCAGCAGTATACTCCGCTTTATGCTGCATCTTTCACCTATGCGCACGCCTGTGCAGGCGACGGAATTCGCTCCGAAATATGCGTTTGCCGCTATTTCGACATCACTGCCTATATAGCATGGCGCGGCAAGCACGGCCCTATCTGATATCCTTGCGCCGTCTTCAACATATACGCCGTCCCTTGTGCGCTTTGCGTGGCTTGAAAACGCGCATTTACCGTTCAGCATATCGGCTTGCGTGGCGGCATATTGCGTAAGGTCGCCTATATCGCTCCAGTAGCCTTCGGCCTCGTAGCCGAATATCTTCATGCCTGTGCGCAGCATGCGCGGAAAAAGGTCCTTGGAAAAATCGTAGGCCGTTCCCTCGGGTATCATATCAAGCACGTTCGGCTCTATTATGTATATGCCCGTATTCACAAGGTCGCTGAATACCTCCGCGGCGGAAGGCTTTTCTATAAAGCGGGTTATAAAGCCGTCCTTGTCCTTAAGCACAACGCCGTATTCCATCGGCACTTTTACTTTTTTTAACAGTATCGTAGCCCCTGCACCGCTTTGCCTGTGCGCTTCAAGCGCGCTTGTAAGGTCAAAATCCGTCATAGCATCGCCGCTTATTACAAGCAAAGAACCATCGCTCACTTCAACTGCGCCGCGAACGCCTCCTGCCGTGCCTAACGGCTTTTCCTCGATAACGCATTTAGCCCTTAGCCCGAACGCACTGCCATCGCCGACATAACGGCGTATGGGATTGGGAAGATACCTTAGCGTAAGCACTACATCGTCAAAGCCATGCTTTTTAATGAGCTCCAGGCAATACCCCAAAACAGGCTTGTTGAGCAGGGGCACCATAGGTTTTGGCATAGTGCAGCTAAGCGGACGCAGGCGTTTTCCGTCTCCGCCTGCCATAATAACGGCCTTCATACAAAAAATACCGCCTTTCTTTTGAAATGCGGTATTAGTGTTGCCTGTTTAAGGCTTAAATAAGCGCTTTATCAGCATTTTATCGTTTAGTAGAAAAAGGCATTGCCGCCAAAGGTTGCATAATATGTACGCTTTGCCCACTCCGTGCCCAGCCTTGCAGAGCGGAAGTAAAGAATGTCCTCCGGCAAGAATCTGTTGCCCTCGACGAATATCTGATTAACAGCCTGTATCGTTTTGCTTGAAGGTTTTACCGCGCGTATCTTTTCCTCGTCTCTTGCAACGGTGTACTGGTTCTTCTGGAATATCACACCCTCAACGCTGTTTGGAAACTTCGGGCTGATTATGCGGTTGTATATGCTGTTTGCTACAGCGGCCCTGGCTTCAACATCGTCGCTCTTTGATTCCTCATGGACCACCTGCGCTATGAGCAGCAGCTCTTCCGCAGTAAAGCCGCCGCCTGCGCTGAAGTAGTCGCTTGCATTAAGCGACGATGTAGAGGGAGAGGTGCTTACAGGCTCTTGTGTTGGTTCAGGAGCCGTTGCTGGTTCATTCTTTGGCGTGGCTGTAGGCCTTGGCGTGGCTGTAGGCTTTGGTGAAGCCGTAGGCTTAGGCGTTTTTGTCGGCGTTGGAGTATCCTTTGAGCCATAATCAATAAATTCTGCCAGTATAAAGCCGGTTTCGTCCTTATACTCAACCTTTAGCCAATCGCCCGATTTTCCTACTACGGTCAGCTTTGCGTCCTCCTTAAGCTCCCTTATTATCTTGTAGTCAAGCCCGGGGCCCTTTCTGAAATTGGCTGAGCCCACGTTAAGATAAGCTTCTTTAGCATCTATCTTAGTTACCTCATAAGTTGGCGTGGGCTTGGGCGTTTTTGTAGGCTTCGGAGTAGGGGTCGGCGTTGCTGACGGTATCGTTTCAGAAATGGGCTGCGAAGTCAGCTCAGACGCTTGCCCGGGAGTCTCTTCCGGCGTTTGCTGAACGGGCTCTGGCGCTGTCGTTGCTAAAACCGGTGTTTGTTCAGCAAACGGTATGGGCGTGCTTAACTGAACGGAAGCCTGAATAGTCGCATCGTTAGAGCCGGGGACTACAACAGGCTCGTCGTTTATGCCCGCGCTGAAATTACCCGTTTGAGCAGCCGCCATACAGCCCGCACAGATCAGCATGCAAACAATTATGATTGTGCTTACAACGCACTTCATCACAGTATGAAGCGGCCCAGATCCTCACCGTTAAGCTCGGCGGGCATATGCTCCTTAACATAATTTGCGTCAATAACTACCTTTACCATAGGGTGATCTCCTCCGGCGTTGAACGAGATATCCTCAAGCAGGTTTTCAACTATTGTGTGCAGCCTTCTTGCGCCTATATTCTCGCTTGTTTCGTTTGCATGGTACGCATACTGGGCTATAGCGTCAAGCGCATCGTCTCTAAACTCAAGCGCCACATCGTCCGTTGCAAGCAGCGCGGCGTACTGCTTTGTTATGGCATGCTCCGGCTGGTGCAGAATGCGCTTGTAATCGTCAACGGTAAGCGGGTTAAGCTTCACTTTTATCGGGAATCTGCCCTGAAGCTCCGGTATAAGATCGGATATCTTTGACACATGGAAGGCTCCCGCGGCTATGAACAGCATAAAATCGGTTTTGACAGGGCCATACTTTGTGTTCACTGTGCAGCCTTCAACTATGGGCAGGATATCCCGCTGTACGCCTTCCCTTGAAACATCAGGGCCGTTTGTACGGTCCCCTCCGGCAATCTTGTCTATTTCGTCTATAAATACTATTCCGTCCTGCTCGGCCTTATCAATTGCTTCGCGTATTACCTCGTCCATATCTATAAGCTTGTCGGATTCCTCCTGGGTCAGTATCCTTCTTGCTTCTGTCACGTTCACGCGGCGCTTTTTCTTGTTCTTTGGCAGTATGCCGCCCATTATTTCGTTAAGGTTAAGATCTATGCCCATGGCAAGCATGGTATCGCTGCCGGTGGACTGCTGCTCGACTTCGACCTCTACAAGCTCGTTTTCAAGCTCACCTCTTCTGAGTTGTTCAGCAAGCTGCTGCCGCCTTGTAAGCTTGGCGGACTTTTCCTCGTCTGTAAGCTCCTTTTCTTCCGGCTCAGATGTAGCTGAACCTAAAAGCATCTGTATGGGGTTTATTGGCTTCTGCTGCTTTTTTGCCTCTTCCGGCATAAGCAGGTCTATAAGCCTCTGCTCAGCGGCAGCCTTTGCAACGGTCTCGACCGCTTCGTAGCGCTTTTGCTTGCATAGCCTTATTGAAGCCTCGACAAGATCGCGCACTATGGAGTCAACGTCTCTGCCGACATAGCCTACCTCAGTGAATTTGGTTGCTTCCACCTTAACGAGCGGCGCATCGACAAGCTTGGCGAGCCTTCTTGCAATCTCCGTCTTGCCCACGCCTGTAGGTCCTACCATTATGATGTTTTTAGGGGTTATCTCCTCACGAAGCTCCGGGGAAAGCCTTGAGCGTCTGTACCTGTTCCTTAAGGCTATAGCAACTGCGCGCTTCGCTTCATCCTGACCTACAATGTATTTATCCAGCGCTTCAACCGTTTCTCTTGGGGTAAACATCATACTTCCTCCATAGTGATATTGCCGTTTGTGTAAACGCATATATCGCTTGCAATCTTTATGGATTTCATGGCTATATCTGCCGCACTAAGCTCGGTGTTTTCCTTAAGCGCCTTTGCCGCCGAAAGCGCGAACATTCCGCCGGAGCCTATCGCCGCTATACCGTCGTCAGGGTCTATCACCTCGCCGGTGCCGCTTATTATGAGCAGCTCATCCTTATCCGCAGCTATGAGCATTGCGTTGAGCTGCCTCAAAGCCTTGTCGCTCCTCCATTCCTGCGCAAGTGATACCGCGGCGCGCTTTAAGCTGCCGCTATATGCTTCAAGCTTGGCTTCGAACTTTTCGCAAAGTGAAAATGCGTCCGCAACAGCGCCGGCAAAGCCAACAACAACGCTGTTGTGATAAAGCCTGCGCACCTTTTTTGCGGTATGCTTCATTATCGTATTTTCGCCGAAAGTAACCTGACCGTCTCCCGCGACCGCGCATTTGCCGCCGCGCTTAACAGCTACTATCGTTGTTCCCATCATCTGCTGCATAGGTTTTTGTTACCGCCTTTCAATATTTGCCCTAAACAGGCGAAATAAAGCTTTTTATGATAATACCATAAAAGCTTTTGTTTGGAGTGATAATTCACAATGCTTTACAGTTTATTCGCATTTTTTCACCCTATAGGTTCCATTTATTCCGATATTCGCCGCAATTTCATCTATTATCCTAAGCGAGCGCTCAGCTATAAGGGTATAGCGTTCCTGCTTGTTGCGTGGGGCGTTGGTAAGGCCCTCAATTATTCCAAAGCTTATGTTCATGGGCTGGAAGTCGGAACCGTTATAGCCTGAAACATAGCTGCCCAGCGCACCAATAGCCGTCCTTGCTGTGAAGTCTATACTCTCGCCCCCGTTCAGCTTCAGCGCAAGGTCTATGCCCGCAAGCATGCCGCTTGCTGCGCTTTCAATATAGCCCTCCACGCCAGTCATCTGTCCGGCAAAATAGAGCATAGGCTGCTTTTTACATTCGAACCATGGCGTGAGCTTGCCTGGCGAGTTTATGAACGTATTTCTATGCATAACGCCGTAGCGTATAAATTCGGCGTTTTCAAGCCCGGGTATCATGCCGAACACCCTTTTTTGCTCACCAAACTTCAAATTAGTCTGGAAGCCGACTATGTTGTACAATGTTGCTTCGTTGTTCTCTTTCCTCAACTGCACAACCGCGTAAGGCCTTTTGCCGGTATGCGGATCAACTATGCCTACCGGCTTTAGCGGGCCGTAAGCAAGCGTCATAGGCCCCCGTTTAGCCATTATTTCAATGGGCATGCAGCCTTCAAAAACCCTTGGCGTCTCAAACTCATGCAGGGGCGCAGTCTCTGCCGTTACAAGAGCGTTGACAAATTCTAAGTATTCCTCCCTATTCATCGGGCAGTTCAGATAATCGTTCCCGCGTTCGTAACGCGAGCCTTCAAACACCTTATCCATATTCAGCGATTCTGCCGCAATAACAGGAGCGACAGCATCATAAAAGTGCAGCCCTTCGCCAAAGAAGGTCTCAATAGCTTCAAGCAGCTTGCCATCTGTAAGCGGGCCTGTTGCAACTATTGCAGGCGATGCCGGAATATCCTCTACCTCTTCATGTATTACGGTTATATTCTTGTGGCTGTTAAGCTTTTCTGTAACAAGCCGTGAAAACTCGTCCCTGTCAACGGC
Source organism: Clostridiales bacterium (assembly GCA_004558525.1). Classification (GTDB taxonomy): domain Bacteria; phylum Bacillota; class Clostridia; order Christensenellales; family CAG-138; genus Phil1. The sequence goes on from SFCQ01000021.1 coordinate 8,367, forward strand.
CAAAGCGCCGCCGGCAGGCACCTTGGCGGCCTCGGCGCATTGCATCACTATAGAGCCCATGCGCCGCATCTCTTCCTTAAGCAGGCCTGCGCCGTTTTGCAGCCTGTCCGACCTTAGAGAATTGGAGCATACAAGCTCGCAAAATCCGTTCATCTTGTGCGCGGGAGAATGGCGCTTGGGCTTCATTTCATACAAATATACGGCAACGCCGCGCTCAGCAAGCTGATACGCGGCTTCGCAGCCCGCAAGCCCCGCGCCTATAACGCTGGCGCTCGGCTTATTCTTCTGCATCGTTTTCGCTCCCCTTCTTGGCGTTTCTGACAATGTATCCGCAATCCTTATTGGAACAGGCGGTGTATTTGCCTCTCGGCCCTATTTTGTTGACCATCATGGCTCCGCACTTGGGGCAGTTTTCTCCGCTTGGCATATCCCATGATACAAAGTCGCATTCGGGATATCTTTCGCAGCCATAGAATATCTTTCCCCTTTTAGTCTTGCGCTTTATAAGCGCGGCTCCGCACTTGGGGCATGGAACAGGAAGCTTTTCAACAATGGCCTTTGTGTTTCGGCATGCGGGGAAGTTGGGACAAGCCAGAAACTTGCCAAAGCGGCCCAGCTTGTATACCATCATAGCGCCGCATTTATCACACACGACGTCCGATACTTCGTCAGGTACATCTATCTTTTCTATCGTTGCCGATGCCTTATCCACGCTTTGCATAAACGGATCGTAGAAATCGCGCACAACGCTTTTCCATTCACATTTGCCGTCCTTTATGTGGTCAAGCTTCGTTTCCATATCAGCTGTGAACTTAACGTCAACTATGCTTTTGAAGTTATCCTTCATTATCTGCGTGACGATAAAGCCAAGCTCTGTCGGATAAAGCACCTTCTTTTCCCTTCTTACATAGCCTCTTTCTATTATCGTAGATATGGTTGGCGAATAGGTGCTCGGCCGGCCTATACCCTTTTCTTCAAGCGTTTTTACAAGCGTAGCTTCAGTATACCTTGCGGGCGGCTGTGTAAAGTGCTGTTCCTTTTCTATTTTTGTCGCTTCAAGCTTATCTCCCTTGTTTATCTCCGGCAGGGCAACGTCCTTTTCCTGAGCTTCGTCCCTGCCTTCTATATAAACGGCAGTGTAGCCGTCAAACACCGTTCTCTGGCCGGATGCCTTGAAGGTGCAGCCGTTTGCATCAAATGTAACGGTGTTGGTCTCATACTGCATCTCCGACATCTGGCTGGCTATAAAGCGCTCATATATAAGCTTATACAGCTTGAACTGATGGGGCGTGAGCGAGTCCTTCACCTCTGCCGGAGTAAGCGCCACATTTGCAGGGCGCACGGCCTCGTGCGCATCCTGCGCGCCCTTGCGTCCCTTATATATATTAGGCTTTTCGGGAACATATTTTGCGCCGAATCTGCTCTCGATAATGGCCCTTGCAAGCGCTTGAGCTTCTTCCGATACACGCACGGAGTCGGTCCTCATGTAGGTTATAAGACCTGTTACTCCCCTGTCCTGAAGCTCTATACCTTCATAAAGCTGCTGTGCGACAAGCATTGTGAGCTTTGCCGTGAAGCCAAGCTTCCTTGAAGCCTCCTGCTGAAGGCTGCTCGTTGTGAACGGAGCGGGCGCATGGCGTGTTTTTAACGCAGTTTTTGCGTCAGTAACGATGAATACTGCTCCTGTTGCCTTGTCTACTACGCTTTGAGCCTCAGGTTCGTTTTTTAGCTCAGTCTTTTTATCGCCATAGCCGTAGAATTTGGCTTCAATGAGCTTTCTTATCCCCTTTTCCTTAAGGCTTGCGGTAACGCTCCAGTATTCGTCCGCAACGAAATCGTTTATCTCCTGCTCTCGGTCGCATATTATTCTTGTGGCAACTGATTGCACGCGGCCTGCGCTCAACCCTTTTCTCACCTTTGCCCAGAGTATAGGGCTTATTTTGTAGCCAACGAGCCTGTCGAGTACGCGCCTTGCCTGCTGAGCGTCAACAAGCTTCATATCTATGCTGCGCGGGTGCTTTACCGAGCTTTTGACTGTTTTTTCGGTGATCTCGTTAAACACTATGCGGCAGTTGGAATCGGGATCGAGCTTGAGTATATGCGCAAGATGCCAGCTTATAGCTTCTCCTTCCATATCAGGGTCGGTTGCGAGAAGGATATGCTTTGCGCTCTTAGCTTCCTTGCGTATACGCTCAAGCACGTCTCCCCTGCCCCTCAGCGTGATATACTTTGGCTCAAAGTCATTTGCTTCGTCAACGCCAAGCTGGCTTTTGGGAAGATCGCGGACATGGCCGTTTGAGGCTACGACCTTATATTTACCGCCTAAAAATTTGCCTATAGTCTTTGCCTTTGCCGGCGATTCGACTATAACAAGATTGTCAGCCATAGGTTATCCCTCCAACAAAAAAACACTTGTTTTTATAAATCGCTCACAGAGAATAAAGTCTGCCTGGCGATTGCTTAATTATTCCTGAAAACTCCATCTCTGTCAAGGTTGAATTTAATTTGCCGGCATCAAAGCCCGTAAGTTCCGCCAATTCGTCATATGTCCTTTCACCTGCAATAAGTAGCCTGTGTATGAGCTGCTGCTCAAAAGGAAGCTCTGAGGGCGCAACGGCTTTCCTTTCAACGCTCCTTGGCTTCATTCCGTATTCCTCAAGCACATCTTGTGCGCTTAATGTTATTTTCGCCATGCCTTCACGAATAAGGTCGTTGGTGCCGCCGCTCAATTCATCGCTTACCCTTCCTGGAACGGCAAAAACGTCCCTTCCCTGCTCAAGCGCGCAGTCAACAGTTATCGAAGTGCCGCTTTTTGTTCTTGCTTCTACCACGACGACTCCCTTTGAAAGTCCGCTTATTATCCTGTTCCTCATCGGGAAATGGCTCGGCTTAGGCCCGATACCGGGCATAAACTCGGATACTACGGCGCCCCTTTCGGCAATAAGCTCATAAACATCTCTGTTCACGCTTGGATATACAACATTAGGGCCGGTGCCAAGCACGGCTATCGTTGGATAGTCGTTGCCCTCGGCGTCAAGCGCGCCCTCCGCAGCTACCCTGTCAAGCCCGTAGGCAAGCCCGGATACTATGCATGCTCCGGCAGAGGCAAGCTCTTCTGCAAGCTCGCGCGTCACTCTTCTTCCATAGTCGGAAGGCTCCCTTGCGCCGACTATGGCGATAGGCAGCCTCAATTCCGGATAAAGCGTACCCTTATAGTACAATACTGCCGGCGGATCGTATATGTTTTTCAGCAATATCGGATAGTTTTCAGAATACAATGTGGAAACCTTGACGTCAAGCTCGTCAAGCCGGTTGATTATTCGTTCAATATATCTTTCATTTGCATGAGCCTGAATGTTTGAAAGCTTTTCATCATCAAGAAATCTCATTTTGGGAAGCTTGCCCTTTGCGGCTGCGCGGAATACTTCCTCAACGCTGCCGTCAAAAGCTTCAAGCATGCGCCTTACCCTTGCCGAGCTTGAGCCAAGATTCACGCTGAGCCAAAGCAGCAGCCGTTCCTGAGATGTAAGCACGCTTTTCATCGGATATCGCCCCAATATTTGGATTCAAGGCTCCTGTACTGTATGGCTTCGGCTATGTGCTGGGCCTGTATGTCGCCTCCGCCGTCAAGATCGGCGATGGTCCTTGATACCTTCAAAAGCCTTGTATACGCCCTTGCGCTCAGCTTAAGCGATGCGAAGGCCTTCTTCATAAGAGCTTCCGCTTCGCCGGTAAGCACGCAGTATTCCTTCATCAACTTGCTTGTAAGCTGAGCGTTGAACAGTATGCCATGCTTTTGATAACGCTTTGCCTGTATATCTCGCGCCTTGTTGACCCTTTCCCTTATCCGGCTTGAAGGCTCGCCGCTGCTTCTTCCGGCAATGTCGCTGTAGCCTACCTCTCCCATCTCAACATGTATGTCTATCCTGTCAAGCATAGGTCCGCTTATGCGGTTGCGGTAACGCTGTATCTGCTGCGCCGTGCAGCGGCATGCGTTTATGCGGGAGCCATAGTTGCCGCATGGGCATGGATTCATTGCGGCAACAAGCATGAACTGCGCAGGATATGTGCTTCTTGCAGCTGCCCTTGTTATGGTAACGAATCCGTCCTCAAGAGGCTGGCGAAGAGCTTCCAGCGTATCTTTCCTGAATTCAGGGAACTCGTCAAGAAAAAGCACGCCAAAGTGCGCAAGGCTTATCTCGCCCGGCATAGCCCTGGTTCCGCCGCCTATCAGAGAAGCTGAGGAAGCCGTATGGTGCGGCGACCTGAACGGCCTCTCGGTAACTATGCCGTTTGTACCCTTTATTGCGCCCGTGACCGAGTGTATTTTGGTTATTTCAAGCGCTTCTTCAAATGTAAGCTCAGGCAATATGGACGGTATGCTCCTTGCAAGCATTGTTTTGCCGGAGCCAGGCGTGCCAACGAGCAAAAGGTTATGCCCGCCGGCAACCGCTATCTCAGCAGCCCTTTTTGCGCCCTGCTGGCCCTTTATATCCGCAAAGTCCTGAGCATAGGTTATGCTCGCCCTGTCCCAGCGTCTTGGTTCATAAACATTGATTTCTTCTTTTCCTGTTATGCCGTTTACAACGCTTTTTAAGTCCTTTGCCGGAATTATGCTTATGCCTTCAATATAAGCTGCCTCGGCCGCGTTTTCTTCCGGAACAACGGCTTTTGTTATGCCGTCCTTATATGCGCCTATTATCATGGGCAAAACGCCGGGTATCGAACGCACGGTGCCGTCAAGTGCAAGCTCGCCTATGAACATGTATTTATCGGCCTGTTCCTGCTTTATCTGACCTGTTGCAGTAAGAAGGCCTATCGCTATAGGAAGGTCGTAAAACGAGCCTTCCTTGCGCATATCCGCCGGAGCAAGATTAACGGTTATCCTTCCAACAGGATAAACAAAGCCGCTGTTTTTAATTGCCGCCCGCACACGTTCCTTGGATTCGCGTACGGCGGCATCGGGAAGGCCGACGGTTTCATAGGCAGGAACCCCTCCAGAAACATCAGCTTCAACTGTGACCGAAAATCCGGCAAGTCCCATGAGTCCGTAGCTTTTAATCCTTGAAAGCATAAGCGATCCTCCGGCTCGAGTATTATTTTATGTTAAACTGATTATTTATCTCCGGTTTCCTCCGGGTGCGTTTCCTTATTGAATACCAACAGCTTGGTGCCGGCAAAGTTTGCTATTGCTGAGAAGATCGAAGCGGGTATCTTGCATATCATGTCGCTTCCTATCGTTATCGCCTTGCCGAATATGTTCAGGCTTACGTCCTGATCTATGCCGAGAGGATTCTTGCATAGCCACAGCACCGCAAGCGATACGCCCAAAGAAAGAACGTTTACAACAATGAACATCACTATTGTGTGGAAGGTATGGCTGCGCTCTTTCCTAAACGTCCAAAACGAGTTCCAGATATAGCTGTTAAGTATGCCGGCCGTGTATGAAATCACCTGCGCTATTATATAATTCACGCCAAGCCTTGTGAGCAGATAGAACACTACAAAGTCCACAACGGTGTTCGTTACGCCTACAACGCTGAATTTGAGGAACTGCCATATGGTATTCTTTGCGTCTTTTTTCATCAATACTACCTCTATTATGCATCAGTATCCCAAAAATGTCCAGCTTGGGAGCCATTCAAGCATTTTGATATAATTCTTTGAGCATATTATGCCGGTAATTGCCGGATAAAACAGGGCGAACAGCGCTATAGCGGCGGCCAGCCATACCCACTTGAGCCATCTGTATTTTTCGTCCTTTTGCTCCTTAAACATAAGCGCGCGCACCGATATAAGCACGATGAACGGCACGGAAGCAAAGTAATGGTATATAAACGTACAGCGCGGCACAAGCACCCACGGTATGTATTCAGCCGCAAGGCCGATAAGCAGTACTGCCCATTCCTTATCCGGTTTTATTCTGCCGCGTATCAGCTTTATTATTACAGTTGCGGTTACGACGCAGGATACCCACCATACGGCAGGGTTGCCCATTGCAGATATGGTGCCTATGCAGCCCTCCGGCACATCGTATGTAACATAGTACCACATCGGCCTAATTATGAGCGGCCACTGCCACCAGGGCGATTGATACGGGTGTGTGGCCTTAAGTCCGCTATGGTAGCTGAACATAAACTGCTGCACGCCCCATATGCCATTAAGGTCGTAGTGCTCCTCGCACAGTACATATGGTATATAGGAAGCAAGATATATGACTACCGGCACAAGAATATAGAATACGCAGCACCATAGCAGCGTTTTTATAGTATACTGCCAGAAAGGCTTAACAGCCTCGCGCTCTGCTTCATCTTTACTGTTTTTGAAGCTTCTGTATTCGATATATCTCTTGATGAGCGATGCAAACAGTATCACCGCAAGGCCGACGCCTGCGTATATATCTATCCATTTGCTTGCCGCTCCCAAGCCGAAGAACAACCCTGCTATTCCAAGCGGTTTAAGCGTTTTCTTAAGCCCGTCAACAAAGAAGTTCATGGTGAAATACTGGTACATATAGTAATACATCAGTATTATAAAGAACACGCCGTAAACATCTATCGTGGCTATTCTTGTTTGCGTATAGTGCATGAAATCAAACGCAAACAATCCCGCGGCAACAAGCGAATAGTCGCTGTTTTTGAACAGCCTTTTTGCAAACGCGTACATTATAGGCACCATGCCAATGCCAAAGAGCGCGCCCATCACTCTCCAACCAAAGGCGTTCATGCCGAATATTGCTATGCCGAGCATTATGAACACCTTGCCGAGCGGAGGATGCGAGTTTTCATATGGCTTTATGCCGTGCAGATGCTCGTAAGCCGTGCGCGCATGGTAAAGCTCGTCAAAGTACATGCCGTACATATATGTGCGCCGCTCCGGCACCGTATCTGCCTCGTCAAAAAGAGCCTCGGCACCCTGATCCGCCGTTGCCTTGACGTAGTGCCTTTCATTATCAAACAACGCTATCTCGTTAAACCATACTGAACCTGAATTTACGCTTAATATAAGCTTATTTCCGCTCAAACCGCCGCCTATGCTCTTCCAGCGGAACATATCGCCGTTTACCTCATCGTAGGAGACGGAATTGCCGCTTTGGTCGCATATTGTTATATTTCCGCTGTAAAGCCCGCCATAGACCCAAATATCGGCTATATCAGCGTCCTCTTCAAGGGTTATGGCAATGCTGTCGCCGGCGGTGCCTGTCCAGTAGTTTTCGGGCGCAACGGTCGTACCGAGGTTGATAAGTGCAATTATCGCATAAACTGCGGTAAGCGCTATGACGAACAGCTTATCCTTTTTTGAATAATTGAGCTTGTTATCCGTTGGCTCGGGAAGCTTTATCGGCTTCTCCCGCTCAAGCTTCTTTTCCGCAAAGGCAGGACGCTTTACCCCCTTAAACACCATGTTGAAGCATGCTATAGAAAGGTAGACGAAACCTGAAAGGTTCATTATGCAGCCCAATACCATAAGCGCAGTATAATAATCCGTGCGCCATGCCCTGTGGTCTACGATTATAAAGGCAAGGCAGGCATTGAACATAGCAGCCGCGCACAGCCAGATGAAGGATACGAACAGCCGCCTGTCCCTATAATACACAAATGCGCAAAGCAGCAGAAGGAGTGCCGGTATTATATACCTTTCGTGCATAAAATGCCCAAGCTCAAACAACGCAATTGTTTGAAAAGCAGCCGAAAGCATAAGGCAGCCCTTGTTCTTATTGCGGCCCTTTATATACAAGGCGGCCGAAGCTGATATTGAAAGTATCATAAGCACCGTGCCAAGCTGAGCATATGAAAGCACTATCAGGCCGTTATCGGCATTGGTCCAGTTTCCACCGAGCAGCGCCATAAGGTTGAAAGCTTCTATGCTGCCATAGTTATAGCTTGTGGCAGTGCCAAGTATTTTGGATAAGAACCAAAGCGGCTGCTGATTCCCCTTAAATGGCAGCGATATAAGGAATATAGCTGCAACTGCCGATAGCACCGCCGCAACGGTTTTTAGTATCTGCTTGAGCAAAGACGAATTTCTTTCGTCATATATGCGGCAGAAATAAGCTACGGCAAGCAGCGGCCCAAGCATAAGAGCCTGCGGCTTTACAACGATGGCAATGCCGTAAACAAGGCCGGAGAGTATATCCTTTTTGCTTGAAAACAGCCATATTACAAGCAGCAGCAAAAGCGCAAGTATCTGGTCTATCTGACCCCATCCGCCGCTTATGAACGCATATAGCGGATTGAGCGCCACAACTGCCGCCAGCACTAACGGCAGCCTTCCCCAGCGCTTAGCGTCCGGACAGCCGGTTTTTTCAAAATTCTTAGCAAGCTTGTAAACAACATAGGCTGAGATAAGGTCCGCTATTATCCCAGGCATCTTTGTCAGCAGCACATAAGCATCCGAACCGTATGAAAGATTCAGCTTTTTAGCAATGCTTGCGGTAAGGCAGAGCACATACATATATCCCGGAGGATAGTCCGCAAACATGCCGGAGGTATAGAAGTTGGATATGCCGCCGTCTACTATGCGCTTGCCCCATGCCATAAAGCAGTTTATATCAGTAGAATGGCCGTAATACTTTATTGAAAGCGCTACCCTTATGGCAAAGCCCAGCAATATAAGCACACACAGTATAGGCATATCGCCCGGGCGCTTGTTCGCCGCGTCAACAGCCTTCTGCTCGGTCTCAATATACCTTCTGTATACTATTATCCCAACAAAAGCCATAGACATTACGACGAGCATCACCTTTCCTATATATGGGAAATCGCCCTCTGTACTTTCGGAGTCGTAATCGTCATTGCCGTTTGTGTCAACGCTGACGCTTGCCGCAGAAAAATCCTCAGCCACGCCAGCGTAGCCTTCAAGCTTTTCTACAGAAACATTGTCAAACCATGCTTCCCCGCTTGAAAGCGCGCCGTATCCGCCAAGCCTTACGCTAACGGTAAGCTCATGCTGATCGCTGCCTGTTACGCCTACAAGCTCAATGGTTTGCCAATCGTTTGTCCCATAAATTCCGGCGCTTGTTGCAAGCGATTCATTGACGGAAATATTTGCTCCGTTTCCGCCGTATACTTCGCTGGTCTTTACCATGCAGCTCAGTTTATAGTAGCTGCCGCTTTCAACGCTTATCGTTTGACAAAGCCTTATGTCGTTACCTTCATTGCCGAATGAAGCAATGTGTGCGGTTCCGTTTTCAACTGAAGCTATATTGGTATCGCCGTCTTCATACCATGCTTCCTTAAACCAGCCTTCCGGTATGCCGCCGGAATCAGCAGGCGCTTCAAAACCGCCGTTTTGTATCAGGGTATCTTCGGCCAGGACGCTAAATGCCGGCATCGCCAGCAAAAACAGTGCGACTATAATTGCGATAGTTCTTTTGTTCATCAGATTACTCCGCATACATATTATTCCTATTTTAGTATAGGATACCACATTTTGCCCTTTACAGACATATAATAGTTAAATTTCATATTGCGTTAACTAATCCGGCCTGAACGCATCCTTGAAATGAACTATATTCATGGCATCAAGATCAACTTCCACAACGTCAAACCTTGCAAAGCTGTCCGTAAGGCCAGCCTTTATCAAATACAGCTCGGCGGCTCTTATTATGTGCTTCTGCTTTGCAAACGTGACCGCTTCCCTGCCGAGTCCATAGCTTGATCCGTGCCTCGATTTTACCTCAACAAAAACAACCGTATCACAATCCATGACGATAAGATCGATCTCGCATCTTGCAGCGCGGAAATTGCGCTCACGATAAGCGTAACCGTTTTTTAGCAGGTATTCAAGGGCGGCGTCCTCTCCCTTTTTGCCGTTTTGCATGTTGTTCATTAAGCTCTATTTGCATGCTTGCTTATTCTGTCAATATGTTGCATAGGAAGCTCTTCCTGTGTATCGGGCAGGGGCCGTATTTTTTTATGGCGGCTATGTGCTCGGCTGTGCCGTAGCCCTTGTTTCTTTCAAAGCCGTATTGAGGATAAAGCTCGGCCATTTTGATCATGTACTCATCTCTTTTCACCTTGGCGGCTATGCTGGCCGCGCCTATAAGGTAGCTAAGTGCATCGCCATGTATTATCGGGTGCTGTCTTGCGGGGATATCAAGCCCCTTCACGGCGTCAATAAGCACGTCTGAACAGGCTATCTTCATATTATAATAAGCTTCGCAAAACGCCTTTTTTGTAGCATTGAGTATATTTGATTCATCTATTTCTTCGTTGCTGCCCCAACCATAGCCTATGCCAACAGCCTGAGCTTCAATAATAGGCGCGAGCTTGCTCCTTCTTAGCGCCGTTACCTTCTTTGAATCGTTTACGCCCTCTATAAGCGGCTCAGGGGGCAATATCACACAGCATGTCACAACAGGCCCCGCAAGAGGCCCGCGGCCAACCTCATCCATCCCTGCGGCCATAATGCCGTTTGCCCAAAGCTCCCTTTCCCTTTGAGTAAGCTGAAGCAGCCTTTCCTGCTCGTTTATGCGTGCCAATGCGCTTCCTCCTCAGTATTCTTTATCCGGCGTTTCAAGCGTAACCTTGGCTATCTTGCCGGCCCTGAATTCATCAAGCGTTATCCTCGCGGCCCTTTCAGTGTCAAGTACGCCGCCCTGCAATATAAAACCTCTTGAGCGTGCTACGGCTTCAAGCAGCGCATGCGGCGCCATGTCGTTTTCTATTCTCTTGTATCTTTCTTTAAGCTCGTTTGGGCATATGCTCATAAGCTCGCTCAAAAGCCCGCCTGCAAGCCTTTCTGTATCCATTATATCATCGTTTATGGAGCCTATATAGGCAAGATGCTTAGCCAAAGCCTCGTTTTCAAGCTTTGGCCACAAAAGGCCAGGCGTATCCATAAGCTCAAGATATGCCGATACCTTTACCCACTGTTTTCCCTTGGTAACGCCCGGCTTATCGCCGACCTTGGCCTTTGTTTCGCCGGCTATCCTGTTTATTAACGTTGATTTGCCAACATTGGGTATGCCAACCACCATGGCGCGCACTGTTTTCAATACGCCCTTTTCTTTCATCCTGGCAACTTTATCCGCTGCGGCAGCCTCGATAAGCGAAACAGCGGCTTTTCTTTTCGCACCGGAGGTTGACACAAACGCGCTCGCGCTTATATTCTGCTCTTTATAGTAATCTATCCAGCGCTTTGTAAGCAGCGGCGACGCAAGATCGCTTTTGTTTAGCAGTATCACCCTGCTTTTCTGCGCAAAAAGCGAATCAAAATCCGGATTTCTTGTAGCAAGAGGTGCGCGCGCGTCAACAAGCTCCACCACTACGTCTATAAGCTTAAGGTTTTCCTCAAGCATGCGCCGTGCTTTGGCCATGTGGCCAGGATACCAGTTTATGCTCATCTTATCTTCGTTCATCATGGCTTTCCTTATCTATTATTAGATCAATCCAGTATATACCATCAGTTAAGAAGGGTACATAAGCCCTAAAGGCCAGCTTTGGGACGTTTCTGACGTGGCTATGGCGTGCTGTATGCTCCTTAAAACCTTGCGTCCCCTTGTCAGCTGATGGTAGCGTTATAGTATAATTAAGCCCCCAAGAGGTTTTACCCATTGGGGGCCAGACTTTCTTCAGATAAGCTTATTTCTCGTCTATGCGCTCAACGACCTTGGCGGCCTTACCTACGCGATTGCGCAGATAGAACAGCTTGGCCCTGCGGACCTGGCCATGACGCAGCACTTCGATACGGCCAATACGGGGGCTGTTGTAAGGGAAAGTCCTCTCAACACCGATGCCGTAGGATATCCTGCGGACGGTGAAGGACTTGCGGATACCGCCGCCCTGAATCTTGATAACAACGCCTTCGAAGTTCTGAAGCCTCTCACGAGAGCCTTCCACAACCTTGACGAATACGCGGACGGTGTCGCCCACTTCCAGCTTGGGCAGATCTGTACGAAGCTGCTCCTTTTCAAGTTCCCTGATGATGTCTGCCATTTTATATTTCTCCTTCCTTACAGACGTTCATATAAGCTTTCCGCCAACATTGGACCGTCCGTTTGTCACAAAGGGCATTATAACACAGCGCCTTTGCTATTGCAAGCATATTTGCCTATTTATCTTGCTTTTCATTCATTTTTAAGGACTCAATAAAGGCCATATCCTTTTTATCGAGCTTTACCCCTTTAATAAGCTCAGGACGCCTTGAAAGCGTAAGCTCTATTGCCCTGTCCCTTCTCCAGCGCTCGATAAGCGCATGGTTGCCGTTCAAAAGCACTTCAGGCACCTTCATGCCCCTAAACTCCGCCGGCCTTGTGTATTGAGGATATTCAAGCAATCCTTCCGAAAATGATTCGTTCTCTGCAGATTCGCTGCTGCCAAGTACGCCGGGTATAAAGCGCGAAATGCAGTCTATCGCCACCATTGCGGCAAGCTCGCCTCCGGTCAAAACATAATCGCCTATGGAAAGGTCCTCGTCCATAGCATATGTTACGCGCTCGTCTATGCCTTCATAATGGCCGCAAAGGAAGAGAAGCCTCTTTTCCTCCGCAAGCTCCTTCGCGAGCTCAGGCGAAAGCGTGCGTCCCCTCGGCGACAGCAGTATGCGCCTTGCTTCATGCTGAGGGTCTACAGCGTCAAGGCAGGAGTATATCGGTTGCGCAAGCATTACCATGCCCGCGCCGCCTCCAAAGGGATAATCGTCGGTATTATGATGCTTGTTTTCCGAATACTCGCGTATGTCATGCAGCTTAAAATCGAGTATTCCCTTATCCGCAGCGCGGCCGAGTATGCTCGCGCCCAAAACCGCAGGGAACATTTCGGTAAAGGTCGTCAGTATATCAATCCTCAAACAATCCGACCTCCTTAAGCACTTCGGCATCAAGCAGTATCTGCCGGTTTTCTATATCGGTAGACAGTACGACTCTTTTTAGTGCAGGCAGCATGAGGGTTTTCTCGCCCTTTATCACGTATACATCGTTTGCGCCCGTTTCGATAACGTCAGTTACAGAGCCAAGCTCATTGCCCTCGGTATCCTTAACATTGCAGCCGATAAGGTCCTCAACAAAGTATGTGTCCTTGGGCAGCTTCATAGCATGCGCCCTGTCAACGCATACATACGCCCCGCGAAGATCCTCAGCTTCATCGCGTGTTGAGCAGCAGGAAAGCGTCATATATATCGCATCGTCCTTAACGCCAACGTCGGAGACGGTTATAGGCTCACGCACGCCGTTCCTTTCGATATAAGCTTCCTTAAGCTGCTTATACCGCATAAGCGAATCGGACATGGGCTCGAGCTTAACTGCCCCTTTAACGCCGTGAGGCCGCACGATGCGGCCTATCCTGAAAAATTCGCACAGCGCAGCCATGTTAGACTATCTCTACGATGTATTTCTTGTTTTCTTTGATAGAGGCGGCTTTTACCACGCAACGTATAGCCTGGGCGATTCGGCCCTGCTTGCCTATCACCTTGCCCATATCGTCCGCAGCGACGCTAAGCTCAATTATTGTAGCTTTGTCGCCTTCCTTTTCCTCTACCTTGACCTCTTCCGGCTTGTCCACTAAGCTCATTGCTATAAATTTTACAAGTTCCGTCATGGACTGCCTCCCGTTATTATTCTCCTCCGTCACTGTATCGCTCCGCTCTTCTTAAGCAGGCCGCGAACAGTATCGGTGGGCTGTGCGCCGTTCTTTATCCACTGCTGGGCCTTTTCGTTGTCTACCTTTATCTCGGCGGGGTCGGTAAGGGGATTGTAATAACCTATCTCCTCAACGAAAGCACCGTCACGGGGAGCGCGGCTGTCCGCAACCACTATACGGTAGAAAGGAGCCTTCTTGGCGCCCATACGGCGAAGTCTGATCTTAAGCATTGTTGTGTTCCTCCTGAAACAATATTTATCTCATTTTATTATAGAAAACGGTTTTACCGTAATCTTCATTATACTCACTCTAAGCCGTCCTTATCAAAAGCCGAACGGGAAGCGCATGCGGCCTCTTTTGCCGCCCTTTTTTCCTTTGCCGGAAAACTGGCGCATCATCTTGCGCGTAGCTTCAAACTGGTTTATCAGCCTGTTGACCTCCTGTATCGTGGTGCCGCTTCCTCTTGCTATCCTTCTTCTGCGGCTCGCGTTCAGTATATCAGGTCTCCTGCGCTCCTTCGGGGTCATGCTCTTTATTATCGCCTGTGTGCGGGCAAGCTGCTTTTCGTCTATTTCCATATTGGCGAGCTTGCTTGCGTCCATTCCGGGTATCATACCCATTATGTCCTGCATGGAGCCCATTCCCTTCATCTGCTCAAACTGGTCGAGAAAATCGTCCAGCGTGAACTCATCGTTTCTCAGCCTGGCTTCAAGCTCAATTGCTTTTTTTTCATCAAATGCGCTCTGTGCCTTTTCAATAAGCGTAAGCACATCGCCCATGCCGAGTATACGGCTCGCCATTCTGTCCGGATGGAAAGGCTCTATATCGCTAAGCTTTTCTCCTGTGCCGGAGAACTTGATGGGCTTACCCGTAACCGCCTTTACGCTCAGCGCTGCGCCGCCCCTTGTGTCTCCGTCAAGCTTGGTTATGATAACGCCAGTAAGCTCGAGCTTTTCATTGAACGCTTTAGCTACGTTTACAGCGTCCTGACCTGTCATAGCATCTATAACGAGCAGTATTTCCGCCGGCTGAACAGCGTCCCTTATGGACTCTATCTCGTCCATCATGTTTTCGTCTATATGCAAACGGCCTGCTGTATCTATTATAACAAGGTCCTTCAGCTGACGCCTCGCTTCCTCTACGCCAAGCTTAGCAGTCTCAACAGGATCTGCCTGACCGCGCTCAAACACGGGAACGCCGACCTTCGCGCCTACCGTTTTAAGCTGATCTATAGCCGCGGGGCGGTATATATCGCAGGCGATAAGCATAGGCGCTTTGCTATACTGCTTTGATAGATAGGCGGCAAGCTTTGCAGCCATCGTGGTCTTGCCTGCGCCCTGAAGACCGGCAAGCAAAATCACGCTTGGTGATTTTGAACCGAACTCTATCTTTGAGCCTGTACCTCCCATAAGGGCGGTAAGCTCTTCGTTTACTATTTTTATTACCTGCTGGCCGGGGGTAAGGCTTTCAAGCACTTCTGAGCCTACGGCTCTCTCGGTGACCTTGTTTACAAAGCCTTTTACCACCGTAAAGCTAACGTCAGCTTCAAGCAGAGCAAGCTTGACCTCGCGCATAGCCTCGCGAACTTCCTTTTCGTTCAGCTTACCCTTGCCGCTCAGCTTCTTAAAAACATTTTGCAGTTTTGAGGAAAGCCCTTCAAATGCCATCGTTTCCCTCTATCCTTTCAATAAGGGCCAATAAGCCCGTTCGCATGGTATCATCGTCGCATCGCAAAGCCATTTCTTTTATGGATGCTATAAGCTGCATATCCCTTTTAAGGAAACCAAGCTTCGCTTCATATTGCTCCAGCTGCTCTTCGCCGCGCAATATCGCGTCCCTCACAGCTTGCCTGGACACGCCCTCTCTTTCGGCTATCTCCGAAAGCGAGCAATCCTCATTAAGGCTTTGTTCAAGCATTGCGCGCTGCCTGTCGGTAAGCAGCGAGCCGTACCAATCAAGAAGAAGCCCGAGCCGCAGCCGCTTATCCATTAAAAACCTCCTGTAAAGGCTTTAAGCTTTACACCTATGTTATTATAACTGAAATCAGCAATATGTCAAGCGTTTTTTAAGCTATTGCTGCCGTATTCAAAAAGCCCAGTAAGCCTTAGCTTAACAGTGATAAGGAAGTAATTAAAATTTCACTTTGTCGGCTGATGGATTTTGTGTGTGCAGATATGTAATGCCGCCCGTTTTCCGGTGAA
>SFCQ01000004.1 GCA_004558525.1 Clostridiales bacterium
CGCCCTACGGGCTCCGGCACCAGTGCCGGCCCACATCGTTTTGCCGTGCTCGGTAGTTGCTTTGAATCTTAATGGTTCATATCAGTTGACGATGTAGAAGCGTTTTGGCTCTAATAAACGCTATCGACTTGATTTTGTTTTTGATTTAAGGTATAATTTTCTCTAAATTCAATCTATGGGTTTTCTGCGCGTTAACGCATCGGCCTAAAAAGAGGATTTTTTGCTTTACAGTACAGTATTATTTGATCTTGACGGAACGCTTATCGAGTCCGGCCCTGGAATATTTGCAGTTACACGAACCGTATTAAACGATATGGGCCTTGATTGTCCCGATGACGAGCATATGCGCAAAATGGTAGGCCCGCCGTTAAGGAACAGCCTTAGGGACGTTGTCGGCGTACCCGACGAGCTTGTGGAAGAGGCCGCCATGCGCTACAGGGCGGCTGCGAGGACCATCGGCCTTGAGCTAATCAGGCCGTACCGGGGCGTCGTGGATATGCTCTCAAAGCTAAAGGAAGCCAAGGTAAGGACGGGCGTGGTTACAAGCAAGCTCACCCCCGTAGCGAGGGATCACCTTGTAAGATATGGCTTGAACGGCTACATAGACTATGTGCGCGGCGGTATAGAGGGCGCGCACGGCGCATACAAAAGCGACCTTCTCAAGGCGGCGCTGAGCGACCTTGGCGCAGACGTTAAAAGCGTAGTTATGGTGGGGGACAGGAAATTTGATATCGAGGCCGCAAACGATGCCTGTATAGACAGCGTAGGTGTGCTGTACGGCTACGGCGATATAGACGAGCTGAAGGCACATGGCGCGACATACATTGTAAACGACGTTGAGGAGCTGGCAAAGCTGCTTTTAAGCGGCGAAGCAGGCCGATGAACACGAAGCAGTAAACCATTTTGAAAGGAGCCGAAGATATGAAGCTTATATTCGCAATAGTTCAAAATGATGATTCCAAGCGGCTTATCCGTACGCTTGTGCAGCACCGCATAAGCGTTACAAGGATATCCACTACGGGCGGATTCCTGCACGGCGGCAACACCACGCTTATGATAGGCGTTGAAAAGGAAAAGCTGGACGAAACGCTTGAAATAATCAAATCCAAATCCAGCACCAGGAAGGAGTTTATGGTAATACCCTCCACCCTTCCCGGCTATGCGGACAGTTCGCCAACACCCGTTCAGGTAACGCTTGGCGGCGCCACAGTGTTTATTGTGGACGTAGAGCAGTTTTACAGGTTTTGAGTACGGGCGCAAATAGGGCGTTTGACATGCTTTCCTCGGCCATAGCCTCGGGGAAGGCTTTTCATGCTTTTTTTATTTCGTCATCGGATGAGGATGCGGGCTTGAGCCTGGCCCGCCGCGCTGCCGCGCTGTGCTGCCTCGGCAGGGACGCCGAGCCGGCCTTGCTCTCCTGCCCCGATTATCACCAGCTCAAGGGTGAGGAGACCGGCGCAAAGGAGATACGCTCGCTTATAGACGAGCTTTCAAAAGCGTCATTTGGCGGCGGAAAAAGGGCCATAGTAATATCAAACGCGCATGCGCTATCGAGGGAGGCTCAAAACACGCTGCTCAAAACGCTCGAGGAGCCTCCGCAGGGGGTGATGTTCCTGCTTTGCGGCAATGCGGACGGTATGCTCAGCACAATCATATCGCGCTGCGCCGTGGTCAGGCTTGGGCATTGCGGCTATGACGAGATAGAGGCTGAGCTTATCAAAAGCGGCGCCTCAGCGGCAGATGCAAGGCTTTATGCAAGCCTTAGCTGCTTAAGCATGGGCCGCGGTATAAGATTATTCAAATCTGCCGAGTATAGGGAGCATAGGGACAGGAGCTTAAGCGCGCTGATATCGGCGCTTAACGGCGAATTGCCGTCCCAGGCGGCAAAGGGGTTGGCTAAAGCCGGCGCTGCCGACGCGCTTACCTTCATGCTGTCGTTTATGGCGGACGCGCTTACGGCGTCGGCCGGCATCGGGCGCAGAATAAATAATATTGACAGGCAGGACGCCATAAACAGCACAGCGCGGCGCTTTACAAGCGCCCAAATACTGTGTATTATAGAAATGATTACAAAAGCAAGCGAAAGCCTATACATGGCTTCCGGAGGCGATATGTATCCGGCAGCCGTTATAGACGGGCTTTTTTTAAGGATAATAAAGGAGTTAAAATAATGATCCGCGTTATAAGCGTGCGTTTTAGGGACGGGGGAAAAACATACTATTTCAGCCCCGGTGAGTTTGACATAAACGAAGGCGACGGGGTTATAGTTGAAACCGCAAGGGGCGTTGAGTTTGCAGATGTTGTGGCTCCGCCTCAGGATATAGAGGAGGATAGGATAGTTGCCCCGCTTAAAGGCGTGATACGCGTTGCTACGCCGTATGACAGGGAACAGCGGGACATGAACAGGGCCAAGGAAAAGGACGCATACGATATGTGCGTACAAAAGATAGCGGATCACAAGCTGGACATGAAGCTTGTTGACGTTGAGTATTCCTTCAACGGTTCAAAGGTTATATTCTACTTCACTGCGGACGGAAGGGTGGACTTCCGCGAGCTTGTAAAGGATCTTGCCGGCGTATTCAGGACCAGGATTGAGCTTAGGCAGATAGGCGTGCGCGATGAGGCCAAGATGCTTGGCGGCCTTGGCTCCTGCGGAAGGCCGGTCTGCTGCAAGGCGTTCCTTTCGGACTTTGCGCCGGTATCCATCAAAATGGCAAAGGAGCAAAGCTTGTCGCTTTCGCCGACAAAGATATCCGGAATATGCGGCAGGCTCATGTGCTGCCTTAAATACGAGCAGGACAGCTATGAGACTATGCGCAAGCAGATGCCCAGACCCGGGCGTGACGTGCGCACTCCGGACGGCGACGGTACCGTGCTTGAAAACAACGTTATAACGGAAAAGACCCGCGTGCGCGTCAGCCTTGCGGACGGTACGTTTGACGTTAGGGATTATCCGTTCAGGGAGCTTGTGCCGCTTAACAGCAAGCATCCCGAATTCATTGAAAATACGGAGCAGGATATTGACGACGATTCCGATGTGCTCGTTGACGAGGACGATGTAGTCATAGCTGAAGAAAGCTTCGTTATAACGGACGAGGACGCCGCAAATGAGCGGAAGCGCCGCCGCAAGCCGCAGCAGGGCAACGGAGCAGGGCAAGACCACGATACGCAGGAAGCGCCCAAGAAGGAAAGCCCCAGCCGCCGCAGCCGCAGACGCAGGCCGCCAAGGAAGCAAGCGCCTTGCGAAAACGGCAAGCAGGAATAAGGATTAAGCCGCACACTCCTTTGCCCGCCGCTGTTTGTCTGCCGAAAACGCTCCTGACAGATAAGGCTATTGGGGAGCAAGTATACTTATACGTCGTTATTACAGCCCGTCGCCTTCAAGCTCAACGCCGGCAGCCTCGGCCGCCGCTATTGCTGGCATAAGGTTGCCCACGCGAGCGGGCGAGTGCGCGTCGCTGTTTGGCCTGAGCTTTGCGCCTATATCGTGCGCCATGCGTATCTCATCGGCCGAAAGCGTAACATGGCGGGCGTTTATCTCAATAGCCGCGCCAAGCTGCTTCGCGCCCCTGGCAAGCGTTGCTATATCGCATTTCACATATTCGCCCGGGTGCGCAAGTATGTCTATTTTGTACTTATCCGCCGCTTCAAGCAGCGCATTTGCCGTAAGCTCAGGCTCGCTTTTGCCAAGGCCGAGCGCCTCAAGTGTTCTGCGCATTATAAAGGCGTCCTTCTGCAGGCCGCCCTTATGATATGCAAGCAGCAGCACATCGTACATGCTCCTATCCTCCGGCGCGTCCGTTTTTCCGTAGCCCAAAAGATTGCATTCAAGGCCGAATAGCACCTCTATGTCGTTTGCGTAAACGCTTGCGAGCCTCGTTACCTCTTTCCTCAGCTCGACAAGCTTGCCTGCGCGCACGCCATAGAATATGTGACCGCCTGCATGGTCGGTTATAGCTATGCGCTTTAGCCCAAGACGTACCGCGGCAAGTACCATCTCCTCAGGAGAGGCCTTGCCGTCGGAATAAAACGTATGCATGTGCAGGTCGCTTAAATAGCTACCGCTCATTTTCTCTTTCTTCTTCCTCCCTCTATACTGTTGCCGCGGAAGCGGGCGACAAGGGTTATCAGCAGGTTGCACAGCGTCACTACGGAGGATGAGTTTTCAATCCTGAAAGGCAGCTTTGTAAAGCCGATGTGGGAGGCCGAGAAGAAGTAATCGCAGGTATTCGCAGCCTGATTTCCGGCATAGCTGCTAAGATATATGGTCTCGGCGCCGGCTTCCTTGGCGGCGGCTATCTCTTCCTGTATCTCCTTATTGCGGCCGCTGTGGCAGAATGCTATCACGGCGTCACCCTTGGTGAAGCGGCTTCTGTATATCTTCATGCTCAGTTCGTCGCAAAGCGTTATGGCTTCCATGCCAAGCAGATTAAAGCTCCTGGCGATGTCGTTTGCCAATGTGGCGGATTCGCCGCATACGAACACCCTGTTCTTTTCCGCCAGCTCATGCGCCGCGCGGCAGAACGCTTCCTTATCGAGGGCATGATATGTGTCCTCAAGCGACATTATGCTGTAGCCGCAAAGCTTGTCTATAACCGTTGAATCGCTGTCCTCATCGGTTATGGGCGAAAGTTTCTGCGTTGCTCCGTTGGCAGCAGCGCCGTTCGCCAACGCTACGCGGAAATCAAGAAATCCCTTGTAGCCAAGCCTGCGGGCGAGCCTTGTTACGCTGGGAACGCTTACGCCAGCTGCTTCTGCAATCTCGTTGATCACCATGCGCATTGCGCGTTCGGGATCATCAAGTATGAAATCGGCAACCTTACGCTCCGCGCTGGGCAGCGTACCATAAGCTGAACGGATTTTGTTGTTGGCGGGCATGATTTTGTTCTCCTTAATCAGTTAGAGTAAAAATATACATGTACACAGCATGTACGCCCATATGTAATAGCGCATACACATTGCACACATCGTTGGCTTAACTAATATTATACACGTTGAAATGGCAGTTTACAATGACATAATTTTAAATTTATGCAACTTTAAGCAAAAAAATTGCGTATGTTCGCAGCGTCATATGTAAAAGCACGGTGTGCGTCCACAGCGTACACCGCAGGGTAGTTTTTTTGTATGCGCAGAGCCAATAAAAAAAGAACACTGCCGCGCCCGGCATTGATTGACATGGTTGTGCTAAAATACTATAATACATGCAGAATGTATATTTCCCGTTAACGTTAAGTCAAAGCATGTAAGACGGGAGATGCAGCAAATATATCAGGAGGAATTCTTAAAATGGCAAAAACAATGACCATTGACGGCAATACCGCCGCGGCGCATGTTGCCTATGCGTTCAGTGATGTAGCCGCCATCTACCCCATCACCCCGTCGTCTCCAATGGCGGAAGTTGCCGACGAGTGGGCTGCCAACGGCAGGACCAACCTTTTCGGCCAGAAGGTGAAGATCGCTGAGATGCAGTCCGAAGCGGGTGCCGCGGGCGCCGTGCACGGCTCGCTCAAGGCCGGTGCTTTGACCACCACCTTTACAGCCTCTCAGGGTCTTTTGCTTATGATCCCCAACATGTTCAAAATCTCCGGCGAGCTTCTGCCGGGCGTTTTCCACGTATCCGCGCGCGCTCTCGCTTATCATGCCCTGAGCATTTTCGGCGACCATAGCGACGTTATGAGCTGCCGTCAAACCGGCTTTGCCATGCTTTCCTCCGCTTCCGTTCAGGAGGTTATGGATCTTGCTCTCGTTACCCATCTTTCAGCAATAAAGGCCTCCGTACCTTTCGTACATTTCTTTGACGGTTTCCGTACCAGCCATGAGGTGCAGAAGATAGAGGCCATAGATTATGAGGATATGGGCAAGCTCCTTGATTATGACGCCGTTGCCAAGTTCCGTGCGCGCGCGCTTAATCCTGAGCACCCGCACCTTTCCGGCTCCGCGCAGAATCCTGACATATACTTCCAGAACCGCGAAGCCGGCAACACCCATTACCTTGCCGTTCCCGCGATAGTGCAGCATTATATGGACGAAGTCGGCAAGCTGACCGGCCGCCACTACAATCTGTTCGACTATGTCGGCGCTCCCGATGCCGACCGCGTGATAATCTCAATGGGCAGCAGCTGCGACGTTGTTGAAGAGGCTATAGATTACCTCAACGCAAGAGGGGAGAAGCTCGGCCTTATCAAGGTGCGTCTGTACAGGCCTTTCTGTGCCGATAAGCTCATAGCCGCCCTTCCCGCCACCTGCAAGAAGGTAGCCGTGCTTGACCGCACGAAGGAATCCGGCTCACAGGGCGAGCCTCTCTATCAGGACGTTGTGAACGCCTTTGCCGAAGCCGGCAGGTTTGACGTTAAGATCATCGGCGGCCGTTACGGTCTCGGTTCCAAGGAATTCACCCCCTCAATGGTCAAGGCCGTTTATGACGAGCTTAAGAAGGGCGAGCCGAAGCCCCGTTTCACCGTAG
Source organism: Clostridiales bacterium (assembly GCA_004558525.1). Lineage (GTDB taxonomy): Bacteria > Bacillota > Clostridia > Christensenellales > CAG-138 > Phil1. Next base: position 6,467 of record SFCQ01000004.1, read on the forward strand.
GCATAGTTGACGATGTTACCAACCTCTCGCTGCCCGTGACCGAGCAGGTCAACGCCGCGCCCGAGGGAACCATCGCCTGCAAGTTCTATGGCCTCGGTTCAGACGGTACCGTCGGCGCCAACAAAAACTCCATAAAGATAATCGGCGACCATACCGACATGTACGCGCAGGGCTATTTCGCCTACGATTCCAAGAAGTCCGGCGGCTTCACCGTAAGCCATCTGCGCTTCGGCAAAAAGCCCATACAGAGCCCGTATCTTATAGACGCGGCCGACTTTGTGGCATGCCATAACGCCTCCTACGTCACCCGTTACGACGTGACAGAAGGCATTAAGGAGGGCGGCACCTTCCTCCTCAACTCCGAATGGACGCTCGAGGAGATGGAGCATGAGCTGCCCGCCAAGATGAAGAACGCCATAGCCAGGAACCACCTCAAGTTCTACAACATAGACGCAGTAAAGCTTGCCAAGCAGGTGGGCATGGGCAACCGCATCAACACCATAATGCAGTCCGCCTTCTTCAAGCTTGCCAACGTTATACCCGCCGACCAGGCTATAGAATACATGAAGGCCGCGGCCAAGAAGTCCTACGCCAAGAAGGGTGAGGACGTTGTTGCCCGCAACTACGCCGCCATAGACGCCGGCGCCAATGCCATAGTCGAGATCAAGTATCCCGAGTCCTGGGCCACCACCACCGAAGGCGCCGTTGTGAAGCCCGTGACCGACGATCCTTACTTCACCAACTTCATCGCCCCCATACTTGCACAGAACGGCGACAAGCTGCCCGTATCTATGATGAGCCCCGACGGTTCAGTACCCACCGGCACCACCAAGTACGAAAAGCGCGGCATAGCCGTTGACGTGCCCGAATGGATAAGCGAAAACTGCATACAGTGCAACCAGTGCTCCCTCGTCTGCCCGCACGCCTGCATAAGGCCCGTGCTTGTAAAGCCCGAGGACAACGCGCCTGAAGGCTTCGTCACCAAGCCGGCAACCGGCAAGGAGTTTGCAGGCTACGGCTTCCGCATGCAGCTTTCTCCTTTGGATTGTACAGGCTGCGGCAACTGCGCGGATATCTGCCCCGCAAAGAACAAGGCGCTGCGCATGGTTCCCCTGCACACCGTGCAGGAAGCGGAGTGTGCGAATTGGGACTTCGCCGCCAAGCTGCCTGAGCGCGAGCTTGACATGAACAAGAACACCGTGAAGAACAGCCAGTTCCTCAAGCCGCTCTTCGAGTTCTCCGGCGCCTGCGCGGGCTGCGGCGAGACCCCGTACATCAAGCTTATAACCCAGCTCTTTGGCGACAGGATGATAATCGCCAACGCCACCGGCTGTACCTCGATTTATGGCGGAAGCGCGCCTACCGTGCCTTATACCAAGAACGATAAGGGCCACGGTCCCGCATGGGCCAACTCCCTGTTTGAGGATAACGCCGAGTTCGGCTTCGGCATCAACCTCGGTACCAAGCAGCGCCGCGCGCAGCTTGCCGAGACCGTTGAGAAGCTGATCGCCATCGAATACTGCGATGCGGACCTTAAGGCCGCCGGTAAGGAATGGCTTGAGAATATGGACGATGCCGAGGGCTCCAAGAAGGCCGCCGCCAAGCTGGTGGAAGAGCTTAGGGCCAGCGTAGATCCTGACCTGACCGGCACCCAGTGGGAGGCCGAATGGCTCAAGAACGGCAAGAAGTGCCCCTGCGAGGCCTGCACGCTTGGCCGCGAGGTGCTTGCAAATCAGGATCTGCTCGTCAAGAAGTCCATATGGATATTCGGCGGAGACGGTTGGGCTTACGATATAGGCTACGGCGGACTTGACCATGTACTTGCCATGGATGAAGACGTCAACGTTCTGGTCGTGGATACCGAGGTGTACTCCAACACCGGCGGACAGTCCTCCAAGGCTACGCCTACCGGCTCGGTAGCCAAGTTTGCAGCCGCCGGCAAGCGCACCGGCAAGAAGGATCTTGGCATGATGGCCATGAGCTATGGCTATGTGTATGTTGCCAAGGTCTGCATGGGCGCAAACCAGCAGCAGCTCGTCAAGGCTTTGGCCGAGGCTGAGGCTTACAAGGGACCGTCCCTGATAATCGCCTACGCGCCCTGCATCAACCACGGCTTGAAGGTCAAGGAAGGCATGGGCAAGAGCCAGGCTGAGGCCAAGAAGGCCGTTGAAGCCGGTTACTGGCAGCTTTACCGCTACAATCCCGACCTTACCGCTCAGGGCAAGAATCCGTTTATACTGGACAGCAAGCCCGCCACCATACCGTATCGCGAGTTCATAATGGGCGAAGTGCGTTACGCATCGCTGCTTGCCCAGTTCCCCGAGGTGGCCGAGAAGCTGTTTGACCGCGCCGAGCATGAGGCTAAGGATAAGTACGAATACTACAAGAAGCTGAGCGAGCTCAACTAAACGGCTTACTATTCAGCGTAAATAACAAAATGGCTCGGGAGCATTGCTCCCGGGCCATTTGTTGAAAAAGCGGCTGTTCGCCGCTTTTTTCTATGATTACGGGGTTATTATCCGTTCTGACGCACATGTCGTCGGAGCCGGATTAAACATAAGGGGCTGCGGCCTCTTATCAACCCAAGTTTTTTTTGATGCTCTGAAGCGGCTCACAGGCCGCTTTTTATTATGCCCCGACTAACCTTGCGGCGCTTAACAAGCCGAACCGTCCCTCCTTTTGCCGCTTATAGCGGCGTTTTAACATCACGACAGCCCTTTTTCTCAAATTCTGAGCGTTTTTTACCTTTACCAAAGCCCCGATTTGTATTGTTTTTATCAATACGGTCATAGTTTTTCACAATATATCCATCGGGTTATATCCTCGCAAATTGTAAATTAACTTCATCCGCTAATTTTGCCCGGGCCGATTCTGCGCTCCGTGCGCATTTTTTGCTGCGTATTAGTATGCAGTTGATTATACATTTGGAGATACGCTTAAGCCTTTTCAATGGCCGTTATGCTTATCCTTGCGCTTCTGCTGCCGCTGCTCAAAGCGCCTCTCAGCCTCAGCGTCTTTTTCCTCTTTAGTGCGTTTCTTTCTTGCCTGCTTGCCCTCTTCATGCTGTAGCTTAAGCGCCTGCTGGGCCTTTGTGCCTATGCCTTCATATGAAGCAAGCTGCCTGCTTATCTGCCGCTGCATTCGCTTGGGGTTGATCCTCTTTTCCTTTGTTTTTTCGGCTGCTATAGGTGGGCTGAATACGAGCCGCTGCATGTTGTCCAGCAAAAATGCGTATACTTCATAATCCTTCGGCTCCGGCCCAAAGGTTATCTTGCATACCTCGTATCTTCTGCCGTATTCCCTTTCATAAAGCCCTATCCAAAAAGGCTCCTCGAACATAACGGTCAGCTTAGATGATACCGTATCCATATTGAATTATCCGCCCTTATCATCGGGCTGTGTGCGGAGAATGGACAACCAAAGGAGGCAGGTTACTGATACCTGCTATAAGCATAGCAGATGAGAGTGTCGAAAAAGTGGCTGTTCGCCACTTTTTCGAGTTTTCTCGGGTTTTGCCTCTCGCATTCGCTCCCGGGCGGCAAAAGTAGCAAGGTACGAAAACCTCTGGGTTTTCATCCGTTCTGACGTGCATGCCGTCAGAGCCGGAATAAAGCTTAAGGGGCAGCCGCCCCTTAACAACCCCATGGTTTATCGACAGGCTGACCCGCTATAAGCATAGCAGGTACTTCCGGACTACCTACCGGAACGTGTTTTTATCTCCCGGCCCTCTATGCTTGATTCTATATCTATGCGTATCTTTTTGCAAGCCAATCCTTTATATGCTCTATAAAACGCTCCACCATTATATTCTCTTCGCTGTCCTTTGGTATGGCTATGCCTATGGTGCGGCTTGCGCCGTTGTCAAGCGGCATAAGCCTGACGTGGTTTGTCTGCCCTACAAGCAGCTCAGGCATTATGCTTATGCCAAGGCCCTGCTCTATCATGGCTATTATGGCATAATCATCCTTTGTTGTGAATTTGACGTTGGCCTTTACGCCTGCCATTTCAAGCGCGCGCCTCGCGTCGTTGTCGCTGTTTTCCATAAGGGATATGAAGCTTTCGTTCTCGGCGGCGGCAACGGGGAAGCTTTCAAGCCCGGCAAGCGGGTGGTCCTTTGGCAGCACGGCGAGCAGCCTGTCCTCCCTTAGCGCAACGCTGCGGCAATTCTTTGGATAATCCGGCATGGTGACGAAGCCAATATCTATGCTGCCGGACTCAAGCCACATGTTGACGTCGTGATAATCGCCGTTCAAAAGCTTGAACTCCGCATTAGGATATAGCTCGCTGAAGCTCTTTATCATGCCGGGCAGCCAATGCACGGCCACGCTTGTAAACGCGCCTATGCGCACCGTGCCGCCGCTGCCGCGCTTAAGCTCATTCGCCGCCAGATGTACCCTTTCTATTGCGCTAAGCACCGCCTGGGAGAGCGGATAGAGCCTTTTGCCCTCCTCCGTCAGCTTCACCCCTGCCCTGCTCCTTTGCATAAGCTTCACCCCAAGCTCAGCCTCAAGCGAGCTTATGCCGTGGCTCACGGCGCTGGGCGTGCAGCAAAGCTCCCCTGCGGCAAGCGCTAAGCTTTGCAGCTCAACCGTCTTAACGAACATGGCGTATCTTATGGCGCTCATATGCTTCTCCTTATCGCATGCATTAAATGAATAATTTTCATTTATGCTTAATTTCCTATATAATACGGCAAAATATGAATATATGCAAGCCTTTTAGCAAAATTAGGGCTTGCAATTTTGTTTGGCGCTGCTTATAATACGCCAGAACCATTTGGGCAGGTGAGCTTTAATTGAATTTAATTCATCTTTTGCCCATATATGCAGGAGGATACCAAAATGAGCACAGAGTCAGTGCAGATACTTATTGCCATGGCAATATACATGGCTGCCGTTATAGGCATAGGCATAGCGTTTGCAAAGCGCGCCAACGCGGACAGCGAAAAGTTCTTCCTTGGCGGCCGCAGCCTTGGCCCCTGGGTAAGCGCTATGAGCGCCGAAGCCTCGGATATGAGCGGCTGGCTGCTTATGGGATTGCCCGGCGTCGCGTACTGGTCCGGCCTGGCAGACGCTTTTTGGACAGCCGCGGGCCTTGCGGCAGGCACATACATAAACTGGCTCATAGTATCCAGGCGTCTCAGACGGTACAGCATAGCCGCAGGCAACGCGATAACGCTGCCGGACTTTTTCTCAAACCGCTTCAAGGAGAATAAGAAGGTAATAATGGGCATATCGGCCGCATTTATACTTGTTTTCTTCACGGTATACGCGGCAAGCTGCCTCGTAACATGCGGCAAGCTGTTTTCAACATTGTTCAATGCCGACTATGTTTTGATGATGCTCTTGGGCGCGGCGTTCGTGCTTATATACACATTGCTCGGCGGATTTTTAGCCGAAAGCGCCTCCGACTTTATGCAGGCGATAGTTATGATAACCGTGCTTGTGGGCGTGCTTGTAACGGGAACCCTCAAGGCGGGCGGAATAAGCGCGGTATTTGATAACATAAAGCAGTTCCCCGGCTTTATCGAGTTTTTCGGCATAGCTTCCCCCGCAACGGAAAACGGGGTTCAGCTCGTTGAAGCCGGTATTCCCGCGTTTGGCGAAAGGCTCGATTACGGGGCGCTTAGCATAGCCTCCATGCTGGCTTGGGGCCTTGGCTACTTCGGTATGCCGCAGGTGCTGTTAAGATTTATGGCTATACGGCGCGAAGGCGAGCTTAAGCGCGCGCGCAGGGTGGCTATGGTCTGGGTGGTGATATCGCTTGCGGCTGCCATAATGATAGGCTTGGTCGGCCGTGCGCTTTATCCCGCCGAGCTTAGCACAGCGGCGGAGGCCGAAAACGTATTTATATACATGTCACGAGGCCTGCTGCCCGCCGCGCTTGCCGGCCTTGCGATGGCGGGCATACTCGCGGCGACGATAAGCTCTTCGGATTCGTATTTGCTGATAGCGGCGTCGGCATTTGCCAAGAACATGTATCAGGGCATATTCAAAAAAAGCGCCACGGATAAACAGGTCATGCGCCTGTCGCGCGCTATCCTGCTTATAATAACCGCTGTTGCCGCAGTAATAGCCCTGGATAAAAACAGCGTTATATTCACAATAGTTTCATTTGCCTGGGCAGGCTTCGGCGCCACGTTCGGGCCGCTGGTGCTGTTCTCTCTCTTCTGGAAGCGCATGACGCGCTCCGGAGCTATAGCCGGCATGCTCGCTGGCGGAGCCACGGTATTCATATGGAAGCTTTTGGTAAAGCCCATAGGCGGCGTGTTCGGCATATACGAGCTTTTGCCCGCGTTCATAGTATCAAGCGTATTCATAGTAGCGGTATCGCTGCTTTCCCCCGAGCCCTCTGAAGAGATACAGCAGGAGTTTGACAGGGTAAAGGCCGGAGAATAGCTTCAAGCCGTAATCAGGGCATAACAAAAAAGGCCTGTGGGCCGCTTCAGCCTGTCGATAAACCCCGGGGTTGTTAAGGGGCGGCTGCCCCTTAAGCTTTATTCCGGCTCTGACGGCATGTGCGTCAGAACGGATGAAAACCCAAAGGTTTTCGTACCTTGCTACTTTTGCCGCCCGGGAGCTAATGCGAGAGGCAAAACCCGAAAAAACTCAAAAAAGTGGCGAATAGCCACTTTTTTGACACTCTCAGGCGGCCTGTGGGCCGCTTTTTGCTATCTCAGCTTTATACGTCCTGCTGCTTCATAGCCTTTTCGCGCTCCGCACGGCGCTTGGCCGCACGCTGGCGCCTTAGCTTTTCTTCCCGCTTATGGCTTATGATAATAAACAGCAGCGCCGCAAGCAGAAGCACCGCAACGGCAACGACTATATAGAATACCACGCTGCTTATCCCGCCGTCAGCCTTTTCAACAGGAGAGGGAGTCGCCTCAGGTTCGGCAGGCGCGGGCGTCTCGGTCACAGTATCCGGAAGCTCAGGCGCTATAGGCGGCGCGGGGAGCACGCTGTAACGCTGCATTGAGGCATCCTCCACGCTGTATGCATAGAAGCCGACCTCGCCGGCAGGGTTCCTTGCATAGAGAAGGTATATCGACTGCGCGTCGTCGCTCCTCCATGCCCTGTACTCGCGTTCGTCTATGGTAAGCGTGGTCTCGCTGAATCCTTCGGGCGCTTTTACGTTTGCGGCCGGCTCAAGTATTATATAGGACTTGGAGGTCGAGGATACCGTCATATAGGGATAAAGCTTGTCCTGCGCCTCATCGTATATGTAGTAGCCGCCTGTCGCGCCCGTATCGTCCGTAACGTAAAGCAGCAACGGCGCGTCGCTGTCGTTAACTATTGCGGCGGCAACGGTTTCGTTATGATACTGATAGGTCGATTCGCTGTATCTTGAAGGTATGGTCACGTTTTCTATGCTGCGCCAAACGTACATATCCGTCGTTGCGCCTTCGACGTTAACGGCCTTAACGCCTTCCTTGGCATAGCTTATAGGCTCGGGCGTGGGCGTGGGCTCGGGGCCTTTTGCTATGTTAAGGCTCAGCTTGGTCTCAGCCTTGCCTATATCGTCGCCCTTGTAGTTCATTATCCTGCTTATAGTAAAGCTTATCTCGGCCTTTCCCTCGGCAAGCGCCTTGAACTTTATCCTGGCGCTCAGGCTGCCAGACCCGCCTTTTTCCATAGAGATAAGGCTGATATAGCCGTCCCCTGCTCCGCCTTCGCCCTCTTCAAAGCTCAAAAGCCCGGCATCGTATGTGAAGCTGCCCTCCGCTGCGGAAAGCGCCTCGCCCTTAAGCGTAAGCACGACCTCAACCGTGTCTCCTGCGGCAACGTCCGTTTTGTCGGCAGTTGCGCTCAGGTCGTTTGCCGCAAGTGCGGTTGCGCATATAAGCATTGCAGCCGCAAGTATGGCGGCAAGCAGTGCGCGCCTGTTTTTATTAAGCAAAGCAAATCTCATGATCATTTAACCTCCTGAGTTATCTTAGCGTCGCCGTTAATGCAGCGGATAAGCCTTATCACGTCCGCAATATCAAGCTTGTTGTTGTGATCCGCATCGGCAGCCTTAAGGTACGCGCCCCCCAGCAGTTTGGAATAAAGCATATGCTTTTGCAGGGCCTCTATATCGTCCTTGTCTATTTTGCCGCTGCCGTCAACATCGCCGAATATTACTATGGGGATATCGCAATACTTCCTGTTATCGTCAAAGCTTATCCTTACAAAATTGCCCGTGGCGACCTCGCCTGTCTTTTCGTTGCCCTTGGCGCTCATTATGGTTATGGAGCCTGACTCGCAGGATATGTTTTTCAGCATATCCTCGGCCGTGGCGCCAACGCTTACCCCCGTTATGGCGCCGGCAGTTATCTTATACTTGTCGCTCTTAAGCTTAGGCGCCTGCTCATACGGCGTAAGCGTGGACATACCCGTGCCAACATAATAGAAAGAGAGTATATCGGCGTGTTTTTGCCCAAGCCTTGCCCTTACCTGCGCGCTCCTCTGGCTCAGGCCCACGCCGTGGCCATAGCGCCTTACGGTAAGGTTCCAGCCGCCAAAGCCGGCATTCTCTGCCCTCTCCGCGCCGTACATCCTCAGCCTTGTGCTCTTTGCGCCTATCGCGCCGAGGGTGTTGTTCGCGCTCGCAAACGCCACCTCGTTCAGCGTTAGCGGCACGCTGAGCTGCCCTTCCTCGCCCGCCTCGTTCCTTACGTTCAGCGTGACTATAGCCTTTGTGTAGCAGCGGCTGCCCTCCTCATGCTCGGGCTCGTCGGGAACAACGCTTATGGTGGACACAAGCTCCACGTTCTGGCCGCTAAGGTCTATCGCCGCCTGCTCCAGCTTGTACAGCACTTCCCTGTCCATAAGCTTTACGGTTTCTTCTGTAAACCGCTCCGGTATAAAGGAAAGCCTCTCCATGCTCGATGCGTTTTCAAGGTCGAACGGGTCGTCCGTTACAACGTAGTACGGTATATCCTCATCCCAAACGTTCCTGGTGCTGTCCGTCTGCCCTCCGTTTGACGATGAATAGAAGGCCTCGATTATCCCCGTGCCGTAGGTAAGCACCTGGCCGGCGGTAGCGTCCACCGCGGCTATCGCGCGCTGGTTCTTGCTTGCGTAGCCATGATAGACCTGATCCTTTGACGTATCAACAAGGTCGTAGGAGCGGTTCTGATATCTGTAGCAGCGGCTCAGCGCATAGCTCCTTGCGCACACGGCCTGCGCCTTTAGCGCCTCTATCGGGAAGGAGTTGCTCATTTCGTGCGGCACGACGCCATAAAGGTATCTTTCAAGCGGCAGCGTGTTTATCAGCCTGAGATAACCGTCCACAATGTCAAAGGTCAAATTGCCAAGGTATGTGCAGGTGCCATGCTCCTTATTCCTCAGCCTGATATAGTCGCTTAGCCCGTTATAATCCGCGCTTTCAAGCGTAAGCGACGATGCGGTCACCGTTTTATCCGCAAACGCTATCGATACCCTTCCGCCGGTTATGCTCACCGTAAGCTCGTCCGTGCCTACGTTGACGCTTTTATCCTCCTTCAGCGTAAACTTGCCCACAGGCGTAAACTTAAAGCTGCGCCTGTCGCCAATGGATATCTTGATCCTTACGCTTTCGCCAAAGCCTTCCGCACGTGCCTGCACGGCAGGCAGAAGAAATACGGCAGCCAGCATAAGCGCAATCAGTGCTTTTAGTCTTGCTTTCAATGCTTCGCCCCCTTTATGAACGCTTCTGTTAAGCCATATAGTATTTTTATGATAGCGCATATCCTCTGCCCGCGCAACGGCTATATGCTTTTTTCAGCTATATATAAATGAATAAAGTGTAAATTTGGTCCCATGCCGGCAACGCTGTTCAAGCGGCGCCAAGGTGAATATAATTGATTCGGTCTTTGCGGCGCTATCCCTTAATTTCAGCCTTTTTCGTCAGCAAATTACAGCTATTGCGCGGCCAGAACTTGACATTTCAGCCTCAAGCGTTGATAATTAAGAATCATATAATTATATGTTGCCGCTTGTCCGATGCCATATGATGCTATTCTATATATTTTGTATTATCGGGATACCGGCCGGCGGCGACAATATTTCATTTTTGGAGGAATCATATGCCGCTGTTCAAAAAATGCGAGGAATATGTTTTTATCCGCGATCTTGTGGCTAAAGGCATATACCCCTATTTCCATGAGCTTGAATCCAAGCAGGATATAGAGGTGATGATGGAGGGTAAGCGCAGGATAATGCTTGGCAGCAACAACTATCTTGGGCTTACGGTGAACAAGGAGGTTATTGCAGCAGGCGTGGCCGCAATGGAGAAATACGGCACGGGCTGCTCCGGCTCCCGCTTCCTTAACGGAACGCTGGATCTGCATAACAAGCTTGAAAAGGAGCTTGCCGAGTTTATCGGCACGGAGGATTGCGTAACATTCTCCACAGGCTTTCAATCAAATCTTGGCATAATAAGCGCCATCTGCGGCCGCAAGGATTTTATATTCAACGACAGGGAGAACCATGCCAGCATATACGACGGTTGCAAGCTGAGCTATGCGCAGACGGTGCGTTACCGCCACAACGACATGGCCGACCTTGAAAAAAAGCTTGCGGAGGCCCCCATCGATGCCGGAAAGCTGATAGTTACCGACGGTGTGTTCAGCATGAGCGGTGATATATGCAAGCTGCCCGACATAGTTGAGCTTGCCGAAAAATACAAGGCAAGGGTGATGATAGACGATGCTCACGGCCTTGGCGTCATAGGCAAGGGCGGAAGAGGCACCGCTAGCCACTTCGGCCTTGAAAAGCACGTTGACATAACCATGGGAACGTTTTCAAAATCGCTTGCCAGCCTTGGCGGGTACATGGTAGCCTCGGCACAGGTATGCGAATACGTGAGGCACAATTCAAGGCCGTTCATATTCAGCGCCTCGCTTACCCCCGCAAGCTGCGCAACGGCAATAGCCGCATTAGATGTGATAAAGAGGGAGCCTGAAAGGGTGACGCGGCTTGGCGACCTTGCCGAGTATTACAGAAAAGGCCTTGACGCAAGAGGCGTGCCAACAGTAAAGACCGAGAACCCGCGGATACCCATAATACCCATATACACCTACGACGCCGAGCGCACGCTCATTATAAGCAAAACGCTGTTTGAGGAAGGCGTATATGTAAATCCCGTGCTGCCTCCGGCGACCGCGCCGTCGGAGTGCCTGCTGCGCACCAGCCTTATGGCTACGCATACCGAAGAGGTGCTCGATGAGGCTATGGATATAATAGCGAGGGTCGTATTGAATGGCTGACAACGCAAGCATAGCAAGGATAGTCGTAATAACCGGCGCAAGCAGCGGAATAGGGCTTGCGGCCGCAAGGCTTTTCAGGGACAGGGGGGACAGGGTATATTGCCTCAGCCGCCGCGACCCTGAGGAGAGGGACGTAACATTTATAAGAGCAGACGTTACGGACGAAGAGAGCGTGCGGCATGCCTTTGCCGAAATAGGTGAAAGGGAAGGCCATATAGACGTGCTTTTGAGCAACGCCGGAATGGGCGTTTCAGGCGCGGCGGAATGTACGTCCATGCAGGACGCTAAAAGGCAGCTTGACGTTAACTTTTTCGGCCTGCATGCCTGCGTGCACGCCGCAGTTCCGCTCATGCGCGAGCATGGCGGCACAATACTTGCAACAAGCAGCGTTGCCGCGGTGTTCGCAATACCGTTCCAGGCGTTTTATTCCGCGAGCAAGTTCGCGCTAAACGCGCTCATACTCGCCCTTGCAAACGAGCTTAAGCCATTCAATATAAAGGTCGCCGCGATAATGCCCGGCGATGTAAGGACGGGCTTTACCGACGCAAGGATAAAAGAAAGCGCAGGCGCCGAGCATTACGGCAGCAGCATAGATAAAAGCGTGGCCGTTATGGAGCATGACGAAAGGGGCGGCATGGGGCCGGAGATGATAGCGAAAAGGTTCGTTGCGCTCTCGCTTAAAAAGCACCCCAAGGTGCTTTCGACGGTCGGCTTACAATATAAGCTGTTCTGCTTTTTAGGCAAGGCGCTGCCGATAAGGCTTCAGAACTGGATAGTAGGAAAGATGTACATAAAATAGTTTTAATGCATACCATAGGGCTTTTTGCAAGGCCCTGCGGTATGCTTGAATTAAACATGGGCATAGCGGCAGTTTTGCCATGCCGATATATCATTATACCAGATTATTAAGTAATCATTCGAAGGAGAAACAGTAATGGAACAGGTCAAAAAGCCATGGCTCAAATTCTGTGGCTGCGTGCCGGAATCGCTTGAATATCCGGATTGCACCATGGCGGAGGCCGTGGAGAAGATAGCGCGGGAATATCCCAACAATATCGCCTATGACTTCATGGGCAAAAAGACGAGCTATCCCGACGCGGTAAAGGATATTATAAAGGCTGCAAAGGCGCTTAAGGCGCTTGGCGTAAAGGAAGAGGACAGGGTCACCATATGCATGCCCAACGCCCCGCAGACGGTGTCCATGTTCTACGCCGCGAACATGGTGGGCGCTATAGCCAACATGATACACCCGCTTTCAAGTGAAAACGAGATAGCCTTCTACCTTAACGATTCAAACAGCAAGGTAGCCATAACCCTGGATCAGTTTTATCCAAAGTTTGCCGCCATCAAGCAGAAGACCGGGCTTGAAAAGCTTATAATAGCCTCCGTTGCAGATGCGCTTTCGCCAATCATGAAGCTTGGCTACACGCTTACCGAAGGCAAAAAGATAGCCAAGGTGCCTGATGTTGACTGGGTAATAAGCTGGAAGGACTTTATAAAGCAGGGCGAAAGCGTACAGGATTACCGCGTACCAAGGCGGGCGGAGCAGGGCGCTGCCATACTCTATTCCGGCGGCACCACCGGCACGACAAAGGGAATACTGCTTTCAAACCTCAACTTCAACGCGCTCGGCGCCCAGATAATCGCCACCAACCCAATGTTTGCGCCAGGGGACAAGATGCTTGCCATAATGCCCATGTTCCACGGCTTCGGCCTTGGCGTGAGCATACATTCCATGCTTGTAAACGGCGGCCGCTGCATACTTGTGCCGCGCTTTACGCCAAAGACGTATGCCGAGCTTTTGATGAAGCACAAGCCGAACTTCATAGCCGGCGTGCCTACGCTTTATGAGGCGCTGCTGAGGCTGGACGGCATAGACAAGATGGATCTGTCCTGCCTCAAGGGCATGTTCTCCGGAGGAGACAGCCTCAGCGTTGAGCTTAAAAAGCGCATAGACAAGTTCCTAAAGGCGCACAACGCATCCATAGAGGTGCGCGAAGGCTACGGCACAACGGAATGTGTTACCGCAAGCTGCCTTACGCCATACAACATGAGCAGGGAAGGCAGCATAGGCATACCTTTCCCCGACACGTTCTACAAAATAGTCAAGGTCGGCACCACTGAGGAGCTGCCCTACGGCGAGGAAGGCGAGATTTGCCTTACCGGACCCACGGACCGCGGACACGATGCGTACGCATGCGGACGGGCTCACCTGGGTGCACACGGGCGACCTTGGCGTGATGGACGAGGACGGCTTCGTCTACTTCCGCCAGAGGATAAAGCGCATGATAGTGACGAGCGGCTACAACGTGTATCCTTCCCAGATGGAGAATATATTCGATGCGCACGAGGCGGTGCATATGAGCTGCGTCATAGGCGTGCCGGATCCTTACAAGATACAGAAGATAAAGGCGTTTATAGTGCTTAAGCCCGGCTTCGCCGCAAACGACGGCACAAAGAAGCAGCTGCTTGAATACTGCTCCAAGCACGTTGCGAAGTATGCCATGCCATACGATATAGAGTTCCGCGACGACCTGCCGAAGACGCTGGTCGGCAAGGTGGCCTACAGGGTGCTTGAGGAAGAGGAGCTTGCCAAGATAAAGAGCGAAAGCGCCGAAGCCGCCGAAAAAAAGGCGGAAGCCATCGAAGAAACGGCGAAGGAAATGGTTGAAGCAGGCGTTGTCAGCATAAACGCATAAACGTAAATCAGCTTATCAATGGGGGCGGCGTTTGCCGCCCCATTTTGGTGCCCATCAGTTGACAAAACAAAAAGCGGCGTACCGAGAATCAAACTACAGCACACCGCAATGTAAAATTGATCTATATTATTATTTATGCAGCATGTCCTTAAGGCTCATCTGCTGGGCAAAGCTTATTTCAAGCATCTTCTTGGGCGTATGCTCGAAAAGATTGCTTACCGGCTCGCGCTCGTGTATGGCCTTCACGGCTTCGGCAAACAGGGGAGCTGCGGATATTATGCGTATCTTCCTGCTGTTCGCTACCGCAGGGCAATCCACGGTATCCGTTGAAACGAGCAGCTCTATCGGGCTTTCATCTATGCGCTTCACGCCCTTTTCCTGAAGCACAACGTGCGAAAGGAATGCGTATATCTTGTTGGCGCCCTTGTCCTTAAGCCCGTGAGCTACGTCTATAAGCGTGCCGCCGGATATGGTAAAATCGTCCACAACTATGCAGTCCTTGCCCTTAACATCGCCTATTATCTCAAGCACCTTGGCGTTTTCGTCGTGGCCCACGCGCATCTTGTCGCCTATAGCCACCGCGCAGCCAAGCTCGTCCGCCATGGCGCGCGCCCTTTTGGCGCTGCCGGCGTCCGGAGAAACAACGACTACATCGTCCATCCTTTCGGGAGTAACTATGCCGGCATACCTTGCATATGCGGCAAGCAAGGGCTGTGCGTAAAGATGGTCAACAGGCTTTGAGAAGAAGCCCTGCACCTGCGCCGCATGAAGGTCCATGGTCAGCACACGGTCGGCTCCCGCCTGCTCCAGCATGTCCGCACACACGCGGCCGCGTATGGACACCCTTGGTTCGTCCTTTTTGTCGCCCTTAGCATAGCTGAAATACGGCATTATTACCGACACGCTGTTGGCGCTTGCGCGCTTCAAAGCATCTATGTAGAACACAAGCTCCATAAACTCGTTGTTGGGGTTGAGTCCTATGGTCTGCACAAGGTAAACATCCTTGTCCCTGATGCTTTCATTTATGCGCACGAATGTGTTGCCTTCGGAGAAGATAAGCGTGGTATTGTCGCCAACGGGGCAGCCAAGATAGTCGCACATCTTCTTCACGAATTTGGTGCTGGCGCTGCCGCCGAATATCCTTATCTGATCACCGCGTCCAAGACCAAGCATAGAGCCTTGTCCCCCTTATATGGATTTCAACAGCTATTATAGCAAAAACCTTAGCCCTGAACAAGATTGAGATTAGCTTTTTTACATTCACGAATCTTTTCCATAAGTTAATCTTATATATAGTGAATATAAACACGCCCTCTTGTGCATTGTCCGGCCTTATAAAAATAGGCCTGTATCCTAAGAATATGTTGGATTTCAGGCGATTTATGTAAATTGATATTTTATAAACATACATTGCTTTTGCAGGAGAGCGCCATCCCGGCTGCGAGGGTATAAGAAAAATAACTTCTTTTGCCCAAAAGCGCCTATTATTGCCGAATGTGATGCAAAAAATCCTGATATGGCGCATTATTGTGGCCAAGGGGGTATGTAGAGATGAAAAAGCTTATCCTGACATGCCTGTGCGTATTGCTGGCGCTGTTCATAGTCGCCCCCGCCAATGCCGACACAGGCTCTACAGGCGAATGTAAGTATTACGTTATAGTGCTTGATGCTGCGGGCAGCCCGCCCGGCCATGAGGACGAGCCGTGGCTGATGTGGCCATGCATCAATCCGGAGCATTATTATTTCAAGCCTATTGCAGCAAATATAGCTGCCGGGAACGGCATGGAGCCTGACATCGGCGTGAGCTACCGCTTTGAGCGCAGGTTCATAGCCGAAAAGCATGCGCTTGGCTGGAAGCCGTGGCAGAACCATTATCGCTATAAGGCTTCGGCCTATTGGCGCATCGAGCAATCCGTGCAGAACGGCTGCTATTATCCGGACAGACTCGCGCGCAGCAAGGCTAAAGCAATGGTGCATGAGCTTTGCGGCTTAAAGAATTGCTTTATAGCAATAGTCGTCATCGGCCCGACAGGCGACGAGCGCTACGATACCCGCTTTTTGACCAGCGAAGCCGAGCTGATAGACGCCATAGATACCGCCCCCTGCCCCACCGTGCGCGACAGGGCGGACGCCCTTATGCGTGCGGCGATAAAGCTGAACGATTCAGGCGCAGGCGAGGGGAACTGCGAAATAATAGTGCTAAGCTCGCACCCAAGCGACCCGGGCCCGTACGAAAGGCGGCTTAAGGAAGCAAGGCTGCTGCTTTCGGGCTGTGCCGAGGGCCGCTACATAAGCCCCATATTGCGCGTACGTGAGGATATGCGCTTTAATGTCATATTCAAGGGCATTGAAGGCGGTTAAGCGATCCCCCGTTTACAGTTTGCTAACAATTTGTTGATTCTTTGTTAAAATATGCCTCCTGCGTAAGCTGTTATAATTTAATCGTGCCTTTATCCGGCTTTTGTCTCGCTTTGATAAGGCTTTCCGCTGCTTTTTGCTTCGCATCAGTTTACAAGGGGGATATCTTTATTATGGAAAAAATAAAAAGGCTGCTTATTGCCGTGCTGTGCCTGGCCGTGCTGCTCAGCGCCTGCCAGCCCACGCCGGAGCAGGAGATAGTTATACAAAAGGACATGGACAAGCTGATAGAAAGCGCCTCGGCCGGAGCTGATACGACAACAACGCCGGCTGACGCCTCAGAAGCCGCGCCCGACCTTTATGCAAGGCTCGGCGCGCCGGCAAGCTTCTCCGCGGAGGTAGTGAGCGGCGGCGGCAAGCTGTATGTATATGCAGATGCGGACGTGCTGCTGCCCAATGCCGAGCTGCCCATAGTGCGCGTAAGGCCCGCCGCGGGCTTCACCAGGGAGCAGGCCGTGCGCATGGCTGAGGTCCTTATGGGCAAAGACGCGAGCTATGTTCAATACGATTATGATAACATGACAAAAGCCGAATGTGAGCGCGAGATGGAGCGGCTGCGCTACGCCATCACAAACTGGGAGGATAAGGGCCGGCATATTTACGACATGCGCTACGATACCCGCGCGGAGGCCGAAGCGGCGCTTGCTCAGCTTACGGCAAAGGCGGCCTCGGCTCCGCAGAGCCATCCGGCTTATAGCGGCAATTTTGAATTTGAGCCCACGGAGGTGTATAGGGACGGCAAGCGCATATACAACGGCAACACCCGCCTCGACCTGTTTGCCGATAATGGCAACGGCATATACTCATACCTTGGCATACAGAATTACCGCGAGGATTTCGGCATGGTAGATGCTAAATACATACGCGACTATTCCCAGCCCATGGATACGCTCTTCGGCGCCGGCTTTACCCATTATGACGCTGGCGGCGGCCTGTCCATAACCGAGGGCGAAGCCGTTGCGGAGGCCGAAGCGGCGCTTGCCGGCATGGGTATAGAGGGCTTTGCCGTTGCGGCCTGCGCAAAGGAGAACGTGCGCACGGACCGCTGGGATTTCCTCACGGCATATCATGTCATATTCAAGCGCTGCGCAAACGGCGTTATTGAGACCTGTACCGACAAAAGGGCGTTTTCGAACGAATACAGCGAGCCCTGGGAATACGAAAGGATAGATTTTATAATAGACGATGCAGGCGTGTTCCGCTTTGAGTATAACGCGCCCTATGAGGTAGTTGAGAGCGTGCTTGACAAAACGGAGCTTTTGCCTTTTGAGAGGATAAGGGAGGTATTTGAAAGAATGATAGTCATAGTCAACAACGGCTATGATGAAAACGAGCGCATAAAAGAGGGCGATGGATTTGAACACCATATATATCATATAAGGCTTGGGCTTGCAAGCGTGCCCGAGGAGGGGCGCGAGACCGGCCTGCTCGTTCCCGCATGGGACTTCATAGGCTCCGCCTGCGCGCGCAGTGACGGCAAGGGCGACCTGTCGCAGCTTGATGAAAACGAACGCTGCTCCTTCCTTACAATAAACGCCGTAGACGGGAGCATAATCGACAGAAGCGGCTACTGAGCGCCTTAAAAGGGCTAAGCGCAAAGCCCTTCAGCTATCGCGCATTTGCGTCGAGAGCCGTTGCTTCAGCGAAAAAATTACATTTTGCTTACAACCCGATAATGTTTTGATAACATGTCTATGCGATAATGCTTAAATAAAAGCGGCGTGAGGGGAGCGCGGCCATGCGCGGCAGCCTTATCCGTTAAACCCCTTCAGGCACTTGGAAAGGAGTCCCCATGCACTCGATACGCTCAAACATTCGTCAGGCGGTCACAAGCCGCGGCTTTATGCTCTCTTGCTTTGGCACCATGGCGATACTGCTCCTCTCGTGCATGGAGGGCTTTGTTTCGGCCTTCCGTATGCTTAAGTATACAGAGTATGGCGCGCCGCTCATGTTCGGGTATCATAACGACCTCATCGTATCCGCGTTGTCGGGCGAGGCTATGACGATAACCCTGCCCATACTCGCAGCGCTGCCGTATACCACCTCTGTCACGGATGACGTAAAGTCCGGCTTTATAAAGGAGTATCTGCCCCGGACCACAATCCCGCGCTACATTTTCGGCAAGGTAATAGGCTGCGCGCTTTCCGGCGCGCTGGCGCTTATGCTCGGGCTTGCGATGGCGTTCGCCGTGGCCTCGCTCATGCTTCTGCCGCTTGAAGCTGCGCCCGCAATAACCGCCGGTGAGGCGGCGCAGGGCATACGCCTCACCATATCGCCGGTATGGGGCAAGCTTATACTGATGTTCGCGTCCGGCGCGTTTTGGGCGAGCGTCGGTATGCTCTTCTCAAACCTTACCATGAGCCGCTACATGGCCTACGCTTCGCCGTTCGTCATCTATTATGTGCTGATAATCCTGTATGAGCGTTATTTCCCGGTTGTATATGTGCTCTACCCGAAGGAGTGGCTCGCGCCCTCCTCGCTGTGGCTGTACGGCAACGCGGGCGTGCTTATGATAGTGGCGGAGCTTACGGCGCTTGCCGGGCTTGGGGCCGGGCTTTCGGCCGGAAGGAGGCTTAGCAATGTTTAGGAAGGCATTGGCCGTTGCAAGATACGATTTCAGGCTTTGGCATAAGAACCCGCGGATAATAATCAGCTTCTGCCTTGCGTTCGTGCTGTGCTTTCTGCTCTCGGACAAGGCGGTGAAGTTTGCAAAGGAGTACGACACCTCCATGCAGATAGTCGAGGCGTTCGTATGGACGTTTGGAGACAGCAACTCCATATTGCTCTCCTCTCTGCTGCTCCTGCTGCTTTTTGCCGATATGCCGTTCATAACCTCCGGCACTCCGTTTTATCTTATGCGCACAGACAGAAAAACGTGGCTTTTAGGCCAGACCCTCTATATAGGCGCATCGACAGCGATATATCTAATGTTCATACTCGCCGCAACCAGCCTTGTCTGTATGCGGCAAAGCTTCACCGGCAATATGTGGTCAGAGACTGCCGCGATATTGGGTTATTCCGGCGCCGGAAAGAAGGTCGCGCTGCCTGCGCTTGTAAAAACGCTTGAGATGAGCCGCCCTTATCAGTGCATGATGACCATATTTCTGCTGATGCTTTTTTACGCGCTGCTGCTTGCTATGGTGATGCTGCTGTGTAACCTGTGGAAAGGCCAGCTCGCGGGCGTTATCGGCGCGTTTTCGTTCAGCCTGTTCGGCTTCCTGCTCAATCCGCAGACCATAAAGGCGCTGTTCCAGCTTCCCGACGAGCTTATGTATAAGGCGAACGTTGCCATCGGCTGGTTGTCGCCATTGAATCACGCAACGTATCACATGCATAACTTTGGCTATGACCTGCTGCCGCGGCTGTGGCAAACCTATTTGATATTCGGCGCGCTTATCGCCGCGTGCTTCTTCCTCTCGCTTCGGGCGGTGAAGAGGTACAGCTTCAATTTCACGGGGACGGAGGGCTGATATGGATATTGCAATAAAAGTCGAGAATGTATCTAAGGACTTTGCCCAGGAAAGGGTGCTGCGTTCCGTCACGCGCAAGTTTGAATCGGGCTTGATACACGGCATCGTGGGCAACAACGGCTCGGGCAAAACGGTTCTTATGAAGTGCATATGCGGCTTCCTCGTGCCTACGGAGGGCAAAATAACCGTAAACGGCCAGATAGTGGGCAAGGACGTTGATTTCCCGGGAAATATGGGACTTATAATCGAAACGCCCGGCTTTTTGCCGAACGTAAGCGGGGTGAAGAATCTTGAGATACTGGCTTCCCTCAACAAAAAGATAGGCTTAAGCGAAATTGCCGAAGCCATACGCACGGTGGGCCTTGACCCAAAGCTCAATAAGCCGGTGGGCAAATACAGCCTCGGCATGAGGCAAAGGCTTGGCATAGCCCAGGCAATAATGGAGGACCCGAAGCTGCTTATACTCGACGAGCCGCTAAACGGCCTTGACAAGCACGGCGTCGCCGAGATGCGCACCCTGATAAAAAGCCTTAAAGCAAAGGGCAAAACCATACTTTTGGCCAGCCACAATCAAGCCGACATCGACGAGCTTTGCGACACCGTCTGCGAGATGGACGCGGGCGTTATGACCATGCTAAGGGGGTAAACATGAAACGGTTTTTAGCTATAATACTTATACTTGCGCTTATCCTGCCGGCGTTTTCGTATGCGGAGGGCGAATCGCCTTCGCCGTCCACGACGGAGACGGCGCCGCCCTCTCCCGCTCCGCCCGAGCCTACGCCCACGCCAACGCCTATTGTGGACAGGCTCAGGATAGACGGCTACAATCTCTATCCCGGCATGATAAAGACCTACGCACAGGGCTATGTTCCGCTGGTGCAGGACGATGCCGCCTACATAGTGCTGCCCCTCATCGGTCAGGCTTACGACGGCATAGTGACCGTTACGGCCAACCTCGGTCAGACGGCTGACAGCCCGTTCGTATACGGCAATTATTCGCAGACCCTCTCAGGCTGGGGGGTATATGTGTTCTGCTTTGAGATCCCGCTCATAAAAGGCAGGCTCAACGGCTCCTATCCCATAACGTTTACGGCAAACTATCTTGACGTGCTGGGCAAGATGGCGTCTGACACCTTCAGCGTATATGTCACCATAACAGACGGCAGGAACCCTCCCGACCCTAACGATATTCCCAAGGAGCCGGCCGAAAAGCCCGAGCTTTTCATATCCAGCTGCACGTTAGAGCCAGACGCCGTCACAGGCGGCGAGGAATTTACGGTGACCGTGAGCATAGACAACATAGGCAACATACGGGCAAGGAGCGTAAAGCTCTCATTCGGCAGCACTGCCGAGGGCATACTTCCAGCCGGTACCGACAACGCAATTTTGCTCGACAACATAGCCAGCGAAGGCTCGGCTACGGCTTCATTCAGATTAAAGACCACCAAAGACGTGCTTGCCGGAAACCAGAGCTTCTTCGTTAACCTCGACTACGTTGACCTGTACGGCGGAACATACTCCAGCCAAAGGCAGTTTTTGATAAGCGTGACCCAGCCGGTCGAGATGAGCTGGGACGCCATATCCGTTCCCAAGGAGATAACCGCGGGCGAGACGATAGCTCTTCCCGCAAATGTGTTCAACGTGGGCAAGGCAACGTTAAGGAACGTGTCCGTCACGATAGAGGGCGCTGGGTTCTTCCCCGTGTCTACCGTATTCTTAGGCGATATCGCGCCCTCTCAGGCGGGCTATGGCGAGATGAAGGTATTCATAGGCATGCTCAGCATGAGCGAGGGCTACAGCGAAAGCTACGGCAAGACCTCTGGCCGCTACACCGTGACGTACTATGACGATGCCGGCCGGGCATACACCGCAGAGCAGACGTTTTCAACGGAAATAAAGCAGCCCGTTATCGAGGCCGACAAGTCTCAGGCCGAAAAAGAGGCCGCCAAGCCCGTTATACAGTGGTGGGTGGCGGCGATGGTCGGCCTTGCGGCAATAGCGATAATAGTTGCTGTGATAATAATAAGCAAATTCTCGCGCATGCTAAAGATGCGTTAAGCATGGCCCGTATTCAGCGCACCGGCAAGCGCAGGGCCGTTAAGGGGCAGCCGCCCCGCAATTTCCCAAAAAAGTGGCTGAACGCCACTTTTTCGACACTCTCCATTACTTTTTGTTTCTCAGATTGGGGCCGGGGTCGCCCTGCTTCCAATGCCTCCGGCAAAGGCTGACGTATTTGTCGTCTGCGCCGAGCACCACCTGCTCGCCCTGCTTGGTTATGCCTCCCTTGCCGTCAAGGCGGGCATTGCATATCGCCTTGCGGCCGCACCAGCAAATCGTCTTTACCTCCTCTATGCTGTCCGCCCAGGCGAGCAGCCACTTGCTGCCTTCAAAAAGCTCTCCCCTGAAATCGGCCCTTAAGCCGTAGCAGATTACCGGCACGTTGTAATCGTCAACTATATCCGTAAGCAGCTCTACCTCTTTTTTGCTCAAAAACTGGGCTTCGTCAACTATTATGCAGTCGTAATCCCTGCGCTTCACGGCTTGCATATCCAGCTCGTCAAACAGGGTGCATTCGTCCATAACTCCGCTTCTGCTCTTCATTATATGCAAGCCGTCCCTCGTGTCGGTCCTCGGCTTTACAAGAATTGCGCGCTGGCCCTGCTCGCCGTAGTTATATTTTACCATTATAGCGTTGGCGGTCTTGCTGGAGCTCATCGCCCCGTATCTGAAATACAGCTTTGCCATTTCGTTTCCCCTTCGGATTTGATATGCTACATTATATCAAACCCGCCAGAATATATAAAGCCGCAAAAACTGTTTATGTTATGACAAAGGTATGATAGAATATAAAAAACATTTCAGGAGGTTATTTATGGCTATAAATATATATCAGGTTCAAAGCCCGCTTTCGCAGGTCACGCGCAACCATACGGACGCTTATCTTAAGACCGTCGGCGACGCCCTCGGCGAAGAGCTTAAAAGGGTAGAGCTTGACGAGTTTGAAAAGTCGCCGTTCGGGCTGGTATTTGTGGCCTCCGGCGGAAGCGAGGGCATATTCAAGGCCGGCTATGAGCATTTTTCCGAAAAGCCATGCTACATACTTACCAGCGGCGAAAGCAACTCGCTTGCCGCCAGCATGGAGATACTTTCATTTTTGCAGGAACGCGGCAAGCGCGGCGAGATAATACACGGCAGCGTTGCCGACGTTGCAAGGCGCATAAGGGCGCTTGAAAAGGCATACCGCGCACTTGGCAGGCTTAAGGGAATGAGAATGGGTACGATAGGCGCGCCCTCTGACTGGCTGATAGCGAGCGATACCGACGGCAGGGCTTACGGCGAAAAGATAGGCCTTACTCTTGTGCCGGTGCCTATAGAGGAGCTTATAAGCGAAGCCAACAGGGGCGGCTACGAGCCGAACGAATATACCGAAAAGCTCATGGCCCTGGGCTACGACAAGGAGGAGATGCGCAAGAGCTTCAACGTGTACGGCGCGCTCAAGCGCATAATAAAAAAGTATGATCTTAATGCGGTAACGGTGCGCTGCTTCGACCTGCTGGACACCGTCTGTTCTACCGGCTGTCTCGGCCTCGCCATACTCAATGCGGAGGGCATATATGCCGGCTGCGAAGGCGATATACCGTCAGCCGTGTCCATGGCGATACTCGGCGCGGTATCCGGCGAGCCCGTGTTCCTGTGCAATCCGAGCAGGATTGACACCGCCGCCGGGGAGATGATACTTGCCCACTGCACACTGCCCGTAAATATGCCCAAGAGCATGAAGCTTATGACCCATTATGAATCAAACAGCGGCGTTGCCATAGCCGGCGAGATACAAACGGGAGCATGCACCATATTCAAGGCGGACGGCGAGCTGAGCCGCTATTTTGCAAAGAAGGCCGAGCTTGTTGAAAACCTGCATGAGACACACCTTTGCCGCACGCAGATAAAGCTTAAGCTCGACGATTTTTCATACTTCCTTAAGCACCCGATAAACAACCACCACACCGTGTGCCGCGGCGACCACGTTGACGCGCTTGAGGAGTTCTTCAACCTGATAGGCTGAGTATTAAAGTCATATATTGCCTATGCGCCGCTATCGCCCTGATAGCGGCGCTTTTTCAGCATGTGTACAGGACGTTAATATATATATAATCAATTTATGCTTCCAAAATGAAAGTTTTTTTGATAGAATAAGAAGTACCGTGCGGCGGATAGCCGCATGGCCAATAATCAAACGGAGGATTAGCACAAAATGAAGAAATTTGTTGCTCTGATTCTGGCTCTGGTTCTTGCCATAGCCGTCTTCGGCTGCGCAGCTCCCGCTGTCGATCAGCCCGAAAACACCACTCCCGTGGAGAACACGAACACTCCTGCGGATACCGCAGCCCCCGCTGACACCACCGAGCCCACCGGTGACAATAAGGCCCCCTATCGCGTAGCCATGGTCACCGACACCGGCGGAATCAACGACCAGTCCTTCAACGCGCTTGCCTGGGCAGGCCTGCAGAGGGCTGAGCAGGAGCTCGGCTGCGAGGTCAAGTACTTCGAGTCCAAGACCGATGCCGACTACGCTCCCAACCTTGAGACCGCTGTGGACGAAGGCTATGACCTTATCCTCTGCATCGGCTTCATGATGGCCGACACCCTTTCCGAGGTCGCCGCCAACTATCCCGATAAGAGCTTTGCCATCATCGACAACGGCAGCGTTGGCCCCAATGTTACCGGCGTCAACTTTGCTACCGAGCAGTGCTCCTATCTGGTAGGCGTTGCCGCCGCCACCATGACCCAGACCAACAACGTTGGCTTCGTCATCGGCATGGTAAGCCCCCTGATGAACACCTTCGGCTACGGCTACTATGCCGGCGTCCGTGACACCAATCCCGACTGCCAGATACAGTGCTACAACGCCAACAACTTTGGCGATGTTGCCGGCGGCAAGTCCGCTACCCTCAACATGTACACCAACGGCGCAGACATCGTTTACCATGCTGCCGGCGGTACCGGCCTTGGCGTTATAGAGGCCGCCAAGGAGCAGGGCAAGCTGGCTATAGGCGTTGACCAGGATCAGTCCTACCTGGCCCCCGAAGCCGTGCTGACCAGCGCCGTGAAGCGCGTTGACAACGGCGTGTTTGAGCTTTGCAAGGCCGGTGTTGAAGGCACCCTGACCGCTGGCGACGTCAATTACGACATCACCACCGGCGCTGTTGACATTGCCGAGACCGACACCCTTATGAGCGACGAGTGCAAGGCCGCCGTGGCCGCCGCCAAGGAGAAGATCCTCTCCGGCGAGATAAAGGTCCCCGCCACTGCCGAGGAATTCGATGCCCTCTACGGCGCTGACTTCTACACTCTGGACGACTGATAATCAAACAGGCAAATCCCTGCCCGCAGAGCGGGCAGGGATTTGTTATAAAAAATACAAAGGGGAGGTGAGCCGGCTTGGAGGATAAAGGGCGCATAGATATGAATTGCCCGACTGTTGAAATGAGGAACATAGTTAAGATGTTCGGAACCTTCAAAGCCAACGACGGTATAAACCTGACCGTTCATAAGGGCGAGATACACGCCATATTGGGTGAAAACGGCGCAGGCAAATCAACGCTTATGAACATTCTGTATGGCCTGTACCACCCGACCTCGGGCCAGATACTCATAAACGGCAAAAAAGTCTCCATTTCAGGGCCAAACAAAGCCATAAAGCTTGGCATAGGCATGGTGCATCAGCACTTTATGCTGGTGCAGCCGTTCACGGTAACGGAAAACATCATTTTGGGCTTGGAGCCTATGCTGCCGCTGGGCATGGTCAACATGAAGGCAGCGCGCAAAAAGGTGAACGAGATATCCGAGCGTTACGGCCTTAACGTAAATGCCGACGCTAAAATAGAGGACATATCCGTGGGCATGCAGCAGCGTGCGGAAATACTTAAGGTGCTGTATCGCGGCGCAGATATACTTATACTTGACGAGCCCACCGCGTCGCTTACTCCTCAGGAGATTGAGGAGCTTGTTCAAATAATGCATAACCTTGCGCGCGAGGGCAAGAGCATAATACTTATAACCCACAAGCTTAAGGAGATAAAGGAGGCTGCCGATTACTGCACGATAATCAGGCAGGGCAAATATATAGACACCGTAAAGGTTGCGGACACGACGGAGCAGCAGCTCGCCTCCATGATGGTCGGCCGCAACGTGGAATTCAAGGTGGACAAGGCCGATATAGAGCGCGGAGACGTCGCGCTTGAGGTACACGACTTGCACGCCAGGGATTACAGGGATGTTGAGGTGCTGCGCGGCCTCGATCTCAAGGTCAGCAAGGGCGAGATAGTCGGCATAGCCGGTATAGACGGCAACGGCCAGACCGAGCTTGTCGAGATACTTACGGGCCTTAAAAAAGCGACCTCCGGCACCATAACCATGAACGGCCACGACGCATACAACAAAACGCCGAGGCAGCTGTTTGACATGGGCATATCCAGCATACCGGCGGACAGGCATAAGCACGGCCTTGTGCTTGATTTTTCGGTTGAGGATAATCTGCTGCTGCAAAACATAGGCGAAAAGCCCTTCTCCTCTCACGGCGTTATCAACCAGAAGGCTATAGACGAGCATGCCTCTGAGCTTATAGAAAAATATGACATACGCCCAAGAGGCTGCGAGCATGAAAACGCGGGCGATCTTTCCGGCGGCAACCAGCAGAAGGTCATAATCGCAAGAGAAGTCACGAACGACAAGGATCTTCTTATAGCCGTTAACCCCACGCGCGGGCTTGACGTTGGTGCGATTGAGTATGTACACAAGTACATAGTGGATCAGCGCAACAAGCACAAGGCCGTGCTGCTGGTGAGCTTTGAGCTTGATGAGGTTATGAGCCTTTCGGACAGGATAGACGTTATATTCGAAGGCAGGATAGTCGGCTCCGTAAAGGGCGGCGAGGCTGACGAAAAGCAGCTTGGCCTTATGATGGCAGGAGGAGGTACTGCGCATGAACAGTAAAAACAAGCTCAGCTTTGGCGAAAGGCTGCTCGAAAGCGCATTTACCTATACGCTTATTTCGATAATAATCGGCTTTATCGTGGGCGCCGTGGCGCTTGTCATCGCGGGCTACGACCCTATCGAGTCCTATGGCAAGCTGTTCGGCGTAATATTCCGCTCCACAAAGAATATGTCCTACAGCTTTATAGAATACTCCGTACCGTATATACTTACGGGTCTTTCCGTAGCATTCGCCTTCAAAACGGGCGTATTCAACATAGGCGCTGAGGGCCAGTATGTAATGGGCAGCGTTGCGGCCATGCTTGTAGGCGTGTTCGTGCAGGCTCCCGCGTATATACATATTCCGCTTTGCATAATCACGGCCCTTGTTGTGGGCGCGCTTTGGGGCGGGCTGGTAGGCTTCCTTAAGGTCAGGTTCGGCGCGCACGAGGTGCTGTGCATGATAATGTTCAACTGGATAGCCTACTATTTTTCAAACTTTATAGTAAACCTTAAATCCGTAAACGTAGGCGACGGCAAAACATGGTCAAGGCTCATACAGGATACGGCAAAGATAACCACCGCCGATTGGCTGCCCGGGCTTTCGCCGCACGCGCATTTCGGCATATTCATCGCGCTCTTCTGCGTTGTGCTCATTTACTATATAATCAACCGCACCACGCTCGGCTTCAAGCTCAAGGCCGTAGGCTTCAACCGCTCCGCCGCCGAATACGCCGGCATAAATGCAAACGGCTCCGTCATGGCCGCGCTTTCAATATCCGGCATGCTCGCCTCCCTTGCGGGCGCGTTGCAGGTGATGGGCGTAACATACAAGATAAGCCAGTTTGCAGGTCAGGAGGGTTACGGTTTCCAGGGCATAACGGTCGCCCTTATCGGCGGCACCAATCCGTTCGGCGTGCTGCTGGGAGCCGAGTTCTTCGGCGCAATGAAGTTTGGCGGCACGCGCTTTGACGCGCCAAGCGAGATAGTTGACATAATAATGGGCTGCATAGTCCTGTGCATAGCCATATCCAACCTGTTAAGGCTTGTTGTACGCAACAAAAAGAAGGGAGGTACAGTATAATGGATCAGGTTTTGAAAACGCTCGGCATACTGCTCAACGCTACCTTAATGTATACTCCCCCGCTGCTGTTTGCGGCGCTTGGCTCCTGCTGCTCTGAAAAATCCGGCGTCATAAACATCGGTATTGAGGGTATGATGACCGTTGGCGCCTTCACCGGCGCTGCCGTGGGCTATTTCAGCGGCGACCCCTGGCTTGCGTTCATATGCGCGGGCCTTGCCGGGGCTTTGTTCGCATTTATACACGGCTTTGCCTGCATAACCTGCAAGGCGGACCAGACCATATCCGGCACCGCCATCAACTTCCTTGCAAGCGGCATATCGATATACGTTTGCAGGCTGCTTTTTGCAGGCAATACCGAAACGCACCCCGTACCCAACAAGCTGCCCAGGATACTTAACAGCTTTTTCGAATGGTGCAGCGCCAACCTTTCCTGGGGAAAGGCCTTTGAGAAAAACGGCTTCCTCGACAACGTGTTTAACACATACGCCTCGGCATATATAGCGTTTTTGCTGGTGATAGTGATATGGTTCATATTCTACAAGACCCGCTTCGGCCTTAGGCTCAGGGCCGTCGGCGAACATCCTCAGGCTGCCGATACGCTTGGCGTTAACGTTACCTTGGTAAGGTACATATGCGTTACCCTTTCGGGCCTTCTCGCCGGACTTGGCGGCGCAAGCATAACGCTTGCAACGGTATCCGCCTTCCGTCCGTCAATAGTGATAGGCCAGGGCTTCATAGCCATTGCGGCCGTTATATTCGGCAAGTTTAAGCCGCAGGGCGCAATGCTCGGCTGCATACTGTTCGGCTTCTGCAACGGCCTTAAGGTGGTGGTCGGCTCAAGCGGCTCCATACCGGTCAATATAATTTCTATGATACCTTATGTCGTTACCATAATCGCGCTTATACTCTTCGTTGGCAAGGCGCATGTTCCCGCGGCAAACGGCAAACCGTACATCAAGTCAAAATGAATTAACGTTGCAAAAGGGCGGCCGCTTGGCCGCCCTCAGTCTGTCAAAAAAGTGGCTGGTCGCCACTTTTTTTGAGTTTTTTCGGGTTTCGCCTCTCGCATTCGCTCCCGGGCGGCAAAAGTAGCAAAGTACGAAAACCTTTGGGTTTTCATCCGTTCTGACGCACATGTCGTCATAGCCGGATTAAACATAAGGGGCTGCGGCCCCTTATCAACCCAGGGGTTTTTTGACACTCTGACGCTTATATAACAATCTCATACACGCCGTCTATCGCTATTCCCGCCTGCTCCGCGGCCTGCACGAGCTTTGCGCGGCATTCAACAGGCGCCCGCCAGCTCATGCCGCAGCCTGCGGTTATCTCCCTCGGCACGGGTATCAGCCTCCCCTCAAGCGAGCTTTCCGCGCACAGCTTTTCCATCGCCATTGCGGCGGTGGTAGTATGGAAGGTGATTATGAGCCAAAGCTTCTTTTCCCTCATCTTGCCATCTCCCGGACAGCATATATAGCCATATCCGTCTCCTGCTCCGTATTGAACCATGAAAAGCTGAACCTGACCGCGCCTATATCGCTCGTACCGAGCGCATTATGCATTCTCGGCGCGCAGTGTGCGCCGGGCCTTGTGGCTATGCCGTATGCTTGCGACAGCTCGTCCGCCGCCGCGCCTGAGTCATAGCCCGATATGTTCAGCGCGACTATTGCGGCCCTGTCGCAGGAAAAATCGCCGTATACGCTCACGCCTTCTATATCCTTCACGCCCTCATAAAAGCGGCGCATAAGCATGCTTTCTTTATTATGAATCGCCTCAACGCCCGTTTCAAGTATGAACCCGACCGCCGCACTAAGTCCGGCCAGGCCGTGGCCGTTAAGGGTGCCTGCTTCAAGCCTTGCAGGATACTCGCTTGGCTGCGTTTTGCTGTATGAATGCACTCCGCTGCCGCCCACCTTAAACGGCTTTATCTCTATCCCCTCGGCTATGCACATGCCGCCCGTGCCCTGCGGCCCCATAAGCCCCTTGTGGCCCGTGAAGCAGAGCACGTCTATGCCCATTCTGCGCATGTCTATAGGATAGCAGCCTGCCGTTTGCGATGCGTCAACTATAATTATTGCGCCATGCTTATGCGCGGTCTCCGCAATGCGCTTTATATCCAGTATGTTGCCCGTAAGGTTTGACGCGTGGGTGCAGACTATCGCCCTCGTGTCCGGCTGCATAAGGCTTTCAAACTCATTATAGTCAATATTGCCCCTTTTGTCCGCAGGAACGAAGCTTAGCCTTATACCGCGCTCGGCCTCCAGCTTATATAGCGGCCTGAGCACGGAGTTATGCTCAAGATCCGTTGAAACAACGTGGTCTCCGGCCTCTATAATGCCTGATATGGCTATGTTCAGCGCCTCGGTAGAATTCTGGGTAAATACCACATTGTCCGCCCTTTCGCAGCCGAAAAGCTTGGCTATATTCGCCCTTGCGCCATACACCGTGCGCGCAGCGTCAAGCGCGCCTTCATGCGTGCCGCGCGAGCAGTTGCCCATGCTCTGCATGGCATGGACAACGGCGTCTATCACCTGCTGCGGCTTGTGCAGCGTTGTGGCGGCATTATCAAGGTATATCACGGCTTTATTACCTTGGCGGCCTTGGCAAGCGTTTCAACTATAACATACATATTCGTAACGCCGCCGACGGCAAGCTTATCAGTAAGGCCATAATAGTTAAGGCATGTGCCGCAGGTGAGTATCTCAACGCCCTGAGCCTCCATATTCTTCAGATCCTCAACGGATACCGAGCCTTCTGTCGTCAGCCTTGCGCCGCCGTTATAGAACAGTATCGTCCTGGGCAGCGTTTCAAGCTGCGACAGCGCGAATATGAAGCCCTTCATAAGGGTCTTGCCAAGCTCATCGGAGCCGCGGCCCATTATGTCCGTATCTATAGCCACAACAAAGTCGCCCCGGCTGTCCGCTGCGCACCCTATCTCCACTCCGCTCATGTCAACGGGGCCTTCTATCTGCATCACTATCGAATAGAGCGAATCCGCAAGCTTTTCGCTTTTGCATTTAAGGCTTTTGCCGTTTGCAAGCCGCGTCAGGTTCTGTATGGCTATTTCGTTATCCACCTGCACCTCTAATGTGCCCGCTTCCCTGAACTCCTTGAGCGCCTTCGTGGCCTTTACCACCGGTATAGGGCACTGGTCGCCCACAGCATTGATCTTTACGTTTGCCATTTTTGTATCCTCCTGTAATTTATCTTGCGCCCATGCCGCATATTGCCGCGCCTATGGCGCCCGCATAGCGGCCGTAAGCGTCCGCCTCAACCTTTTTGCCCAGCTCTTTTGAAAGCGCTTTTATTATGTATTCGCATTCGCATAACCCTCCGGTAAGCGCCACCCTTTCCATGAGCCTTACGCGGCTGCATTGCGAGGCCACCTTTTTCACTATCGAGTCCACCACGCCAAAGGCTATGTTCTCCTTTGTCTCCCCCCTGCCTATAAGGCTTATCACCTCGGATTCCGCAAACACGGTACACATGGAGCTTATCGATACGCCGCCGCCCCTTTGCGCAAGGCTGCAAAGCTCGTCCGGCCGCAATGCAAGCGTGTTCGCCATGACCTCAAGGAATCTGCCTGTGCCTGCGGAGCATTTGTCGTTCATCATAAAATCGGTCACGGCGCCGCGCTCTATGGTTATTATTTTGGTATCCTGGCCGCCTATGTCTATAACGCTCAGATCAGCGGCATTGTATAGGTAGCATGCGCCCTTCGCGTGGCAGGTTATCTCGGTAACAGTCTTGCCGGCATACGGCACCGATATCCTTCCGTAGCCCGTTGCGGTTATAGAGGCGTTTTCCATCATGCCCATATTTGCTTCTATATTCTGCTTTACGCTTTGAGCCGTGTCAACGCTTGACCAGCCTGTCGGCATTATTAGCTTATATGCTATTCCGCCCTTGTCCATGACAACGGCCTTTGTGCATGTGGAGCCTATGTCTATGCCTATATGTATCCTGTTCGTATCCATATCGTCAATTCAGCTTTTGTTTCATTTTTTCGGAGGGCCGTATCCATCGCCCGACCTCCGCTCCCGATGCTATTATACAGCATGGCAGGCGCTTTTCCCAATTCGTATGTATTCAAATAACCGATGGTATGCTTATACTATCGGTCCTGCTTGTTGAAAAGGCGTCCAAATGCCGTTTGGGGCAGCCTGATTATTTATAGTTATTCAGCCTAAGCGCGTTTATCATGTGCCTTATGTGTATGCTCATGGCGTGGCTTGCGCCGTCGCCGTCTCTTTTAAGCATAAACTCCACTATAAGCGCATTATCGCTCCTTACTATATCCTTAAGCAGCTTTTGATTTGTCGAGATAAGCATAACCTCATGCACGGCGCTGTTTATTATCGGGAAAAGCCTTGTTATAAATTCGTTATGGCTTGCCGCGCCTATCATCTCATGAAACTCCTGATCGGCGTCCGGCCAGTTGCCGCCGGACCTTAAAAGCCGGTTTATCTTCTTGGCCTGCTCTTCTATCGCCTTAAGCTCGCTATCCTCCGCCCTGGCGCAGGCAAGCATTACGCACTGCGGCTCAAACATAAGCCTTATCTCATACAGATCGCTGAGCCTTACGCGCATAAACTCGGCAGAGTCTATCGAAAAATCGCCAAGCTTGGGCAGTTCCTTGGATATAAACGTACCCCTTCCCCTGCGCACATACAGCACGCCCTGCGCTATAAGCGAACGCACCGCTTCCCTCAGAGTAGCCCTGCTGACCCCAAGCAAAGAGGCAAGCTCTATCTCATTGGGCAGTTTTTCACCCGGAGCAAATTTATTTTGCACAACTATCATATCGTACAGCGTTTCCGCCGTCCGTTCGGTAAGGCTCTTTGCTTTGCCGGCAGGCATTTTTCGCTTCCTCCAGAGTAGTGTTATTATATAATTATACACTGTTTGGCGTCAAAATCAAGCCAGCGCTTAAGCATGCGCTTGTTTTCAGGGGCTTTTCAGTTTGCAAAAGCTTGTCAACTGATGGTACAATGTAAACGTATAAAGCAATTAAGAAAAAAACGATTTGTGAAAGGACATGTTGAAATTAAAATGAACCTTATAAAACGCTTCATCAGCTATTACAAGCCGCACAAAAAGCTGTTTTTTGTCGATATAGCCTGCGCGTTCATCGTTGCCGTGTGCGACCTGTTTTACCCAATAATAGCAAAGAACATAACCAACGTATACGTTCCCAACAAGCAGCTTGACATGCTGCTTAAATGGGCTGCGGTGATGCTGCTTATATACCTTATAAAGGCTGCGCTCAACTATGTTATACAGTACTGGGGCCACATAGTAGGCGTAAGGATACAGGGCGATATGAGGCGGGACATGTTCAAGCATCTTCAAAAGCTGCCCTTCTCATTTTTTGATGAGAACAAGACAGGCGCAATAATGAGCCGCATAATAAACGACCTTTTTGAGGTATCCGAGCTTGCCCATCACGGTCCGGAGGATCTGTTCATATCCAGCATAACGCTTATAGGCGCGTTTATCATGCTTGCCGGCATAAACATATATCTTGCGCTGATAGTGTTCGCCGCGCTGCCCGTAATGGTATTCTTCGCCGTTAAAACAAGAAGCGAGATGAACTCCGCATTTAAGGATGCAAGGGTTGAGGTCGGCGAGGTCAACGCCAATGTCGAAACAGCCATCGCCGGCATGCGCGTTTCGCGCTCCTACACTGCCGATGCGCATGAAAACGCCAAATTCGGCGTGGCTAACGAAAGGTTCAAAAAGGCGCGCGGCCGCTCATACAGGGCTATGGCCACATTTCACAGCGGCATGAACTTTTTTAACGACATGCTGTACCTGCTCGTGCTCGTCGCAGGCGGCTTGTTCTTCTATTACGGCAAGATAGATACGGGCGACTTTCTTGCCTTCCTTCTGTATGTTGCAATATTTATGAAGCCTATAAACAGGCTCGTCAGCCTGTTTGAGCAGCTTCAGGAGGGTATGACCGGCTTCCAGAGGTTCGTTGAAATAATGGATGAGCATGAGGAGGTTGACGACGGCCTTATAGCGCCGGACGGGCTTGAAGGCAACATAGCGTTTGACGATGTATCCTTCCGCTATGTTAACAGCGACGCTGCGGACGAGGACGCAAAGGTGATATCGCACCTTTCCATGAAGATTGACAAGGGCAAGACCGTTGCATTGGTAGGCCCCTCCGGCGGCGGCAAAACGACGCTTTGCAACCTTATACCAAGGTTTTATGAAATAGATTCCGGCAAGATAACCATAGACGGTATCGACATACGCGACATGACCCGCTATTCGTTAAGGAAGAACATAGGCATAGTGCAGCAGGACGTTTTTCTTT
Organism: Clostridiales bacterium; assembly: GCA_004558525.1. Lineage (GTDB taxonomy): Bacteria > Bacillota > Clostridia > Christensenellales > CAG-138 > Phil1. The sequence continues at coordinate 40,659 of SFCQ01000004.1, forward strand.
TCAACGGCACCATACGCGAAAACATTGCCTACGGCGACCTTGACGCCTCCGATAACGATATAATCGAGGCCGCAAAAAAGGCCAACATACACGATTATATAATGACGCTTGACAAGGGCTATGATACAAACGTGGGCGAAAGGGGCATAAAGCTTTCCGGCGGCCAGAAGCAGCGCATATCAATTGCGCGCGTGTTCCTGAAAAATCCATCTATACTTATACTGGACGAGGCTACAAGCGCGCTTGATAACGCAACGGAGATGCTTATACAGCAATCGCTTACCGAGCTTGCCAAGGGGCGCACATGCATAGTTGTGGCGCACAGGCTTTCCACGATAAAAAATGCGGATGAGATAATCGTGCTTACCAAGGAGGGCATAGAGGAGCGCGGCACGCATGACGAGCTTATGCGGCTCAACGGCATATATGCGGAGCTTTATCAGTATCAGTTCAGGGAATGAGCTGTAAAATAAAAACGCAGCAGGCATGGGGGGGGCTTCATAGAACAGCTTTATACCGCTTAGCCCCGCAGTATGGCGCACTACCTGCGGGGCTAAGCCGCACCGGCCAATTATAAACAAACTGTGATTATGATGACAAAGGGTCCCCATGTGCTGTATAATAGCGTAAACGGCGCCATAGCGCGCTATTTGCTGAATTGGAGGCGATTGCTTTGAAATACATCAGGTTTGCGGCTGCGCTCAGTCTGGTCTTTATAATGCTTTTTGCTGCTGTGGCCTGCACGGGAGCCGAGGCTGCTGCGGAGCCGGATCCGGGGGACGTGGTCAATATACCCGAGCCTACGCATACGCAGGCTCAAACAGGCCCTATGGCTTCTGCTACGCCGGCGAACACCGATGAGCAGCCGGAGGTAACCCCTTCGGAGCCGCAGAGCCCAGAGCCTGCGCAAACGCCGGACGATGGGCTGCCCTATTATCTTTATGTTGAAAAGGGCTCCTTTACCCTTACCATATATGAAAAGGACGAGCAGGGCGAATACACAAAGGTTCTTGCGGCATACCGCATTGCGCACGGCGGCAACAAAACGCCCGCCGGAACATATACATTAGGCGGTGAAAAGGCGCGTGAGCGCTGGCACGATTTTCCTGATGGAGGCACAGTGCAGTACGCCACAAGGTACGAGGGCAGGCTGTATATACATTCTCCGCTTTATGCAACCAGCGACCCCACGCAGATGTGGCCGAAGTATTATAACGGCGAAAAGGGCATAGGGCTTGAATCCACCGGCGGCTGCCTTAGAATGGTGACCGAGGCCGCAAAGTTCATATATGAAAACTGCCCCGAGGGTACAACGCTGAAAATAGTAAACGGCTCTCCCTTGGGCACCACCAGCGATGATGTCCCAAGCCGCAACGGTCTGCGCATAGACCCGACGGATTACGAAACGCTTAAGGCAAAGGGATAAGCCGACTAAGCTCCATGCAGCTTTTATTCGATTCGGAGGGGAACATGCAGCGTATTATCAAGGTATTGGCCGTTACGCTCATAGCCGCGATGCTATGCCCTATGGGCTGCGGCTGCTTCTTCATGCCCGAAGACGCCGATCAGCCTCCTGTTAACATAATGCAGACCCCGGCCGCAGAAACGCCCGCCCAGGCAGGCCAAACGGCTGAAGCGGAAAGCTCCCCCACTCCTGCGCCTGCGGTAAGTGTGGAACCTATGCAGACGCCCGAGCCCGTATACTATAAATCAAGGGTGAATACGCTTAATTGCCGCAGCAGCGCGGATAAGTCGAACGATTCAAACGTAGTGTGCCAGATAGGCTTTGAGGATAAGGGGATATTTTTAGGCGTTGAAGGCGAATTCACAAAGCTCAGGCTTGAGGACGGCGCCGAGGTGTATTGCTACAGCGATTATCTTGTTAGCGCGGACACGCAGCTTTATGCATACCTTACGCCAAAGACCGCGCAAAAGATAGACATGCTTACGGGCAACCCTGTTTTTGAGGCTGACGGCGTTACGCCCGTAATGGTAAAAAACGAGCTTGTGGATATGCGCCTCTACCTTCCGGACGCTGTGTATGAGCAGCTTTTTGCGACGGAGCGCAACATAACCGGCGCGCCGCTGTATACAAGGGCCGTGCCGCTGATGCAGAAGGATACGGTAAAAAAGCTTGTCAAGGCCTATAATATGTTCAAGGCGGACGGATATACGCTGAAGGTATACGATGCCTACCGGCCGCTGAGCGTGCAGAAAAAGCTGTTTGACATAGTGCAGAACAAGCACTGGATAGCGGACCCGAGCACTACCGCCAGCAACCATAACCGCGGCTGCGCGATAGACCTTTCGCTTATAATAGACGCCACGGGCGAGGAGATAGTAACTCCCACGCCCATGCATACATTTACCGAGGAATCAGCGCGCACATGCACCACCTGGAGCGACGAAGCCCGCAAAAACGTTGACTACATAACGGGGATAATGGCAAAATGCGGCTTCAATCATATAAAAAGCGAGTGGTGGCATTTTGCGGATACGGATTCCAAGAAGTTTATGACAACAGATATTGACCTTGGCAGCCTTACCATGAAGCCGAGGCAGGAGGATAACGAATGATGAAAAAGCAGAACCGAAGCCGCATACTTATAGCCGCAATAGCGCTGTGCCTTATAATGGCGGCATGTGGAAAGGGCGAACCCGCGCCAACAGGCGGCTTTGGCGAAAAGGACCTGGGCATAGCCATAGGCGGCCAAACGTATTACTTAAGGGAGGATTCCGCGGCGCTCATAAGCGCGCTTGGCGACGACTATGAGTACAGCGAGGTGGTCAGCTGTGTTTATGACGGAAAGGACAAGACCTTTGAGTACGACGGGATAACGATAGGCACGGTGCCCGTTGACGGCAAGGACCTTATCGAGGTCATAACCCTTACCAGGGATAGCTACGCAACGCTGAGAGGAGCCAGGGTGGGCGACAGCCTTGATACGGTAAAGTCGCTTTACGGCGAAAACTATTTTGACGATGGTTATCTTACATATTCGCTTTCGGCAGATATAGAGGATATACATTCCGAGCGCATACAGTTTGAATACAGCGGCGATACGGTGACGCGCATATTCATCTATTCGCCCAGCTATTGATAACAGCGGCATAATATGGTATTCAGCTCGCCAACATTTATATTCCTGTTCTTTCCCGCGGTGTTCCTGCTCGCGTTTTTGTTAAGGCGCAGCATAAAATGGAGCAACGCGGTGCTGCTCGTTTTATCCCTGCTCTTTTACGCGTGGGGGGAGCCGGTTTATGTGCTTTTGATGGCGCTTACAACGCTTATATGCTATATATGTGCGCTCGGCATAAAAAAGGCCCAAAAAAGCGCCGGCGGCGATAAGCACGGGCGCTTTTTCTGCACATTGGCCGTTATTTGGGGCATAGGCACGCTTGTGATATTCAAATACACAGGCTTTTTGGTGTCAAGCTTTAACTCTGTTACGGGCTTAAGCATACCCGTGCCGGACATAGCTTTGCCCATAGGCATATCGTTTTTCACTTTTCAGGCAATAAGCTATGTGCTTGACGTCAAGCGCGGCAACGCCGAGGCCGCAACAAGCTTCCTTGACGTGCTTTTGTATATATCCCTCTTCCCTCAGCTTATAGCGGGGCCGATTGTGCGCTATCAGGACGTTGCCGAGCAGATAAGGCAAAGGCATATAACCCTCAACGATACTGCGCTTGGGCTGAGGCGCTTCTGCTTTGGCATGGCAAAAAAGGTGCTTATAGCCAACACGCTCGCCTATACTGCGGACAGGGTATATGCCCTTACGGAGGCAGAGCTTAACGCGCCAATAGCCTGGCTTGGCGCGATATGCTACCTTATGCAGATATACTTTGACTTTTCCGGTTACAGCGACATGGCGATAGGCCTTGGCCGCGCATTCGGCTTCACCTTCAGGGAAAACTTCATGTATCCTTATTGCGCCGATTCCATGCAGGATTTCTGGCGCAGGTGGCACATATCGCTTTCAACATGGTTCAAGGAATATGTTTATATACCGCTTGGCGGCAACAGGCGCGGCAGGCTGAGAACGGGCGTAAACAAGCTTACAGTCTTTCTGCTCACCGGACTTTGGCACGGCGCAAGCTGGAACTTTGCGTTGTGGGGCCTTTACCACGGGCTGTTCCTTATGCTTGAAAGCTACGGCCTGTTAAGGCCAAAACGCTGGCATAGGGCTTTAAGGCATATATACACCGTGCTTGCGGTAACGGTTGGCTTCGTGCTGTTCAGGGCGGATACCTTAAGCGGCGCATGGCTTATGATTGCAAAAATGTTCACCGGCTGGCAGTTCGCCCCGCTTTTCAACGCAAAGCTTTCGCTGCTTTTGAGCCCGATATGCATCGTGGCCCTTATAGTGTCAGTTTTTGCCTGTATGCCTGCCGCCAACAGTATAGCAAACCGATTTACCGTATATCGGCCAAAGCTTGGATATGCCGTGTATTGCGCCGCATTGCTGCTGTTTATCGCCTGCATTGCGTGCTTATCAACGGCAAGCTATAATCCGTTTATATATTTCAGGTTCTAAGGAGGGTACGCGCATGAAAAAAGGCCTTTTGCTCGGGTTTACCGCGCTGATACTTCTTATATGCCTGCTGCCGCTTGCCGCCAACATATTCGGCTACAAGGCGGCGAACAGGGAGAATCGCCCGCTTGCGCGCAAGCCTGAGCTTATAACGAGGGACGGCCTGAATCTCGATTTCCCATCCGACTTTGACGATTACTGGTCGGATCATTTCGGCTTCAGGGAGGAGCTTGTAACGGCCTTCCATTCAGCTACGCTCACGCTTTTTAACGACACGCTGAACGAAAAGGTGGTCGCCGGCAAGGAGGGCTTCTTATTCTATTCCGAAACATTAAACGATTACGCCGGCATTGACCGCATGAGCGACGATGAAATAGCAATGGCCGCCGCATCGATAAGGCTCATAAAGGAATATGCCGAGTCAAAGGGCGCAAGGTTCGTCTTTTCGGCGGCGCCAAACAAAAACACGATATATCCTGAATACATGCCGGATAGAATAAAGCGCGCATACGAGCACGGCTCAAACAGGGAAAGGCTGTATGCCGCCCTTAAGGAGCAATCCGTTGATACGATAGATTTTGCGGCCCTGCTTACCGAGCATAAGGGCGACGGCTTATTATACTATCAGCAGGACACGCACTGGAACCAGCGCGGCGCGATAATAGCCTACAACGCCATAATGAAGCTTATATTAACCTCCGGCAACGATTGCTATGACGACTATGCCGCCGTAAAGCCCACGGAAAAAACGGGCTACTCCGGCGACCTGCATAATTTTGTGCTGCCTGCGGAGAGCTCAAGCCTGTCCTATCCGGACTATGGTATACCGGCTGACTATGCTGCCGACGCCGGCGCAAGGCCTCAGCGCGACCCAAGCTTCGGCACGACGAGCGGCGTAAACAGGGATAAGGCCTTGCTTTTGTACAGGGACTCCTTTGGCGAAGCGATAATACCGCTGCTTTCATCAAATCTTGGCAGGGCGGTGTATTCGCAGGAGTTTCCGTATAATCTTACGCTTGCGGATAATTCCGGCCAAGACTTTGACCTTATAATGATAGAGCTGGTGGAAAGGAACATACCAAATCTTCTTTCCTCCGCGCCGTTTGTGCCGGCTGTAGAAAAGCAGCTGCCTGAAGGCGCATGCCGGGCCGGCTTTACGGCTGAGGCGAAGCAAAAAGCGGGCTACACGCAGCTATGCGGCAATGTATCCGCATATTCCGCGGCAAAGCGCATATATGTAAAAGTCGCCTGCACAGACGGCGCAGAGCGCGTATATGAGGCCTTCCCCGTAAGCGCGTCTTGTGACGGCGCAGGGCAGGCCCTGAACGCTTCTGAGATGGGCTACATGCTCACCCTGCCCTATGGCATAGACGGCGAAGCGAGCGCCGTTTGGCTGGGTTAAAACCAATTTTTGAATAAACAAGCTCCTTTACCGAAAAACTAAGCTTGATGCAACGCCAAATGCTATCGGAAAGGAGCTTCTGTTGTATGGATTTTATAGACCCTGTTGAAAAAGGAGAGCATGCCGGGCCGAAAAAGCGTATTCGCTATCCGGGCATGACCTCCACCGTCTCCGGCACGGAATGTACCGGCCTTATGCCCTCGCCGCCTGAGGATGACGACGAATACGAATCATATCAGGATATGCACGGCATGGGAATACCGAAAAAGAAGGATTGAGCCTATTCAGCCGCCTCGGCCTGCTGCGCCGGGGCGCTGTTTATAAGCTTGCGCTTTGTGCTTATGTACATAAAGAACAGTATCACCGTAGATATCAGCCAGCTTATGGGATACGATACGAATATGCTGGCAAGCGTGCCGTATTTTGCAAAAACGGTAGCTATCCATATTATCCTGAGCACGCACGCGCCAAACAGGCACACGAGCATTGGCGAAAACGATTTGCCCATGCCCCTTAACGAGCCTGTAAACACCTCCATACTGCCGCATATGAAATACGTTGTGGCGATGAGCATAAGCCTTTGGCAGCCATATGCTATTACCTCAGGATCGTTGTTATATAGGCTCAAAAGCTGATTCCTGAAGAATATGACTATCGCTCCTGTGACCGCCCACGCTATCCACACAAGTATATTGCAATACAGGCATATCGGCGCTATCCTGTCGTATTTTTTTGCGCCCACGTTCTGGCTGGTAAACGTTACCGTCGCCTGAGAAAAACTGTTTATAGCTATATAAACGAAGCCCTCAAGGTTGCTGGCGGCCGAGCAGCCGGCCATAACGAGCGAGCCGAACGAGTTTACTGAGGATTGTATTATAACGTTGGATACCGAAAACAGCGCGCTCTGTATCCCCGCGGGAAGCCCGATCTTTATCATTTCCATAAGCTTGCTGCCATGCAGCTTGAGCTTGCTCGGATAAAAACGCACGCTGCCAGACGTATGCATAAGGCAGTTCACGACAAGCACTGCGGAAAGCAGCTCGCTTATAATGGTTGCATAAGCCACGCCCGCGACCCCCATGTCCAGGCATATAACCGTTATAAGATTCAGCGCCACGTTTAGCGCGCCCGATATTATAAGATAATACAGCGGCCTTTTAGTATCGCCAACGGCACGCAGTATGCCCGCGCCATAGTTATACACCATAAGCGCCGGCAGGCCGGCAAAATATATATGCAAATACCTGGCGGCAAGGTCGATAACATCCTCAGGACTGCCCATAAGCTCAAGGAAGGTCCTTGCGAAGCAGACGCCGAATATGCCAAGCGCAACGCCCGATATAACGCTGAAAAGCATGGCTGTATGCACGGTATCTGATACCGCGTCATAATCGCGCGCGCCAAAATAGCGCGCCACGGTAACGTTTACGCCGAGGCTTACGCCTATGAATAAAGCTACGACCAGATTGACCAAGGAGCCTGTTGAGCCGACGGCCGCAAGCGCCTGGCTTCCGGCAAATTTTCCCGCGACCACCATATCGGCCGCATTATATAAAAACTGAAGCACGCCCATAGCTATCACGGGCAGCGAGTATTTCAGGAGCATGCTGAAAAGCGGCCCCGTAGTCATATCCATTTCATAGCTTGCGCTTTTGTTTTTCATGTTCCCCCCAAGGCGGCATGCCGCCGCAATTAGGTATTATATCACATTAGAACACCACCACAAGCAGCATCTTGAATTTTTCTTTTCCATATACCGCATGCGGATGCCCTGCCGGCATCACTATGCTTTCCCCCTCGTTAAGCTCGTAGTCCACGCCGTCTATAGTTATCCTGCCGACACCGTCAAGGCAGGTAACGAACGCGTCCCCGCCGGAGGCATGCGTGCTTATCTCTTCATCTTTATCAAAAGAAAAAAGCGTAACGCTCACGGCCCTGTTCTGCGCGAGCGTCTTGCTCACCACTTGCCCTTCCTGATAAGCTATCTGCTCTTTAAGCGTAAGCACTTCGGCTTTTTCTATGTTCTTCATTGGTCCTGGTATGGTCATTTTAGTGTTCTCCTTTTGTATAGTCTAAGCGTACCAAATAGCTCCGCTATCTTTGAGTATAGTATAGCAGAGCGGGCAGCATAAAAGAAGATGCAAACAGCGTCCGTGCTTCAAAACCGGCCTCGCCCTGCGCAGCTTTGAGCTGTTAAATCAAATCCTAATGCGCTTTTATTGTTTATATGATACAATTCTGTTTGTAATAAGGGCATATATAAGCCCTTATCGTATTTGTTTTGAGCGGGGCGCTGCCCGTTGCGGCTCAGCTTGCCGCTGCACCGCTTTACATTGCCTCCGCGGAAAGGATATTTAGGTATAATGGCTAACGGCTGCATGATAGACGCTCACATACACTCCTCTGTTTCCTTTGACAGCGACACCCCAATGCGGGATATGGCTTTGGCCTCAATTGAAAAAGGGGTTGAGGGCATATGCTTTACCGATCACTACGATGTGATAGACTCCGGCGGCAAGTTCGTGCCGGAGTACGATTGGTCATTTGCGCATGCCGCGCATGATGAAGCCAAAAAAGCCGTTGGCGAAGGGTTTATGCTCAATTTCGGTCTTGAGCTTGGGAACGCGCCCGCCGGCTTTTCAGCTGCCGAAGGCTCACTCAACGAGCCGGACATAGACTTTGTGCTTGGCTCCATACACAACGCAAGCGCAAGGCTTGCATATAAGGATTATTACTATGTTGACTACACGTCAGAGGAGCTTTGCTACTTTTATCTTGACGACTACTTTTCGCAGCTTGAGCAGCTTGTGGCATGGGGCAGGTTTGATAGCCTGGCGCATGTGCCGTATCCTTTAAGATACATGGTGGAGCGCGACAAGCAGCCCATAACGCTTGAAAGATATTATGAGCGCATAGATGCCATGCTGCTGCACCTTGCAAGAAACGATAAGGCTCTTGAGGTCAACACGGGCAAGACCGGCCGCATAATGCCGGAATATCCGTATCTTCTGGAGCGATTTCATGCCTTGGGCGGCAAGCTCGTAACCGTCGGCACAGATGCGCACAGCATAGCGCAGACCGGACTTGGACTTAAGGGAGCATACGAGCTGCTCAAGCAAAAAGGGTTTAGCAGTGTTGCCTGCTTTAAGCGCCGCAAGCCCGAAATGATAAGGATAGAATAGGCTGTTTTGTTATAGTGCGGCGTCACGGCGGCGCCGTTGCCGCAACGAGCATGACGCCCTATTCTCCGTTTGCGGCATACAGGCTTTGGTTTATAAGCACGGCGGCTTTTTCCGCATCTATGCTGATGGTCATATCGGCGTTGACCGTTGCTTCGGCCCCTGCCGGCATGAGTATGCTTTTATACTCCATCTCGTCGGCCTTAAGCACGGCGTAGCCGATATCGCTGAGCGCGGATATATCCATATTCGTTTTTGCGCTTGTCATCACCATGCTTAAGAAGGCTATTGCCGTTTTCTTGCTTATGCTCTTTCTCATGTTCAATACGGCGCTTTTAACAAGCCCCGCCCTTCTTTTAAGCATGGATATGGGATATTCGCCGCTTATCGGATCAAGCGCATATACCATGCTTTCCATACCCGTAAGCTTGGCAGTTTTTGCTTCTATCGTCTTGTTCATGGCCTTGCTCATATATTCGGCTTCCTGTTTATCCGGCGTTGTTTCCACGCCGCCCTGCTTGTCTATTATCATCGCCAGAAGGGCCGTGTCGGCGCATACATAGTATTTTATGTTAAGGCGAAAGCTCTTGTTTATGCTTGCAAGAAGCTTTGCTATGCCATCCTGCTTGTATATCGCGGCTATGCTCCTGCCCGATAGAAGCAGCTTCTCGCTCAGCGTTATCACGCTCAGCCTTTGCGCCATATCGTCAAATGAGATTATATACGCCATGTCTAATGAAGCGTTCTCGGAAACGGGCCTGTTCTGCACGGTTATAAGCACGCCCGTTGTGTATTGCTCTATCATCTCGTCCGTATATATTCCGGATATGCTGATATCCTCCTTGCCCGCGCCGCCGTCATTGGTCTGCTCAGGCTTATCCGTATCCGCATTTTCTGTTTTTGCCGCTTCCGGCTTTTTTATCAGCGCGTCCAGGCCCTGTATATTAGGTATCAGCAGCGCCGCCGATATTATCCCCAGCACGGACAGCGCGCTGAAGCTTATTATAACGCCTATAAGCGCCTTTATCAGCTTTTCTCTGTTATTGCTCATTTGGGGCTGTCTCCCCCAGAGTATTCGCTTATTATCAGCATATCCCTGAGCCTTCGCGCCTTTCCCTTTCCGGAAGGGCTTGATATGGTCTTATTATCGTATACCATCATGCTGCTGCCGCCGCCGTCAAGGTTGTAAGCTATATCCGCATTGAGCTCAAGCGCAAGCTTCTGCATCTCCAAAAAGTTCATGCCTGTGGAATAGCCCTTTTGCCTGCCGTCTATTACAACAAGGCCGTAATGCCCCTTTTCATAATAGCACAGCATGGTGCGCGGGTTCCGGCTGTGCTTTTTTACGCCCTCGAGCGGCTTGGAGTCCATAAGAAATGCCGGCCCGAACTTCCATGCCTGCCAGATGCTTTTATCATATGCGTCAAAGTCGCCGAATTTTATAAGCCTCATCGTGCCGTCATAGTACAGCGCGCATACCGAATCGGAGTATTTTTCATATTCCGTCATGCCCGAATAGTTTGCGTTTTTGTTGTCCGGCGCCCTGCCCAGAAGCTTGCCGTTGCGTATAAGGCCGCTGGGCGCCCAGTCGCCGTTTACGGCCAAAATGGCCTTGTTCGTGCGCGCTATTTTTTCGGCCTTGGCGTTTTCCCCTTTTACATATGCCGTTTTGAAGCTGTATATATTGCGTATCCATATATCCGCAGTATAATACACCGCCCCTGCGCGCTTATGCTTTTTTACGGCTATCCTGACCTCATCGCTTTGGTAGCTGAAATCCGCGCCTTCGCCCGTATCATAATCTGGGAAATCTACGCCCTGTATATCGCCTTCAATGTACGGCCTTGCAGGCTCAGGCTTAGCCGTTGTGCCGTTGTCCGGCGCTGCCGGTTCGGCTGATTCTATGGGCTCCGGCTGCAATATGGGGCTTATAACAGGAACAGGCGTCTGGCCGAGCAGCGCTTCGGCAGTTTTTCGCTGCTCCTTATACAGCCTTATCAGCAGATAGTCGCCCGATATTATAATAAAGCAAATCATTATGGACAAAGCCGCGGCGCAGCTGAGCAGCGCAAGCTTAAGCCTTGTCCCGCCGCGTTTTTCGTTTATGTCCTTTGGCGCGCCGCGCCGTATTTTGCTACGCATATCGCCTTTATACCGCCTTGCAGCGCGGCTTTTTTGAGCATAGCCGCGCACAATGCTAATCTTTCCGGATATCAGGCTAAATAATCATATAAAAAACAAACAGGGCTGCAAGCCTTCGCTTACGACCCCCAGCCTGTCGATAAACCCCGGGGTTGTTAAGGGGCGGCTGCCCCTTAAGCTTTATTCCGGCTCTGACGGCATGTGCGTCAGAACGGATGAAAACCTTCAGGTTTTCGTACCTTGCGGGTTTTGCCGCCCGGGAGCAAGAGCGAGAGGCAAAACCCGTAAAAACTCGAAAAAGTGGCGTTCAGCCACTTTTTCGACACTCTCAGGGCTGCAAGCCTTCGCTTACGGCCCTGTCCATAAAGCGTGCTTTTTGTAAAGCCAAGCTGTCTTGGCTCATCTTTTTATCAACACGGCGTACAGATCGTTCACGTTGGTGCCGGTAGGCCCCGTTATTATAAGCCCGTCTATGGCCTTCAACGCGTTATATGAATCGTTATTTTTTAGGCTCTCCTGTATGCTGATGCCTTTTTGTTCAAGCTTTTCCTTGGTATGCCCGTCAACATAGCCCCCTGCGGCGTCGGTAGGGCCGTCGGTACCGTCCGAGCCGACTGCAAAAACGCAGGCGCCGTCTATGCCGCTCAGCTTCTCCGCCGCGGCGAGTGCAAGCTCCTGGTTCCTTCCGCCCATGCCGGCGCCGTTAAGCCTGACCACCGTCTCGCCGCCAAATATAAATGCCCTTGAGCTTCTGCTCAGGCTGTTATACCTTGCTATGGAGCCTAACATGCTGCCTGCCTCCTTAGCCTCGCAGGTCAGCGAATCCGCAAGTATCTGCGCTTCATAGCCCATCCTTTTTGCTGCATTTGCGGCGGCCCTGCAAAGCTCCCTCACGCTGCCTGTAACATAGGCGGTAACATTGTCAAGCCGCTTCGGCGTATCCGTATCCATAAGCGCCATAGCCTGCTGCGAAAGCCTTATCCCATATTTTTCTATCACACGCTTTGCGTCCGGGCATGTTGAAGCGTCCGCACATGCGGGGCCGGAGGCTATCATGTCCACGGGATCGCCTACTATATCGGATAGTATTATTGCCGCAACCTCAGCCGGTGCGCACATTTTTGCGAACCTTCCGCCCTTTACGGAGGAAAGCCTTTTGCGCACGGTGTTTATTTCAACTATATCGGCGGAGCATGCTATAAGCTGGGCCGATATATCCTTAAGCTCGTCTATGGGCACGAGCGGCTTTTCAAACAGCGCGCTGCCGCCGCCGGAAATAAGGAAGAGCACCGTGTCGCCTGCGCCCGCTTTTTTTGCAAGCTCTATCGCCTGCTCCGTTGCAGCTACCGAGTTTTCGTCCGGTATGGGATGGCCGGCTTCATACACCCTGACGCGGTCCAAGCCGCCCTGCGCGTGGCCGTACTTGGTTATAACTATTCCCTCTTCTATGCTCAGCTCTTCGTACGCGGCCTTAGCCATAGTGCAGGCGGCCTTGCCTATCGCCACAAGATATATCCTGCCCTTAAGCTCAAGCTTATCAAGCGCCGCCTTAACGGCGGCCTGCGGCTGTACGGCGGCTATTGCTGCATCGATTATTGCTTTGGCGTCGCTTTTTATGCCCATATTATTTATTTATAACGTTTATTGGCTCGCCGTCCATGAAGGCTTTTATGTTCCTTGCGGTCTGCTCCATTATGCGCTGCCTGCTTTCCACAGGCGCCCAGCTTATGTGCGGGGTTATTATGCAGTTTTTCGCCCTGAGCAACGGATTGTCCGCCCTTATAGGCTCCGTGGACACGACGTCAAGCCCGGCGCCCGCTATCTTGCCGGAGTTCAGCGCATCCGCCACGTCAGCCTCGTCTAAAAGCTGGCCTCTGGCGTTGTTTATAAGTATCACACCGTCCTTCATCTTGGCTATGCTCTGCTTGTTTATAAGCCTTGTGTTTTCCGGAGTAAGGTTGCAGTGCAGCGTTATAACGTCAGCCCTTTTATAAAGCTCGTCAAGGCTGACATATTCGCCTATGGCCCTGCCGGAATCGTTAGGATAAAGGTCATAGGCAATTATGCTCATGCCCATCGCCTTAGCTATCCTCGCTTCTGCCTGGCCTATCCTGCCAAAGCCTATTATGCCCATAGTCTTGCCGTCAAGCTCGGTAAGCGGATAATCCCAATAGCACCATTCGATATTGTTTGTCCACTTGCCCTGACGCACCGTATCGCTGTGATGCCCTACGCGGCAGCAAAGCTCCAGCAGCAGCGCTATTGAAAACTGGCTCACCGACGCCGTTCCGTAGGACGGCACGTTCACAACGGGTATGCCCTTTTGTTTTGCATAATTATAATCGATTACGTTATACCCTGTCGCAAGCACGGCTATGAGCTTGATGTTATTGCAGCTATCTATGGTCTGCTTCGATATTGGGGTCTTGTTCATAACGACTATCTCCGCATCGCCTATCCTTTCAGCTATTATGGGCGATTCCACATACGATGTGCGGTCATATACCGTAAGCTCGCCAAGCTTTGCTATGGGCTCCCAGGAGATGTCGCCAGGGTTTTCATTATAGCCGTCCAACACCACGATTTTCATATCAGTCTTGTCCTCCTTGGCCGTTGAGCCATATGATTGGGCGTACGCCGCTTTTATTATACTATACCCATGCGGCTTTTCAAATAATAAAAAGCCACATCTAATAAGTAATAATACATTACTGCGGCCTGTCGATAAACCCTGGGGTTGTTAAGGGATGGTTGCCCCTTAAGCTAATTCCGGCTCTGACGGCATGCACGTCAGAACAGATGAAAACCTTCAGGCTTTCGTACTTTGCGGGTTTTGCCGCCCGGAAGCTAATGCGAGAGGCAAAACCCGTAAAACTCAAAAAAAGTGGCGAATAGCCACTTTTTTGACACTCTCAAAGCGGCTGTCAGCCGCTTTTTTATATTGCTATAACGCTGCCGCAGAATTCGCATTTTCCTGTGCTGTCCGGCACCACAACCGCGCCGCAGTATGGGCATTTTACGCTTGCCCTGGGCGCATTGGCGGCGGCTATATTCTCCCTTACGGTGCTGCGTATTTTTGTAAGCGCGTCGGAAATCTCCTTGCCAAGCTTTTCGTATTCAAGATAGTCTATGCTCTTGCGCGGGTCCACAGGCTTTGCAAAAGGCCCGCCGGCTACGTTGTTCATCTCGACCGAGCTTGAGTTGAGCTTGAAGCGCATCTCGTCAAAGTATGGGTGATTCACGCTGATTATAACGTAAAAATCATAGCTGTACTCATAACGGGGCGGGTTATAGCTCACTTCATTGCCTTCGCTGTCCTTACGCTTAAGCTCGCTGCGGGATTCGTCAACATCTACGCGGCAGCCTGTTACCTGAGAAAAATCGAGCACGTCCGGATTGGCTTCGATAAGGTTGCGCGCGCTCGTCACCATGAACTTGCCCGCGTCCTCGTCAAGAAGCACCTTGGTGTTGTCGCCAAGCGCCCTCGTCGTATGGAAGGCAGCAACGGCGTTACGGTTCTCCTCGCGATAATCAAGCTGTTCCTTTATCTCCTCAACCGTGCTTTGCCGCCTTTCCGAGAACCACGGCGAAAGCTTGGCGGCACAGTTTTTGCAAAGGTTGCCGTTTTGAAGCTTCCTGTTGCCAAAAAGGCCTATCTTTTCACCGCAAATGTCGCAGTATTTCTTGTCAAACAGTCCCATAGTTGCCTCCTTTGGCTAATAAACTTATGTATTATGAAAACTAAAGCGGATATCCTTATTTATGGCAGGCCGGCATCCGGCGCTAATGCCGGCCTGTTATACGTTATGATTCGGTTTACGCGGCCTTTTTGTTCATCACTGCGCCTATGAGGTACAGCACGGGTATTACAAGACCCGTAAGCAGGTTGACGATGCTGAAGTTATCAGGATTACCTACAAGGGTAAGCACGTTTGAAAGTACGGAGAGGGCGATAACGATTATGCCCCATACCATGCAGGTGCCGGCCTTTTCAGGCTTGTTGCAGTTCTTTACGCCAACGATTCCGGCTATCAGCTCAAATATTGAGCCCACCAACATAAGTATTACGGCTGCCGTGTACTGCCATGTATTCAGGTCCAAAGCTGCAAGTGCGGCCAGGCCGATAGCGGCAACTATGGAAAGTATCAGCGCCAGCGCGCCGAATATTATCATCAGTATACCGGTTACTTTAAGAAATTTTGATCCCTTCATATGGATTATGCCTCCTGTTATAGTTATATTGTTTTATCCATTGTATATATGTATTTGATAACGCGCCGTCAAATACCCTGATCAATCAGTACTCCTGTGGTTTTTCCTTTATTTCTGCATTTTCTTCAACAAGCGATTCAAAGCATTCAACTATTTTTCTTGAGGCCTCGCCATAGCCCGTGGGGAAGCTGTTGCTGCCGTATGCATCGATGCTGCTCCCGTCCTCAAGGTTTATATGCAGACCAAAGCTCGAGCCGTCAAGCGCCATTTTGTTCACCTTGTCAAAGCCGTCCCATTCCTCAAGCTTATATTGCCTGGCTATCTCGCTAAGCGTGTCAAATGCGCTTTCATCAAGCTCAGCATCGGCCTCATAATAGCCGGCGTTCAAGTCTGCATGCAGCACAGCCTTACCGTTTTCCCTTGTAAGGGTATATGTATATATGCTATCCGTGCTCATGCCGCTTTGGGAATAGCTGAAGCTCGTTATCTTCACGTTATCCCAGTCCGCGCTCTTTTTGGCCTTACAGCCAAACAGCAAAGCCGCTGCCAACACCGCGATCACAGGTATTATTATCCAAAGCTTATTCATGCCTTATGCCCACGGATCCTCATTTGCAGGCGTGCGTATGCCCACAAGCACGCTTGAATACTCCCAAAGGTACCAGTTATCGCCCTTTTGCCTAAGCTTTATGCCGCGCGGAGAATCGGCTCCAGCGGTTTTCAGGTACAGGCGCATATAGCCCTCCTCGCAGTCCTGCGGCCTCATGTCGGGATAGAACTGTATTGTCAGCGGCTCATCCGGCTTATAGCTGTTTTGCGGAGCAGCGCCGTTAAAATAGGCGAGCGGCAGATACTTTTTGTCCCCAAGCCTGTCGCGCAGGAACTGGATATCCCTATTGCTCATGGCCCTCGGCCCGCGAAGCAGGTTCACCGCCTCCACGCCCGCGTCCTTATCCCGCGTGTACAGGTCAAGCGCAAGCATAAACAGTGCGCAGGTGTTTTCCGGCCTGGTCAGGTCTGTCGCCAGCGCGGCAAACTCGTTATAATCATTGGGCAATCTGTCAAATGTAACTTGCATATCCTTTACCTCCATCTTTACAGGTGCGGCCGCGTCTATGGTTCCGGCTGCGGCGTCCGCGGCGCTTTCGTCAAGGCGCACCTCGCGTATCTCTATGATGTAATTGTTCTCAGTCTCCTCATCGCGGTAAGCTGTTACCATGCACAGCATAGGCTCGCCGCTTTCCTCTATCCTGCGGGCAAGCTCCTCCGCTGAAACGAGCGCGTCTATGAACTCTCCGGCGGTCTCGTCCCGCTCCCTGACATAGGCCCTTGTGCGAAGGTCTGAGGCGTAGTACTCCTCGCACACCTCCTCGGCATTGTAAAGAACATAGCCATCCTTAAACAGCTCAGGGTCGCACAGCTCTGCTATATAGCCCGGGCCGTTAGGGTCGGGCACGGCGTTTGCATAGCCAAGCTCCACCATCAGCGCCACGTCAAGCGCATCCTCATCGGCGGAAAGGCATATAACATCGTCCACAAGCAGTTGTACTCCCCTGCCCGAGTCAGGCGCCGCCTCGGACCAATGCGGCGAAACGTACGCAAGCATCGGCCCTTCGGCAAGGTATTTGTAGTTGTCGCTCAGCCTAAGCCGCCGCGTACCCTCATACGAGGTGTTGCGCATGAACAGCGAATTGCCCTGCTCCTCATCGTCCGGCCAACAGAAGCGCAGGGTATCTTCATCCACTATCTCAAACTCGTACTCGATATCAGGGTTTTCGCCCGTGTAGTCGGCCTCTATGAATATAAGCTTGTCGCCGCGCCGCTCATAGCGGCTGTACATTGTCTCCTGCCCGTTTTGCTCGTTATAATAGTATATGGGGTCGGTGAACACCCTGCCGCCGCCGTCAAAATAGTATATGTCCGGCGCAGCAATAAGGTTGTTCGGGTTCACGCATACCCACCAACCCTCAAGGAACAGATCAAGCTCCACGATTTCTGAAGGCAGAGGCGTTTCCTGCGGCTGCTTCTGCGTTTGAGCGGGAGCTGCGCTTTGTATGGGGTCGGTTCCCGCAGCTTCCGGTGTACTGGCAGTCTCGGGCAGCGGGGTAAGGCTTGCAAACGCCTTGCCAATATCGCCCGAAAGGCCGTTATCCTCATTGCCCACTATGCCGGATATGGCGGAGCAGCCGGCGCACAGCAGCATTATCGCAGCGATAAGCAGGGGCAGTATTCGCTTCATCGTTTCTTTCTCCTTGTTCATCGTTGTGTGGCGCGCATGCGCCGGGCAAGCGTTTTTATTCGTTTATTTCTTAAACGGCAGATACGGTATCATCTGATTGGCAAGCTTTGCTATGGTCATGGTCTGCAAATGCACCTTGCCCGGACCGGTTATCACCGTATCAAACATGCCTTCCGAGCCGAACAGAACGTTCTTTATGCCCTTTACCATCTGAACGTCCATAGTGCAGGTATCGTCCATTATGGCAAGCACACCCGTATCGCATATGAGCTGTTCTCCAGGCATAAGGTCGTATTCCTGGCAGTAACCGTCCACCTCAAGGAATACAAGGCCCGGGCCGGTCACGCGCTGCATTATGAAGCCTTCGCCGCCGACAAGGCCCGCGCCGAGCTTCTTTTGAAAATGCATGGAAAGCTGCACGCCGTAGGTGGCGCACAGGAAGGCATGCTTCTGGCAGATTATGCTCTGCCCCGGCGCAAGCTCGCGCGCCACTATCCTTCCCGGGAAGGAGGATGCGAACGCTATCTCAGCCGCGCCCTGTGCGGTATACTTGCTCATAAACAGGCTTTCGCCCATGAACATGCGGCCTATGGCCTTACCCGCGCCGCCTTCGGCCTTGGCTTCGCTCAGCACCGGCCCGCGGGACCAGGTGCGCCCTCCGGCCTCGCTTATCATCGCTTCGCCCGGGCTAAGGTTGACTATTACGGCAGGCAGGCTACCGCCTTCGATCCTGTAATTCATGTCTGCCTCCTTGTAATACTTGTTTTATATGGTTTTATTCCATTACATCGCTTGAATAGGTGCAGGAGCAGTACCACTCCTCGCCTTCGTCTATCTTGAAGGAGATATAGAGGAAGCTGCCGTTGCCGTTAGACCACTTGTAGCTGTGCTTGGTATCATTCCATGTGTTTTCGCTGTCCTGCCAGGGTATGCCGTCGCTGCCAAGCGCCTCTACCACGTCCGCATAGTTTATCTGATGATAGGTATTGGTCCTTATCTCCAGGAAACGCTGATACAGCGCGCGCATATCCTCAAGCGTGGCTTCGCCCGTGGCGCTTGGGTTGGACATGCCGTAATCGCCGCTTGCGGTCTGGGTCGCGGCGCTGCCGCCCGCGGTCGCGGAGCCTTCCTCGGGTATCATGTCAAGGTCAAGCTGGAACAGCTTGGCAATATCCATAAAGCTCATGCCCTTATAGTACTTTACGCCTTCCTTTTCAAGATAGGGATAATCGTTTTCATAATCCCACTCGTCGTCAAGATGCCTAAGGCACGCGACCACCTTCATTACGTTGCCCTCGCCGTCGTCGACCGTGGCCAACACATACAGGCGGTTAAACTCCCCGTCATATTCTATGATGCTCTCCTCGCCGAGCATCTGCTCCATGAACAGGCCTTCTATATCAAAGTAGTGGTATTCGCCGTCGTCATACTCATGTGCCGCGCTGATGCTGAAGTTATACTGATTGGAGCCTTCAAACGCCATGCCGACAAAGGGACGCAGCTCGCCCAACTCCTCATCGTATACTATACGGGCAAGCACCTCGCACTGGTTGCCGTTGTTGGCCTCATATATCCCGGTGCAATCATAATATTCCGCAACGCCGTGCCAGTCCCCAAGGTATCCCGCCACAAAATCGGCATCCGGCTTGGAGTTGCTGCCGCCCTGTCCAAAGGCTTCCGCAAGGCTGCCTGCCGTGCCGCCGTTGTTGGAGGAGAACACGTCGCTTGCTTCGGGCGCATAGGTGATGGTCATATCCTGATTGGCAAATTCCACCGTTACCAGCTCGCCATCCACGCTGAACGGGAACGTATCGCCTATTGCATCCGTTATCACGCCCGTCGCTTCATCATAGGTAATGCTTTCAGGCTCGTCGCCGCTGAAAGCAAGCATGCCGGTGCCGTCGCCATAGAACAGTACATAGCTGCCCTCCGCCATATCGCCCTCCACCAAATCGCTATAGGTGAGCGACTGGCCGGAAATGGTCATGCTGTATATGGTATAGTTGCCGTTGAGGCCGCTTGCAGACGTGCTCACGCCGCCGTTGCCGGTGCTCTTCACGGGCGTTACGCCCTCCTTGGCAAGGTGCATAATGGTTTCGCCGTACCTTATGTCCATTATGCCGTCCTTGATGGTGCCTTCCATGGTCTCCTCCATGCCAAGGAACGATACAGTGCCCTTGAAGTTATCGCCGTCCATGGTGTACTTGAAGTTAAGCTCAAGCCCGACGTTGTATACGCCCTTGCCGCCTTTTTTAAGCTCTATATAGCTTTCGCCGTACGGCTCGTTGAAGCTTGCGCCGTTATCATAGCTTTCCTCGTAGCATATGTATTTGCCCGTCACGTCAGGACCTTTATCCTTTGAGCAGGCGCACAGCGCAATCAGCATCAGCGCCGATAGCGCAACGGCTACTATATTCCTGAATTTCTTCACTGTTTTATCCTCCATACATATTCCTTTTTAGCTTATTTTGCTTTTATGGTAACGCTGTTTAGTATTGCATCGCCCTCGCTGCCAGGCTCTATGCCGGTGCAGGCGCGGTTGACTCCACAGGCGCGGCGGATTCAACGGGGGTCTGCGTCGTGGGCATTGTGGCGCCCGTGCCGCCGTAGCCTTAGGGCTCAAAGCCTATCGGAGGCATTTCGTCATTGGCAATGGACGCATTGTATGCATCCAGGGAGGGAGGTATAAGCGCGCCGTTGGCGGCCTCCTTTTCCCAGCTTGCTCCCCACTGCTTCATGAACATGGTGAAGCTGAACAGGCTGCCGTTTACGTCTATATCATCGCCCATGCAGTACTGATCAGGATAGTCGGGCATGGGCAGGAACATCCAGTTGTATGCGTTCATCTCTATGCCGCCCGCTATCGTGCCGCTTATGGCGTATAATCCGGACTCCTTAGCCTCGCACTGGGCTATGGCAAAAGCCTCGTCGGAGCCGGCAATGTACACCTCAAAGCTGCCTTTGCCGTCAGTGTCGACGTTTACGAGCATATACGCATCGTAATTGCCATAGGATATGCTTGCAAAGTCGCCGGTAGCGTCTATAACATTCAGCACGCCGTACCATGTGCCGTTCCATTTTGCCTGTATCTCGCTGGTCGCGTTATCCATGCCTGAACCGTCTGTCACATGCTCGCCGCCGTTTGCGGGGTCAGACTGTTCGCCGTTATTTACGGCGGCACCGCCTTCACGCTCTAACTTGAGCGTTACGCCCATATTCAGCACGTTTTCCAGCGTCATAACGCCGTTTTCGAGCGTACCGCTGCAATCAAGCCCGCCGCCGCTCACCTTCAGCGCTCCGTCCTCAAGCGTCCACTTGCCGCTGCTGCTATTGCCGTCAATGTTCAGCCTGCACTTGCCGCCGTCCTTAAGCTCTATCGAGAAGCCGCCGCTCCAAATATCGGCCACGTTCATTTCCACGCCCCACATCTCTGCGGTCACGGCGTTGTATACGCCTGCGTTGGGGTCGGTGGACGCTTCGCCGCCCTTTCCGCCAAGCACCGCTATCAGCACCACGACAAGTATCACGGCCAGCACCGCGCCGCCTATTATAATAAGGGTTTTCTTGTTCATGGGCTTGGCCGAGGCCTTTGGAGCCTTCTGCCTGAGCTGCACAGGGGTCTGATAGTCCTGCTGAGGGGCCTGATAGCTGCCCTGCTGAGGAGCCTGATAGCTGCCCTGCTGAGGCTGCTCGAATCCGGCCGTAGTTGGCATGGTCTCGCCGTCCCTGTACTCACACGGACTATCTGCCGAATCCGGGTGATGCGGTGCCTCAGGCGCAGGCTTCGGAGTTATCTTAGCGCCGCATCCGGTGCAGAATTTGGCGTTGTCAGGTAACTGCTTGCCGCAGTTTGTGCAAAATGCCATTTAATATAACCTCCTTCAGGTATTGTCTTTTTAATAAAACCGCCAAAGTCCGCCCTTTAGGGCGCGGACAAGCCGGCGAGCAGCATCAGGCACGCAAAATATGTTATTATAATCTTTATAAGCTTACTCTTCACCCTGCCATCCTGCTTCAGCATTATGTGCTTTCGTCTTACATTGCGCAAAGCTTGGATATAAGGTATTCAAGGCTGGTATCATAGAATATAAAGTCGTCTATGGTATTCGCCCGCTTGGCCTTCACCGCCAAGGCCACATATTCCTCGTCCGTTTCCGGACAAAGCAATATCAGTTTGCAGTCCGGCGTTTCTTTTCTAAGCCGTGTGCAAAGCGCAAGGCAAT
The DNA here is from genome assembly GCA_004558525.1 of Clostridiales bacterium. GTDB lineage: Bacteria > Bacillota > Clostridia > Christensenellales > CAG-138 > Phil1. Next base: position 62,591 of record SFCQ01000004.1, read on the forward strand.
AGTCCATATCGTACTCGCCGCTTTCGGATACCTCTATAAGCGCGCAGGTCGCGCCGCTCCCGCGTATAACTATGCCTGCATCGGCATAATCCGGCTTGAAGCACATGCTTATGCCCTTTTCCTCCCTTACGAGCTTCATAAGGCTCTGCGCGAGTATTTTTCTCTTCATTATAAGCGCCACGGATTGCGACATAGCTGCTTCCTCCCACAACGGAACATTAAGGCCATCAGTAAATAGATTGGATATACAAACGCCGCTCCTGATATCGCTACAACGAATCATAGCATTATCTAAAGCGGCGCACATCACAGCTAACTGTTATTTTATATTGCGTCTTGTAATTTATAGACGTATCAATACCTTGGGTTAATCCAGCCGTTGAGAATAACGTGGGCCACAAGCTCGCTGGTGCGCTCAAAGCCCATTTTTCCCGTTACGCTTTGTATATGCCTGTACAGCGTGTTTTCAGAAATCCCCATGCGCTCGGCAATCTCCTTTCTGCTCACTCCTTCGCATATAAGCCGCAGCGTTTCAAGCTCCCTTTCCGTTAGCGGCGCTTCACCCGGCTGCACGGGAATGGTCTTTTGCTGAGGAAAATACTGCTTGCCTTCTATAACGTCCCTTATCACCTGAACGAAGAACGGCATTGTCTGGCTCTTTTCAACAAACGCGTCCGCGCCGCTCTTCCTTGCCCTGGGCATATATGTCACCTCGTCATAGCCGGTCATGACGACCACCTTTATGCCTTCAAGCTCCTTTTTAATAAGCTCCGTAGCCTCAAGCCCGCTTGCGCCTTCCGCCGTGCATATATCCATAAGCACAAGATCGGGCCTTTTTTCGCGGCAGAATATGGGCGCAAGCTTAGCGTCCGATATGCTGCCGACAACTATCATATCATCGTATTCCTCAAGCGCGCTCCTGAAGGAGTCGCGTATCGCCGCGTGGTCGTCAACTATAAGTATCTTTATCATATCCTTTGCTCCTCAAGGCTTGATCTATGCCTCAATAAACTCCGCCGTAACGGTGAAGCTCGGCGTTGTTGCTATGCGTATAGTGCCGCCCAGGGCTTCCGCCCTTCTGCGCATGCCGGTTATGCCGCCGCCTTCTATTATGTATTCGCTGCCCTCGCCATTATCGCTGACAGTAAGCCGCCAGCCGTTCGGGATATGCGCGCACTTTGCCTTAACGCTGCTTGCGAAGCCGTGCCTTACAGCATTGGTAACACACTCGCGCAATATGGCGTTCATGCAGGCCGCAATTTTTCTGTTTTCGCACACGCTTCCGCTGAATTCCACCTCCACCCCTATTTGGCTGAACATCTCCTTTAATGAAGCGAGCGCGCTTTCAGGATCCCTTGCATCGTCCGCCGGCAGCTCGTCAAGCTCGCTTATAAGCGAGCATATATCCTTTTCAAGCAGCTCCATATCAAGCGCCTTTCCTTCCCTTATCGCTTTGTCGAGCATGGTCACCCTTTGCCCAAGCACATCGTGTACCTTGGCCTTCTGGCTTTGCAGCTCAAGCCCGCGGCGTATCTCCTCTATATTGATAAGCATTTTTATAAGATGCCGCTTCTGGGCGCTCAGGGCCCTCCTTTCGCTTTCAAGCGCTTCTGCAAGACGCCACTGCTCCGTTATATCAGGGGCGTAAAGCTCTATATACTGCTTTGAGCCTATCGTGATAAAGCTATGCTCAAGCTGCCATACATGCCCATCCGGCGTTTTCACGGCCAGCGTATCGCCAATATCAAAGCTTTCAACATTGTCAGGGAAGCAATCCGGTATAGAGCTTAGTATGTCTACCGCGCTTTTGGTGCGCTCAAGCGAAAGCTGGGACACGAGCTTTTGCATGGTCCTGTTCATAAGCAGAATATAGCCGGACCTGTCCGCAAAAAGCATGGCTGTCGGCAGGCTGTCTATGGCTTCTTTTATCGATAAGCCCGAAAGCCCCTCCTTAAGCTCATGCGATATGAACACAAGCACGCATATCGCCCTTGCAAGCGTAACGGCAGCATTGGCCATGAACACATACGCAAACGCAGCGCCGAGCAGCTTTTCCATAATGGGGAGTATAAGCACGCTGAAGGTTATATACGCTATGTCCCACAGCTTGTTATGCCAAACGTATGAAAATACGGAGCATATGTTTATCATAAGGCAAAGCGCGTATCTTAAAAATATGAACCTTTCTCCTGCGGCCGCCATGCTTGAATTCAAATTAAATTCAACATTGCCCATCAGCAGTACGCATATAGCGGTTTGCAGCGATATCGCGGCCTCAAGAAGCTGCCTTGGCAAAAGCCTTTTTTCAAAGCTCCTTCTATAAAACGAAAGCACGCATACAAGTACCTGCACCGCAAGCGCCGCAAGCAGCACGAACTGCACCGTCAGCCTTAGCCATGTCGGGAAAAAGCTAAACTCTATCATCGTTTTGCCCCTCCCTGTCAGCATATGTATTGTCTATGGTAAGGCTCGCCTCGTGCAAAAAACCGTCGTGCGCTATGGCAAGCCTGCCGCATTTAGGCTTTATGCTCAGCTCTATGCCGTCAAAGCTGCCCTCCGCCAGCAGGCGCATGACAAGCTTCGTATTATCGCCGTTATTAGATATGTTGCATATCAGCGCGCTCCAGCCGCGTTCAAGCGCAAAGCTCAGGCCGTAAAACATAAATTCATAAAAGCCTGCCGCCTCCTCAGGCGAAAGCCTGGCCCCAAGCGAGACCCTGACCGCCGCCTTCAATCCGCTTTTATCCGCGCAGGATACAAGCTCCTCAAGATGCGCCTTAAGCTCGCCCGTGTCTATAAGCGAGGCCTGCTTTTGCTGGAACAGCATGTTGGAGCGCCTTTTGCAATAGCAAAGCAGCATATGCAGCCTTAAGGCCTCCTCTGCATCAAGCCCGTTACTGCCGGCTTTTTTAACTATGTCAAGCGCGTGCATAAGCTCCGTATGTATCGTGCTTTCAAGCTCGTCATGTATGCTTTGCCTGACCCTCAGCGCCTCCGCCCGTTCCCTGAGGTCGCGTTCGTTCTTAAGCAGGGCGTTGCCCCGCTCAAGCCTTTGCACTATTTCGCTCAGGCGCCTTTGCAGCTCGTGTACGGCGCTCATATCCTCCTGCCACACAACGGCGCCTCCGGCTATAGGCATGCCGGAAAGCTGTATATCCGGCGCGGTGTTTATAACAAACTGAGCGGTAAAATCCACGCTGCGCCTTACCTCGTCCTCAAGCGGCCTTGCGTTGGCGGAGGAAAGCATGGTATCTCCGGACGGGGTGACTATTTGCATATTCAGCACGGAATGTGAAAACAGGCCCGGATAATTTGAATTTACAGGGATAAGCCCCGTTCGCATCGCCGATTCCATGAACAGAAGGAAGAACAGCACCGCCGTTATTGTAAAGTCGCCTTCCCAGGCAATGGGTATGCGCAGCGCATACATTATGCAATAGGCAAGCATCCATACGCACAGCCCTACGGGAAAAAGCAGGGCTTTCCTCCTTGGCGTTTTGCCGCATTTTTTAATAAGCAGCATAAGCGTCAAAAATATGCACGCTGCATTTACCATGCACACCGCAAAATAGCCTATGCCGTAGCTATAGTTGCCGGACCAACCCGGTTGGGACAGATCCATTCTGAACACCAGCATGTGCATATCGTTCGTCAGCACCAGCAAAAACGCAAGTATGTTCACTATAAGGCACACCTTCCACCACCTTGGCGCCGCGGCATGCCCCTCCGCGCCTATGGACACGGTCAGCCTTAGCATCGTCACCGGCAGGCCAAGCTGAAACAGATAAAACGAATACCAAAGATACCTGTTCAGCGCACCCGCAATCGGCAGCTGCCATTTTATCGTGCGCACCAGCAGCCAAAGCACCATTTCAGCGGCGGCTATGAATACTATCACGCGCATTTGCCTGTTCAAAAGCCTGCCTATCATCGTGCCTGCCCATGCCACAACAACGGCTATCGCCGCCGTAGCCGCTATTATATGCTCCCTGCCGTCGGCAGTAGTAAACAGGTCTTTATGCTGCGCTTCCCTCTTGTAGCGCGCCCACGCGCTCTCCGTTGCGCCGAGCATTTTTGTATAGTCGTCAAGTTTTTTTGCCCTTGCATACTCGCTCTGCATAGGATAAAGCCTTCTGTCCGCCTCGCCCTCGTCCGTGCGCAGGCCGGACTGCTCCAGCAATATATCCATATGCACGGGCAGCTTAAGCTCTTTATTTGATAAAAGCCCTTTTGTGAAGCTGAGCGTGCCTTCCTCGGGTATTATTATTTCAAGCTTCCTTCCCGCTTTGATCTGGGCGGCAGCCTGATAGTCGAAGCATATCTGTATATCAGCGTCCGCATTCTGCGTGATGCGGCCGGATTGCTCAAGCTCCTCAAAAAGCTTCAGCGCCCCGTCCATATCAAAATCCTCGCCGCAAAGCGCGTAGCTCACGGCGGCAAAGCAGCAGTTGAAGGGCTCATTATATGAAAGCATTATGCTCCCGTCGCAGTTCAAAAGGCTTTTCCAGCCCCGTATATCCGCGCAGGTCTTATCCCTGTCAACAGCTATCACTACCGTGACCGCATACTGCGGATACCAATACAGCTTCCTGCTGCTTTGCATAAGCGTTTCCGCCTGATAGTCAAATACCTCCACGGCTATGCTGCTGCCGAGGCGCTCCGCCTCATAGCCGCTTTCAACGGCCCGGATATCATATTGCGGCAAAGCCTTTGGCAGAATATTGAGATATGGCGAGCTGCCATCGCAAAACACGCTGTTTGAAGGCGAATATGAGCATGCGGTCATCAGCAGGGCCAGAAGCATCGTCATGTACGCCAAAAGCATTATCCAAAAGGACCGCTTCATATCCGTTCCCCCTTTCTGGCATGGTTATAGCCACACAGCCTGTTTATTTATATTTTATCTGATTATTCCGCTTTTGCCAACACAAAAGGCCGCTGCAAAGCAGCGGCCCATAATAACAGATTATCCAGCTATTTGCTTATTTTACCAAGCCCAGGAACTGCGCCACGGCGTACCACAGCGGCATGTCGCCAGTCTGCGGGGGAAGCGGCGCGGGCTGCACCGGCCGTACCGGAGCAGGGTAATACCCGCCGTTATAGTTGTAGGTATAGATGTTGGTAAAGCTGATGCCGTTGTAGTGGGTCTGGATTTCCCAGGGCTTATCGCCAGCCGTCAGGTTGTAGAATGTGCAATAGGTGCTTTGGTCATTGTTCATTCCCGGCACCACTTTCCATTCGGTAGCGTCGTATGCCCAGTAGGGCGCGCCATCGTTCCTTTCGGTGACATTGAAGCCCTCTGAGAGGTTGCCAAAGTTTTCCTTATCGATAGTAACGGTCATAACGGTTTCGTAATGGCCCGCGCCGTTTGTCTTGATGGTATTGTTCTCGACTGTCACCTGCGGCGCGGCATCTTTCGCGCCAAAGTTGGACAGCACAAAGGTGAAGGTCTGCATGCCAGGAGCGGTATTGCCGCCCTGCCTGACTTCCTTGTAGATTGGGATACTTATGGTCACAGTCTCGGGGTCGGACTCTGTCTTAGTATAGGTATTCTTAAGTATAAGCTCTCCATCTTTGGTAACTGTAATTATGTTGTTTTGCAGTTCTGCCAATACCGGTTCAGGAGAGGTTGATGGCAATGGGGTGTTCACCGGGAGAGCAGATGTTACAGGCTCCACAGACAATTCCCCCACAACGGGGACGAATGCCTGCATTTCATATGTATAGCCCTCTACATTCGCGCCGGATTCTTCGATAGTATACTCTCCTTCGGGGATATCAGTCAGCTGGCCGCTGTATTTATTGTTATTCGCATCCCACGTCAGACTGGCGCTAACAGGGCTGCCATCGTCGTTCATCAGCTTCACCGTGATGGGAGAAGGCCTGTTTACATTGTCCGGCAAGCCCTCAACGGTCTTGGATACATCCAGCGTGTATGTCGTTTGCCCCGGCGCCTCGTCGGTACCGCTTGTGGCGGCAGTCGTTGCCGCTGCCGGAATAAATGCCAGCACCATAATAAGCGCCAGCATGATTGCAAATAGTTTCTTCATCTTCTTCATCTTCTTCCCCTTCTCCTTTTATTTTCTTTGATATAAAAATACCGATGCATTGATTATGCAACGGTATTCAAACGAATATACTTATTCTGTATGCGAAAGAAGCAAACGTTATGCCGCTTGCTTGCTTGCGAATTATAGGCTGAAATTCTTACGCCCATGTCAAGCCTTCCTTTGCATACAATACTGAGCTTTTAGATTATATCATACTGCGCATCCTTTTGCACCTGTTTTTAATTAACAGTAGTCTATGTTTACTGTTAATATGCAGCGCCGTTCCAAAAAGGGCGGCTCAGCCGCCCCGTGTGCAGGTTGTTGTTCAGACCTCTGTAAGCATCTTCTTTGCAAATATTATGCTGATAAGGTTCATTATGCCGTCTACCAGCATGCAGCAGCCCATTACCACGGTTGCAGTGGCTGCGCTCTCTATCGGGTTAAATACCATTATTATGCCGGCAATGAGCATCAAAAGGGAGAATATCATAACGGCTATGTACTTGCCCAGCTTGTAGCGCATCATATTGAAGGAAAGCTGAAGCCTGAGTATGCTGTCCGTTATTACGGCGACGCCCATCGCCACGCCGAACACCGCCACTACGCCCTTTGCGCATATTATCATAAGCAGGCCTATCACGCCGCAGCTCGTGCCGAGCGCAAGACCCATTCCCGGAAAGGAGTAGCCAGGCGCGGCATTGAAGTAGCGTATTATGTGATATATGCCGTATATTATAAGCGCAGCGCCGAGTATATAGCATATTACCAGCCTTGAGCCGACAGGCCATATTATCTGGATAAGCCCAAGCAGAATATATACGAGAGAAATAGCCAACAGAGTGTTGCGAAAACCCTTGCTCATACAGATTTACCTCCTGTTTTCCGTTTATTGTTACAGCTATATTTTATCCAACATGGAGGCCGTATTCAATATGCAAAAGCGCGTATACGCAACAATTTCAATATTCTTCACATGATTTCACACAAATAACAAAAAGAAACGGACAGCTTTATCATAAAACTGCCCGCCCCTTTTTAACACATTAGGAATAACGAATTTTTGCCGCAAGCTCAGGCTATCAGTTGATGCCGTAACGCTTCTTGAAGCGGTCAACACGTCCGCCGGTATCTACCAGCTTCTGCCTGCCGGTATAGAACGGATGGCACTTGGAGCAAATTTCGACCTTGAGCTCGCCCTTGACGGAGCCGGTCTTAAAGGTCTCGCCACATGCGCAACGGACGACGCTTTCACCGTAAGAGGGATGGATATCCTTTTTCATCGTGCAACTCCTTACATAATTTTGCTGGGCGCAGCGCGATTAACCGCCCTGCTGCTGCATTCTGAGACCATACAGTCCCGAACAGACGATATTATACCCCTAAAATCACCCGAAAGCAAGGACTTTTTTGATAAATTTGCATTGACTTGACAAGTCCGGCCGCGTTGACCTATCATACATGCAAGCAATGCGCATATAAAACTGTAATGAGGTATTATATGGAAAACAAAAAGAAAATAATGGGCATGCTCGTGGCGGTGGAGATAGAGGCCGTGCTGCAGCGCTACGGCGAAAGGCTTGAGGACGTGAGCGAATCGGCCTACAGCATAAAAAGGCTTGAGGCTGACGATTACATAATGTACATACTCAAAAGCGGCGCGGGCGAGATAGCCGCCGCGGCAGGCACGCAGTTTCTGATAACGCGCTACTCCTGCGGATTCATACTTAACTTTGGCGTCGTGGGCGGGCTTACCGAGGAGATGAGCCTTGCAAAGACGTGCGTTATAGAAAGCGTTGTGCATTACGACTTTGACACGTCAACAATAGACAGCTGCGAAAAGGCGCGCTATCTTGAGTATCCGAGCATATATATACCCGCGCCCGGGGAGCTTGTTGACATGGCGATAAAGGCCGAGCCTGGATTAAAGCGGGTGATATGCGCCTCCGCCGACAAATTTGTTGACGAGCCCGACAAAAAGCGTGCGCTGCACCTTGAATACAACGCCGACATATGCGAGATGGAGGCCGCCGGTATACTTTTGACCTGCAACCGAAACGGCGTGCCATGCCTTATGATAAAGGCCGTAAGCGACGCGATAGAGGGCGGCTGCGAGGAATTTGCCGCGCAGGTAGACAGGTCCGCGGCCATTTGCCTCGATGCGGCGCACAGGATAATAGAAAGCATGAAGTGAGGGCCGTATCGCCGTTATTTATTAAAACAAGCAAAGCACCCAAACAACGGCTTTTGCGTGAAAGGGCATGCCGCCTATCGTTATAGTATGGCTATGGGCGAGAGTGTCAAAAAAGTGGCTATTCGCCACTTTTTCGAGTTTTACGGGTTTTGCCTCTCGCATTCGCTCCCGGGCGGCAAAACCCGAAAGGTATGAAAACCTAAAGGTTTTCATCCGTTCTGACGTGCATGCCGTCAGAGCCGGAATTAGCTTAAGGGGCTGCCGCCCCTTAACAACCCCGGGGTTTTTCGACAGGCTGATAGTATGGCTATGGGCGTTATGCTTCTGTATTCCTTTTGGCCGGCTTTAAGGGAGGATATCACGCTTTGCACCTTAAAGGAAGACGCTATGGCGCTTTCGGTTATAACCTCATTTGCCGCGCCGAAGAGGCTGTTGCCCTCCTTATCCAAAAGCAGCGCCTTGTCCGCTATCCTCAGCGCATGGTCGGGATAATGCGTATTGAATATACAGGCCATGCCGGCCGCCTTAAGCTCCTCAAGCGTGTTAAGTACTATAAGCTGGTTCCTGAAATCAAGGTTTGATTCAGGCTCGTCCAGTATGATGCACTCCGGCTCCGCCGCAAGCGCACGGCCTATAAGCGCCATCTGCAATTCGCCGCCGCTTATCTCGTCGCAGCGCCGGTGCTTAAGCTCGCTAAGGTTCAGCCTGGCCATCACCTCGTCAACAGCCATGTAATCCTTGTCCGACGGCTTTGAAAAAACGCCTATGCGGCTGCTCCTGCCAAGCATCACCATGCTTGCGACGCTCATTCCCGTCGCCTTGCCCTTTGCCTGCGGCACATAGGCTATCTTGCGCCAAAGCCGCCTTTGCTCTATCAAGGCTATATCTTCGCCGTCTATCGTGCTGCTGCCGCCGCTCCAGCGCAAAAAGCCCATTATGCAGCGCAGAAGCGTCGTTTTGCCCGCGCCGTTCGGCCCGAGTATGGACAGTATCTCACCGCTGCTTATTGAAAAGCTTATATCGTTAAGTATTATCCTTGCGTTTTTGTCGTTCGGCTCATAGGAAAAGGACGCAGAGGCCACCTGAAGCTTCATGAGTTCCACCCCCTCGTCTGCCTGAGAAGATGGATAAAGAACGGCGCGCCGATTATCGCGGTAAGTATAGATATGGGAATTTCAGATGCGGTGACGCTCCTTGCGATGGTGTCTATCGCCGCCATAAAGGCTGCGCCTATGCATATCGACGCCGGAAGCAGCCTTGTGGTATCCGAGCCGAAGGCCATGCGGCACACATGCGGTATCAGCAGGCCTATCCACGCCACCTGGCCGCACATGGCTACCGAGGCTGCGGTCATCATAGTGGCGCACGCCGCGGCCGTAAGCCTGAGCAGGCCTATATTCACGCCGGTGGCCCTGGCCTCGTCCTCGCTTAGCGGCAATATATTGAGCCGCCATCTTATCAAAAACAACAGTATAATGCCGGTAAGCATAAACGGCGAAGCGAGCCTTAAGGACTGCCAGCTTGCCGAGGACAGGCTGCCCATCAGCCAATACGTTATCGCAGGGAGCTGCGAATCCGTATCCGCAGTATATTTTACAAGCGATACCAGCGCCGAAAACAGCGACGCTATCACCATTCCGGAAAGCACGACCGTAGTCATATTGCCGGAGCCTCTTTTTCTGCTGACAAGGAAAGTAAGCCCTACCGCCAAAAAGCCGAACAGCAGCGCCATAAGCTGCACATAGAGCATATGCATGCCCATAAGCAGCCCGAGCGCCGCGCCGAGGCTTGCCCCGCTGGCCACGCCGAGCGTATCCGGCGTTGCGAGCGGATTTGCAAAAAGGCTTTGGAAGGCCACGCCTGCCGCGCTGAGCCCGCCGCCCACCATTAAAGCGAGCAGCACCCTTGGCAGGCGCATGGACCAGACTATTTTTGAATATTGCTCGGTTGTTGACTGCGACCCCGTAAGCAGTGCGCTGAGGTTGCTGAATATGCTCTCCGCCGCCTGCTTGGGCGTTAGGGAATACCTGCCGATGCATATGCAAACAAGCCCCGCCGCTAACGGCAGCAGCACGAGCAATATGGACGCAGCCGCGGAAAAGCCCGCTCTGTTGTGTTTTTGTTGAATCATCGGCGCTCCTTTATCGTGCTTGCCGCAGCCGGCGCGCCGGCCGCGGCAAGCATGCTCAGCAAATAATGGTTTTTATAAAGCTCAATAAGCCGACTCCGCCGGAGGATCGTACAGCGTAGCCATATCCTCATCGCTAAGCTCAAGGCCATAGAACTTGGCATAATAATCCCTTATTGCGGCGTCCATGTCAATATCCTCAAACAGCTCGGGATAAAGCTTTTGCGCAAGCCATTGCAGAGCAAGCGGAGAATCCGAGCAGGGCGGGAACCAATAGTACACGCCAAGCGGCATCTTGTACACCTGCTTGTTCTTTACGGCGGTAAGGCCGCTCCAATCGTCGCCCTCAACGGCAGTGCTGTTGAGTATATCCTCCGCCTTGAAGGGGGAGAAGCTGTTTAAGAATATAACGTCAGGGTCCCAGGCGTATATCTGCTCAAGCGTGATGGGCGCAAGCGGCTTGTCAAGCTCCATGGCCACGTTGTTCGCTCCTATGGTGGAAAGCCAATAGCGGCCGAAGGTGTTGCCTGCGCCAAGTATCTTGGCCTGGGTGTAGTTTCCTATTATAAGAGCGGACTTCCTGTCGCTCTCCGCAATGCCCGCGACGCGCTCCTTGACCATGGCCTCTACCTCGCGGCCATAAGCTACTATCTCCTCGGCACGGCTCTGCTTCTGCATTATCTCGCCCATAAGCGCGGCCCATGCGTTGAAGGTCTCTATGGTGTTTCCGCCTTCCACCGTTGTGCTGAACGCCACGCACGGTATGGAAAGCTCCGTGAGCTTGGCCGCGGCCTCTGCGTCGCCGGCGTTGTTGGCGTTATAGAACACAACGTCCGGCTCAAGCGCGGCAACGGCTTCCACATTCACCGCGTCTCCCTCGGCAAAGCTTGAATCAATATCCGCAACGTTTGGCGCTATGCGGGAAATGAAGGAATGTACCGCCGCGTTTTTGGAGGACGGGGTCAGGCCTATAAGCTTATCGCCCGAGCCTTCCACCATGCAGAAAACGCTGGCAAGTGGAACGGTGGATATTATTGCTATCCTGTTTATCTCGTCCGGAACCTCTACCTCGTTGCCGAGGTTATCGGTAACCATGTGTGCGGTATTGACCGGCTCCCGGCTGTCGGCGGGTACGGCGGTCTGTTCAGGCTGCTGCGATCCGGCCTCGGGGGCAGTCTCGGGAGCTGTCGGAGCAGGCTCCGCGCTTTCCTTGACCTCAGGCGCGGCGCAGCCTGATATCACGGAAAGCATAATTACCGTTGCCAGTACCAGCGCCGCAAGTCTTAACGAATGCTTCATCTTTTTTCTCCTCTGTATATTATTGTATATTGCAATCCGCTTCCGCATTATGGCGGGGCGAAAATGCTTGCCGTTTATTGTTTGCTTAAGCCTGTACGCTGACGTTTGAATACGTCACCTTGGCGTTCACGCCCCTGAGCCTGCCAAGCTTGCCCGAAAGCGCGCTTATCCTGTCATTATCGGCGCATATGGCAACGCTTATAAGGCTAAGCCCGTATTCCCGCACGGGTATGCCCATGCGTCCAAGTATAATGCTTGAATATTCATGCAGTATTGCGTTAAGCCTTTCCACGATTTCCGGCTCCTCAACGACTATGCCCATTATGGCTATGCGTTTTTCCATCATTCACCGCGCCTTTCTATCCAATTTAATTCCCCCATCCCCCGGCCTGTGCCGCGGCACAAAAAAAGCCGCCCGCCTTCCCCGCAGAGGAAAAGCCTGACAGCCAAACAGCCTGAAACCGTTCGCTATTCTGCCTTGGCTTTCCGTCGGAACATATCCTTCGGTCGGGTACAGCTTATATAATGGCCGGAGATTCGGAAGCGCACCTCATCTCGGCATAAATATTATAGCCAGAGTTAAGGCAGGTGTCAACAGAGGCGCCCCGCATTTATTCTCAATTTTATTGCAACAAAGTATTGACTTTCGCCCATTTTACAGATATACTATCCTTTGTCCGCTACGGTGGAGCAAGCCGAATATGGCGGCGTAGCTCAGTTGGCTAGAGCATTCGGTTCATACCCGGAGTGTCATTGGTTCGAGTCCAATCGCCGCTACCAACATGATGTATCGATTTAGATATATCGCCTAAAAGCCCAGACGTTGTCTGGGCTTTTTCGTTTCCAGATCGCGTTCGCGGCGCGAAGGGAGAAGCAAAAGGGGCATGCTTGGACGAAAAAACAGCGGCCTGTACTGTTCCTGAAACAGCCATATCCTATATGGATAACTAATAATCCTCGCGCTGCATGTATTCATCCACCACAAGCCACTCTCCATCCGCATACTCTAATGTGGAATATAAATAATACCTGCTCAGGAAGTCCGTATCGCCATCATCCGCTTTCTCTGCGTCTGCCTCGATTACTGTTTTGACCTGTATTCCGTATTTGCCGCCGCCAAGCTCCACAACGTCGCCCGCCAACGTCACGAATGAAAAGAATACGTTTGAATAGCAACCTTCATTATGCTCCAAAAGCAGCTTAGCCGCGTCGCTCAGGTCTATTTCGTATTCCCTGCCTGAGGGATAGCTCTTTATGCTGTACAAAAGCTTTGGAGCCGTAAAGTCGGCTTCCACCTCGTTTGAAATGAAGTTGACGCTTTCCTTGCGAAAAAAGCCGTCCCTAAAAACGTCCATTCGTTTGACGCCGTTGCCGCTCATCTCAAGCGCGACCGCCGAAATCTCACCTCTGGTGCTTGTCCCACCAAGGTCAGGAAAAACTATCTCCGGCACGCCGTCGCCCGTAACATCGGCAATGCGCAATTTATTGCCCGTATCAAGGCAGTCTGTATTGAGCGACGCATGGTATGTTTTATTATCCGCGCTCAATGAAATATCCACATAAAACGGAAGTTCAAACAGGCCCGTAGAGTATGCATGTACGCTGTCGGCGATTCCGTCGCCGTCGATATCGACATCATCTTTGATGATGCTTACCGCGGCAGAAGGCGGCTCGGCAGGCTTTTGCCCGGGCAGCTCTTGCTCTGCAACGGAATTATTGTACTCGGCATCAGGAGCCGGGCCGGCTTCGTCCGCCGCGCCGCCATGCGATTGTAAAGCCTCCCTCTGCAATATATTTGGTTCGCCGCATGAACACATGAGCAGCAAACAAAATGCCGCCAATAAAAACCGGGCATGACGCTTCATGCGCTTTTTCTCCTCATTCGTTATAATCATAGTGTACCATTGGTAAAAAGGGTTGATGCTTTTCATTATTTTTTGATGCTCTAACTGCCGCATCGCTCGCCATACGCAACGCATGCTTCTTTACAGGTACTTTTTTTCTGCCCATAATGTATCATTCTTTGCAAATTCATACAACCGCTGTTTTGATTATAATTGAAACAATTCTATGAATACGAAAATTTGGGGGCAGGTATTGCCCGCCCCCAAATCCAGCGCCCATTCTGCGCATTGCATCAGCCTTGCTTACGGAGGCGCTTCTCGGTGCTTTGGAATATGGAGCAGGGCCAACAGGTGGCTATAGAGCGGGAGAACGGAGAATACCTGTATTATGAGGCGACCAGCGTAGATTTCTTCCCAAACGATAAGGTGCCCGAATATGTGCTGAACATGGAATCAGACACGGCGAAGATCACCTTTATCATATGCTACGGCGAGTTCGACTACAATGCGGGCACCAGCAAGGAGCGCTGCGTGGTGGTATGCAAAATAGTTGACTGAGCCGGGCAGATAGAGCATAATCGAAGATGAATAATCCTCGTCATCCTAAGAATACATGAAAAGGATTATTCTTACAAAGCGTTTTATAGCCTTTTTGATGTGCCGAAGGCCGCTAAAGAGGCGGCCTTCGGCACAAACGCTAATATAGATAAGAGATGACAATTACAGCTCAGAGGATTTTTTCATCCTACGAGCAGCATAGAAGGAAGTTGCCGCGGCCAGTATCAGCAGGCAGAAGCCAAGATTACTATCCTGAGAACCCGTTTGAGGCGGCTGTGGCGCCGTTCCAGTTATGTTGGCAACAGGCGTTGTGGTAATATATCCATTGAAGGGGATGTATGTGGTATTATCGCCCGTTGCTGGAACCTTCTCGGTCTTAGTTCTGTCGCAGAAGGAGCAGGTAAGGGTTTTTACGCCACCCTCTGTTTCATTGGGCTGAGTGGTGACTACGCCCTCATTCCAAGTGTGTATGGCAAGATCGAGCTTTTCGTTGCAGTTCTCGCCGGTGCAAGCATGCCAATGCTGCGTTTCGTCGTGGAGCCACTCAGTCCCCGGGGTGTGGGTGTGGACAGAAACAGGATTGATAACCGTGGCCCCGCTTGTACTCACCGATATTTCCTTCGGATCCCCGTCAAAAGCCTCTACATTGTCAAGAGCCAGGATGGTTTCGCTCCAGGTGCCATCTTTTAGTTCAAACTTCAGATTAATCAGATTTCCTGTCCTATTCACCGCATTTGCGTCATACCATGAAAAACTAACCTCACTTTGACTGCCCAAATCCAGACCCGGCTGGTCGGTATTCAGCTGCACTGCGGTACCCAGCGTTGACTGAACTGCACTTGCCGATTTAAGCACCAGCTTTGTATTATCAAACTTCAAAGTAAAAATCAGGCTGGCAATACCTGGATTCTCTGTGATGGCAACCGTTACGCTGAGCTCCCCCTGAGATACTTCACCTGCCGTAACAGCCAATCGACAGCTGCCCTCAGCCAGCGCGACACTGTTTAGCATACAGCCCATCAGCATAACCATTGCTACCATTAACCCGATTGTTTTTTTCATGTTTATTTTCCTCCTTGTTTATTTGAGTTATTTGAGTATATTTATTGACTTAGAACCTACTGAGGCCCCAAGGTAACATTCCATTTGGCAAGATACCTCGCAAAAAGGATAATATCAGCTCCGTTTATGCTTCCATCTGCGTTAACATCCATGGCATGCAGTTGATTGGAGGAAAAGCTTAAGTTCCATCTTGCCAAGTAGCGTGACAGCAGGATAATATCCGCACCATTTACTTTTCCGTCCAGATTCACATCGCCGTATAGAATAGTAACAGGAATTGATTCTGTTTTTGTTCTGTCGCAGAAGGTGCAGGTGAAGGTTTTTATACCCGTTTGAGTTGCGGTGGGTCGGATGGTGATTACGCCATCATTCCACGTGTGGGCCGCGACATCCAGCTTTTCGTTGCAGTTCTCGCCGGTGCAGGCGTGCCAATGCTGCGCTTCGTCGTGAAGCCACATATTACCGGCGGTATGGGTATGTAAAAGATCATAGTTAGTTGCGCGGGAGATGCCAACATATTTGTAATTTGCTGAATAGTAACTAGAAGCATATTTGATAGTTTTTATGGCAACTTTATATGGGTCTTTGGAACTTCCATTACAGTCAAGATATGTTACCCCGCTGTTGTCTGCTGAAATGAAAATTGCCGAATGCGTTCCCTTCCCAGTCTGTGATTTCCCAAACCGTAAAATATCACCCGGCTTTGCCGCTTTCATTGTCTGAGAATTAAAAGGCGCATTATTATAATTTTTTAACGGTTCAAAAATGACGACATCACTGGCTTTTTGAGAGAAAATAAACCACCCAGCGTAATTCGCAAATCCACAACACGTCCAACCTCGAACCAATGCTCGATTGTTGTAATAATGACGAAAGCCTGAAGATGTAGATGCAGGAACATGCCCCACGGTTTGTTTAAACCACTTAGAAGCAATCACATTCCCCATGTTGCAGTTGCCGCATGCATAAACCTTCTTACTCTGACAGTCGCCACCGCATGGTTTACCACTTACAGTGAAGTATTTTCCCCCAATCAGACTGTTGAGCAAATAAATACGCTTGATAACGGTTTCTTCTGTTACCTTGGACGCCGATTCAGCCTTTGTCACTTTCATGGGTAAAGCCATAATTGAAAGAGCGCATAAAACTGTCAGCATCATGGATATAATACGTTTCGACATCACAAGCTTATACCTCCATATTTTTATTTGGATTATAACGAAATATCGTTATATTATCAAGCATAAATATAACGACATTTAGCATCTTAGGAAATAGGCAATGGTCGGTTACAATAAGCTTAAAACTTATGAGAAATGGAGATGAATATTACGGAGTTCTTGGTGATTGCGCGAATCAGGCAATTATGTGCGAAGAAAGGATGGTCCTATTACAGGCTGGCAAAGGAAAGCGGGATACCCTATTCAACGCTCAATACAATGATGCTGAAAACAAACGCGCCATCCATTACAACTCTGAGTAAAATATGCAATGGATTAGGGGTTACGCTTGCGCAGTTTTTCGACGAGCAAAGCGAACCGGAAATGTTGACACATGAGCAAAGAGAGTGCTTGAGAATTTGGGATTCATTAAATAGAACGGAAAAAAAACAGGCAATAGCTTATATGCAAGGATTGCATGAAAGGATGCAGGATTAAATGAATCCGAAAAGAGCAAAGGCTACGAGGCGTCCGAACTGCTGATTGCTTTGAAAACCAGACATTATACGGAGTCGCTACGTGCCACCTGCACAGCATTCAACGCATTGTACGAAAAGGTGACGGAACGTTTTCCGGAGATAGAGGTGGTCACGGCAGATGCAGCATACAAGACGCCGTGGATTTGCAAGCGGATATTGGATGCTGGGCGCTACCATGTTCGAAATGCGGACCGGCCGGAAGTTTCGCCCGGGCGTTTCGCCGTCAGGCGGGGCACTGGGGCGGATCATTGCCCGCTGCACCGCCATGTCGCCAAAAGACCGATACCAAAGCGCCGGGGCGTTGATTAGCGCCTTAAACCGCCTGCAAACGCGCAAACGGCGCAATATCCTCCTGGCTGCCGCCGCTTTCCTGGCGCTCCTGTGCGCAGGCGGCGTCCGGTATTATAGAAGGGCTGTGGCTATCACCTGCACCTGCATGCTGGACGTGAGCAATATTGCCGCCAAGCTTGATGGAATTGACTTTCATGAAGGGGACCCCCATGTGGAGCTGGAGCTTGCCATAACGCCCCGCTGCACCTGCGTGGCGGATATGAAGCGGGTGCGCATGTATCCTCAATACCTTGTTATGGAGGGTGACGCGCCCGCCACTGTACAATTATATTTGGATTATAGCCGCGCCTTCATTCGGGAAAACTGTCCGGCGGAGGAACATGCCCCTGCGCCTGTGCCGGCGGAATACTTGGAGTGCTTGATCGGCCGCAATGCGGAGGAGGAGGGCATCGCCTCAATTAGTAAGAATGGTGTCCTCACGGCCTATAAGCCGGGTTCCTTTAATGTTAGCATAAGAGCTTCTTATAATGGCAGCGGCGAGGGCAAAGGCTGTTCGTTTTTTGTATTGAGCGAGGATATGGCAAAGGAAGGCATACCCCTGATTGAGCAAAGCAATCGGGAAGGCTGCACCTGCCAATTAGATGTGGATAAGATATCCCTGTCCTGTTTGGAAACAACCGATCCTGATAACCATAGGCAGATACAAATCACGCTGGATGCTTCTCAAGCCTATTTGCGGCAGGGCTGCACCGCCGCAGAACATAGCGTCTTGGGCGGGCGGCTGATAACCTATTTCACCGTGTTGGCAGGCGGGTCGTATATAGACTGTTCGGAATATGGGCTGCTCACCGGCCCCGACGCCGGTATGTATCGCATAATGCTTCTCACCAGCTTCAATGGCGCTTACTATGAGATAGTGCGAGATCTGGAGCTATAACAGGCCTCCGCTACATTGAGAGAAAAAAGCTCCTATCTCGGCACCCTGCCGTATCCTGCGGCCCGACTCCGCAAAAAGCCTTTAAGCGCACTGGCAATCCGCTGCTCGTCTATGATATAATAACTAATAATGCCGAGTGTGATATGACTATACGGTGAGCGGAGGGGGGCATGCCCCCTTCACAAAACGCAAGCATTATAAGCGTATTATCAAAAAGGAGTGCAGCGTAATATGAAGAATTGCGGAAGGATGGTGTTGTTTATCGTAATGCTCGCCTTGCTTTCAGGCATCCTTAATGGGTGCATTTTGAAAAAAGAAATTGTTGACAACCATATTCTGGACGGAGACGGGATGATCAATACCAACGCCCTGTTGATGGACGTCCTTGCCGGCGACTGGGCAAGCGCCGACGGGCGATGGAGCGCGGCGATTGAAGGGTATGAATTGGAGCTTATGTTGGACGGTGAAAGTCTATACGACGGGAGCATGTACTTTTCCTTCCACGGGGATGACACGAACGTAAAAACGGAATTGTTTATATACGCGTTTGAAAACAAGCTTATTAAAAGCGCTATGGAGGTCGTGGGCACTATAAAGCAGTTCTACACGGAAAACGGCATGCTTTATATGGAAGTAACCTATGCGAACGGCGACGCCGAGACTGTAGTATTTGAAAAATCAGCTCAATAACAGCCCACGGGGGAGCCAAAAGGGCGGCTTGCCTACCACGAGGCCGGGGAAGAAAAGCCCGCCGAATCCGCTCCCGCCAAATCCCCGGCATGGATATGATGCCCATGAGAGATGCTTTCATGGGCATTTTTGTTCTAAAGGCCCTGCAATAATATGCGGAGGCATATGATGTATTGCAGCCGCCCGCCGCAGCTTTACTATTGTTTTACAAAATGGTATAATTTGAATGGTAAATATGCAGAAAACCAAAAGGATAAACAACACCCATGTTTGAAGCCGCCCTTGATCTTATAAACCGATATAACCGCATAATAATACACAGGCACTCAAAGCCGGACGGGGACGCTATAGGCAGCCAGATAGGCCTTAAGCATATAATATTAAACAGCTTTTGCGATAAAGAGGTATTCGTTGTTGGCGATCCTGCCGGAAGGTACGGCTTTGTTGAGGATTCCGTTATGGACGACATACCGGACGGCGCATATTCGGGCGCATTGGCGATTATACTGGACTGCGGCTCCGCTGCGCTTATAAGCGACCCACGATATAAGCTTGCAGAAAGCACGCTGAGGCTGGATCACCATATATTTTCGGAAAAAATTGCCGATGAAGAGATAGTTGATCCTGCCTTTGAAAGCTGCTGCTCCCTCGTCACGGCGCTCGCTATGGAGGCTGGGCTTAGCGTCTCGCAAACGGCCGCTGCGGCGCTTTTCACCGGAATGGTTACCGATTCCGGCCGCTTCAGGTATGATACCACAGGCGAAGCGACCTTTGAAAGGGCGGCATACCTGCTGAGAAGCGGCATTTCTATAGACAGGATATACGCAAAGCTCTATGAGGAGGACTTTGAAAGGATTAAGCTGCGCGCCGGGTTTACGCTTAAAATCAGGTTTACCGGCAGCAACGTAGCTTATATTTATACCGATATTGATGAAATGCGGCGGCTCGGCGCGGACGAGTTTTCCATATCAAGGGGAATGGTCAACGTCATGGCGGACATAAAGGGCGTGAGCGTGTGGGTAAACTTTACGGAGACGGAGGCGGGCGTGCTGTGCGAACTTAGGTCAAACAGGCTCAACATAAACCCCATAGCCGTAAAATACGGCGGCGGCGGCCACAAAAAGGCGAGCGGGGCGACAGTAAGGGACCGTGAGACGGCCATGCTGATGCTAAGCGACCTTGACGAGCTTGTGAAGCAGGCAAACGGCGCAGATGTGAAATAAAGCTCCAATACAAAACAAGCGGGGAATATTGCAGGGAATATGAACGAGGATATAAAGCTTAAGATACTGAACAAAATAAAGGAATACAACCGCATAATAATATGCAGGCATATCCGGCCGGACGGCGACGCCGCGGGTTCAACGCTCGGGCTGAGGCGCATATTGCGGCTTACCTATCCACAAAAAGAGATATATGTTATAAACGACGACTATTCCCGGGATATGGCCTTTTTGGGCGAAGAGGACGCTCAGCGCGAGGATAGCTTCTATACCGGCGCGCTCATAATAGTTATTGATACGGGAAGCGAGGACAGGGTATCCAACAGCCGTCTCGGCCTTGCAAAAGAGATGATAGTAATAGACCACCACATAGAGCGCGAGCCGTACGGCGCCATATCGTGGGTGGAGCCGGAGCGTTCCTCCGCATGCGAAATGGTGGCGGACTTTTACGCTTCCTTCAAGGATGAGCTTTGTATGGATACGGAGGCCGCGACCTGCATTTACGCCGGAATGGTTACCGATTCGGGCCGCTTCAGGTTCGAATCCGTAACCGGGGAGACGCTCAGGCTCGCGGCGATGCTTCTTGATAAGAACATAAACACGCAAAAGCTTTTCGCCATGCTGTATCTTGATACGCTGTCCGAGCATAAGTTTCATGCCTATGTGCTGAACAAGCTCAAGCTTACAAAAAACGGGGTAGCGTATATCTATATAAGCCTCGATGCGCAGAGGAGGTTCGGCCTCACCAGCGAGCAGGCCAGTAACTCGGTAGCCTATCTCAATTCGCTTAAGGGCAGCATAATATGGATAGCCTTTATTGAAAATGAGGACGGCTCCATAAGGGTCAGGCTCAGGTCAAGGTTCGTCACCATAAACCAGCTTGCAGAAAGCTACGGCGGCGGCGGCCACGCGCAGGCCAGCGGCGCTACCATATACAGTCTTGCCGAGATGCGCGGCTTCGTTCGGCGGGCCGACAAGCTCATAGAGCAATACAAAAGCGAAAACGATGATTGGCTGTAATATATAAGCCCGCGGGAGACCGCGGGCTTTAAGCAGTTTATCGTTAGTCTATCGCTATGGAGTTGGAGCTGGGCAGCTTTTTGGCTTCATACTTAGGAAGCTCGATGGTCAGCACGCCGGCGTCATACTTGCAGCTGACGTCCTCGGGCCTTATATCGCCGACGTAGAAGATCCTCTGGCTGGTGCCGGCATAGCGCTCGCGGCGAATGATACGCTTGGTATTCCTGTCGCTATCTTCCTTGTCAAGGCTCTTGGCGGCGCTGATGGTAAGATAGCCCTCCTTCAGCTCTACCTTTATCTCGTCCTTTGCGAAGCCGGGCAGGTCGATGTTCAGCTCATAGCCTTTATCGGTCTCGTGTACATCGGTCTTCATTATGTGGGAGGCGTTTTTGCCGTAAAGCGCCTTGTTCACATCCCACATATTGCGCTCAAAAGCGTCGTTAAACAGATCGTCAAACAGGTTCTCTCCGAAAATCATAGGCAACATAATTATTTACTTCCTTTCATCATTGCTTTTGCGTATCTACGTTCTATACTTTTTTCAGCCCTTGCGGGCCATGCTTTGCTTCAAGCCCTTGTGTGGCCGGTACAAAGCCCTCCGGCCTCAGCGGCCCTCTTTCTTTGTACGGCTTCATTATAGTCCGCTTCTGCCTTAAGTCAACAGGCTTGGGGCAAGCTTCACATTCGTTCATTATTATAGCCAAATGTTTCATTTTTTATGTAAATGTTTAAGATTATTAAAGCATTTGCACAAGAAGGCGGCCCCAAGGGGCCGCCAAAGCAGATCAAACGCCCCCGTCTGCGTGTTCGGGAGCGTTTGTGTTATTGTTTATGCTGTTTGTCGGCTTTATCAGCTTTCAAGATAATACTCGCCTCGCCTGTAATCGTATACGGCTCCTCTTGTAAAGTCGTCTATGCTTTCAAGCACCTTGCCCGTGCCTATGGCTACGCAGGATATGGGATCCTCCGCTATGTAGCACGGCACCTTTGTATGCTCCGCAATAAACTTGTCCACGCCGTAAAGCAGCGCGCCGCCGCCTGTAAGGCATATGCCGTTTTCCGCAACGTCGCTGGCAAGCTCGGGCGGGGTACGCTCGAACATGCTCCTCACGCTTTCAAGTATGGCCTGCAGCGGCTCCTCAAGCGCGTCTATCATCTCGTTGCTGCTTACTACTATCGTCTGCGGAAGTCCGGATATGAGGTTCCTGCCCTTTACGTCTATAAACAGCTGCTCCTTGCGCGGGTAAGCCGAGCCTATCCTTATCTTCATCTCCTCAGCCGTGCGCTCGCCTATGAGCAGGTTGTGCTTTTTGCGCATGTAGCGCACTATGGCCTCGTCAAATTTATCGCCGGCTATCTTTATAGATGTTGAAAGCACCGCGCCGCCAAGCGATATAAGCGCTATATCGCTCGTACCGCCGCCTATATCAAGCACCATGCTGCCTCGCGGCTCCGCAATGTCTATCCCTGCGCCTATCGCGGCGGCTATAGGCTCCTCTATAAGATATGTATGCCTTGCTCCGGCTTCCTCGGTAGCGTCTATTACGGAGCGCTTTTCAACCTCCGTAACGCCGGAAGGAACGCACACCACAACGCGCGGCTTAAAGAACACATGCGTACCCACCACCTTTTTTAAGAAGTGGTGCAAAAGCCTTTCCGTTATGTCGTAATTTGATATCACGCCGTCCCTAAGCGGCCTTATCGCGGTTATGTTGCCCGGCGTGCGGCCCAGCATGCGGCGCGCTTCTTCGCCGATGGCCAATATACGTCCGGTTATCTTTTCAACCGCAACTACGCTCGGCTCCCTTAAAACTATGCCCTTGCCGCGCACATATACCAAAATGCTCGCCGTGCCAAGATCTATACCAACGTCGTTAAACTCAAACAGGCCCATATAATGAAGTCCCTCCAACAGGAATAATAGTTGTATCTTAATAATACTAACATTTTACCACAACGCAGACAAGCGCGCATTAGCAATTTTTGAACAATTTATAAAAATAGTCGTACAAAACCCTAAAAAGCGCCCCCGACGGCGCCCGATGCGCCCATATGCACTTGTTAATTGCCGCTGCATAGGCTATAATCAGGCTTACCACCGCTTGACAAGGGGACACAGGATCTTAAGGGGGAAGCTTGATGAAAGCTTATTTTATAAAAAAACTTTTTACGGCCGCGGCCATAATCCCTGCGCTTATGCTTTGCCTGGGCTGCAACGCCGCCCAAAAGCCAGCTGAAACAGCCGATAGCGGCAACGCAGGCAATGCAGCCGAGCATCTTCCCGTAGTTACGGTTACGCTGCCCGGCGGCAACGCCGTGCTTACGCCGGCGCGCACCCCTTCGCCAACAAGCGAGCAAAAGGGCGAGGCTGTAGACTACTCCTCGCTTGACGGCGTGGCGGAGCCTGGCGACGTGCTGCCCGTACTCACATATGATGAGGCAAGGGAGAAGAACAGCGACGTTATAGGCTGGCTGAGCGTGCCCGGCACCGGCATAGATTACCCTGTAGTAAGGACGGAGGATAACGAGTTTTATCTTAACCATAACATACTTAAGGAAAGCAGCAAGCACGGCGCAATATTCATGGATTTCAGGAATGCCGACAAAAGCCAGCAAAAGCACATTATACTATATGGGCATGACATGAAGAACGGAACCATGTTCCATGAGCTGATGAACTTCAAGCAAAAGAGCTTCTTCAGCGAGAACAGGATAATTTCATTCAACTGGGACGGTACGGACACCATGTGGGAGATATACCTCGCCGCGACTATACCTATGGTGGACGGCCACAGGATAAACTATATAGAAACACGCTTTGCCAGCAATTCCGCATTTGAAGAATACATGGCGGACATGGCCGCCTATGCGCGCACCGCGCCAAGCTCCACCGTATCGGACAGCATAGTTATAGGCCAGACCGATCAGGTGCTTACGCTGACCACCTGCACCAGCGAGCCGGACGGTTCCCGCTTCGTTGTGCAGGCAAGAAGGGTACGCTAAAGCAAAGGCCATTTATGATTTAATTAAAGCAAAAGCTCCGTTTAAGGAGCTTTCAGAGTGTCGATAAATCTTGGGGTTGTTAAGGGGCGGCTGCCCCTTAAGCTTTATTCCGGCTCTGACGGCATGCACGTCAGAACGGATGAAAACCCAAAGGTTTTCGTACCTTGCGGGTTTTGCCGCCCGGGAGCTAAGCCCGCCTTTTGTCAAACGGACTGCCTGAGCTTATCAACAAGGTCAAGCTGCTCCCACGGCATTGAAGGGTCGCCAAAGTGGCCGTATGCCGCCGTGCGGCGATATATGGGCCTTCTAAGGTCAAGCGCGCGTATTATGGCTTCCGGCCTGAGGTCAAAGCTTAAGCGCACCGCCTTGAGCAGCTTATCGTCCGCTACCTTGCCCGTGCCGAACGTATCTATGTTGACCGAAACAGGCTCCGCCACGCCTATGGCGTAAGCAAGCTGTATCTCGCAGCGCCTTGCAAGGCCCGAGGCCACTATGTTCTTGGCTATGTAGCGCGCGGCGTACGCGGCGCTCCTGTCCACCTTTGTCGGGTCCTTGCCGGAGAAGGCCCCGCCGCCGTGGCGCGCAAAGCCGCCGTAGGTATCAACTATTATCTTGCGTCCGGTAAGCCCGCTGTCGCCATGCGGCCCGCCTATGACGAAGCGCCCCGTGGGGTTGACAAGTATGCGGGTATCCTTGCTCAAAAGCTCCTTGGGTATCACCTTTTCTATCACCTCAGCCCTCACGGCCTCGGTAAGCGCAGCCTGAGCTATGTCCTCGCTGTGCTGCGTGGATACGACTATCGTATCTATGCCTACGGGAACGTCGTTTTCATATACCACGCTCACCTGGGCCTTGCCGTCCGGCTTTATAAAGGCGGCGCCGCCCTTCCTGTATGCGGCAAGCCTTCTTGTAAGCGCATGCGCAAGGTATATGGGCAGGGGCATGTATTCCTTTGTTTCATCTGTGGCATAACCGAACATCATGCCCTGATCGCCCGCGCCCGTGGCCATATCGGTCTCTATGCCCTCCTTTACCTCAAGCGACCTGTCAACACCCATTGCTATATCGCTCGACTGCTTGCCAAGCGATACGAGCACGGCGCAGCTGTCCGCGCAAAAGCCAAGGCTGTTGTCCGTATAGCCCACGTCGTGTATCGCCTTTCTTGCCAGGGGCGCTATATCCACCTGCGCCTTTGACGTTATCTCGCCCATAACAAGCACAAGCCCCGTTGTGGCGGCACATTCGCATGCCACGCGGGAATACGGGTCCTGCGCTATATAGGCGTCCAGCACGCTGTCGCTCAATATGTCGCAAAGCTTGTCCGGATGTCCCTCGGTAACGGATTCGGATGTGAATATCCTCTTCATAGTCGAATTCATAATAAAAAACCTCCGTTTCGTATGTTATGCCCACCGGTTGTGGCTGTTCGCGGAGGCTTGCGCTTTGTCTGCTATAAAACAAAACGCCCCGCGAAAAACGAGACGAAGGATTATGATCGCTCATCTTTCGGCAAATGCCGCAGGAATTGGCACCTTGCGCACTGCGCAGGTTGCCGGGTTTCATAGGGCCTGTCCCTCAACCACTCTTGATAAGGCATATATTATCAATTTGCGTAGGATATGATATCACTGCTCACGCATGCTTGTCAATAGGCAAAATGCATCTTATGAGAGTGTCGAAAAAGTGGCTGAACGCCGCTTTTTCGAGTTTTCACGGGTTTCGCCTATGGCTCACGCTCCCGGGCGGCAAAACCCGCTAAGTACGAAAACCTTTGGGTTTTCATACCTTGCTGACAAAACAATAGCATGTTCGCCTCATAGCGCATACTTTGTACTGGGCGGATAAAAGATGCGCAGGAAAGGAAGGAACAGTATGGGTCTGGCTAACTTCCCTTCGCCCGAAATAGCCATCAAATGCGGCATAGTGGTTATACCGGAGCCCTGTCCCGAGCCGGTATGCGTCACAATGAACGGCTGCGAAAGCACGCTGGAATTTGACGCAGGCTATATCTCTCTCAACTCGCTTGGGCGCATACTCAAGGCAGACGTTACGCTTATGAACGTATGCCCAAACAGGCGCGTTGCTTTGGCGGCGATTCTTAGCGAGCTTGACTGCGAGGGACGCGAGTATCAGCGCGGAATAAAGATACTCACCATACCCGCGCATGATTCGGGACGCTGCGCAGATGTTACCGTAAGGTGCATTAGATTTGTGCTGCCGGAAGAGCTTAGCCCGCATGGCGGCAGCGGAATGTGCCACGAGCGCAGCTTCCGTTTGCGCTTTATAGCGAATTACATCGATTTGGGCTTTGAATGTTGCACATTAGACTAAATTGAATTGCCGATGGCTTTTTCCCGAAGCCTTTCGGGGAAAAGTTATCCACATTATCCTCAGACTTATCCACAGCCATGCCCAGAGCAGGCGTATATTTGTGTGGATAAGCTGTGATGTGGGCAAATATAACAGCATAATGCAAGCGCGAAGCGACAAAATTGTTCATTTATTTGCGCAGCCCGGCGTCGCATGACCTGCAAAGCAAAAAGGCGGCTGATTGCCGCCCCAGAGTTTCAAAAAAGTGGCTGAACGCCACTTTTTTCGATACGTCAGTATTGATAGGCGCGGCTCAGCTCAACGCAACACTTATTATCACTATGAACAATAGGGTCGTAAGTATAGCGCCGGTTATTATGCCGGCTATTGAAAGCTTACGGCCAGTATTCACCTTTTTGCTGGTGTTGCCTATAATGGTCCTTGCCTTGTTGGCTTTGCACAGGCCGATAATTGAGAATATCACGCCCAGAATACTTAAATAGAACGTGCATGCAAAGGAAAGGCCGAGTATTCCCCAAACAAGCGCGGGGGTAGTGCTGCCCATAGGCCCTTCATAGGATGAAACGTTGGAAACATTTGCCTCCTGACCGGAGATCACCATTCCGCATTGCGGGCATACCCTCTGGTTGTCGTTTATAAACGCACCACATCTTTGACAAAACATTGTTATAAGCTCCTTTCTTGCTGCTTAAAATTAAATATTATAAGTATCCTTAAGGAATTGCAGTATCGCCTCATCATAAGCCGCGGTATTGTTTACCCTTATGCGGGAATGGCCGCCCTTGTCAAACCAGACGAGCCTCTTCTTTGGCGATGGGCACAGCTCGTATAGCTCCTCAGCCTTTTCAGGCGTCGAAAACAAATCCTCGCGGCTATGCAGGAAAAGTATAGGCTTGCGCATGCTTTTTATTCTTTTAACAGGCCCGTCCGTTACCACGTTTGCGCCGCACATTATCCTTATCCAAAGCATCGTCTCCATAAGGAAGGGGAATATCGGCCTGTGGTCAAGCTGCATATGCCTGCGCGTGGACTCACAAAACGTAGTATACATGCCCTCCGCAGCCATGCCGCAAACATAGTCGGGAGAATCCCTGCTGGTGATGCTGAACAGCGCCGTTGACGAGCCTATGCATATGCCGTGCAGGAATACGCTTTTGTTGTTCAGCTCGTCATGCAGCAGCCTTGCCCATTGCAATATGTCCCTGTATTCCTTATAGCCAAGGCAGTTGCAGCGGCCCTCCGACCTGCCGTGGGCGCGGGCATCTATGGTAAGCACGTTGTAGCCCGCACGCCTGTATACATCGGCAAAGTAATAGCCGTAATAGCAGGCCTCCATGCGTCCGCCTATTATTATAGCAGCTTTATCGTTGCCGAAGTTGAAGTATTCGCCAAACAGATGTAAAGAATCGCTGTACACATCAACGCTTTTGCGCGCCGCGTCCCACTTTTTGCCCCATTCAAGGCCGGTATCATACATGCTTACAAGCTCGTTATCCTCCGGCATGCTGCATTGCCTATCCCACTTTTCATGCTTATCACGTACCAGCAGCACCTTGAATATTATGCCGGACAAAAGGAGCGTTGGCAGCACGCCAAGCAGAAGCACGCCCGCCAGGCACAGCAGAATTATTGTACTTACGCCCATGTTTTACCTCCCTCCCTTAAAAGCATAGCTGCGTGAGCCGCTGTGCTTACGCTATGCCGAGTATCAGGTCATATATGCCCTGGCCGCCGCCTAAAGCGCTGCACTCAAGCAAAGGATAAACCTCGTTTATGCGTTCTGCAAGCTCGTCTGCATCTATGCTTGCGTTGCGGCCAATGCATATCATGCACACGTCCTTGTCGTCAACGCCGTCAATGCTTTCAAGCGCGCTCAGCACAGCCTGCATCATGTCGGCGGAGGCCGCGCTCGCGCTGCCGTCAACAAAGGCTATCCATTCACCCGCGCTGCACCTTATGCCGCCCTTTTCAAAATCGCGCACGGCTTTTGATACAGCTATGGTCGATATGCTGCCTATCCCGCCTTCCATCTTGCTTATTCTAAGCTCGGCGTCGTTGCAGTCCGGAATATCCATTGCCAATGCATAGTAGCCTTCCATAACGCTTCTTGAGCGCAGTATGCGCACATTCTTTGCCCCCGTCAGCCTGACGGCCTGCTCGGCGGCCATTATTATGTTTGGATTGTTCGGCAGTATCACTATGTTGTCGGCGTTCAGCTTTTCTATGGCCTCCACAAACTCCTGCGCTGACGTGTTCATAGTCTCCCCGCCGTCGAGTATACAGTCGCACCCAAACTCCTTAAGCTGTGCCGCCATGCCATTTCCGTTTGCAACGGTTATAACGGCAAGCGGCTTGCGCTCGTTTTTTGCCGCGCCGAGCATCATTGCTCGTTTTTCTTCAGCCTCGGCCGTCGCTGCGGCACTCTCCTTATCGCGCAGGTATTCGCTGTGCTGCAAGCACATGTTTTCAAGCTTAAACGATAAAAACTCGCCGTACTTCTGCGCATATGCCATCACCGGCGCGGGCTTCTTTGTATGTATATGCACCTTTATGCGGCCGTCAGCCTCCACCAGTGCCAGCGAATCGCCAAGCCGCTGCAATTCATGCTTAAACCTTGCAATATCAAAGTCCTGGCAGTAAGCGCCGCCGTTCATTCTTTGCAGTATGAACTCCGTGCAATAACCCTTGTCGAACACCGAATCCGCGTTGAAAAGGCTGAAATCGGCCTCCGGCTGGCCGCCTGCCTGCTCTTTGGCTTGTTCGGCATGCGTCTGAGGCTCCTCGCCCCTAAGATACATAAGCATGCCTTCTATTATGGTTATGTAGCCCTTGCCGCCGCTGTCTATCACGCCCGCTTCGCCAAGCACGGGCAGCATTTCGGGCGTTTTTTCAAGCACCACCTTCATGGCCGTTATGTAGTCCTCAAGCAGGGCTTCAATCGTATTGTCCCTTACTTTTTTTCTTCGCACAGCCTCTATGCCCTCGCGTGCGACGGTGAGCATGGTGCCTTCAACGGGGCTTATCACGGATTCATACGCCACCTTATAGCCGCGTATGAAAGCGTTGCGCAGCATGGTATGATTAGCGTCATCCGTTTGCGAAAGCTCAAGATATACGCCCCTGAATATTTGAGAAAGTATCACGCCGGAATTGCCCCTTGCCCCAAGCAGCATGCCGCGGCTCAGGTCCCTGAGGTACTCGTTTAGGTTTTCGTCCGAACAGGCGCAGCGTATGCCGTTTTCAAGCGTAAGCCGCATGTTTGAGCCCGTATCGCCATCTGCCACGGGAAAAACATTCAGGCGGTTGATCTCCTTTTCAGCCGCAGTTATGTTCTTCAGGCCGTTGCGGAGCATCTTTTCAAAAAGCTCTCCGTCTATCTTCTTAATGCTCATAGCTTGTAACCTGTAGATCCTTATCCTTTATTCCCATTTTTACTATGCTCTCAGGCAGCATAAATGTAAGTATCAGCGCCGCCAGCGCTCCCGCGGCGGATACAAGCGTCATATAACCCATTGCGGAAGAAGCCGCGCCTTCACTACCCTTAAGCGCCGTAAGCACCAGCCCCGTTGCAATGCCCGTGGTCGCGCCGGAGAAGAGGCCCTGTATTGCAAAATACATTGCCGAATTGGTAACGCCTGTCTTCTTCTCCTCATCTGCCGCCAGCTGGGACGGTACCGAGTACGTCACCGCAAACAGCGCGCCTATTGAGAAGGAGCAGAGCAGGCCCGTGGGTATTTCAAGCATTTTTTTGATATTATCTGCTTGTCCGGCAGCTATGTAGAGCATCAGCATGCATGCGGAGTATGCTATCAATATATATCTGAACGCAAAGCCGAAGCCCTTTTTCTTGAGTATATGGTTATACAATATAAGCGTTAACGGCACGGGTAAGAACGCGCATATCATCACCCTTATCATGCTCATGCCGACAAAGGAGAAGTATTCGTTTATGCCGCTTAAAAACAGCTGCACACCGAATGTCATAAACGAATATACCAGCATCCATTTTATAAAGACCCTGTTGCGCATCGTATATTTGAGCGATTCGACAAGGCGCACCGATTTGGTGCTCCCCTCCGCAGCGTCACCCTCCAGCGTGGATTTTTCCTTTATCATGAATAGCGGTATCATCATGGTCAGCGCCAGCGGCAGCACTATAAGCGACACAAGGCGTATATTCATGCTGTTCAGCATCATGCGCACCGCAACATAACCCAGTATGAAGTAAACTATATCGAACACGGACTTTGTGTTGGATAGCATATTGCGCTCTTCCTCGCTCTCCACTATCTCGGTAAACGTGGCGTAATAGGTCACCATAGTCAAGGTGTAGGAGCTATAGAATACGCAAAGCAGCACGCCGTAATATATGGTGTTCACAAGCGTTGCCGAACTTGGGTCGGGTATGACGAGGAAGAGGAGATAAGCTATTAACATAGGCGCCATGCCCAACAGTATGGCCGGACGGCGTCGCCCCCATTTGCTCTTAAGCTGATCGGTAAACGAAGCCATGGGTATATCTATAACGCCGTCAACTATTTTTGCAATCAACACGAACGCCGCCCACACCGCGGCAATAACAAGGTCATGCTGCACATATGTTTGATATGGTATGGCAGCCTTGCCAAAGCCGCCCACAAGCAGGGCGCTGCATATGTAGGAGCCGATCATAAGGTTGAGCATGTTCACGCCCATGCCGCCCGCAGCATACAGTATAAGCTGCCATTTGCGGTGTATCTTGTTCATCCTGCTATTCCCCTTTAGCCGCTTTTTCAAGAATTGCGCGTTCCACGGAAAGGTCGTGGCTTATCTCCTTGCCCATATAATATGACGACATCAGGCCCGGCCCTATGTTTATGCCGCAGGCAGGGAAAACATCGTTTATGTATACCGCCTTGGGGTGGAACGTATCCTCTATCATTTTCTTATAGATCTCCGCCTGAGGGAGCCTGTTCGTCTGCGCTATGAATATTATCTGCTCCTCGGGCTCCGTTATGGTGTTGGCCATGTAGTCAATAAGCACGTCAAGCGCAAGCTTTGTCCCCTTCACCTTTGTCAAAACGGTGGTGAGGCCGTTTGAGTCGCACTCGCCTATTGCCTTTATGCCGGCAAGCATGCCGAAAAAGGCCTTTGCGTGCGTAAGCCGCCCCTTTTTAGCCACGAAAGCAAGGTCGTCCATATAACCCGCCTGATGGAAGCGGCTCCTGTTAGCCTCTATATATTCGGCGGTCTCGTCAAGCGTTTTGCCGGCGCTGCGCTGCATCGAGGCATGTATAGTGAGCAGCCCGAAGCCCGGGCCATAGCGCAGGGTATCTATGCAGCGTATATTGACATCGGGGTATTTTTCAAGGACTATCTTGCGCGCGCTGCACATGAAGTTGTATGTGCCGCTTATGCCGGAGGATAATGCCATGGCCAAAATATCGTGGCCCTGCGCGGCCTCGGCCTCAAACGCGGCGGCGAACTCCTCCACGTTTGCAGGAGAGGTGGAATAAGCCGTTGGGTTATTCTTCAGGTCCTTGTAAAACTGCTCTCTTGATATCTTTTCCCATTTCAGGAACGACAGCATCTCCACGCCGCCGGGAAAGATAAGGTGACCGTTTACGATCCTGATATCGTATTGCTGCTGGAACTCCTCGCTCAGGTCACAGCCCGCGTCTGCAATAATGGCGAAATAACTCATTCTCTGCTCCCTCTTTCTGATTATTCTTATAAATACCTTAATGATTGATTAATCCTCTTCCCAATTCTGCTTTTCAACAAAATTGCTTAGCTGCCGCTTTATCGCGTCCCCGCCGGCGATGAAGGTCATAGCGTGCGCTCCGCCGTTGTCAAGCTCTATCCATTGCTTGCTGCCGCCGCATTTTTCATAGCATTTTCGCCCACATTCTATGGGAACCGCCGCATCGTTTTTTTGATATATGAACAGCGTTGGTATGCTGTTGCTTTTAAGCTTTTCGCTGAAATCCTCATGCGCGTCCACGCCGAGCGCCAATCTGCCAAGCAGGGTGACTATCGGCAGCACTATGCGCCATGGCGTATGCCGTATTATGCATTGATGCTTGAACTGCTCGTACGGGCTGTCGTAGCCCGCGTCTATCACCGCCGCACGGACGCCGCCGTTTTGTATCAGCTCGGACGCTGCCGCCACCGTGGCTCCGCCCATTGATATGCCGTAAAGCAGCACCGGCGCTGCGCCCGTTTTATCCGCCGCCCATTTGAGCCACTCAACAAGGTCGTATCGTTCCCTAAGCCCAAGCGTGGTCGCCCCTCCTCCGCTTTTGCCATGCCCGCGCTGATACGGCATAAGCACGTTCCAGCCGCTTTCCCTGAAATAATGCAGCAGGCTGCAAAAGTTGTTCATGGGCGTTGAGCAATAGCCATGCAGAAATATGACCGTGCGCCTTTTATCAAGCCCGAGCCACTCGGCGGACAGCTCTACGCCGTCCCTTGCCTTTATATGCACCGTTTCCAGCGGCAAGCTGCGCGCGCAAGCCATATCGCTCAATATGCGCTCCTTAAACCTTGCATACGGCGCAGCGTCAAGCGCCCGTGGCCGCTCGTCAAAATCGGCCGGGTCGCGCCGCCTGAACGCATACCACGTCATGACAATTGCGGGCAGCAATTCGAATATGAGGAACAGCGCCAGTGCAGCGCACGCTATCTTCAATGCCACGCGGGTAGCTCCTCCTTCATAAGCAGTTTATCGCTTCCGCCGTCCCACAAATGGAAGTGCGCTAAAAGCGCATCCTCCGAGCGTACCGAAACGGGCGTTTTTTCAAAGCCCTTTATTCTATATACATGCTCATCCTGCGCCATAGCCCTTGGCTCCGCTTCAAAGCCAATGGCTATGGGGCTGTTTGATACGGCCGCGGCCGCCGCGCCGCCCGTATATGCAACGGATACGCAGGCTTTATTGCAGCTCAGCTTGCCGTCATGCCCTTTTTTGAATACAAGCTGCTTTTCGTCATAGCCGTATGTATCCTTCAAGCCGTGAAGCATCAGCCTTAACGCGCAATAATAGCCCATGCGCTCTTTCGGCTCCCTTATTCTTTTAAGCTCCCTGTTCAGGCGGGCATTGTCAAACGCATCAATGCCGGCCTCATAAGGAATATGCATCAGGTACACCTCCGCAAGCCTGCGGCTGCGCCACAGCCTGCGCGCCTGCTCCTCCTGCTCGCTCCATTTTGTCCCCATAACGCACTCGTAGGCAAAATGCTCGCAGTTGTTGTGTATAATGTCGTATCCGGCCTCGCCAATTCTTTGGCGCGCAAGCGCTATGCTTTTCTTGCGGCTTATCCTTTTTAACCGCTCGGCAGGCGATAGCTGCGCCGCCTCGGCAAAGCCGCCGCATGAAAAGGTCTGTATATCCGTTGCGCATACGCGTATATCGTCCGCAGCGGCGCCTGGCTCAAGCCCGGGCGGCATGCCGAACTGTATCACCTCGCCGTCGCTTACATACACCCCGTAATGCCAGAGCATGCCTCTCCTTACCCTGACCATATCGCCCGGGCGGAGCCTTGTAGCCTGCCATCTCATTTGTTGGCCTTTTCTATATAATCCACCACGTCCCTCAGCGTTTTGAAATCCGCCATGCCGACGTTGCCAAAGCGCATGTGAAAGCTTTCCTCTATTGCTATGACCGTATAGAGCATGGCAACCGATGAAAAGCCCAGGTCCTCGATCAGCCTTGAATCCTCCGTGCAGCTCTCCACAAGCTTCGGATCCGTCATGTTGGCCGCAAGCAGCATTTCCTTCAAGCGTGCAATTATCTCGCTGCGTTCCATTTGTCTGATACCGTGCTTCCGCCTTGCAAAAGCGTCCCTTTCTTAAGTATGGCAGCCCTTCGCCCTTCTGCGGGCGGCAGGCCGGTTATTTATCCAGCTTGTAGCGCACTATCTTCATGCTGGGCGTGCGGGCAAAGTCGCTTTCGCGTATGGTGATCCTCTCTACCCTTGCATACGCCGGCTGCTTTGCGTTTACCTCCCACAGCGCGTCAAGCATGACCTGCTTAACATCGCCGGCGTTTAGCGCCGCAAGCTCCGACGTGCGGGGAACGACCTCCAGCGCAAGTATGTGGCGCCCCTGCTCGGTAACGGCTTCAAACACCTGAGAATCCTGTATGAACGGCAGCGTGTTGAACTGCGCCTCAAGCTCGGCGGGGGAGACGTTTTCGCCGTTTGAAAGCGCTATAACGTCCTTTGACCTGCCCGTTATGTACAGATAGCCTTCCTCGTCGATATGGCCAAGGTCGCCTGTATGGAACCAGCCGTCCTCCCAGGCATTTTCGTCAGGCTCGCCTATATAATCGTCCATCATGTTGGCGCCGCGCAGCAGCAGCTCGCCGTTGACAAACTTAAGCTCCTGATTGGGATACGGTATGCCTACGGATTCGGGCTTGCGCTCAGGCTCCGGATTGCCGGAAACAAGGTTTGCCGACTCCGTAAGGCCATAGCCGGGCAGCAGCGCTATGCCCATCTTCCTATACTCAGCAATAAGATAGGGCGGCACGGGCGCGGCGCCGCAGATCATGTACTTCATATCCGCGCCAAGCATGTTCCTGCCAAACTGGCGGGAAAGCCCGAGCGCCATCTCCGCAAGCGCGGGAACGGCCACAAGCACGGTGGGCTTGAACGTGGCTATATCGCGGAACATATCCTTGTTGTTCTGGCATATAAACAGCGTGCTTCCGGTATAAAGCGAGGTGAGCAGGTTGCGTATAAGCCCGAACACATGCGAAAGCGGCAGCACAAGAATATACCTTTGCCCAAACACGTCCTTATAGCCATAGCAGCCGTTCACTACGCCCTGCATAACGGCGCGGTGGCTGAGCAGCGCACCCTTGCTCCTGCCCGATGTGCCGCCGGTGAACATGACCACGCACGGATCCTCGGGCTTAACATCATATATGGGCGTTGCGGCGTCCGCGCAAAGCTCTGCGCAAAGCAGCGGCACCTCCGGCAGCTTTGCCCTGACAAGGGCCGTCTTTTCCTCAAGCTGCTTTTGATATACCAAAGCCTTTAGGCTGAACTTCATGCAGCAGCCGAACACGGCGCCGGCGTCAAGCTGAGCAGGCAGTACCACGGCCGTGCAGCCGAAGGTGGTTATTGCTATGAATGTCTTAACGAAATCATAGGAGTTGGCGGCAAGTATCCCTACGCGCTCCCGCGGCTTTAAGCCGGCGTCCTTCAATACCGTGCGGTAATGCGCCGCGCCGGCATCTATATTGGCAAAGGTGTATTCGCGGCCGGCATAGGCTATTGCGTTATCGTCTGCGTATTCATCGGCGCAGCGCTTCCACATGGCGCTCAATGTGCCGTAATCGCGTATCCTTTCAAGCGTGGCCTTATCGGTATACCTGCCGAACAGCTCGTTGACCTTGTCCATTTTGTCGTTTCTCCTTCCAGTTATTTCTTTATCCGCCTATATGCAAAGCTCCCTGAGCTTTTCTTCTTTTTCACTAAGCCTTGATGAAGCGGCGTTTATCTGATCGAACGAGGGCAGCCTGCCGCTTTCCGCATCCACGCGTACAGGCTCGCCTATGGCTATCGTCATGCGGCTGTACCAATGCTTTTTCGGCTTCAAATACAGCGGCACTATCGGGGTATTGCTTTTGAGCGCCATAAGCACCATTCCGGATTTGAAGGTTGAAAGTCCCCCTTCGTCAACGTTTATACGCCCCTCCGGAAACATGCACACAAGCTCGCCGTTTTCAAGATGCCCCGTTATCTGCCTGAATGAATCTATGCCGAAATTCTCGCGGTCTATGGGTATACAGTGGAACCATTTGAAGAATATTTTTGTGCTGCGCTTGTTTTCAAACTCCTTAAGGCATATAAAATGATGCCGCCTGTACCATATGGCCGCCATTATGGCTATAGGGTCAGCAAAGCTGACATGATTTGATATCACCAGCGCTCCGCCGCGGATATGCTCCCTGGCGGCTTCGTTTTCGTATAAAATGCGCGGTCTCAGCCATAGCAGCACGGGAATTGCGGCCGTAGCTTTTGCAAAGTCATACATGAAATACCCGCGCGGTTCATGCGGACGCTTTTCCTTCTCCGCGTTCATCTAAAAGTCCCCCAAGTTCTATAATGCGCGTACGCATGGCCTCCGCCACAAGCTGTATGTTCTCCCTGTCAGAAAGCTTTGGATCGGCATAGTCCGAAGCCTTGATGGGCGCGCCGATCATTATCCTTGCGCGCTTTTTGTTAAAGTAGCTGCCGTTGGTATACACGGGTATCACCTGCGCGCCTGTTGAAAGCGCCAGATAGGCGGCCCCTGTCTTAAACGGCAGCGGGCGCGCTTCACCCGCCCTCGGCAAGCGCCCCTCCGGAAATATGCCCACTATGCCGCCGCTTTGCACAATCTCCTCCGATATGGCTATGCAGCCTATATCGTGCGAATCCCTGTTGACATATATGCCGCCAAGCAGCCTCAGCAGCGTGCCGAGCAGAGGCTTGCGGAACATCACCTCCGCTATCTGAAAGCGCAGCGTCCTGCTCCAAAATGCGAACATGAGCACAACATAATCAAATACCGAGGTATGGTTGCATATCACTATGGCGGGCCCGCGTATGCCTCGCCCCTGGCGCTGCCTGTCCTCATAATACGTTTTTGTACGGAAGCAGAAAAACTGCGCCGGCCAACCCGTTATCTTGACAAAAGCGTTCCAGAATCCTATCATAGCCGCTCACCGTCCGCATTGCGTATATATTCGGCTATCTCGGCGGGCGTGCTTGGCGCGTGGCCGGCATTATCCGGCATCACCAGAACGTCAAACTCCTCCTGCAATTTGGAAAGCATGGCAAAATAGTCGAGGCTCGACCCGCCAAGCTCCACAAAAAAGTCCGAATCAGCCGCAATAGAGGCGGTATCCTTGCCAAGAGCGTTTGCAAAGCACAGGCGAATATGCCGCTCAAGCTCGCCAAAGCTCTGCTCCTGCATAGTGTCGGGATCCATTATATTCATTTTGCCGCTTTGCAGGCGTTTGGCTATCCTTACGCGGTTCAGCTTTATATCGTCAGGCTCTATAAGCTCGTCTGACACGAACACTATCTTGCTTATAAGCCCCGCAAGCTCCGCTTCTTTAAGCTTTTCAGCTATGGCGGCGCGTATTTTTGTCAGCTTGGCAGCGTCCGTATACGCCTTTACGGATACCACTATCACCGGCTGCACGCCCTGTTCCTCCCGTATTCCGGCAAGGCACAGGCCGCGTATACCCGCAACCATAAGCTTTTGCTCTATCAGATTCGGGTTCAGATTCTCGCCAGACGGCGCTATCACAAGGTCGTCTATCCTGCCAAGTATCCTGTAGCGGCCGTTTTCACATTCTGCCAGATCCCCCGTATGGAACCATTCGCCGTTGTTCTCGGCCTTTATACCCTCATTCCAAACGGTCCTTGCAAGCGTTTTACCGCGCACCATAAGCTCGCCCTCGCCATTTATGCTGTATTGCACGGAGGCAAACGGTTTGCCCACGCTGCCGCTTCCAAGTATCCTTTTGTTGCCGCTCAGCTCGACGGATGTAATGCCCGTCTCCGTCATGCCATAGCCGTTTGCAAGGCGGTAGCCTATGCCGTTCATAAACTCCAGCACGCACGGCCTTATCTCGCTTCCGCCGCTTATCATAAAGCGTATGCTCGGCCCAAACAGGTTCAGCCGCACCTCCCTGAAAAGCAGCCAGGACACCATATCGCGAAGCAGCGGTATATTGCCCACGGCGTTTGCGAGCCTGAGCCCCTTTTCAAACCTGTTCCATGTTTTTTCGCCGCGCTCGCGTATAGCGCGGCACGCCTGCCCGTATACCCTGTCCCAAAGCATGGGCACGGCAAATATATGCGTCACCTTATGCCTGCGTATGGTGTTAAGTATGGTCTGCGGCGACATATCGTTAAGCAGCACAAACGTGCGCGAAAAGAAGGCGAACCATATATACACGGCCGATAGCCCGAATATGTGATAAAGCGGCAGGAACACAAGCTGCTTCAGCTGCCCCTTATAATGCCTTTTCATTTCAGGAGCCGTGCGGATTATCGCGCAGCTGTCTGCTATCTGCGCCGCTATCTCGGCGGCCGTATATGCGCACACCTTTATATGCGACGATGTGCCGGAGGACATTACGAGTATCTCCCCGCCAAACGGCCCATCCTCAAGCTTTTCTTTAGCCGGCACTATATCGCGGCATATTATGGTCCCTGCGCCAAGGTCTATATCGCGATCCGCTATAACGGCGCCTACGCCATATTCCGCCACAGCCTCCCTTAGCGTGGCGGCATCGAGCCTCAGGTTCATCAAAAGCGGCCTGTAGCCGCAGCGCAGCACGGCCCACAGCATCTCCACCCAATCGCGGCTGTTATTCATATATATGCCGGCAATGCTTCCTGAAGGCAGCCCGTTAAGCAGGCCGCGCAAGGTTTTTGCCCTTCTATCTATCGAATCTCGGCATTCGCCGTAGGTAGTGTATATTATCCTGTAGCCGGAGCTTTGCTCAAACATTACGTTTTCGCGTTCAGAAAACATAAGCTCGTACAGCGCCCGAAAGCTCTTATCGGAGCGTTCAAGCCTTTTGAGCTTTGATCTGACGAAGCCGTCAAGCGTTATATGTCCTGCTATGTTGTTTTTTCGCATCTATAGGATTGCTCCGAATTAAATAGTGCAGCGCTTCAGAGAGTCAGTTATAAAGCGAAGGATAGCGCCTATCTGCGATTTTTCCGCCTCGTCCGCCCCGGCTCCGGAGCCATCGTCAGATCTTGGCAATACCCCGCTATGGTCCGCGTGACCCTCAGCCTCCACAAGCATGTAGGATATGTTGGCATTGCCGCTGATGATTCCCCTGCCATAGGCGCTAAGCTCGTAAGGCACGGCCTGATCCTCTGCGCCCTGTATCAGCAATACCGGCATATTCGCCGCCTCAAGCGCCTCGGCAGCCGTCTTCCCTGCGTCCGCACCAACGTTCATATAGTCGCGCAGCCAAAGGAATGGCCTGCCCAAATTGGCAAATACGGAAATATACCTTTGAGCATGGCCCACCATAAGGTCCGTCGTGGCATTGTAGCCCGCTACCGCAACCACCGCCGCAGGCGCGGGAGAAACGTCGTTCATTGCCGTAAGCACGCCGTAAGCGCCCATGCTGTACCCAAACAGCACCACGGGAACGCCGGCGGTATCGCCGCGGGAGTTAACATAGTCCAGCGCCGCAAGCGTATCGTAGCGCGCCTGCTCCATGCCTACTATACTGTCGCCATCGCTGGTGCCGGCGGCCGTACCGTCGAATGTAAGCACGGAAAAACCGTTTTCCGTAAAGCTCTGCACCAGCAGCGAAAAGCAGCCCTGATCGTCCCTGAACCCATGCACCATTATCACCAGCGCTTTTGGCGCTTCAACGCTGTAAAGCCAGCCCCTCAGCCGGACGCCGCCGCTTAAAAAGCCGACGTCCTCATAAGCTGCGGCCACGCCGTCAACCGGCACAGGCTCATTCTTCTGCGGCTCTACGCGCTTGAATATATGGCTGCACACAATGTCCGTAGTCCCTATGGATACGGCTGTCGCTACCGCCAGAGTACCGGCGATACCTTTGATGATCCGCTTGCCGCGGCTGCTTTTTCCGCTCACAGGCAGCCTCCTCGCACATATGGCCGACACAATAATGCATAATATGCTAAAAATGTTAATCAAAACACCTTTTTCGCATAAATACGACATTATGTTAATTATAACATACGCAGGCGCAAAGTCAACCATATTCGACATGAATTATATCTGTTAGTCTTGCACTTTGATATAGAAAATATATCGGAAATACCTGGCATTTATGCGCCGCAAACGTCAAAACATTTACAGACATGCGCGGTAATACGCGCTGCATAAGCAGCATGTGAAAAGCAGCTTCGTTTTCTTTAGCGCTGCACAATATTCACCCAGTATAAAAAGTACTTTGCGGATCCGGCGTTTGCGCGCCGCCGCAGCAGCTTTGATGCGGGCCGGCCAAAACCATCCTTATAAACAGAAAAGGCACGGCGAACAGTATACCGTGCCTTTTCCTATCAGATACTGCGTATTCAGAAGGTTCGAAATACGCATTGGAGGAAGCGCGAGCTAAGCCGCTAAATGCCCAGCTTTATGCAAAGCTCCTCAAGCGCGTCGCCAAGCGCTTCTTCATATGTTGGGTGCGGCCGCATGGCCTTAAGAAGCTCACGCGGCGTCATCGCGTTGGCTATGGCCTCGGAAAGCTGGCTTATAATATCCGTAGCATGCTCGCACATCAGCTGCGCGCCTATTATCGCGCCCGTGCCGGCGTTGGCCACAAGCTTCATAAAGCCCCTTCCGGAACCGGCGATAATAGTCCTTGCGTTGGAAAACAGGGTGCATTTGGCGGTCTTAACGGCTATTCCGGCTTCCTTTGCCGCGGCCTCGCTGAAGCCAACGGCGGCTATCTCCGGCTTGCAGTATACGCAGCCCGGCACTATGCTCATGTCCATGCCGTTGCTTTTGCCGACGATGAACCCGGCGCAGGCCGTTCCCTGAGCGGACGCCGCATGTGCAAGCTGTACGGGGGAGGACACGTCGCCTATTGCATATATGCCGTTTATGCTCGTCTTATAGTTTTTGTCCACCGCTATGCGCCGCCCGTCCATATCGGCAGCTATGCCCTTGCCGAACAGGCCTTCGGTATATGGCCTTCTTCCTATGGCGCACAGAACAAGCTCGCCTTCTGCCTTTACAGCGGCGTCCTTCTGCTTGAAGCAGACGCTCAGCGTATCGCCCTCTTTTTCAACCCTTTCCACCATGGCGCCTGTGAACAGCTTCACGTTCCGCTTCTTAAGCTCCTGCGCAAGGCTCTGGCCAAGCTCCCTGTCCATGTTGGGAAGCAGCCTGTCAAGCCCCTCAACTATCGTGACCCCGCAGCCGAGATCGCTGAAAAACGTGGCGAACTCAACGCCTATAACGCCGCCGCCTATTATCACAACCGATTCTGGCAGCTTGTCGAGCTTTTCAAGCAGCTCGTCGCTCGTAACAACGCCCTCAAGCTCAAGGCCCGGGATAGGCGGCCTTGCAGGGACGGAGCCTGTGGCTATTATGATGCTGTCTGCGGTATATGTACCCGCGTTTTCGCCTTCAACGCATACCGTGCCTGCGGCGGTTATCGCCGCCTTTCCGCGTATAAGCTCCACCTTTGCCGCCTTAAGCAGCGATTCTATGCCGCCGCGCAGCTTCTCAACGGTCTGCCGCTTAAATTCGTACATTTCCGCAAGGTCTACGCTTGCTCCTTCTATATGCACACCCATGCGCGCCGCGTTCTTAACCTCGCTGTATGTGTTTGATGCGTGCAGCAGCGCCTTTGTGGGTACGCAGCCGCGGTTAAGGCATGTGCCGCCGCAATCCCCGCTTTCTATAACGGCGCTCTTAAGCCCAAGCTTCGCGGCCGTCAACGCCGCCGTGTAGCCGCCAGGGCCCGCGCCTATTACTATAAGTTGATAATCGCTCATATCAAGCATCGCCTTTCTATATGTTCTGTTCATGAAGCATCCGGCATATATCCGCAGCATACGGCGCACATTCATGCACGCTTAGCACTTTTTTGCAAAGCTCCTCCGTATCGAATCTGCTGCCGCATATGGCCTCCCTCAGGGGAAGGGCGAAGGAAGCGTCCATAGCGTCGGTATATACCGCCGCGTCGGCGCATATGCCCCGCTTTATGCTTAGCTGAATGGCAAGCTCCCCCCAGATGAATCGCTTTTCTATGCTCAGCGGAAATTCGGCGTTCCTGCCGTATACCCATTCATAGCTGCCAAATCGCGCGCGACGGCGCTCTATTGCCGCCTTATCCGGGCAGGCGGCGCATATTGCCCTTGCTTCAAGCCCGTATACGCGGCAAAACGCTTTGAGCATGGCTTCGCGCATATTATCCACGGTGATATTCGGCTCAAGCTCGCATAGATTCACCACGCGCGCACGCACGGAGTCAACGCCCTTTGCTTCAAGCTTAAGCTTGGACGGGGCAAGATAGGTAGCCATCTTGCCCATGTCCGCATTTATCAGCAATGTCCCGTTATGGAAGCTTTTACCCTGATGCGAATAAAAGGAGTTGCCCGAAAACTTGCGCCCGTTTGCAAGGATATCGTTCCTGCCGGATATTTTGGCGTCAACGCCCAGCATGCGGCAGGCTTCCACTATAACGCGCTGCTGTTTTGCAAGGTCATAATCCTCTTCCGGCACGCTGAACGTAAAA
The DNA here is from genome assembly GCA_004558525.1 of Clostridiales bacterium. GTDB lineage: Bacteria > Bacillota > Clostridia > Christensenellales > CAG-138 > Phil1. The sequence continues at coordinate 105,148 of SFCQ01000004.1, forward strand.
TTGAGGTTGCCCATATCGTGATACACCGCCCCGCCGCCGGAAAGCCGGCGCGCAAGCGTGCCGCCGTCCTCATTCAGCTTTGTGGTGCGGCATTCGCGCCATGCGTTCTGGTTTCGGCCTATCACGACCGTATGCCGGTTCTGCCAAAGGTAAAGTATGCACTGGCCGGTCTTTACCGTATCCGTCAGGTATTCTTCAAGCGCAAGGTTATAGTATGGGTCCGTGCTGTATGTAACGCAGTATAAAAGCGTATCCGTCATGCTTTTTGCCAGCGCAGCACCGGATTGCGCGCCGCCTGCACCTCGTCGGGACGGCCAATCTGGGCGTTGTGCGGGGCCGTGCGCATATATTCCGGGTCGTTGTGCGCAAGCTCGTAAAGCGACCTGAACGCCTCCGCCGCGTCGTCAAGCGTATCCCTGCTCTCCGTCTCGGTAGGCTCGAGCATCAGCGCTTCGTGTACTATAAGCGGGAAATACATCGTGGGCGGGTGTATGCCGCGGTCTATGAGCGACTTTGCAACGTCCAGCGCGCTTACGCCGGTCTCCTCCTTGAAGCGGCTCAGATCAAGCACGAACTCATGCATGCATATCCTGTCGAACGCAGGCTCAAACGTACCCTGTATGGCGCGCATAAGATAGTTTGCGTTAAGCACGGCGTTCCTTGCGGCCTCGCTTATGCCCTCCCTGCCGAGCGTCATTATATAAGCGAGCGCCTTTACCACCACAAGGAAGTTGCCCATAAAGCTCCTGACCTGTATGCCCCTGCCGCCCATTATCGCAGAGGAGGGCAGCAACGCCCTGAGGAAGCCCTTGCATCCTACCGCGCCCGCTCCCGGGCCCCCGCCGCCGTGAGGGGTTGCGAAGGTCTTGTGCAGGTTCATGTGTATGCAGTCAAAGCCCATGTCGCCCGGACGCACCACGCCCATTATAGCGTTAAGGTTGGCGCCGTCATAATAGCAAAGCCCGCCGGCCTCATGCACCAGCCTTGTTATTTCCAGTATGTTTTCGTCAAATATGCCAACGGTGTTGGGGTTGGTCAGCATAAGGCCCGCGGTATCGTCGCCAAGCACGCTTTTAAGCGCAGCTATATCCACGCAGCCGTTTTCGGCCGAGGGAATATTGACCACCTGATAGCCGCACATAGCCGCCGTGGCCGGATTAGTGCCGTGCGCAGAATCCGGCACGATTATCTTGGTGCGCTTTTTATCGCCGCGCGAATCATGGTATTGCTTGATGAGCAAAACACCAGTAAATTCGCCGTGCGCGCCCGCTGCGGGCTGAAAGGTCATATCGTCCATGCCGCTTATCTCGCAAAGATATTGCCTTGCGGTGTCAAGCACCCTTCTGCAGCCCTTTACGCTGTATTCCGGCGCAAGCGGATGCACCGCCGTAAAGCCGTTGAGCGCGGCCATTTCTTCATCTATGCGCGGATTGTACTTCATGGTGCAGGAGCCCAGCGGGTAAAAGCCGCAGTTCACGCCGTGTACGCGCCTGCAAAGCCCGGTATAATGGCGGCTGATGTCCGTTTCGCTCATTTCCGGGAGCTCAAGCTCGCTTTTTCTTGAAAGCTCGTCGCTTAAGGCAACGCCGTCAACATCGCACTTCGGCAATATGGATAAGCCGCGGCCCTTTACGCTTTTTTCAAATATAAGCTTCATTTGTTCAGCACCTCCTTGACTATGGAAACGGCCCTGTCCATCGCTTCGCGCGGTACCTTTTCCGTTGCGCACCAAAGCACGCCGCCGTCAAAGGGCAGGCCGCCGAGTATGCCGTTATCCTCAAGCGCCTTAAGCACGGCTTCGCATTTTGGCATATCCAGCATGAACTCATGGAAGTATTCGCCGCTATAGCGCAGGGAAACGCCGTCTATCCTGCATAGCTCCCCCGCCAGGTAATGCGCCTTGGCCATGGATTGCCTTGCGGCCTCCTTCATGCCCTCAGGCCCCATAGCCGCCATGTATACGCCGGCAGTCAGCGCGCAGAGCGCCTCGTTTGAGCAGATGTTGCTGCTCGCCTTTTCGCGGCGAATATGCTGCTCCCTCGCCTGAAGCGACAGCACATAGCAGCGCTCGCCCCGGCTGTCCACGGTCTGGCCCACTATGCGGCCCGGCAGCTTGCGCATATGCTTTGCGGTCGTGGCCATGAACCCAAGATACGGCCCGCCGTAGCTTAGCGGCATGCCGAGCGGCTGCCCTTCGCCAACGGCAACGTCCGCCCCGCACTCGGCAGGGGTCTTCATTATCGCAAGCGCTATCGGGTTGCAGCCCATTATGTACATGGCCCCCGCCTCATGCGCTATCCTGCCAAGCTCCGCGGCGTCCTCAAACAGACCGAAAAAGTTGGGCTGCTGCACATAAAAGCTTGCTATATCGCCGGCCGAAAGCATCTCCTTAAGCGCGGCAATATCCGTTTTGCCCTCCTTAACAGGCACTATCCTAAGCTCGTCGTTCGTGCCGTAGCAGTATGTTTTTACCGTGTTTATTGTGTCCGGGTGGCTCGAGGCGGATATCAGCGTCACGCGGCGTTTCCTGTCGCGGCACATGGCGGCGGCCTCTGCGGCGGCGGTAGCGCCATCGTATACCGAGGCGTTGGATACGTCCATTCCGGTAAGGGCGCATATCATGGTCTGATACTCGAATATGGATTGCAATATGCCCTGGCTAAGCTCCGCCTGATAGGGGGTATACGCGGTCAAAAACTCCTCCTTGGCCGGAATATACTTCACTATTGAGGGTATATAGTGATCATACGCGCCCGCGCCCCTGAGAACGGTTGGAAACACCTTGTTTTCCGCGGCCATCGCGCTCATTTCGCGCGCCGCCTCAAGCTCGCTCATGCCGGCGGGTATATCAAGGCCGCGCTCAAGGTACATCTGCTCAGGCACGTCCTTATAAAGCTGCCTGAAATCGTCAAGCCCTATGGAGCGGAGCATTTCCTGCTGCTCCGCCCCTGTTGAGGGGATATAGCGGCCCATGTTATTTCTCCTCTTTGCAGAACGCCTCGTAATCGGCGGCGGAAAGCAGCTCCTCTGTATCGCACACGTTTTCGACCTTTATTATCCACGCGCCGTAGGGGTCGCTGTTAAGAAGCTCCGGCGCGTCGGCAAGCTCCTCGTTCACGGCGCATATACTGCCCGATACGGGGCTTACAAGGTCGCTTACAGCCTTTACCGACTCAACGTCGCCAAACGCTTCGCCTGCGGAAACAGCGTCGCCCTCCGCGGGAAGGTTTACGAACACCACATCGCCCAGCGCCTGCTGCGCAAAGTCGGAAATGCCTATGGTGTATACGCCGTTTTCGTTCTTCACCCACTCATGGGATCTGCTATAGCTCAGTTCGTTGGGATAATTCATGGTAGTACCTCCGTTGATATTATATTTTTTGTTTTATCGTGTGCCTGCGGGGTATGCCCGCAGGCTTTATCCGGTATGTATCAGAAGCCTATGCGCTTTTCGAACCCTTCAAGCGCCTTTACAAACTCCGCATCGTCAAAGCAATAACGCTGCCTTGTATACCCGCTCCTCAGCTTTGCAACATCGTCGCCCACCTCGCGGTTGCGCAGCACGCAGTCCGCTATCAGCTTTGCAAGCGCCGCAAATTCCGCCTTGCCGAAGCCGAAGCGGGTCATCTCGCTCACGCCCATGCGCAGCGCGCCGGAGGCGGTGAAGCCCTCCTCATCAGGCGTAGCCTGATAGTTTACGACTATGTTGTTCTCCTCAAGCCTGCCCGCCACCTCGGGGCCTGTGCCGTAGCCGACGGATACTATCACCTGATGCGTTTCGGTATAGTCTATCGCCGCATCGCCCATCACGTTCAGGCCCTCCGCCTTAAGTGCCAGAGCAAAGGCTTTGGCGTTTTCTATAACGGCCTTCTGGTATTCGTCCTTAAAGGCGTTCATCTCATATGCCGCCATGAGCAGGCCGAGCTGCGTGCCGAGATGGTGGTTGGAAACGCTGCCGGGGAATACGCGGCTCTCTATAGTCTCCCAAAGGCCGTATTTCAGCTCCTCCTTTTTATAGTTAACGCCTATAACGCCGCGCTGGGGGCCAAAGAAGGTCTTGTGCGTGGAGCCGGTAACTATCTCAGCGCCCTCCTCAAACGGCTTTTGGAAATACTTGCCCACAAGGCCCATAACATGCGCCATGTCGTACATTATGGTCGTGTGTATACCCTGCTCGTCAACAAAGCGGCGTATCTCGCTCACGGGCTCCTTATGCAGTACCATGCTCTTGCCGAACACTATGAATTCGGGCTTGTATTCGTCTATGAGCTTCTTTGTCTCCTCAACGTCTATCTTATATACGTTGTCCTTGCAGACGGGGAAATTGACCACGGCGCTGCGCTCCGTAACGGGGTCTACCGCTATATAATCATGCAGCGCGCCCATAGGCTGGGCCGAAAGATGGCCGCCCTTTATTATGTGGTTGTTCATCACATAGCCAAGGCGCCTGGGGTCGTGCTTGCGGTCGAGCCTGTTCTTCCAGTCCATAAGCGCGGAGAACACGGCCATGTTGCTCATCTGGCCGCTTATAACGCGCGTCTCCACTTCCGCGCAGCCAAGATACTGCTTCATCTGCTCAACAAGCAGCTGCTCCACCTCGTCTATAAAGCCGGTACCCTGATAATAGAACACGTCCTTATCATAGAAGGACTTTATCTTCCTGTGCTCGGCGTAGCGGCAGCTCGGGTCCGATGCGCAAAGCAGCTGCACGGCACGGCTCGGCGTGTTTTCGGAGGGAATAAGATTTATGCACCGCTTCTGACGCCATTGGTGGTTCTCGTCCGCACGCTTTATCAGCTCAAACGCCTTGCTTGCGCGGTCACAGGCGCTTTCGCTCACAGCTTCTTCTTCGGGCCTATAGAGTATAGGCCGTGCAAAAGGGGGCGCGTCTACCCGCATATGGTACGGCGGTATAACGGCCTTGAGCCGCCTGCCGCGCACGTCCACCTCTACAAAGTCGTTTTCAAGCACATCCGAATCTATATAGCAAAGGCCTATGGCGCGCTTGGCGGTTTCGTCGGTTATAACGGTATTAAGGCCCTCGCCCTCCGCAACGTAGTAGGGCACCATCGTTCCGCTGGTTACCCAGCCTATATGCCTGCCGTTTTTGTATATCTCCATGCCGGCGCGCATAACGCCCCTGTCAATAAGCGTTATAGGCTGTATGCGCCTTGGCAGGGCGGCATTGCCGCCGAAATCGCGGTTCATTATGCGCTTGTACGCTTCGTATTGCTCGCTTAAAGCAGGGCGCCCGATATACTCTCCCTTTTGTGGTGAAAAGCTTACGGCAAATTTGGCAAGCGGCACGGCGAATATAGGCATGGGCTTGCCGCTTGGGTCAAGGCCCATCTCGTGACCGTAAAGGGGAAGGGCCGCCTCAAGCCTGAGCGTATCGCGCGCGCCAAGGCCCGCCGGCCTTGCGCCAAGCTCGATAAGCCTGTTCCACAGCCACTCGGCCTCCCCGCTCTTTATATATATCTCATAGCCGAGCGGCTCGCCGGTATAGCCGGTCTTTGCCGCCTTAACGGTATGCCCCTCAAGCTGAAGCGTATTGAGGGCGTTCTTCATAGGCTCGGTTATAGCTTCGCCGTTGGAAAGCTGCATCAAAAGCTCCTTGCTCCTTGGGCCCTGCACGGCTATAGCCGCCCATTCCCTTGAAATGTCGGTCATGGTACAGTTGTAGTTCTTTATTATTCCGTTCAAATGCGCCTTATCCTTATCGGTGTTGGCCGCATTTACCACGAGCAGGAGCTTATCCTCTTCAAACCTGTACAGATACGCGTCGTCTATTGCGCTCCCATCCTCATCGGGTATTATGCAATACTGCGCCTTGTTAAGCTCAAGGCCTGCAACGTTGCTGGTGAGCACATGCTGCAAAAACTCCAGCCGTTCGGCCCCCTCTATAAGCAGCCTGCCCATATGGGATACGTCAAAAAGGCTGCATGCATGGCGCGTGTACAGATGCTCAGCGACTATGCCGCTTGGGTATTGCACGGGCATTTCCCACCCGCCAAAGTCCACCATGCTTGCGCCCGCCGCAATGTGCGCATTGTAAAGCTGTGTCCGTTTAAGTTCGCTCATGATTCTCCTCCTCAGATTTTGATAGGCGTTTTGGGGAGCTGCGCCGGCTTTGACAAACAAAAAAGGCGCAAATTTCCCCTTTAATCAATAGGAAATTTGTGCCTCCGTTTTCGCCTGAGAGATTCCCTCTTAGCATAACAGCTTAAGAAGTTGCACCTTCGGTGTGAAAAAACTTCACTTTTTCGGAGTATCGTCCCACGCCGGTCCCTTGTACCTGAGAGCTTTTGCGTTCCCCTTCGGCGCCGCCGGCATATAAAAACGCAGGCGAACTCTTCCGGCGCGATCAACCGATAGTATGCTGTTTTTGCATAATACAGGCAGACTCTTTCATCTGCGCAGATATGGTATCACACCCCGTTTGCGCGAGTCAAGCGGAGCAGGCCCTTTTTACGCCCGCCAGTCATTGCATGTTTTAATCTTGTTTTGCAACTATTGATAAAAGCGATTGCACATTGCGCATCGGGCGCGGCGCCGAGCCGGCATGGGGCGCGCTGAGAATACGGCGGGGGTCATGAGGGCCGCGCCGGTGACAACGGCGATGGAGGTGATCTTTACGGAGGACTCCGCCCGGGCGGCGCAGTTCATGCTCTGGGCAGGGAGGTTTGCCAAGGCAGCGACAAACATCCAGAAGGCATAGTCCTTGGCCTGAGCGAGAGACGCATCCGAAGCGCCAAAGGCGCGCATCAGCGGCTCAAGGAAGATAATGCCGCCCACACACAGGAGAATACCGAGTATCATGGAAAGGCCGACGATGGTGGTAACGGTGCGGCTGCTCCCCTCCTCGTCCCGGCTGCCCAACTGGCGGCCGGCCAGAACGGCGGCGCCGGCGGCAAATATGTTTTCTATTGACACCATAATCAGCAGCAGCGGTACGGTCACCCCCACCGCCGCCAGCGCAATATCGTCCTTCAGCATCCCGATATAGGCAGTATCCACAAGGTTGTAAACCGCCTTGGCCAGCAGGGCCAGTGTGGCGGGGATAGCCAGATTAACAATAGCCTTGGATGGCTTTACTGTTGCCAGCAGCGATTCGCCCGAATTTTCTTTGTTTCTCATGTCACTCACCAAATACGCCGTGTAGCAGAATACCAATCTGCCTGTGGTACCTTTCTTCGTAATCCAGCATAACCTGTTCTGTGGAAGCGCCCTGATGCAGGGCGCCGCACAAGCGCATATCCAAATAGTCCATATACATTTTTAAATCCTCAGCGATTATGGAGGGGGAGAGGCCTATCCGCAGTTTTTTTCCTTCCAGCAGCGAGGTCAGCACCGAAAGATTAAGCCGGTCAAATTCCTTACGCCGTGCCTCCACCTCCGCAGCCAGCTCCGCCGGCGGCCGGAAGGCAGCGCCGGCAAATACGCCCAGATACAAGGGATTCTGGGTAAAGAAGCGAAGCCGCGCATCAAAATAGCTGCGCAGCCGCTCCTCAGCCGTGCCGGAAAGGCGTGCTGCCGCCTCTTTAAGCCGCTCTGTTACGGCGTTGAAGCACCGCTGCACACACAACAGATAGAGCTCGTTTTTATCCTTAAAATGATGGTAAACAACGCCCTTGGAAAACCCGTTTTCCGCGCAGGCTGCGTTAAGGGACGCGCCCTCATAGCCTTTTGAGGAAAACTCCGCCATAGCCGCGTCCAAAATCCTCTGGCGGGTCTGCGCGCCTCTTGTTTTCTGTTCCATAAAACTACCTCCGAATAAAACAGACCGGGTGGTCTGTAAACGTATTATATGCTTTATTGCTGATAAAAGCAATGGAAATACTCATAAGGCCCGGCCGAATTTTTTGCGCAGCAGAAGCAGGCTTAGCCCTTCGTGGGGGCGGCAGCTTTCCGTATCCAAAATATTCAAAATAATCTCATTGACATCGATTCTTTAATAGTATATAATCCTATTTGTAAAGTGAATGCACAAGCAATGGAGGTGAGGTAAAGTAAAACGCAATACAATTCAGCGGGCGCTTACGCTGGAAGCGGTCAAAAAGCTGAAAAACCATCCGACAGCGGACGAGGTATACGCTCAGGTTTCCTCGGAGCACCCAACGATCAGCCGCGGAACGGTATACCGGAATCTTAATCAGCTTGCGGCGGACGGGGAGATAAGCGGCGTGGAGCTATCGGGCTGCGCGAACCATTTTGACCATCGCTTGGATAACCATTATCACGTGCGCTGCCTCAAATGCGGCAGGGTCTTTGACGTAGATATGGACTATATCCCGAATTTCAGCGAACGTATCCGGGAGACGCACGGATTCAGCTTCAGCGGATACGACCTGATTTTTAAGGGAATCTGCACGGAGTGCAAAAAACTGGAACAACCAAACGAATAATAATATAATGAAAGGAAATCAAAACTATGAGCAAGACAACAAAGTACACCGGAACCCAGACTGAGAAAAACCTGATGGCAGCCTTTGCCGGCGAATCGCAGGCGCGCAACAAGTACACCTACTTTGCTTCCGTTGCCAAGAAGCAGGGCTTTGAGCAGATTGCGGCGCTGTTTTTGAAAACGGCGGATAACGAGAAGGAGCACGCAAAGCTGTGGTTCAAGGAGCTTGAGGGCATAGGCGATACCGCGGAGAACCTGCTTTCCGCCGCCGAGGGAGAGAACTACGAGTGGACGGATATGTACGACGGCTTCGCCAAAACCGCAGAGGAAGAGGGCTTTAAGGAGCTTGCGGCGCGTTTCCGCCTGGTTGCCGCCGTGGAAAAGCATCATGAGGAACGCTACCGCGCCCTGCTTCACAATGTGGAGATGGCCGAGGTGTTTGCAAAAAGCGAGGTCAAGGTATGGGAGTGCCGCAACTGCGGTCATATCGTGGTAGGCGAGAAGGCGCCCATGGTCTGCCCCACCTGCAACCATCCCCAGAGCTACTTTGAGCTGCACGCGGAGAACTATTAAGCCGCAGGGCAAAAAAACGGGGATATGCAAGTTTATTCTTGACAGCCGTATCAGTTAAGCAGTATAATAGCCGCCACAAATTGAACATGTATTACATTTTGTATAAAAACAGTAAAAACAGGAGGAAGCGGAATGTTAAAAGGTAAAACGGCAATCGTAACAGGCGGAACCCGAGGAATCGGCTTGGCCATTGTGAAGAAGTATCTTGAAAATGGCGCAAACGTAGCCCTTGCCGGCTCCCGCAAAGAATCGGTAGACAAGGCATTGCAGCAGCTTTCAGGCTACGAGGGTCGCGTCATCGGCATTTGGCCGGACTTATGCGACCCCGAAGCGGTGGCAAAGGCTTTTGCCGAGGTAAAGGAGCGCTTTGGTAAAGTGGATATCCTTGCCAACAATGCGGGTATCTCCTCCAGAACCAGTCTTTATGACTACACGCTTGACGAGTTCAGCAAGATTATGGACCTCAATGTAAAAGCGGTGTTCGTATGCTCTCAGGCGGCAGCCAGGATAATGAAGGAGCAGGGCGGCGGCGTTATCATCAACACAAGCTCCATGGTAGGCGAGTACGGCCAGCCCTCCGGCTGCGGCTATCCCACAAGCAAATTCGCGGTCAACGGGCTTACCCGCTCTCTTGCCAGGGAGCTGGCAAAGGACCAGATACGCGTGAATGCGGTATCGCCCGGCGTTACAAGGACCGATATGGTCGCCGCTCTTCCACAGGAGCTTGTTGACAGGATTTCCGCCGGAATACCCCTCGGCAGGGTAGGCGAACCGGTTGATATAGCAAACGCTTATCTCTACCTTGCAAGCGATTCAGCCAGCTACGTTACAGGCGTTATTCTGCGCGTAGATGGCGCCGCTATGGTTTAACGGAGATATGGTAATATGAATAAAAAAGCAATGTATCAGCTTACTTACGGGCTGTTTGTACTTACCGCCCGCATGGGGGAGAAGGATAACGGCTGTATCATAAATACCGCCGCACAGGTGACTTCTTCGCCAAACAGGATCAGCATCACGGTTAATAAGGATAATCTCACCCATGATATGATTAAAGAGACCGGTAAGTTTAATATTTCCGTTTTGAGCGAGCACGCAGGCTTTGATATCTTCAAGCATTTTGGCTTTCAATCCGGAAGGACCGCGGACAAATTTGACGGATACCCTTTTTGCCGGCGGAGTGCCAACGGTCTATACTATATTACCGAAGGGACGAACGCTTACATCAGCGCCAAAGTCGAACAGACAATCGATGTAGGCAGCCATACAATGTTCATTGCTTTAGTTGAGGATATGGATGTAATTTCCGATATTCCCTCGGCGACCTATTCTTATTATCAATCCAGCATAAAGCCAAAGCCGGAATCTCCGGCTTCTACCGGAAAGACCGTATGGCGTTGTGTTGTTTGCGGGTATATATATGAAGGAGAAACCCTTCCGGCAGATTATATTTGCCCGCTCTGCAAGCATCCGGCGTCCGATTTTGAAAAGGTAGTGCTGTAGCGGCTCCTTTTAGCATGCTTATCTGTTTTGCAATGGCATGCGCGTATCGTTGGGATATCTGCACAAAAGCAGCCCTTAAGGCCGCTGCGCCGCAAAGCGGTCTGCGATATCTGATTATTCTTTAATACCAAAATCCAGACATGGTCGGGACTTCAAAGTAACAAAAAAGCGGCGAACAGCCGCTTTTTTGTTACTCTTTACTTTTTGCTTAATCTCCCTAAATGATACCGTTGCAGTCACGATTCGAAAGCCTGCATATCAATTCTTTGCAGCAGTTTTTTCGTAAAGAACAAACTTCAGGTTCCGGTCACAGAGCGCCAGAAAAACATCCTGCGCTGAGCAAACGTTGCGCTGCTTCAGCTGCTTATCCAGCCAGTTCATATCAAGGCCCATGCGTTTCAGATTATCCTCCAGTATCCGGCCATCCATGATAAGCTCCGTAAACAGCAGCTCCTGTTCCGGCGCCAGATTCATGTCGTTTGGCGTGGCGGGACGCTGGCTGCTCACCGGAAGGATGGTGAGCTTCCCGTTGTATTCAAATACAGCGGTTTGGATGTTCGTCAGGTCAAAGTAGCCTTGCTGCCTGCACATGACCATGAACTCGCTCAGATCCAGCTTGGCCTTTTTCAGATTTTCACGGTACAGCTTCCCGCGGTCCATGAGTATGGTGGGCGTACCGTTGAGGTATTTGCGCGTTCTTGGAAATTTGTTGGTAATGACGCTCAGCAGCAGGGTTGCGCCTCCGTATATCACCATGGCGGTAAGCGGTTTCCACGGCTCCTCTAACTCTGTGGCCATTTCAGCCGCAATGGAGCCAATGGTTATTCCCGTAATGTAATCAAAAAAATCAAGCTGAGCAATTTGTTTGTGTCCAATGAACTTGGCTATCAAAAACAACGCGGCAAACGAACCAAAGGCGGTCAGGCAAAGCATCAGAAAATTCATACGGCAATCCCCTTTCTTTATATATACTGGCCAGATTTGCGCCAAGCATACGCGAATAGGGCGCGCAAGCTGAAAAATGCTGTTCACCGCAGCATCCGCAGCCGAATAATATAGTACCAGCTACGGAAAGGAGAGTGTGATATGGAGTTTAAGCATCCTATGGGGCGCGGTTGCGACGTGTGTGAAACCGATAACGGCCCAAGGCCGTTTGTTGCGAATATAATGCGCGCAGCGCGGCATAATCAGAATTTTCGCACGGCGTTTTGGACAGGGCATCACTTGCAGCTGACCTTAATGAGTATTATCCCCTGCGGCGAGATTGGCGCGGAGATCCACCCCGACACGGATCAATTCATCCGTGTAGAAGAGGGAGAAGCGCTTGTCCGCATGGGAGATTGCAGGGAAAAGCTGGATTTCCAATGCCGCCTTAGCGCGGGGGAGGCCATCTTTGTGCCAAGCGGCACATGGCACAATGTTTTGAACGCCGGAAAGTGCCCGCTGAAGCTTTCGTCTGTCTATGCGCCGCCCCATCACCCCGCGGGGAGCATCCATCGCACGAAGGCGGATGAGTAAAATTAGAAATACTGATTTAACGGCGTGAACATGCACGGCTCGGATGAGAAACTGCTTTTCGGGTGCATATTCTCTTTGGCGCACCATTTTGGTGCCCGGTAGAGCGCAGAGTATACGCACATCGGGCGCAAGACAAGGATAGCCGGATTAAACGAGATATAAAGTACCATTACATACATACCACATGCAAATATAAGAAAAAAGCCCCCAAAATTGGGGCTTTTTCTGGTACCCGGTAGGGGAGTCGAACCCCTGTTCCCGCCGTGAGAGGGCGGTGTCCTAGGCCACTAGACGAACCGAGCATCTTTTCTCACGGCAGAAGTTATTATACACAATACCAGCCTGCCGTGTCAACAGCTTTTTTACATAATATTGTCACTCCCGTTCCCCGGAGAGATAGCGCGCCACCGTCGCGCGGCTATCGGCCGAAAGCCTGTCTTCATCTATGGTTTTGACCCTGCCGTTTTCAACCGTTATCCTGCCGTTTATTATGGTGTAATCCACAGGCGCCTTCAGGCCCACGGTCGCAAGCATGTTCATTGGGTCGAGCGCCGCGCCCGCAAGCTCCGCCCTTTGGCTGTTTACAAGGAACATATCCGCCATCATGCCCACGGCTATGCGGCCTATGTCGCCCCTGCCGAGCACGTCCGCGCCGCCGGCCGTGGCGAGCTTGAGCATTTCATAGCCGCTTGGCGCCTTTTCAGCCCAGTTCAGCCTGTGCAGAAGATAGCCTACCCTTAGCTCCTCAAGAAGGTTGGAGCCATCGTTGCTGGCGCTGCCGTCCACGGCAAGGCCGACCTTTATGCCAAGCTCCATCATTCTCGGCACGTTGGCTGTTCCGCTTGAAAGCTTCATGTTGGATATGGGGCAATGCGCAACGCCGGAGCCGCTTTTTGCTATGCGCACAAGCTCGTCGTCCGTAAAATGTATGCCGTGCGCATACCATACGTCCCCGCCGGTCCAGCCGAGCGTTTCCATATAGTCATACGGCCTTAAGCCGAAGCGCTCAAGCGTATAGTTTTCCTCGTCCCTTGTTTCGGCAAGATGCGTGTGCAGCCTCAGCCCAAGCTCCCTTGCGGCTATCGCGCTTTGGCGCAAAAGCTCTCCGCTTACGGAAAACGGTGAGCACGGCGCAAGCGCGAGCGTGCGCATAGAGCCGAAAGAGGGGTCGTGATACTCGGCCGCAAGGCGGCGGCTATCCTCAATTATCTCATCAATGGTCTGTACCACGCTGTCCGGAGGCAGCCCGCCGTCTTTTTTGGAAAGATCCATGCTGCCCCTGCTCGCGGCAAAGCGCATGCCAATCTCCTCCGCCGCGGCAAACTGCTCGTCTATCAAAAGATGGCCCGCTTTTTTGGGGAAAACATAATGATGGTCGAACGCCGTGGTGCAGCCCCACTTCATAAGCTCCGCCATTGCGGAAAGCGAGGAATACCTTATAACGTTGCCGTCTATCCCCTTCCATATCTCATAGAGCGCCACCAGCCAGTCAAAAAGCTCCATGTTCTGCACCTGAGGCAGGTTCCTTGAAAAGTATTGATAGAAATGATGGTGCGTGTTTATAAGTCCGGGATAGCATATAAGATGCGCGCCGTCTATTATGTCTGCGCCGTCCTCAAGGCCTTGGGCGGCGTTCGGGCCTATTTTTGCTATGGCGTTGCCTTCAATAACAATGTCCGCATGCTTATATACGGCGTCGTTGGCATCGCAGCTCACTATTGCCTCTAAATCCTTTATTATCAGCCTTTGCATCACCATGGTCTCCTTCCGCAATAAAAATGTTTTTTCCAATAGCTTGTAGTGTAGTCCCTTCTTACGACCTTGCCCTTGTTGTTGGAGGCGTCTATCATCTCGCTGCTGTTGAGCACTATGCCGACGTGGCCTATCTTGGTAAAGCCGTCGTCATAGAAGAATATAAGATCTCCCCTTTTAAGCGCGCTCATCTTTTCTATCTTGCTCCAGTCGTTTACACCTGAGTAGCCCGCGGCGTTGAGCCTTCTCCTGTTGCTGCCCGCCTCCTTGAGGCAATAGTATACAAGGCCTGAGCAATCGAATTTATCCGGGCCCTTAGCGCCAAGCACATATTTGTCGCCAAGCTGCTTTTTGGCCACGGCTATCATCTTGTCTATATTCGCCTTGGTGCGCTTGCTCTTGGCCTTGGTGGCGCTTTCCTTCGCATCGTCGCTGTATAGCAGGGCAAAGGTCTTTTCGCCGCACATGCCGTCCGGACTCAAGCCGTTCCTGTCCTGAAACGCCTTGAGCGCAGCCACCGTCTTGTCGCCGTAGTTGCCCGTAACGGCGCTCATGTAACCAAGATCCTTAAGCTGATCCTGCATCTCGGTTATGTCGTCGCCCTGCATGCCGTATTTAACTATGTATTTGGGCGCGTCCTGACTATACAGCAGCGCAAGTGTCTGTTCGCCCGCTATTCCGTCCTCCTGAAGCTGTACGTCTATCGTGTCCGTAAAGTTCACCTGCCTCTGGAAGAGCCGCACGGCGTTTTCCGTTGCGGGGCCGAACTTCCTGGTCGGCTCGTCCAGCTCCATAAAGCCGAGCTCTATAAGCCTTCTTTGCAGCGGCTCCACATCGTCCCTCTCCATGCCCCTTCTAAGCGTCGGATCAGGCGTAGGCGTTGGGGTAGGCTCCAATGTAGGCTCCGGCGCGAACGTGGGCGTAGGCTCCGGCACCACCATAAGCCCCTGCACCGCGTCCGGCGCGGAGGCGGGCATCCTGCTGCCGTCATTGTCGGCGCTTGCCTTTGCCGACCTGGCGCCGTTTACGCAAACTATCACTATAGCCACTATGAGCGCAGCCGCGCCCATAAGCCCGCCGGAAAGCACGGCTATGCGCTTTCGCCTGTCCATAAGCAGCACGTTCCTTGCCGCCCGCCTTGCGCCCATGCGCGTCCTTTTTACGCCGCGCCTTACGCTTCGCTTTATTCTTTTTGATAAACGCCTTAATATGGCGGAAATTGCTGCCATCGCTTCCTCCGGAATAAATATTGCTTCTATTTTATATTTAATCCGCACATATTTCAATCAATCAGCCGATATCTACAAATAATATTTACATTTTAAGCTCATGCTCCGCCTTAAATCAAGCGGATATGGCGGGCGCAAGGCGCAAAACCGCCCTTTAAGTTGACATAGCATCTTCCGCAACATATAATGCAGCTATGATATTTATTTATAATTTTATAGGAGCATAATGATATGGAGGAGAAGAGAAAGCGCCGCTTTGGCGACAGGAAGGACGGCCGCAGGCTAAGGAGCATGGATCCGCTTTCACGCGTAGCAAGCTATATAATGGTAAACAGAAGCGGCGCGTCAAACTACTTTGTCGACAGCGTTGATATAGGCGAGATAGAGCGCTATATAAGGCACAAGCGCAATGACGAGGGGCTTGCAGGCTTTGGCATAATGCATGTGCTTGTTGCGGCTTATGTGCGCTGCGTATCGCAAAGGCCCGCGGTAAATCGCTTTATATCGGGCCAGAAGGTGTTTGCAAGAAACAATATCGAGGTTAACCTTACCGTTAAGCTCGAGATGAAGAGCGATTCCGAGGAAACCATAATAAAGATACGCCCCGAGCGGGACGCCACGGCTACGGACATATACAATCTTTTCAAAAAAGAGATAGAGTTCGCAAGGAGCGGGGAAGACAGCAGCTTTGACGGTGCGGCCAGGATACTTGGGCATATACCGGGCCTGTTCCTTAAATTTGCGGTATGGTTTTTGAAGCTGCTTGATTACTTCGGCCTGCTGCCAAAGAAGCTTACGGACCTTAGCCCGTTCCACGGCAGCATGTTCATAACCAGCATGGGCTCGCTTGGCATACCGCCGGTGTTCCATCACCTTTATGATTTCGGCAACGTGCCTATATTCATGTCCTTCGGGCCGAAGCAGAGGAAGCTTGAGATACAGAGCGACGGCAAAATAGTCGAGCAGCGCTTCATAACCTATACCGCCGTTACCGACGAAAGGATATGCGACGGCTTCTATTTCTCCACCGCGTTCAAGACGATAAAGAGCATAATGCGCAATCCTTATCAGCTTGATGAGCCGCCCAAGGAGATATTCTACGATATAGACTAAAGAAAAAGCATTGGAGAAGGATACCATGTCCATTGAAAAAGTAAGAAGCTATCTTGAGCCGTATGGCGTAGCGGACAGGATAAGGGAGTTTGAGGTGTCCAGCGCGACGGTGCAGCTTGCCGCGGCGGCATTGGGCGTTGATGAGGCAAGGATAGCAAAATCGCTTTCCTTCCACACGGGCGCCGGCTGCATGATAATAGTCATGGCGGGCGACGTTAAGGTGGATAATCATTTGTTCAAGCAGCAGTTCGGCTTTAAGGCGCGCATGCTTTCCGCCGAGGACGCGCTTTTGATGACGGGCCACGCCGTAGGCGGCGTATGCCCGTTTGCAGTCCCTGCTGACGTCAAGGTATACCTTGACGAATCGCTTAAAAGATTCGCTACGGTCTTTCCGGCTTGCGGTACGGCGGCAAGCGCAATAGAGCTTGCTCCGGACGAGCTTAAGGCCTGCCTGCCTGGAGCGGAATGGATAGCGGTATCCAAACCAATTGAATAAATTTTGAATTATTGTCACATATCAGCCCCTTAAGGGGGCTTTTTTATAGCCGCAAATGTGGTATGCTATCTATAATGGCTTTATGCTTGACGAAAGGTCATGATTGCGATATGAAGGAACGTTTTATGCGGTTTATGGAGGGGAGATACGGCGCAGACCAGCTTTCCCGCTTCCTTAACTTTGTTGCGATAGCGCTTATAGTGCTATCGATGATATTCGGCGCTTTTGGCTTATCCGTGGTATACAGCGTGCTTTGGTGGCTGGCCGTATTGATAATGCTTATAGCGCTGTGGCGCATGTTTTCAAAAAACATCTCAAAACGATATCAGGCCAACGTTAAGTATCTTACTATAAAAAACAACGTTGTCTCCTTTTTCAGGCGCAAATCCTCGCGCATAAAGCAGCTTAAGACCCACCGTTTCTTCAAATGCCCCAAATGCGGCCAGGTGGTACGCACACCCAAAGGCAAGGGCTCCATACGCATAACCTGCCCCAAATGCCGAGAGGTGTTCATAAGGAAAAGCTGATGTTCGGCTATGTTATGGCAGACGCCGCAACGCTTTCCACTCAGGCGCAGGCAAGATACAAGGCGGCATACTGCGGGCTTTGCCACAGCCTTTCGGGCAAAATAAGCCTGGGCAGGCTGCTGCTAAGCTTTGATATGGCGTATCTAACGCTGCTGCTGGATTGCGCATACGAAAGCGAGATAAGCGCATCCAGGCTGAAATGCCTTGTCCACCCCATAAAGCCGCGCGAATGCGATATAAGCAAAAATACATCATATGCGGCGGATATGACAATCATATTGGCCTATCACAAGGCGGTTGACGATATAATCGACGATAATAAGCTCACAGCCAGGTTTTCAAAAAAGCATCTGGAAAACGCTTACAGGGCCGCCTGCGAAAGGCACGGCGCAAAGGCGGACAGCATCGAGGCGAGCCTTATGGCGCTTGAAGCCATAGAAAGGCGCAACAGGCCGGGCGCAGATACGGACGAAGCTTCAAAATGCTTTGGCCGCCTGCTGGGCGAGGTTTTTGCAGAGGGCGAATTTGCACAAAGGCTGCGCCCGTTTGGCGAGGCGCTTGGCAGGTTTATATATATAATGGACGCATGGGAGGACGCCGGGGCCGACCGCAAGCATTCCCGCTACAATCCGCTTATATTGAACGACACCTTTGAGCAGGACACATACGCGCTGCTCAAGGCGCTTATGGCGGCATGCATAAGGGAGTTTGAAAAGCTCCCGCTTTCCTGCGAAGGGGCAGGCAAAACAGAGCTTGAGATACTGCGCAACGTGCTTTACCGCGGCATATGGACCAGATATGACATAAAGCGCGCCGCAAAACAGAAAAAGCCTGAAAAGCGCAAAGCTTAACGGCGGAAAGGGGGCGCAGCGTGACCGACCCATACAAGGTGCTTGGTATTCCTACCACGGCTACCGACGATGAGGTGAAGGCCGCATACAGGCGGCTCGCCAAAAAGTATCATCCGGACGCTAACCCGGGCGACAAGGCCGCCGAGCAGCGCATGAAGGAAATAAACGCCGCTTACGACCAGATAATGAACAAAAACGCCTCCTCGGAGCCGTTCGGCTCAGGCTACGACCCGTTCGGCGGGGCATATTCAGCATACGGCGGCGCAGGCGCGCAGGGCGGCGACCCGAAGATGCAGGCCGCATACAACTACCTTGCCTACGGAAGATACAGGGAAGCGTTAAACGTGCTTTCATCCATACAGCAGCACGACGCGCGCTGGTATTATTACAGCGCCGCGGCTAATCACGGCCTGGGCAACACGGCGGCCGCGCTTGAACACGCACGAAAGGCCGTCAACATGGAGCCTGACAACATTGAATATGCCGAGTTCCTTGAACGGCTGCAAAACGGCGGCGCGTACTATTCTCCCTTCGGCGGCTTTGGCGATTTCGGCGGCTTTGGCGGCTCCCGGAGGGTATA
Organism: Clostridiales bacterium; assembly: GCA_004558525.1. Classification (GTDB taxonomy): domain Bacteria; phylum Bacillota; class Clostridia; order Christensenellales; family CAG-138; genus Phil1. Next base: position 123,694 of record SFCQ01000004.1, read on the forward strand.
TAACTGCTCCTCAGGCTCAGGCAGGCTCTGCCTCGGCGCGCTGGCCATGCAGCTCTTCTGCCTGTATTCGCGTTTCTGCTGCCGGTAGATCATCAGCCGCTATTCACTTTATCCTTAGCCCTGTAAAAAACGCCATAGCTTTTTCAAATCTATACACATAATGCATAGTTTTGTTCAATCGCGCCATAATATGCAAAATCGTTAATAAAGCGAGGTTTTTGTTTGATAGTTAACAAACGGGTATTTACCCAACAAATATATTGTAAATTCCAAAAGCTGCATTTATAATGAATCTGTAGCGCCTTTTGGAGCGTACCTATTTGTTTTAGACGTATCAATATGCATAATCAAGGAGGAGCATAGCTTTGTCATCGATGATAGAACGCATTGCCGAAGCCGAGCAGCAGGCGCTTGAGCTTAAAAAGCAGGCTGCGGCACAAGCACGCGAAAAAGCAGCCGAGGCTGCGGCGGAAGCAGCAAGGCGGACCGAGTCCGCGCAGGAAAAAGCGCGCGATAGGCTCGCCTACGCCGAGGAAACGGCAAAGGCTGAAGGGCGCGCCCTTTTTGACGAGATATTCAACGAAAACGCCGCCAAGGCGGACCAGCGGCGCAAGGAGGCCGAGAAAAGGCTCAACGCCGCGGCAGAATATATAATAGAGAAGGCGGCCCAGGCATGATAGTTCCCATGAAACGGCTTACCCTTATCGGCCTTGCAAACGAGAGGGAGCAGGTTTTGTGCGCGTTGCAGCGGCTTAAGGCGGTGCAGATAATTTCCGAGGGTCAGCTTACGGACAGCGCCAAGCTGCGCCTGCTTGAAGAAAAGGTAGACAGGCTGGACAGCGCAAGAAAGTCCATTAAGGCCTATTACAAAAAGCCGCTGCTCAGCCCTACGCCGCAATGCACCGAGGATCAGCTTTACAAAAGCAAGGCGTCCGGCGATGCGCTTTGCCGCGAGATAGAGGGGCTTGAAAGCGAGCAAAGCGCCTGCAAGGCCGAAATAGAGCGCGAGAAGGCGCTCATAGCCTCGCTTGAGCCATTCAGGGAGCTTGGCACGGACATTGAGCTTATCAAGCCGACAAAGCATATAAGCTATATTTTAGGCGTTGCGGACGCAAAGGCCATGGAGGTCATTGAGAGCATAGAAAGCTGCCTCGATACGCATATAGGGCTTGAAACCTTCGGCGCGGAGGGCGCAAGGGCCGTGATAATCGCGTGCCAGAGCATAGACTATGAGCCTGTTATGCGCATGCTTAAGGAGACCGGCTTTGTCGAGTTCATGCCGCCTAAGCTCACGGGCACTTTTTCACAGAACATAGAAAAAGAAAAGGCGAAGCTTACCTCCATTTCAGAAAGATTGGAGGAGATCAACAAGCAGCTTGCCGAGGCCGCTAAAAAGCGCGCCGAGCTGGACATGGCTGCCGACGCTTATGCGATAGAGCGCGACAGGGCGCAGGGGGACGCCGCATTGAGCGTGAGCGAATATGCCTATGTGCTGGACGGCTGGGCCAGGGCGGACAGGCTTGACGACATAAAGGCCGCCATAGAAAGCGTTACCGACGCCTATTATATGGATACGCGCGATCCTTTAGACGACGAGACGCCGCCGAGCGTCACCAGGAACAGCAGGCTAATAGAGCCGTTTGAGGTCATTACCGAAATGTACGCCCTGCCTTCATACAGGGGCATGGACGCGGCCGCGGTGATGGCGCCGTTCTACTTCCTGTTCTTCGGCATGATGCTTTCCGACTTTGGTTACGGCATGCTGCTGTTTATAGGCGGTATGCTGTACACAAAATACTTAAAGCCCATGGGCAGCACCGCAAAGCTTGTTAAGGTCATAACCTACGGCGGCCTTTCCACCATGCTGTGCGCGCCGTTTATAGGCACGTTCTTCGGCATGGAATGGAACGATATATTCTCTACCACCATATTCCCGCTGCTCTTCAACCCCATGACGGACGTTATGCCCATGATGTTCCTCTCCTGCGGCCTTGGCCTTGTGCATATGTATGCAGGAATAATCGCAAAGATGTATATGTGCTTCCGCGACGGGGACTGGCAAAGCGCCATATTCGATCAGCTTAGCTGGATGCTGCTTTTGACCGGACTTGTACTGCTTTTTGCCGCCCCGGCAATAAAGACCGCCGCGCTCGTGCTTATAATTCTTGGCGGCGGCATGCTGCTGCTGTTTTCCGGCCGTTCCGCAAAAAATCCCATAATAAGGCTCGGCAAGGGTTTCAGCGCGCTTTACAATATAACCGGCTACCTTTCAGACATTCTCTCCTATGTGCGCATATTTGCACTCGGCCTTGTTTCGGGGGCTATGGGCATGGTGTTCAACCTTATTGGCGGCCTTTTATACAAGGCGTTTGGCGGCCTTGGCGTGCCGGGCGTAATAATAGGGCTTATAATTGCAGGCTTCCTTTTGATAGTGCTGCACCTGTTCAGCCTGTTTATAAATACGCTTGGCGCTTTTGCTCACACGGCAAGGCTTCAGTTCATAGAATTTTTCGGCAAGTTCTATGAGGCCGACGGCGTCAGGTTCAAGCCCCTCGGCATGAACACGCGCACCGTAAACATTGTGGATGACGCCGCAGAATAACCTTCGCTTACTCCGGCTAAAGCCGGATAGAGATAACGGACTAAAACAAACTTATTTTTCAGGAGGATCTTTATTAAAATGAGCGCCTTACTTTACCAGATGGAAACCGCAGCGCAGAACAGCAGCATATTCGCTAACCTCAGCGAAAACCAGGTGGGTATTATACTTACCGCGCTTGGCGTTTTTTTAGCCGCCATACTTGCAGGCATAGGCTCCATGATTGGCGTAGGCAAGGCCGGCCAGGCCGCCGCAGGCGTGGTGGCTGAGCAGCCAGAGCGCTTCGGCAACTGCCTTGTGCTGGAGCTTCTTCCGGGTTCGCAGGGCATATACGGCTTCGCCGTTGCGATACTTATACTTATACAGTCCGGCATACTTGGCGGCGCTACCGATGGCATAACCCTTCAAAGGGGCATAGCTTACCTTGTCGCCGGCCTTCCGGTTGGCTTTGGCGGCCTTATTTCCGCCATACATCAGGGCAATGTTTCCGTAAGCGGCATACAGATGCTGGCAAAGCGTGCCGACGGCTTCGGCAACGGCATGATGTTCGCGCTGATGGTCGAGACCTACGCGCTGCTTTCACTTATAGTCAGCGTGTTCCTGGTGCTCTTCGCCTAATTTAGCGGAGGGGCTGAAATGGAAAAGGAAAAACTGCCAAACAGCGCGCAGAAGCTTATAGACCGGATAATATCCGAGGCCCGCGATGAGGCGGAGGCCATGCTTGACGCCGCCGCCGGCGAGGCTGAGCGCACGCTGCTCGTGGCCAGGGACGATATATTCAAAATAGAAGAGGAAGCCGAGCTTAAAGCAAAAAAGCTCAGGGAGGCCGAGCTTGAAAAGAGCCGCACCAACGCTGCTCTCGATTCAAGAAAGTATGCCCTTAAAACAAAAAGGCAGCTTGTTGACGAGGCCTTTGCGCTGGCAGCCGATAAGCTTAACGCCATGGAGCAGGCCAAGCGGCTTGAGCTTATAAAAAAGCTTTTGCTCAAGGAGGCTGAGGGCGGCGAGCTCATAAAGCCCGCAAAGGCGGACAGGCAGCTTATAGCCTCGGCGTTAGATGCCGTAAACGCCGCTCTTAAGGAAGCCGGCAAGGCGGCGCTTAGCATGGACAATGCTGACGCCGGCATAGACGGCGGCTTTGTGCTTACGGCCAACGGCTACGAAAAGAACTGCTCCTTCGCGGCGCTTCTAAGGGACGTGCGCGCGCAGGAGGAAAGCGCCGTTGCGGCGATACTGTTCGGCTGATACCATACCCAGCCGAATGGTGGAGCAGCGATTATGACTATATGGAAGGCGGTATAACATATGCCACAGAACAGCGCGGTATACGCCGTTTCCCGCATACGCTCGCGTGAAAGGACGCTGTTTAACAGGGACGCAGTAAAAAGGCTTGCAGCCTCCTCCGCAAAAGAGGCGCTGCGCATGCTTATCGACGCCAACTACGGCGCAATGCCGGACGCGAGCATACTCGATACGGACGCCATGATAGAAAGCGAGCTTGAAAGAACATACGAGCTTGTCAGGGAGGTTACGACCAAGCCCTCTCTTACGGATATATTCTTCCTTGCGTCGGACATAACCAACCTTAAGCTTTATATAAAGCTCAGGATAACAGGCTCAAAGGAGACGCCGGCAGTCGCCAGGGGCGGCGTATACGAGCCGGCCGAGCTTAAGCGCATGGTTGAAAACGGCGACTATAAGGAGCTTCCCGGGGCAATAGCGGACGCGATGGCGGACATAGAGGCGGACATCGCCGCAGACCGTGTGGATCCGGCCATGATAAGCGTTAAGCTCGATCAAAGCTATATCGATCACGCAATAAGCAGCGGAGACGCTTTTATACAGGCCTATTTCAAGGCCACGGCTGATTTTGACAACCTTATAGCCCTTGCAAGGCTTTCTGCGCTCAATGCGCCCGTGGAAAGGCTTAAAAAGCTTCTGCTGTCCGGCGGCGATATACCAAAGGAGCTTATTATAAAGCACTATCTTTCGCCAAGGGAGCAGCTTAGCAGGGAGCTGCCGGCGGGCCAGTTTAAGGAGCAGCTTAAGAAGGGGCTTGAGGAATACGCCTTAAGCTCAAACGCTATGGCGCTTGAAAGGGCAAGGGACAACGCGCTTATGCGCTTCGCCTCAAGGGGAAAGAACGAGATAGACACCATTGCCCCCGTCATAGGCTTTTTGCTCGCAAAAAGGCAGGAGGCCAAGGTGATAAGGCTTATAATGACGGCGCTGAGGAACGGGCTGAGCGAAGAAGTTATAAACGAAAGGACGCGTGTGCTTTATGGCGAATGACAAGCATGAAATAGCCATGATAGGCGACAGGGACAGCATTTTGCTGGCAAAGGCGGCCGGACTTGCCGTTTTTCCCGAGGCTGACGGCGACGGCGCGTCAAAAAGGATACACAGGCTCGCCAGGGAAGGCGTAAAGGTGATATTCATAACCGAGCCTCTTTTTGCCCAGTGCGGCGAGGCTATAGAGCAATACAAGCAGGAATCTTTTCCGGCCATAATACCCATACCCGACTCCCACGGCAGCACGGGCGTGGCTATGGCACAGATAAAGTCCAACGTCGAAAAGGCTATCGGCGCGGACATACTATTTTCATAAGGAGCGGCACATGGCAACAAAAGGCACAATAATCAAGGTATCCGGCCCCCTTATAGTGGCCGACGGCATGGCGGACGTGCAGATGTACGACGTGGTGCGCGTTAGTGAAAAAAAGCTTATAGGCGAAGTTATAGAGCTTCGTTCCGACCGCGCAAGTATTCAGGTATATGAAGAAACGGGCGGCATAGGCCCGGGCGAGCCGGTGGAATCCACAGGCGCTCCGTTAAGCGTTGAGCTTGCGCCCGGACTTATAGAGTCCATATATGACGGTATACAGCGCCCCCTTGACGTTATACGCGAGCGCGCGGGCGACAGGATAAACAGGGGCATCTCCGTAAACGCGATAGATCATGAAAAGCTTTGGAGCTTTGTTCCCACGGCAAGCATAGGCGATGAGCTTGGCGCGGGCGACGTGCTTGGCACCGTTCAGGAAAGCGAGGCCGTGCTTCATAAGATAATGGTGCCCTACGGCGTAAAGGGCAAGCTCAAGTGGATATTCTCCGGCGAAGCGAACGTGGTTACGCCTATAGCCAGGCTTGAAACGGATGCCGGCGAGATTGAGCTGCCCATGCTGCAAAGGTGGCCCGTAAGAAAGGGCAGGCCCTATAAGGAAAAGCTTGCGCCCAACGAGCCTATGGTCACCGGACAAAGGGTAATTGACACGCTTTTCCCCGTTGCAAAGGGCGGCGTCGCCGCAGTACCAGGCCCCTTTGGCAGCGGCAAAACGGTGGTTCAGCATCAGCTTGCAAAATGGGCTGACGCCGACATAATAGTATACGTCGGCTGCGGTGAGCGCGGCAACGAAATGACGGACGTGCTTATGGAGTTCCCCGAGCTTAAGGACCCGCGCACGGGCCTGAGCCTTATGAAGCGCACGGTGCTTATAGCCAACACCTCGGATATGCCAGTCGCCGCACGAGAGGCGAGCATATACACGGGCATAACCATTGCGGAATACTTCAGGGATATGGGCTACAAGGTGGCCATAATGGCGGACTCCACCAGCCGCTGGGCCGAGGCTTTGAGAGAGATGAGCGGCAGGCTTGAGGAAATGCCGGGCGAGGAGGGCTATCCCGCGTATCTTTCAAGCAGGCTTGCCGAGTTCTATGAAAGGGCCGGCTGCGTAAAGGCCCTTGGCAAGGAGGGAAGGACCGGCGCCATAACCGCGATAGGCGCGGTTTCACCCCCGGGCGGAGATATAAGCGAGCCGGTATCGCAGGCAACGCTCAGAATAGTTAAGGTATACTGGGGACTTTCAAGCAAGCTTGCCTATGCGCGCCATTTCCCGGCAATAGACTGGCTGCAAAGCTATTCATTGTACACCGACAGGCTTGAAGGCTGGTTCGATAAAAACGTAAGCTCGCAGTGGGCGTCGCTGGTAAGGAAAACCATGACCCTTCTGCAGGAGGAAAGCGAGCTTGAGGAGATAGTGCGCCTTGTGGGTATAGACGCGCTCAGCTTTAACGACAGGCTGAAGCTTGAGGCGGCGCGCTCCATAAGGGAGGACTATCTGCACCAGAACGCATTCCATGAGGTGGATACATATACATCCCCCGAAAAGCAGTGCATGATGCTCAAGACCATACTGAGCTATTACGATATGGGTTCCGAGGCGCTTGAAAACGGCGCAAGCTTTGCAAGGCTTGCTTCCCTGCCTGTAAGGGAGGCTATAGGCCGCTTTAAGTACGTTCCCGAAAACGAGGCGAAGAGCCGCTTTGACGAGATAATGGCAGAGCTTGGTTCCCAGATCCGCAGCCTGACAGACGGAGGTAACGAAGATGCATAAGGAATACCGCACAATAAAGGAAGTCGTAGGCCCTCTTATGATGGTAGAAGGCGTAGAGGGCGTAAAGTACGACGAGCTTGTTGAGATTGAGCAATCCAACGGAGAGATAAGAAGGGGCCGCGTGCTGGAAATAAACCGGGACAAGGCGCTGCTGCAGCTTTTTGAAGGCTCGCAGGGCCTTAGGATAAGCGACTCCAAGGCGCGCTTTTTGGGACACAGCATAGAGCTTGCCGTAGCTCCCGATATGCTCGGCCGCGTTTTTGACGGCATGGGCAGGCCAAAGGACGACGGAGAGCCGCTCATCGCCGAAAAGAGAATGGATATAAACGGCGCGCCTATAAATCCGGCCGCAAGGGACTACCCTTCCGAATTTATACAGACGGGCATAAGCGCGATAGACGGGCTTAACACGCTGGTCAGGGGGCAGAAGCTGCCCGTGTTCTCAGGCTCCGGCCTTCCTCATGCGCAGCTTGCGGCGCAGATAGCGCGTCAGGCCAGGGTGCTTGGCGCGGACGAAAGCTTCGCCGTCGTTTTTGCCGCCGTAGGCATAACGTTTGAAGAAGCCGACTTCTTCATAAACGATTTCCGCTCCACCGGCGCCATAGACAGGACGGTCACCTTCGTAAACCTTGCAAACGATCCGGCAATAGAGCGTATAGCCACGCCGCGTATGGCTATAACCGCCGCGGAGTATCTTGCATACGACCTTGGCATGCATGTGCTTGTAATAATAACGGACATAACCAACTATGCCGAGGCCCTGCGCGAGGTTTCCGCCGCGCGTAAGGAGGTGCCTGGCCGCAGGGGCTACCCGGGCTATCTTTATACCGACCTTGCCACCATGTATGAGCGCGCAGGCAGGATAAAGGGCAGCAAGGGCTCCATAACCATGATACCCATACTTTCCATGCCGGAGGATGACATAACCCACCCGATACCCGACCTTACCGGCTACATAACGGAAGGGCAGATTATACTTTCAAGGGAGCTTAACAGAAGGGGCGTGACCCCGCCCATAAACGTTTTGCCCTCGCTTAGCCGCCTTAAGGACAAGGGCATAGGCCGCGGCAAAACCAGGGAGGACCATGCGGACACGATGAACCAGCTCTTCGCCGCCTATTCAAGGGGTAAGGACGCAAAGGAGCTTGCCGTTATATTGGGCGACGCCGCGCTTTCCGATACGGATAAGCTTTACGCCAAATTTGCCGACGCCTTTGAGGACGAGTATGTTTCGCAGGGCTATTATACCAACAGGCCCATAGAGGAAACGCTCGATATAGGCTGGCGGCTCCTCAGCATATTGCCGAGGACTGAGCTTAAGCGCATAAAGGATGAATATCTTGACAAGTATCTTCCAAAGGCGGAGCAGTAAATATCCCAAAGGAGACGTAATATGGCTGCATTGCAGGTAAAGCCCACGAGAATGGAGCTTTCCAACCTCAAAAAGAAAAAGAAGGTCGCCGTTCGCGGTCATAAGCTGATGAAGGATAAGCGCGACGAGATGGTGCGCCGCTTCATAATCTATGTAAGGCGAAACAAGGAGCTTAGGGAGCAGGTAGAGGCTAAGCTTGGCGAAGCCATGCAGAGCTTTGTGCTTGCGCGCGCCAGCATGAGCAATGAGGATATAGAGGAGGCGCTGTGCTACCCCGCGCGTCCCGCCGAGATAGAGGTATCCAGCCAGCACGTTTTAAGCGTTCAGGCGCCAAAGCTTGAGCTTAAGGAAACGGGCGGCGCGATAGAGCTCCCCTACGGCATTGCCACGACCAGCGCCGAGCTTGACGGCGCGGTGAAGCAGTTCAGCGAGCTTCTTCCGCTTTTGATAGAGCTTGCGGAGGTTGAAAAGATATGCAACCGCCTTGCGGACGAGATTGAAAAGACCCGCAGGCGCGTGAACGCGCTTGAATACGTCATGATACCCCAGTTTGACGAGGCGATACACACCATAACCATGAAGCTTGACGAAAACGAGCGCGGCAACCTGACAAGGTTGATGAAAACAAAGGATATGCTGGCAAACAAGCAATAAAACGGATCAACGCAAATATAGCTGAAACAAAAGCGGCTGCCGTATTACGGCAGCCGTTACTAACGCTCTTCGCTTGTTGTTAGATAGTTTTAATAAGCTGTCCCGTTCGCCTTAGTCAGCCACATAGGGCATAAGGGCGACCTGACGGGCGCGCTTTATCGCCACAGCCAGCTCACGCTGATGCTTGGCGCATACGCCGCTCATCCTGCGGGGCATTATCTTGCCGCGCTCGGTGGTGAACTTACGCAGGCGGTTCACGTCCTTGTAATCTATATGTTCCACCTTATCGGCGCAGAAGGCACAAACCTTACGGCGGCCCTTGCGGGGACGGGGCTTCATGGTCCTACGCTCTTCCATGATGAAGTATCTCCTTTCAAAAGTTTGACTGCGGCTGCATCAGAACGGCAGCGCGTCATCGTCTATATCAACAAATCCGTCGGGAGCCTGCGGAGCCGTCCGCTCGCCCCTGGGGGCGAAGTCGCTTCCGGCGCCTGAAGCATCCCTGTCGCGAGGAGTGAGGAACTCGACCTCATCCGCGACTATCTCGGTCACATAACGCTTGGTGCCGTCCTTAGCGTCATACGAGCGGTTCTGAAGCTCGCCCGTTACGCAAACCTTGCGGCCCTTAGCAAGGTACCTTCCGCACAGCTCTGCAAGCTGCCTCCAGACAACTATGTTGAAGAAGTCCGTCTGCGCTTCGCCTGTGTTCTTATCCTTGAAACGGCGGTTAACGGCAACGGAGAACGTGCATACGTTCGTGCCGCCGGTAGTCTGCCGCATTTCCGGATCCTTGGTCAGATTGCCTATAAGAATGACTTTATTCATTGCGTTACGACCTTTCTTTTACGCGCTTTTTCAGCCGTCCTGACGAACGACGAGAAAACGGAGAATGCTTTCATCGTTGTTCAGGTTACGCTCAAGCTCCCTTGGAAGCTCGGGGTTGCCTTGGAACGTAGTCAGCACATAGTAACCCTCGGTCTTGTAGTCGATGGGGTAGGCCAGACGGCGGCGGCCCCATTCGTCCACCTTCTCGATCTCACCGCCATTGGCGGAGATAATGCCGGAATACTTTTCGACAATACCCTTCATGGCCTCATCTTCAAGCTCCGGCGTGATCACATACATAGCTTCGTACTTTTTCACGCTTTTCACCTCCTTATGGTCTTATGGCGCCGCAAAAACGGCGCAAGAAGCACGTTAGCAACATATTATAACATGCAAAAAACAAAGCCGCAATAGGGATATCAACTAAAAATCAAGCATTTTCATAATATCTGCGGCAATACCCAAAACGGTCCATTATTCTCCACAACAGACCTCCTTATCCTTTTTTCTCATATATTAGAGCTTCGCAATGCCGGTATCAACTAATTTAATATTTTTCCACCATTATTGTTTTTAGTCCAAGCATACTAAGAGTGAAAAGAGGTGATGGTATAGTGAACTTCGGCAACAAGCTTAAACAGCTAAAGTACGAAAACCTTTGGGCTTTCATCCGTTCTGACGTGCATGCCGTCAGAGCCGGAATAAAGCTTAATGGGCAGCCGCCCCTTAACAACCCCAGGGTTTTTCGACAGGCTGAGATTATCTTCTTGGGCTTGACAAAGCCGACGTCGCCCCGCTCCGCTCTGTCGCGCAAAGATTGAGGGAGAAAAGGGGATAAGCCTGTTTTTGTTCAAGCAAAGGCATAGCATATGATCATCATTTATCCTCAGCGTCAGCTTTATCCGCCGCATCCTCATTTGTTGAGTTAAGGTAGTTCATTATGCCCTTGGCGGCGCCCTGCATCATTTTGTTCATGTGCTCCTCGCTCAGCAGCAGCTTTTCATCCGTGCTGTTGGAAAGGAAGCCGCATTCCAGTATCACCGCCGGCGGCTCGCTGTGCTTTAATATGAAATAATCGCCCGGGTTAACATGCCTGAGCGGGCGGTCAATAGCCTCGCATACGCCGTCAAGCACGCATTTGGCAAGCGCCTCGCCGGCATCATCTCCTTTTATATAGAATGCCATCGGGCCGGAAACGGACCTGTCGCGGAATTTGTTCATGTGTATGCTCACAACTATGTCCGCATTGCAGCCGTTCATTATCGCCTTGCGCGCCGCCATGTCCTCTTTTTTGTCTGCGCTTATGGCGTTCTCGTCCTCCCTTGTAAGCACGACGCTGACGCCCATCGCCTCAAGCTGCTGCTTTAGCGCCTTTGCATAGTTCAGGTTTATGCCTGCCTCGGGCGTACCCGTGTCTATGCCCACGGCGCCGCCGTCAGGCTCGCCATGCCCGGGGTCAAGCACCACCGTGAATCTGATCTCCTCCTCGTCCGATAGCTGCCCGTCAGGGCTTGGCAGAGGCTCATCAAGCGTATTCAGCCGTTTTTCTCTTTTGACGAACAATACAATTATCAGCGCGCAGAATAACAGCGCGGCCAATCCTGTCCCCAGCAGACGGACTGCCTTCTTCATTTTTGCCTGAATCGCCATAATATCACCTCATAGAGAACGTATTCCGCTCAAGCTGAGCTTATGCCATATTTTGGAGGCGTATTATTTCTTTGGGTGTATAAAAAAGTCTTTGGCGCTTTATTTTTGGTTTTTTCGATGCATATTATTGCCTTAAAAATGTTAGTTGTCCACATTGTCCACATACTTATCCACAGTTCTGCCCCTTATAAGGCGGCATTTTACCATTTTTCCACATAATCCACACATGCATCGTTTTGCATTAACCACACGGCTCTCCTGCAACTCATATGCGCATAAACGCCTGTTTTATGCCCAAGGTTTGGCTGTTATTTTATTATCAATCATAACATGCTGTGTGCGCATGCTGCGGACAAGCGCCGTTGGGCGCTATTTTTGCCGAAAATGGGCGTGTTCGGGCATTTTTCTTTGACATTGGATATATGTAGATGCTAAAATATATTTGTAACAGACTGATTCTTTTTTTGACAACCGCTTTTATCCATTTGTGACTGCCGACCCACGGCGAAGGGAAGGAAGGCTATGTTTTGCGTAGGCGAAAAAATATGCTACCCCATGCATGGCATAGGGGAAATTGAAGGCATTGAGGAAAGAACGGTGTTGGGTATTACCGCGCAGTATTATCTGCTGCGTTTTACAAAGGGGCGCATGAGCGCGATGGTGCCTGTTGAGTCCGCCGGCCGCATAGGCTTAAGGCGGCTTATCAGCAGGGAAGAATGTGATAAAGTAATAGCTTATATGAGGACCGAGCCTGAAGCGGAAGCGGAGAACTGGAACAGGCGATATCGTGAAAATTGTGAAAAACTGCGCAGGGGGGATATATATGCGGTCGCCGATGTGGTAAAATGCTTAAGCAGAAGGGATGAAAAGCGCGGCTTGTCCGCAGGCGAAAGGAAGATGCTCGTTACCGCAAGAAGGCTGCTCAGCGAGGAGCTGTCCGAGGTTTCCGGCATAGATGCGGGCGAGCTTATGCTCTCTTTATAGGCCATTATGAGCCGGCGGCTGTATTTATCTGTACGGCATCATGTGGGCGTGCGTGTCGCGTCCGCTTTGATATATATTATAAAATATAAAATCAAACCCTATCAAGTATGGAGGTGAAGCTCTTTTGGCTAAAAAGTTGGCGCGCATCATTATTGCTATAGTGGGCGCGGGGATAGGCGCCTTTGCAATGGCGGGCATTGATAAGCTGTTGGCGCTTGCCAATATGCTTCCGCTGCACGAGGCTATGTATTTTGCCGGGGCAATCGTATTCGCAATCATATTTTTTATCATAGCGCCCCAAATAATAGCCGCGTTTTCACGCTTTATAGCCGCCGCAGAAAGCAAGCTTAGCGATATGTCCCTTTCGGACATATTCTTTGGGGTGGTAGGCCTTGTTGTAGGCCTTGTCATAGCGCTTTTGTTAAGCACGCTTACAGCAAGCCTGCCCTGGTGGCTCAAGCTTTCCATAAACATATTGCTTTACTGCACGTTTGGCTACCTTGGCTGCGCTATCGTGCTGAAAAGAAGGGGGGAGATAAACATCCCCACCTGGTTCAGGCGCACCGGAAAGCTGAGCAAAAGCAGCGTCGCAAGGCCCAAGATACTGGATACGTCCGTTATAATAGACGGCAGGATAGCCGACATATGCAGTACCGGCATAATGGAAGGCACGATAGTCGTTCCCGCATTTGTGCTTGCCGAGCTTAGGCATATTGCGGACAGTGCGGATGCGCTCAAGCGCAACCGCGGCAGGAGGGGGCTTGACATACTTAACAGAATGCAGCAGGAGCAGGACATTCCGATTAAAGTAGTCAATACCGATTATGACGACATACAGGAGGTCGACGCCAAGCTTATAAAGCTTGCTTACGATATGAACGGCGTGGTGGTGACTAACGACTACAACCTCAACAAGGTCGCCGGGGTGCAAAGGGTGCCGGTTTTCAACATAAACGAGCTTGCAAACGCGATAAAGCCCGTTGTGCTGCCGGGCGAGGAGATGCGGCTGACGATAGTTAAGGAAGGCAAGGAGCTTGGCCAGGGCGTAGGCTACCTTAACGACGGCACGATGATAGTTGTTGACGGCGGCAAGCGCTACCTTGGCGAGGACGTTACCGTTATAGTAACAAGCGCGCTGCAAACGGCGGCGGGCAGAATGATATTTGCAAAGCTTAAATAGGCTTTAAGCACAGCGGAGCGAAAGGAGCATTACATGAGACAAAATGAGCTTATACGCGCAGCATATGAGGGCAAAAGCACGCTCGTTATAAAAAATGCCCGCGTCATAAACGTTTTTACAAAAGAGATAACCAAGGCCGACGTTGCCGTGTATGAGGACATAATAACCGGCATAGGCTCCTACAGCGGCGAAAACGAGATAGACGCTAACGGCGCTTATCTCGCCCCGGGGTTTATAGACGCCCATGTGCATATAGAAAGCAGCATGGTGATACCCTCCTCTTTCATGAGGGTGATAATGCCGCACGGCACCACGACCATAATCGCCGACCCGCACGAGATTGCCAACGTTGCCGGAGTTGCCGGAATAAGGGCTATGTATAAGCTTACGGACGACCTGCCGCTGAGGGTGCTTTACATGCTGCCTTCCTGCGTGCCGGCCACGCCGTTTGAGCACAGCGGCGCGAAGCTGGTAGCGGAGGATATGGAGCAATTCATGCACAAGAGCCGCATACTCGGCCTTGGCGAGGTGATGGATGCAAACTCCGTGATAAACTGCAGCCAGGAAATGCTGGATAAGCTCAGGTTGTTCGACGGTAAGCCCATAGACGGGCACGCGCCCCTGCTCGGCGGCATGGGACTAAACGCATACAGGGTGGCAGGCGCGTTCAGCGACCATGAATGTTCAAACTATGATGAGGTAAAAGAAAAGCTCGCCACGGGCATGCGTATACTTTTAAGGATAGGCAGCGCAGCAAACAACATGGATGAGATAATGCAGCGCATAGCCTATGAAAAGCTGCCTACGGACAACATGATGTTCTGCACGGACGACAAGCACATAGAGGATATACGCAGGCAGGGCCATATAAACGCCAATGCGCGCATGGCCGTCGCCGCAGGGCTGGACCCGATAGACGTTATAAGAATGACCTCCTACAACGCCGCAAGGGCTTACGGCATACGCGGCGTGGGGGCCATAGCCCCGGGCTACAAGGCGGACATGGTGCTGCTTGAGGATCTAAAGGACTTTAAGGTAAAAGAGGTGATAACGCGCTTCGGCCTGCCGTACACGGGCGAGGAGCCTATACCCTCCCCGCTGCTGCCGCCGCAGGTGTTCCACAGCGTAAGGCTGCCAAAAATAACAAAGGACAGCCTCGCCCTCAGGTGCGGCGCAAGCGCGCCTGCAATAAAGATGAAGCCGCATCAGCTCGTTACCGAGCTTGTGTACAGAGATGTTAAGCGGGACGAAAACGGCTGCTTTATCCCCGACGGCGACCTGATGAAGCTTGCCGTAATAGAAAGGCATCACGCCACAGGCAGCATGGCCGTTGGCATACTGGAGGGCTTTGGCCTTAAGCACGGGGCTATGGCCTCCACCGTTGCGCACGATAGCCACAACCTTGTGGTCGTGGGCGACAATGACGACGATATGCTTATGGCGATAGAGGCTTTAAGCGAGTGCGGCGGCGGCTACTGCGTGGTTAGCCGCGGGGTTGTGCTTGCAAGGCTGCCGCTGCCCATAGCGGGGCTTATGAGCAACGCGCCCGTCAACGAGGTGCTGGAGCTGCAGCAGGCGCTGCTTGATGCCGCATACTCGCTTGGCACAAAGCGCGATAACGACCCGCTCACGGCGTTATCGTTTATGGCGCTTCCCGTTATACCGGCCGCCAAGATGACGGACGAGGGCCTGTTTGACACCATAAACTTCCGCTTTATAAAATACAGCGATTGATATACTATTGTATATAATTATAAGGTTCATATATATCAACTTCATATATTGAAACATGAAAGGAGCTGCCAATGGGCGTTATAGGACAAAGCGTAAAGCGCGTAGACGCGCCTGACAAGGTAACAGGACGCGCAAAATATACCGACGATCTTGCCGACCGTTCGGCGCTTATAATAAAGGTGGTGCGCTCCACCATCGCGCACGGCTATGTTAAAAGCATAGATACGAGCGAGGCTGAAAAGGTGCCAGGCGTGGTGAAAATAGTCACCTGCTTCGACGTGCCTGATATACCGTTCCCGACTGCGGGGCATCCGTGGAGCACCGACCCTCACCATCAGGACGTGGCGGACAGGCTTCTTCTTAATCGCCATGTGCGCTATTATGGCGACGATGTCGCCGCCGTTATAGCAAAGGACGAGGTAGCCGCCGTTCAGGCAATGCGCAAGGTAAAGGTGGAGTATGAGGAGCTTCCCTTCGTCCTTGATCAGCTTGAGGCAATGAAGGACGGCGCGCCGCAGCTGCACGAAAACTTCAAAAACAACATACTTGCGCATACCTCGTATGAGGACGGCAACTATGAGGAAGCGATAAAGGAACCCGGGCTCATAGTTGTTGACAAATGGTACGATACGCCTACGGTGCAGCATTGCCATATAGAAAACCACATATGCTATGCATATATGGAGGCCGGCAAGATAAACGTAGTCAGCTCAACGCAGATACCGCACATAGTAAGAAGGATAGTTGGCCAGGCGCTGGGCATAGACTGGGGAGACGTAAGGATAGTCAAGCCATACATAGGCGGCGGCTTCGGCAATAAGCAGGACGCGCTGTATGAGCCGCTGTGCGCTTATCTTTCAACCGTGGTCGGCGGCAGGCTTGTCAAGATAGACATGACCAGGGAGGAAACCTTCACCTGCAACAGGGTGCGCCACGCCATACGCTATCATATAACCACCCATGTGCGGCCGGACGGTACCTTCGTCGCGGGAAGGATGGAAGCATTCTCCAATCAGGGCGCATACGCCAGCCACGGCCACGGCATATGCGCTAAGGGCGCGGGCGCATACAGGCAGCTGTACCGCTACCGTTCCGCCTGCAAGGGGGACGCTTATACAATATTCACCAACACCCCTGCATCGGGCGCAATGCGCGGCTACGGCATACCCCAGATGATGTTCGCAATGGAAAGCCATGTGGACGATATAGCAAAAAGGCTGAACATGCCCCCGCTCGAGCTTAGGAAGCTCAACCTTATGGAGGTTGGCTACAAGGACGGTTTCTCCAAAAACGAGAACTATTTTGATAGCTTTAACCAGTGCATAGAAAAGGGCATGAAGTATATAGACTACGAAAGGAAGCTTAAGGAGTTCGCAAACGACAAGGGGCCCGTAAGGCGCGGCATAGGCATGGCCGTTTTCTGGTACAATACCGCCGTTTGGCCCATATCGCTTGAAAGCTCCTCCTGCCGTATGGTGCTTAATCAGGACGGCTCCGTTCAGCTTCAGCTTGCGGAGACCGAGATAGGCCAGGGCGCGGACACGGCCTTCAGCCAGATGGCGGCGGACGAGCTGAGCATACCGCTTGAAAAGGTGCATATAATCTCCTCCCAGGATACCGACGTTACCCCCTTTGGCACGGGCGCATACGCAAGCAGGCAGACATATGTGGGCGGCTTTGCCGTGCAGCAGACGGCAAGGCTTATGAAGGAGCGGATACTGCTTGCCGCGCACGAGCTGACCAGGATGAGCGTGCATAACCTTGATTTAGAGGACGGCTATATTATAAACATAAACAACCGCCGCCGGCTGATGTCGCTTAAGGAGCTTGCGACAGAGGCGCTTTACAGCTTTGAGCACAGCCAGCATATCACGGCGGAAAGCACATATCAGGTAAAGTCAAATGCATATTCCTTCGGCTGCTCGTTTGCGGAGGTAGAGGTGGACATACCGCTCTGCAAGGTAAAGCTGATAAATATGGTAAACGTGCATGACTGCGGAAGGCTTATAAATCCGGCGCTTGCCGCGGCGCAGGTGCACGGCGGCATGAGCATGGCCATAGGCTACGGGCTGAGCGAGCAGCTGCTCTTCGATAAAAAGACGGGCAGGCCGCTCAACAACAACCTGCTCGACTACAAGCTTTCAACAACAATGGATCACCCGCATCTTGAGGCGCAGTTCGTTGAAAACTACGAGCCTACCAGCGCCTACGGCACAAAGGCCCTTGGCGAGCCGCCGGCAACAAGCGGAGCGCCCGCGATACGCAACGCCGTGCTGAACGCCACGGGCGTTGAGATAGACTCCGCGCCGCTTACGCCGCACATTCTGTTTGAGCGGTTCCGCAAGGAAGGGCTTATATAAGCTGTATAGGCTATATCTATTATGGAGGAATGAGCTATGTATGATATAAAAGCGCTTTATGAAGCTTTCAGCGTAGAAGAAGCGGTCTCGCTTATGCAAAAGCATCCGGAGGCCAGGATAATCGCCGGCGGCAGCGACGTGCTTATAAAGCTGCGCGAAGGCAAGCTTGCCGGCTGCGAGCTTGTGAGCATATATACGATAGACGCTTTGAGGGGCGTTAAGCTTGATGAGGACGGCGCCATACGCATACTGCCCTTAACAAGCTTTTCGCACATAACAAAGGACCCTATAATAAACGAGCATATAAAGGTTCTTGGCGAAGCTGTGGACATGGTGGGCGGCCCGCAGATAAGGAACATAGGCACCATAGGCGGCAACATATCAAACGGCGTTACCAGTGCGGACTCCGCAAGCACGCTGCACGCATGGGACGCTATTGTTGAGCTTACCGGTCCGGACGGCGTGAGGCAGCTGCCGATAAGCGAATATTATGTAAGCGCAGGAAAGGTGGCGCTTAAGCCATGCGAGCTGCTTACGGCCATACTCATTAGAAAGCAAAGCTATTCAGGCTACAAGGGGCATTATATTAAATACGCCATGCGAAACGCTATGGACATAGCCACGCTTGGCTGCTCCGTAAACGTAAAGCTGAGCGATGATAAAAAGAGCGTGTCCGATGCGCGCATAGCTTACGGAGTAGCAGGCCCCGTCCCCATGAGGGCAAAAACGGCGGAGGAAAGGATAAAGAATATGCCTGTTTCACATGAAACAGTGGAGCTTTTTGCCGAGGCCGTGGAGCAGGATATAAACCCGAGGGACAGCTGGAGGGCAAGCAGGGATTTCAGGCTGCATCTTGCCAGGGAGCTTGCAAGGCGCTGCCTAACCGAATCCATACGCCTTAACGGAGGTGAACTGTAATGGCACAGATGAAGCTTGTAAAATGCACCATAAACGGGGAATATACGGAAACCATGGTGGACGTGAGGGCCTCGCTTACCGATATGCTGAGGAATGATTTCCGCCTTACATCGGTAAAAAAAGGGTGCGAGGTTGGCGAGTGCGGCGCATGCAACGTTATAATAGACGGCGAGTGCTACAATTCCTGCATATATCTTGCCGTATGGGCGGACGGTAAAAGCATACGCACGCTTGAATGCCTTTTAGGCCCAAACGGCGAGCTTTCGGATATTCAGCAGGCGTTTGTTGACGAGGCCGCCGTGCAGTGCGGCTTCTGCACGCCCGGCTTTATAATGAGCGCGGTGGAGATACTTGAAAGCGGAAAGCGCTACACAAGGGACGAGCTTCGCAAGCTTTTGAGCGGGCATCTCTGCCGCTGCACAGGCTATGAAAACATACTTAACGCGGTTGAAAAAACGATGAACAAACGCCTTGAACAGAAAGAGCAAGGGGAAAAATAAGCCATGTTCCAGCAGGTATCGGGGGGAGCAAAGGATTCCTCAAAGATGGATTTTATCATTATATTGGCGCTCGTGCTGCTAATTATATTTATAAGGCGGCTTTCGGAGCTTTTTGCGGCTTTTGCTTCTCCCTTCAACATAATAGCGCAGGTATTCCTATTCGGCGCTATAGTCGCGGGGCTTTTGATGCTTTATGAAAGGCGGCTGTGCTCATATCGTTACAGCATAGTATACGACCCCTCGCCCAAAACCGACGAGGAGGGCAATGTGATATCGGCGCCTATAACATGGAAAAAGGGAACGTTCCTGTTTGAGCGCATGGTTGCCGTAAAGGGAAAGGTCATTGAGGCTGTTCAGCCTGAGGAATTTGTGAAACTGATAGAGCCCGAAAAGCCCTGCACCGATGAAAACGGCAATGCGGTAGCTATACCCATATCAAGGCAATCCAAGCTCACCAATCTGCCCGCAAAAAAGGCGTACAAGCTTATATTCAGGCGCAGCGGCAGGCTTTACAGCATAGATTTCAGCCCTGATGAGGAGTTCCTATGCTATGTTGAAAAGGCCATGCAGCCTGAAGCGCAGGCTGAGCAGGCATAGCTTATAACGTATTTCATATAGCCTTTATCCAATGCAGTTTATTGAAAAAACATATAATTTAGTGTAATATTAGTCCTGATTTGATTTATTAGAAGCTCGGGGCTAATATTTTTTTGACTGCGAGGGTAGTAATATGAACAGCACCACAAAAAACCTTATATACTGCGCGCTTTTTGCGGCGCTTACGGCCGTGTTTTCGCAGATAGCCATACCGATAGAGCCTGTACCCGTCAACCTGGCGCTTTTTTCCGTATTTGTAGCCGGCGGCCTGCTTGGCGCGGCAAAGGGCAGCATAAGCCAGGCTGTGTATATTCTGCTTGGGGCTGTCGGCGCGCCGGTGTTTTCAAACCTGCACGGCGGCTTTCAGGTGCTTATCGGGCCTACCGGCGGCTATATAGCGGGCTATGTTGTCGCGGCGCTGGCGGCAGGCATTGTCGCGGAGCGCTTCGGCAGGAAAACCGTACCCGTTATAATAGGCTGCGTCATAGGCTTGGCCGCGTGTTATACCATGGGTACTGTATGGTATTGCTTTCAATCCGCTACCCCGTTCGGCGCGGCGCTTTCGCTTTGCGTGCTGCCCTTTCTTCCCGGGGATACCATAAAAATAGCAGCCGCGGCGCTTATCGTGCCACGGCTGTATAAGGCGGTTTATAAGGCTTAGCCCAGCCTCTGAGTATCGAAAAAGTGGCGGACAGCCACTTTTTCGACTACCTGAAAGGCGGACAGCTCCGCCTTTTTTAATATGATTTTACCGCTCTTCCCTTGATTTTGGCGCTATTACCACCCTGCGGTTAGGCTCCTCACCCTCGCTGTATGTGGTGACATAGGGGTTGTTTTGCAGCGTGGCGTGCAGCACCCTTCTTTCATAAGGATTCATGGGCTCAAGCGTGCGCGCCCTGCCGGTGCTCCTCACCTGAGAGGCCACCTTTCTTGCCAGCCTTGCAAGCGTTTCTTCCCTTCTTTCCCTATAACCCTCGGTATCTATGGTGACCCTTGTGTAGCCCCTTTCCTTCCTGGCCCTGTTCACATGCAGGCTGGTAAGGTACTGTATGGCGTCAAGCGTTTCCCCCCTGTGGCCTATAAGCACGCCCATTCCGGAGGAATCTATCCTCAGCCTTATTCCCTCCTCCTCGCTGACGTTGGCAAGCACCTGCGCTTCGACGCCCATAAGCGAGAGCATCTGCTTGAGGAAGGCGGCGGCCTCGTTATTCTCGGCAGCTTCAAGGGTATAGTCTATTTGGGGCTTTTCCATCGCGCTGTCGCGGCGCACGCGCTCACGCCTCGGCCTGTCCTCATTACGCTGCGGCTGCACGGCGGCGGCTTCAATGCCGTTATTGTCTATATAGGCTTCGCTGTTGTCCCTTCTTTCGGGCCTCGGCCTCCTATCCTGACGCGGGGCGCGCTCGCGCCTGTTCTGGCTGCTGCGGCGATCCCTGTTGTAGGGGGAGCTTTCCCTCTGCCCGCTGCGGCTGCCCGTGCGCACCCTGTCAGCGTCGGTAAGGTAGTCGGGTATAACTATCTGCTCGGGCTCCCTTTCTATAAGCCTTACTATTGCAGGCTTCGCGCCTATGCCCAATAAGCCCTTGGTTTCGTGCTGAACTATATCTATTTCAACTTCATCTATCGATACCTCAAGCTCCTTGAGGCCGTTAAATATTGCTTCGTCTATCGTTTTTCCTGATGCTTCCAAGGTTCTCATTTTACTTTGTTTCCTCCTGAATCTGGGGCGTTCTTGGGAATTTCTTATTGAGTATGACATTGACCAGTATCATTATCAGGCTTGTCAGCGTCCAATAAATTGCAAAGGCCGCGTTGTAGTTCAAGCAGAATATAAAGCTCATTATCGGGAAGAGATAATTCATCCACTTCGTGGATTTTGCAGCCTCCGCATTGGCGGCGGGGGTGCTCTTTGTCATGAGCCATGCGGAAAGGAAGTTAGATCCGCCGGCAAGTATGCTCATTATGAACCAGCCGTTGTTATAACCGGCATAAACATCAAGGAACGGCTTTATTGCGGCGTCATATATGGCTATGGCCGATTCGTTTGAAAGTATCTGATATGTAACGTTGCCCTGATAAACCTTTGTTACCGCAAGCCCCATTTCAACAAGCTTTTCACCGACGCCGGCCTCCTGCAAATAAAGCAGGTTTGAAAGGTTAGGGGTGGCCAAAAAGCTCGCTCCGCTTGCAAGCACGGGATATGTGCCGTTATCCGGCTGCCAGATATTGTTTATCCAAAGGAACTTAAAGGATTTGAAAAGCTCCATGGCGTTATCGTCAACGAGCAGCCTCAGGTTCATCTCATAGCCCCAATAACGGAACGCGGCTATGAAGCAGAAGAACAGCGGCATGGTTATGAGCATAGGCAGGCAGCTGCTCCACATGCTCACGCCCCTTTCCTTCATCAGCTTCGATTGCTCCATCTGGAAGCGCCTCGGGTCGTCGGCATACTTTTTTTGCAGTCTTTGTATTTCAGGCTGTATGGCAGCCATCTTTGCTGAAGATTGGCGCGTCTTTATGTCGGAAAACAAAGTAAGCGCGCGAAGAAATACCGTGCTTACCAATATTGTAAGAAAAACGCTGCCGAAGCCGCTGGCTGAAAGCGAGCAGGTTATGCCGTATATCCAGCGCATGGCCTCAAGAAACCAGTTTGTCAAAAAGAAATCACCGGCCAATTTTATATCCTCTCTTTCCTATTGCGCTTGCCTTGCGCGCAATATGAATATCGTATGTTTCTATGCTTTGTTTGTCGATTTGAATAAGCAAAACTCTTCCGGCACGGGATCATATCCCCCGCGCGAAAAAGGGTTGCAGCGCAGCACGCGCCACAACGCGAGCAAGCCGCCCTTAAGCGCGCCGAATCTGGCTATAGCCTCCCTGGCATAGCCGGAGCACGTTGGAATATAGCGGCAGCAGGGTCCGTGCAATGGGGATATCCACGCCCTATACCCTTCAATAAGCGTCAGCAATATACGCTTCACAACTATTTTTCTTCTTTCTTCATCAGATCGCCACGACGCAGAAGGCTGCGCGCCGCGGCCTCAATACCGGCAAATTCCGCCTTCGCTATAGGTTCCCTGGCTATAACTATTATGTCATAGCCGGGCTTTATGCTGCTTATCAAGGGAGCCATAACGCTGCGCAGCCTGCGTTTTATGCGGTTGCGGCATACGCTGTTGCCAAGCTTTTTGCTTACTGAAAAGCCTATATGCGTAAGCTCCGGCGTTTTTGATCTTACATATATAAGCACCATCAGCTCGTTCGCCTTTGAGCTCCCCTTGCGGTATACGTGGCGGAACTTTTTATTCCGCTTAAGCGAATAACAGCGTTTCACCTTTAAGAATTCTTTTCCCCTTTAAGGGAGCCGGCCCAATGCGTCAATAATAGCCTTGCCGCGTTGGGCGGCCCGTATGCGCGCTAAATACCGCGCTTTTGTTCAATATACCAAAATATCCGCTTCCGTACTGATGTATCAGCTTTTATATATATCTGCTTATCAGGCGGAGATGACCTTGCGGCCCTTGCTGCGGCGGCGGGCAAGCACGTTGCGGCCGTTCTTGGTCTTCATGCGCTGGCGGAAACCATGCACCTTTTTGCGCTGCCTCTTTTTAGGCTGAAATGTTCCAAGCATCTTTTTAGCACCTCTTTCCGTTTGTGTTATATCATGCTGCGCTCTGCCTTACCATAGAGCCGAAGGTAATGCCTTCTTTTATATGATAAGCGTATCGGGCTGACGCCGCCCGACTCGGCCGGCCATTGATATGGCATAACTCAGCAGCGTAATCCATCAGTGTATGATTATATAAGAAAAACAAGCCCCCTGTCAAGAAATTCGGCTTTATTTTACTTTATTTTTGCTATCCTACAATATATAGTTGTCTGCGCCCGGCGTCTTCACAAGGCCAAAGATATCCCACTTGTAAAGAGCCCCGGCTTTTGTTATTATTAAAAACATGAAGAGTATACGCTATATACGCGCGCCCTTATAACGTATTTTATAAAGCCGTTTTAGCAGGGTTTTATATGCCTTGGGAGGAATTTTATGGTGTCCGCAGCAGCAGTTTGGCAGAACTCACTTGAAGAGATAAGGAAGTCCATGACTCCCTTGAGCTATAATACATGGATAGCGTCCATGACGCCTATCTGCCTTCAGGATAATGTAATTATCCTTCAGGTTAAGGACCCTTCAACAAAGAACACGCTCAAAAGCATATATACTCAGACGCTTACGGACTGCATAAACAGGGCCAATGCAGGCACATACCTTGTCCGCTTTATAGATGAATCCGAGCTTCCTTTATATAATGCGTACAGGGAGGATCTTCCCGTAACCAGCAGCGACTATTTTCTTAACCCCAAATACACGTTTGAAAGCTTTGTCGTGGGCAACAGCAACAACTTTGCTCATGCCGCGGCGCAGGCTGTGGCGGACGATCCGGGCAAGGCATACAATCCTCTTTTTATATATGGCGGCGTGGGCTTGGGCAAGACCCATCTTATGCACGCTATAGGCCACAGGATACTTAAAAACAATCCCCAGGCGAGGATAATTTATATAACCACCGAAACCTTTACAAACGACCTTATACAATCCATTCAGGAAAACAGCCGCGTTCAGTTCAGGAACAAATACAGGACTGCCGACGTGCTTATAATAGACGACATACAGTTCCTTGTCGCAAAGGACAGGACGCAGGAGGAGTTTTTTAATACCTTCAACGCGCTGCACACATACGGCAAGCAGATAATCATAAGCTCCGATAAGCCACCCAAGGACCTTATAAATCTTGAGGACAGGCTTGTATCAAGGTTTGAAGGCGGCCTGGTGGCGGATATACAGCCGCCCGACCTTGAAACAAGGGTAGCCATACTTAAAAGAAAGGCTAAAAGCGAGAATATAGAAGTGAGCGAGGATGTGCTTACTTTTATAGCCGAAAAGGTTAATTCAAACATTCGCCAGCTTGAAGGCTCCTTAACGAGGGTGATAGCATTTGCAAGGCTAACTAAAAAGCCCATAGATATGGCGCTTACGTCGGCAGCGCTTAAGGATATAGTATCAGGCTGCGACAATACTCCCGTTACCGTACCGCTGGTGCAGCAGGTGGTTGCGGATTATTATGATATAGATATAGACGCTCTGCTTTCGCAAAGAAGGACTATGGAAATAACCTATCCAAGGCAGGTGGCAATGTATCTGTGCAAGGAGCTTACGAACAAATCGCTCAAATACATAGGCTCCAGCTTCGGCGGCAGGGACCATTCTACCGTTATAAACGCCTGCAAAAAGATAGAATCCGATATGAATGAGGATGCTCAGGTGGCCGAGCTTATAGAGGATCTTACAAAGAGGATAAAAAAGCAGTAAGTCAAAAAAAGTTATCCACATAGTGTGGATAACTGCTGTGGATTAAACACCGCATCGATGTTAACATGGTGGAGAACGTGAACACGGTGGAGAACAAATTGAGTTATACAAAGTTTTCCACATTGCCTTCAACAGCGTTTTTTCAGCCAAAATAAGGCCGTATGGGGCTTATCCACAGTTTTAACAATTCTACTGCTGCTGCTGATTATTATATATATAGACACACTGCAAAGCGGGTGTGGATAAACTACGAATGTGGACAGCTTAAAGAAGCAAAACAACAGGAGGTTAATGTATATGCGCATAATACTCGATACAAATGCTTTGAACGCCGCGCTTTCAACGGTAACGAAGGCCCTGCCTGTGAGGACGACAATCTCCGTCCTTGAAGGCATATACATGAAGGCGGATAGAAAGAGGCTGCTTTTAAGATGTACCGACCTTAATATACAGATAGAGACATATGTTGACGCCATGATAGAAAAGGAAGGCGCCGCAGTGCTGCCTGGAAGGCTGTTTTCCGAAATGGCAAAAAGACTGCCAGGCGACACGGTATCCATAGATGTAAAGAAGAACACGGCCGAGATAATAAGCGGCAGCTACAGGACCACCCTGCAATGCGAGGATGCCAACGAATACCATGCCATGAACGAGATAGAGGGGGAGAGTATAATAAAAATTGCCCCGGTCGATTTCAAAAACATGGTGCGCGGCTGCATATTCGCAGCGGCGCAGGACGATTCAAAGCCCATACTTACCGGCGCGCTTATGGAGATGAGCAGCGATTCTTTAAGGCTTATCGCGCTTGACGGCTACAGGCTGGCGCTGAGAACAGCAAGAATAGAGGGCGAAGCCGGCGCGGATAAAAACGTCGTTGTTCCTGCAAGGTCTTTGCTTGAGGTGGCGCGCATCTTGCCCGACGATGGAGAAAGCAAGGCTGCGATATCCTTCAGCAGGACGCATCTTAGCGCCGTAGGCGGAGACGTTAAGATAATAGCAAGGCTTATGGACGGCGACTTTATAAAGTATAAGCAGATATTGCCCACAGACCATGTAACAAGGGTAAGGGTGAACAGAAAGGAGCTGCTTGACGGTATAGAGAGAGTGGCCCTTATGGCAAGGGAGAGCAAGAGTAATCTGATAAAATTCGCTATTTCCCGGGAAATGATGGAGATAAGCGCCAACAGCGAAATAGGCAGGAGCAATGAGGAGATTCCCTGCTCGACCATAGGCGACGATATAGAAATTGCATTTAACAATAAATATCTTGTAGACGTTTTTAAGGCGCTTGAAGAAGAGGAGATATATCTTGACTTCAACAGCAACGTCAGCCCATGCGTGGTAAGGCCTGTAAACGGGGACGCCTTTTATTATCTCATACTTCCCGTAAGGCTATTTACCGGAGCCTGATGAGAACAGATTATTGAATAATGGAGGCCGGTATGCGCATTATAGACGGTTTTGACGGCATATATGGAATTTACTCCGAAAACGGCAGCTTTGATATGAATAAATGGAGAAGCTATGCCGATTCCCTATGCTTCGGCCTCAGCGAAAAGTGTGAGAAGGACTGTAGGGAAAGCTATGATTTTGATAAACAGGTTTTGCCTGTCCTTAACAAAGCTTATTTGGATAAAGAAAAGCTTGATAAGGCGCATGAGAGCTTTTTAGCGGCCACAAGCGGGATAGAGGACAGGTTCTTCAACGGTCTTGGTATGAATATAGACGTTGATATAATACTCTATTTAGGCCTTTGCAGCGGCGCAGGCTGGGCCACCGATATAAACGGCAAAAGGTGCGTGCTTCTTGGCATTGAAAAAATAGTTGAGCTTGGTTGGCAGAATATAGACACGTTGAGCGCGCTTATTTATCATGAGCTTGGGCATATATGGCATTTTATCTTGAATAAGGAGCTTGAGGACAGCGATAGCATAGTTACCACAAGGGAAAAGGCAATAGCTCAGCTATATGAAGAGGGAATAGCCATGCTTGTTGAGCAGATACTTATGGATAAGGGCGAATACTATCATCAATATGATAAAAACTTGCTCGGCTGGTGCGAAAAAAACGAGGCTATGCTTGCCAAGGAATATCTTAGAAGAATAATTGAGAACGACTCCGTTCAGGATTTTTTCGGGGATTGGTGCAGCTTTATGGGGCATAGCGACACGGGTTATTTTTTAGGCTGCCGCTTTATAAGGCATATGCTTGAAAGCTATTCATTAAAAGAAATAGCCACTATGGATATTGAGCTTGTTTCGCAGAATTTTGCGCGCTACGCAAGGAGCCTCTGAGTTATATGATAGATAAAAACAAAATAGATAAATGGAATTCTTTAACTTTCGGCCTTGTGCTTTCCGGCGGCGGCGCTAAGGGCGCGTATGAAGCGGGCGCCATAAAGGCCATGCAGGAGATGGACATAATGAACAGCGTATACGGCGTGAGCGGCACAAGCGTGGGCGCCCTTAATACGCTTGTATTCGCAATGGGCGACGTTAAGCTTATAGAGGAGCTTTGGGAGGGAATAGGGCTTATGACCGTTGCCGCGCCAAAGGTTATACAGGGCGAGGAAAAGGGAATAAGAGATATAGTTGAAAGGATGCATATAACCTCAAGAATACAGGGCAATGAGGAGCAGGCAATATTTACACAAAGCGCGCTGAGGGCGCTTATACACAAAAGCTGCGACTTTGATAAAATAAGAAGCTCAAGGGCAAAGCTTTATGCCTGCGCCTATGACATAAATGAAAAGCATGTAAAATACTTTGATCTTAAAAGCATGGATGACGAGGATATGATAGACGCCGTATTGAGCAGCGCGGCAATACCGCATGTTTACGACCCCGTTGTCATAGAAGGGCATAGGTATGCTGACGGCGGAATAAACGACCCTGCCTACGGCGTTAAAAACAGCGACGTCACGCCCATAAAGCCGCTTCAGGACGAAGGGTATGACATAATACTGGTGATACATCTTAGGGAGCAGGAAGGCTTTGAGCTTGACCATATAGGCAATACAAGGCTTGTTCACATATATCCATCGCATCCGCTTGAGCAGATTAGGGGCTCCGGCACGATGAACTTTACAAAGCAGGCCATAAAAGAAAAGTTCAATATGGGCTACAATGATATGTACATAGCTCTTGCAAAGCTGATGATGGAATATATAAGGAAATAGAAAAAGTGGCTGAGCCGCTTTCAGTCTGTCAAAAAAGTGGCTGGTCGCCACTTTTTTGAGCTTTTCATTTACCTACGCAGAATCTTGAAAATATCCTGTCTATAACGTCGCCGGTAACCTCTCTTCCGGTTATGGAGCCGAGAGAGTATAGGGCCGTGCGCACGTTTGAAGCCAAAATGTCTGCGCCGAGCGATATATCCGCATCCTCAAGCGCGTCCCTTGCTTCCATCAATGCATGTATGTGCCTTGTATTGGTGACGAGCGCGCTTTCAGCCTCCTTTGATAAAAGCGAAGCTGCCAGCTTTTCTTTCAAAACATCAAGTCCTTCGCCTGTAAAGGAGCTTACCTTTATTGTGTCATAGCCCTTAAGCCCACCTTTTATGCTGAAATCGGGCCTGTCGCACTTTGTCAGCAATATGAGCCTTTTTTTAGCTGCCGTTTCACTTAAAATGGAATATGCTTCTTCCGATATATCTGCTGTGCCGTCTATTGCCACAAGTATTATGTCGGCGTTTTCGGCGGCTTTTTTTGCCCTGTTCACGCCTATTTTTTCCGCCTCGTCCATATGCCCCGTATCCCTTATTCCAGCCGTGTCTATAAGCCTTACGGGCGCTCCGGCTATATCAATAGTTTCCTCTATAATATCCCTTGTTGTACCGGGGATGGCTGTTACTATGGCCCTGTCCGTTCCCATAAGCGCATTGAAAAGGCTTGATTTGCCGGCATTGGGCAGCCCAAGTATTGCCGCGGTTGCTCCGTCGCGGTATATACGTGCTGCCTCGCCGCCCCTTATCAGGCTATCAAGCCTTTTTATTACAGGCTCAAGCCTTTCAGGTACGAGGGGGAGGGTATCCTCCTCAAGCTCGTCGGGATAGTCAAGCGCCGCCTCTATTTCGCTCAATATGTCTATAAGCTGTTCCTCGATATCTCTTATACCCTTGCCAATGCTGCCTGCAAGCTGCTCCTCGGCAAGCTTTGCGCTTTGTATGGTGACCGCACTTATAACGTCCATAACCGCCTCCGCCTGGCTGAGGTCCAGCTTTCCGTTCATAAAAGCGCGCTTTGTAAATTCTCCCGCTGCGGCTGGTTTGAGCATGCTTGACAGCGCGAGCAGAGTCCTTTCTACCGTTATCCTGCCGCCGTGTACATAAATCTCCGCC
Source organism: Clostridiales bacterium (assembly GCA_004558525.1). Classification (GTDB taxonomy): domain Bacteria; phylum Bacillota; class Clostridia; order Christensenellales; family CAG-138; genus Phil1. The sequence continues at coordinate 153,164 of SFCQ01000004.1, forward strand.
ATATCCTCCCCAGTGTATGTATTAGGAGCCCTGAAAAGGCACGCCATGGCGGAATCGATTATTTCCGAGGTGGAGGGATCGATAACGTTCCCGTATGTCATTTTCCTTACTTCAAGGCCGCTTGCAGCTTTGCCCGCTTTGGCGGACGCAGGAACGAATATTCTGTTTATTGCCGCTTCAGCTTCGCTTCCGGTTATGCGTATTACGGCTATGGCTCCGCCTACCGGCGTAGACAGGGCGTAAACGGTATCATCTTTTATCATCTTTTGTGCTGCCCCTTCCTATATCCCTGGCTATTTTTTCAAGCGTACAGCTATTGTTATCCTGCGGCTTGCATGCGCAGTGAAGAAGAAGCTTCCGCTTTACTTCGCCTACGCGCCTGCATGGCTTAATATCGAGCCAGCGGCATATATCCTCGCCCGTGCAGTTGAGCTGCTTTTCAGTAAAGGGGGCGTTGTCAGACTCCATATCGGATAATATGCTCTTCCATCTTTCGGCGGTATCCACTTTTCCAAGCTCTATGCCGCTGCCGTGAACGTCCGCCTCGCGCACAAGTATAAGCTCTTCTGCAAAAGCCTTGCCCCATGTTACAAAGCGCTTTTTTATAGACCTTGGCCTCGCTTCGCCCTTAAGATCATACATATGATATCTTACAAGCTGCACGATATGGTTTTTAAGCGCTGCCGGCGCCTTCATCCGCGTTAAAAAGCTTTCCGCAATAGAGGCGGAGTACATCTCATGCCCGTGCATGGAATTATGATGATAGAAGGCCGACGCCTTTCCGGTATCGTGAAGCAGCATGGCAAGCCTTATCTCAAGCTTTGGATAAGAGCATGCGCACGCCTGCAGGCAATGCTCCATCACCTCATATTTGTGATAATCCCTGCGCTGCTTCAAGCCGTCGCACAGCTTAAGCTCAGGCAGTATAACCTCTATCACGCCGCAGCTATCAAGAAGATGTAGCCCGTAAAGCAGGCTTTCCCTGCCCATATTATAACAGGTATCGGCCATTAGCAGCTTGCAAAGCTCTAAAAATATCCTTTCCGCAGCTATGTCCTTTAAGCCGGCTCTGTTATTATATGCGGCACAAACCGTTGCCTCGTCCGCAGTGAAGCCAAGCTGCGCCGCAAAGCGCGCAAGGCGCATTATCCTTACGCCGTCGTCCCTCATTATCGTATTTGGATCCTCTGACGTGGCCCGAAGCACTTTTTTGCCGATATCGTCGATACCGCCTGTTGGGTCTATCAGCTTGTTCGCCAGAATATCAAAGTATATCGCGTTTACGGTAAAGTCCCGCCTGAAAGCGTCCTGCTCTATATTTGCGCCAAAGCTGACCTCTGTTGGCCTGTGGCTGCCGGTAGAATCGTATTTTTCGGTCCTGAAGCAGGCGTATTCAAAGCTTTGACCATCCGTTTTTATATCGAGCGTGCCGAATGAAGCCCCTTTTTGCCTGCATTCTATAGAAGCAGATGAGAGAATGCTTTCAACCGCGTCTATGGGAAGAGTTGAGCATATGTCTATATCTTTAACAGGCAGGCCCAAAAGGCTGTTTCGCACCATTCCGCCGACGCAATAAAGAGTTGCTCCGTTTTTATCAAATAACTTAGCCAGCCTCAGCAAGGCCGCGCTTATATTGAGTTCTGCCATAAAAACCCCTTTGTGTATAGCTTATATAATTATTCTACCATCAGCTGACAATGGTATACAAGACCTAAAGGCCGGCTTTGGGACGCTTCTGCGTTCTTCTCGCTTGAATTACCTGCAGCTTTAATTGAATTATAATAGCAGCATAACGCCAAATATTGCGGCAAGGGGAAGCAAATGATATACTTATGCTGCCGAAAGGCATATTATGTATTGAAACAATACTTTTTTCCGAAAGGCGAAAGCATGACTAAGACTATCGTATTCACCGGCGGCGGAAGCGCCGGCCACGTTACGCCGAATATGGCGCTTTTTCCACAGCTTTTGAGCGAGGGCTACGACATACATTATATAGGCACCGAAAACGGCATAGAAAAAAGCCTTATAGAAAACATGGAGGGCATAACTTACCATAGCGTGAGCGCCGATAAGCTGAGAAGGTATTTTTCGCTTAAGACCCTGAAAATGCCCTTTGAGGTGATAAAGGGCATAAACCAGGCGACGAGGATAATAAAAAATCTAAGACCGGACGTTGTGTTTTCAAAGGGAGGCTATGTGAGCGTGCCTGTCGTAATAGCGGCAAAGAATTGTAAAGTGCCGGTAGTTACGCACGAAAGCGACTACACGCCGGGGCTTGCAAACAGGATAAGCGCGCGCTATGCGGATAAGATATGCGTAACGTTTGAGGATACGCTCCAATATGTTGGAAAAAAGGGAATACACACAGGCACGCCCATAAGGCCTCAGCTGTATAGGGGCAACAAGCAGAAGGGGCTTGAGTTTTTAGGCTTTGACGATAAGAAGCCCGTGCTTATGATAATGGGCGGGAGTCTTGGCGCGGCGGCTGTGAACGACGCTGTAAGGGGAGCGCTGGATAAGCTTGAGAGGACGTTTGACATAGTGCATCTTTGCGGAAAGGGCAAGCTTATGTCAGAGCTTGATTCATGCAGCTACAGGCAGTTTGAATACATATCAAAAGAGCTGCCGGACGTTTTTGCCGCGACTGATATAGTTATAAGCAGGGCAGGAGCGAACGCCGTGTTTGAGCTGCTCGCGCTGTGCAAGCCTATGCTTTTAGTGCCGCTGCCGCTGAGCGCCAGCAGGGGAGACCAGATACAGAATGCGGGCTATTTTTCAAGAAAGGGCTACGCCATGGTGCTTGAACAGGAGAAGATGACCCCGCAGACGCTGCTTGACGCGGTGAACGACCTATATGACAGGCGGCTTTCGTTTATATCCACAATGAGTGCAGAACCCACCGCCGACGGCACTGACGAGGTGCTTGACGTGATAAGAAAAGAAGCAAAAGAGCATGAAAGCAGCAAAAGGGAAGGTAAATAATGATACACATGAGCCGCGAAAGGGTCATAAAAGCGCTTAGTGAGCCTAACGGACCCGAGAAGCTTGTTTCAAAGGCAGATCAGGCGATTGAGCCGGCATGGGAGCTGTTTATTAAAGAAAACAACGCCCAGGCATGCTCCTTTTTGGCAAGGCTGGCAAAGCAGAAAAAGTACAGGCAGATGATAGAAAACAAGCTCAGCCGCGGCAGGAGCGAGCTGTATGCCGCCCTTGAAAGCGGCGACGCTAAGCTGAGAAAAAACGCGGCAAGGCTGATAGGCGCGCTTTCAGCGCCGTGCGATGCGGACAAGCTTATAGAGGCTCTTGAAAAGGAGCATACCAGATTCGTCAGGCCGAGCATCATACTTGCACTCGGCTCTGCAGGAGGAGACAGGGCTAAAAGCTATTTAGCTTCATATAAGGTAGCCGCACCCGGGGACGAAAGCGAAAAAAGGCACTTTGCGGACGAAACGGAAGCGCTTATGACGGCAAAAAGAAGGCTCGCTTCATTGCCAAAGCATGAGTTTGCGGGGCTTAAAACCGAATATGAGTTTGAATTGCGCGCTCCTGACAGGCTTGTAGGCTCGCTTTTATATGATATAGAAGAAAGCGCGCTTGATGAAGCCGACATAATTGGCCACAGGGGCAACTGCGTTTTTGTAAAAACAAAGGCCGTCCAAGAGCTGTTGAAGCTAAGGAGCATGTCGGCCATGCTCATGCCCGTTGCGGCCAAAGCCGATATAACAAAGCCTGCTGCGCTGTTATACTGCCGAAGGTTTATAAAGGACTTCTTTGCCGATTCATGCTCAGGACTGCCTCCCTATGGCTACAGGATAGAGATAAAGGGCGAAAATGTGGACAGGGCGGCCATATCAAAGGCTATGGCGGCCGTGATAGACTCAGACGAAGTAGTCAATTCGCCCTCGGATTACGAAATCGAGCTGATAGCCGAGTTTGGAAAAAAGGACAAGAATACAGCGGACATATACGCAAGGCCTACGGTTTTTGCCGATAAGCGCTTTGAATACAGGGTGGGCGCCCTGCCCGCAAGCATACATCCCGCCACCGCGGCGGCCGTGCTAAGATACGCTATAGAGCATATGAAGGTCAACGCAAGGGTGCTCGACCCATGCTGCGGCAGCAGCACCCTTTTGATAGAAAGGGAGAAGCTTGCGCCCGTATCAAGCTCGACAGGAGTGGATATTGCGCATAAGGCCATAGACATTGCCAGAATGAACGCCGAAAGAGCAGGCTCAAGCGCAAAGTTTATTTGCAACGACATGCTGCGCTTTGAAGCGAAAAGACCGTATGACGAGGTGATAGCCAATCTGCCCTTCGGCAACAGGGTAGGCACGCATCAGGCTAACGAAAAGCTGTATGCCGGACTGCTTGATAAGCTTCCGCAATGGCTGAATGAAGATGGAGTGGCGATACTGTATACAATGGAGTTTACATTGCTAAAAAAGCTTATCAGGGAAAGGCCGGGACTTAAGCTGGTAACCGAAACAAGGACGGAGGCAGGCGGCCTTATGCCGGGGATATTTATAATTAAGCTGAAGTAGCAGATGTTTCACGTGAAACAATGGGGGAGAGTATGAAGCTTTGTTTGATAGGCTGCTCCGGCACGGGAAAACGCACATGGCGAACAGGCTCGAAAGCGCGCCTGGGCTGAAGCATATCGATCTTGACGGCACATTCCGGGACAATACCGCGCCCCGCTATTCAAAATAGAGAGATCCCGAATAAAAGGCGGGGCTGCTGAGCGATGCCGTAAAGGACGATAAATGGATAACGGAGGGAGCTTACTACGCATGGCTTGACGAAGCTTTTGAAAAGACAGATAGAATATGCATACTTGACATACCCAAAGGGGTTTACCTAAGCAGGACAATAAAAAGATTTATAACGTGAAAGCTTGAGAAGTACGAAGCTGAAAACAAGGTATACGAGCTTAAAAGCAAGGACAGCGTAAACAGCGAAACAGAGGACATCATCAAAGCCTGTGCGGAGGAGATACAATATGAAATTACGATGCGTAATAGCGCTGAGATTCTTCAAGGATACAAAATGCTTCGGCCCCGGCATAGCCGAGCTTATTGAGGGGATAGAGGAGCTTAAGTCGTTAAGGGCGTCAGCTAAAAGGATGGGCATGGCATATTCAAAGGCATGGCGAATAGTGCATGAGTGTGAGGAAAAGCTCGGCTTCAAGCTGCTGACCCTGTCGACAGGCGGAAAAAACGGCGGAGGGGCAGAGGTGACTGAAGAAGGTAAAAAGCTGCTTACAAGATACAGAGAGATGGAGAAGGCCCTGAACGAGACGGCGGAGATAATGCTTAAAAGCTGGGAAAAAGAAGATAATGAAGCAGGGGGGCAGCAAGCCCCGTAATAATAGAAAAAGTGGCGGCCAGCCACTTTTTCTATTATGAACAGATGCTTTTACTGGGCTTACATTTTCATGAGAGCTTCGTAAAGGCCTTCAAGCCCGTCCCTTGTGTAATACTCTATGGTGATCCTGCCTTTTTTTTCGCTGCCTTCTATGGTAACCTTTGTGCCGAGATGCTCGCGCAGGCGCTCCTGTGCGATGTACATATCGTTGGTCTGCCTGATGTGCTTCTTCTTCGCTTCCTTTTCTATTTCTGCAAGCTCAGGATTTGCTATCTTGGCGGCTTTGCGCTCCACCTCGCGCACGGACCAGCCGTTTATTGCGGCGTCGTTAGCTAAGCGCAGCGCGGCAGGCTCGTCCTTTATTCCTGCAAGCACCCTTCCGTGGCCGGCGCTGAGCTTGCCTTCCTTTACCATGGTCTGCACACTGTCCGGCAGGTTCAATAGCCTCAGGCTGTTCGCTATTGCCGGACGGCTCTTGCTCAATCTTGAGGAAACCTCCTCCTGTGTCAGGTCGTGCTGCTGCATGAGGAAGCGTATTGCCGCGGCCTCCTCTATTGGGTTGAGGCTCTCCCTTTGCAGGTTTTCAACAAGCGCTATCTCCTGTATCTCGGCGTCGTCAAACTGCTTCACTATTACAGGCACCTTTGTAAAGCCCGCTATCCTTGCCGCCCTGTAGCGGCGCTCGCCTGCAACAATGGTGTATCTTTCGCCGTTTTGGTGCACTATTATCGGCTGCACCATTCCGTGCCGCTTTAAGCTTTCGGCAAGCTCGTTAAGCCTGTCCTCATCAAATGTTTTTCTCGGCTGGTCGGCATTGGTATCTATAAGATAGATATCCGCCTGTATCACCCCTTCCGGCGGCGTTGCGGAAAAGTCGCCAAGCAGCGCGTCAAGCCCGCGCCCGAGTCCCTTTTTCATTGCCATAGCCTACTCCTTCCCAACAAGCTCGCGTGCGAGCGATTCATATGCCTTTGCGCCCACGCTCTTCGGGTCATATTTGTTTATCGGCATGCCGAAGCTGGGCGCCTCGCCAAGCCTTACGGAGCGCGGTATTATCGTGTTATACACCTTGTTCTTAAAAAACTTTTTGACTTCAACAACTACCTGCTCGGATAGATTGGTGCGCGCATCAAACATGGTAAGCACAACGCCTTCAACGGCTAACCTGCTGTTAAGATGCGTCCTTACGAGCTTTACCGTATTCATAAGGTCGCTAAGGCCCTCAAGCGCATAGTATTCGCACTGTATTGGCGCAAGCAGTGTATCCGCAGCGGTAAGCGCGTTTATGGTGAGCAGGCCTAAGGAGGGCGGGCAGTCTATAAAGATATAGTCATAGCTCTTGCGCACCTTGTCAAGAGCCCTTTTTAACACGGTCTCCCTTGCAAGAGTGTTGACAAGCTCTACCTCCGCGCCGGAAAGCTCCTTCCTTGCGCACAGAAGCTCAAGATTCTCGGTAGGCGTAGGCACTATCGCTTCGGCAACGCCAACGCCGTTGATAAGCACATCGTATACGCTGTGCTCCGGCTCATCCTTGTTAACGCCAAGGCCGCTGGTGCAGTTGCCCTGCGGGTCTATATCCACGCAAAGCACCTTTTTGCCTAAAGCGGCAACGCATGCTGAAAGGTTTACCGTTGTGGTCGTCTTTCCCACGCCGCCCTTTTGGTTAGCTATAGCTATTATCTTGGACATGCTTTTCTTATCTCCCTCAATTTATTCTGATCCACTTCAATGTACTTATCCATTATAAGCTGGTCGTAATATATTCCGTCAGCATAAAACTTTCTGCGGTGCCGGCCTGCCGCCTCAAAGCCGTAACGCTCATATAAAGCGATAGCCCTTACGTTATCCGCATATACGCTAAGCTCTATATTCTCAACGCAGGCGTCCTCAGCAAGCTTAATAAGCGTCTCCATAATTGCCGAGCCTACACCTATATGCCAGAACTTCTCCTGAACGCTCAAGGCTATCTCGCCAGTGTGCGCCGTTTTGCGCCTGTGAGAACATGTAAGGTTGAACATGCAGGCTATTTCCCCGTTTATGCGGCCTATATGCATGCCGCCGCGCTCCTCCTTCAGACTGTCCTCAAGTATCGCGGCCTCCTTTTCCTCGCTTATGCCAAGGCCGTTGGAGTCCATCATCAAAAAATGCGTTTCTCCGCCAATAATCTTCAAATAGCTCAATATCTCTGCGGCATCCTTTCCGCATGGCCGGCTTATCTTAAGCATGCTGCCGTCCTTTAGCACTACGCTTTTCTCCATAAATAATAATAAACCTCAACAATCCCCAATAAATTACAATTCCAAGTCTCGCTTATAGACTCTATACCATTATAAGATATATTTGGCCATAACACAATCAATGTTTCACGTGAAACAAATAAGGCGGGGCTAACGCCCTGCCTCAGAGTGTCGATAAACTCCGGGGTTGTTAAGGGGCAGGCGCCCCTTAAGCTTTATTCCGGCTCTGACGGCATGCACGTCAGAACGGATGAAAACCTTTAGGTTTTCGTACCTTGCGGGTTTTGCCGCCCGGGAGCGGTGTTCGATTTATTTGCCGTCCCGTATCCTTATTGCGGCCTTGCTGACGGCGGGGATAAGCGCGGCTATTACGCACAGCACCGTATCGGCGCCTATGGTCGTAAGGTTATACATAAAGGAGTATAACCAGGCGCTTTGGTAGCCGGCTTCGGCTGCATATTCGCCGAAGAATACCGCGCCGCTTATAACGCCGCATATCATTCTGCAAAGGCCGCCCACGCCCGCGCCGAGCGCAAGGCTCTTTGGGAAGAAGCCTGCAACGCCGAGCACGGTGAAGGCGAGTATATAATCCAGTATAAACTGCGCCCAATGCACGATATATGCGCCCTGTACGATCTGCAAAAGGCTGTACGCAAAGCCTGCAAGGAGACCCGCCGCAGGGCCGTAGAGCCATGCGTAAACGAATATGGGCAACATGGAAAACAGCGTTATGCTGCCGCCCATGGGCATGGAGAACAGCTTGATGTAGCTCAGCGCGAACGCGAGCGCAATGCACAGCGCGCCGTGTACCAGCATCTTGGTAGTCATCTTTCCCTTTTTTGGGAGGGAGATAGAGGTATCGGCCGCACGCTTTTTGCCTGCGCGGTTTATAACGGCCAACGCGGCTATAAGCACGGCAACAGCGGCTATGGCTCCTATAAACCACCATAAGTCCGCTCCCTGGAGTTCGGCAAGTTCCTTGAGCAATTCAAATTCCATGGTTTTTTCCTTCCTTTGCTTTTGTTATTCTCTTTTTGCCTTTTGAAAAAAGAAAATCTCCGCAATTCATTGCGGAGAAGCGGCGGTCAAATAACCGCGTCATGTATTTTCTCCGCTTCCCTACGCCGGCATTATCCGAACAGGTTCAAAGGGTATATCTCAGCCTGAAAGGTATTCAAGCTCCCCCAGCGGGTAATATTCTCTTTTCTGCGCTATATTAGCACTAATCTTTAATATTGTCAATCGTTTGCGCTTTCAAGCTTAACGGCGGTGACCTGGACCGGTTCGCCGGCGTCCATCTGAGGCAGAATGGTTATCATAAACTCCCCGCCAACAATAAAGTTTTCCGGCACTTCAACATCGTTTGCTATGTATACTATCGCCTCGCCGAAGCCTACGTTATCGCTTGTGCTTACAAGTATGCAGCCCTCGCGTATCTGTTCTATCCTGCCTTTGAAAACGATATTCTTTTCGTTGCAGCCGAATAAGCCTGCGGCTATTGCCGCTGTCATAATGAGCGCGATCAGCCTTTTCATAAAACCTCCCTACCATCAGTTGACAAGGGGACACAAGGTTTTAAGGGGCATACAGCACGCCATAGCCGCGTCAAACTCGTTTGAAATACCGCCAGTATTCCTTCACTCGTTTTCCTTGCTCTGTCATACTGTATGCTCCTTAAAACTCTCCGACCCTAAAGAGCCTGATTTGAGGGCGGTTCAAGGCCGAGGAGAGCAGAACTACCGGAGGTAATTCAAGCGACGAGAACGCAGAAACGTCCCAAAGCCGGCCTTTAGGGCTTGTGTCCCCTTCTCAACTGATGGTAAAATATTATATAAATACAGACGCTTCAGGGAGGCAAAAGGTTGCTGCATATTGTAAGATCTGGGATTTGTTTATTTATCTTATCACTCCGTTTTCATATACCGGCACCACGTCGGTTATATCCTCGCTGAAGCAATAGCGGATATCCTCTTCAAAGCCAAGGGATATGAGCCTTGCACAGTGCTTTGTAACGGAAAGATCGGCGCGGCCCTGCTTCCAGTCGGCATATAGCATGCAGCATACCATCGTTATGTCGGAAGCGTCTATCCCGCTGGGCGAGAGCCTGTTTATAGCCTCCGCAATGGAGCCTGCCGCAAGCAGATCGTCCGCCGATATCTGGCCATAAGTTCCGGCGCATACTATTATTATATCGTTGCCCAGCTCAACCGCCCTTTTGGCTACCGCTGAGCGGTTTATCATGCCGCCTATAAGCACGTCCTTAGCGGCGGACATGCCGTGTATAGCGGCGGTGCCGTTGGTGGTGCTTATTATAACGGAGCGATCCTTAACTGTATTTGCACTGTATTCCGACGGGCTGTTGCCTATATCAAAATCCGGCAGCTTTACCGCATCCCTTTCGCCCGCAAGCACAACGTCGGCATGGCCGAGCCTGCCGGCCAGCATGGCGGCTTCGCCCGGGTCGATAGCCGGCACCACGCGGTTAGCGCCGTTGCCTACGGCTGTGATTATGCAGCTTGTTGAGCGCAGCACATCTACCGCAATAACCGTGCTTGAGGATATGTGGTGGCTCAAAACCCTTCCGTATACTGGAATAACGTCGATCTTCATATGCCCTCCAAACGGCCCAGCCTGCAAAAAAGCAAGATAAACCAAAGGTTTTTGCGTGAAAACGGCTGCACGCATTATCTGCTATTATAGCATTATTTCATCAGCTATGCAAATCTTCTTCGGGACAGTATAATGGCCACCGCCGCGCCTACTATGCTGCTAAGTATTGCCGCAGGTATGGCGGCCCTGGTCCTTTTTACGCCTACGGAGCCGAAGTACAGGGCGATAGTATAAAATATCGTTTCGGTGGAGCCTAACATTATGCTTGCCGCGAAGCCTAAGTATGTATCCGCGCCATAGTTTACAAAAACGTCTTGAAGCAGCGACATCGCGGCGGAGCCTGAAAACGGCCTGAGCACGAACATGGGCGCAAGCTCGGCAGGGAAGCCTATTTTATCAAGGATAGGGGATATGAGCTTAATAAACGCCTCCAGCGCGCCGGAGGCGCGCAGCGCGTTGATGGATACCATCATAGCGGCCATGCACGGCAGTATTTTTACAAGCATGGGCAGCGCGTCATATGCGCCCTGAGTAAAGGCGGAATATATATCTACCTTTTTTATAAGCGAATATATCAGCAGCGCCGCTATAAGCGCGGGAAGAATATAGAGCATATATCAATATCCTTGCAGCTTGCTCAACGTGGCTTCTCCGGCATTATCCGGCAGAAAAGCCTGCATAATACGGCTGCCGAAACAAAGCTTATCAGCGACGCTATGAACGTTGGCAGCACTATGGAGTATACGTCGCTTGAGCCAAAGGCGCTTCTGAGCGCTATGACCCCTGCGGGCAATATTTCAACGGAGGATGCGTTCAGCGCAAGGAACATGCACATGGCGTCGCTTGCGGTGGCTTTATAGCGGGCGCTTTTGCTAAGCTCCCTCATCGCCTCTATGCCAAAGGGGGTAGCCGCGCTGCCCGCGCCGAAAAAGTTTGCCGCAAGATTCAGCGTGATGGGCGCAAGCGCTTCGCCCGCATCGGGGAAAAGAAAGCCGAGCGGCTTTGCCATCCTTCGGGCAAGGCCGTCTATAAGCCCCGCCCTTTTTGCCGTATTCATAAGGCCGAGCCACAGCATATATGCGCCCGCGAGCGATATGCAAAGCGTGACCGCCTGGCAGGCGCCCTCCGTAAGCGCGTCCATAACGGCGGCTATATTGCCGTTTATGGCTCCGTACGCTATGCCAACGGCTATCATCAGGGCAAAAACATAGCTCATCATAGCTTATTATGATTTGCGATACCGCAATGCCGCAGCTGAAAGCATGGCTCGCTCAGCTTAAGAATATAAGCCTGTCGCCCTCGTGCAGCTTGCCGGAGGGCTGGTCCTGGCAGGCTGCCTCAAGCACGCTTTTTACGGGCAGAGAGTAGCGCTTTGCTATATCAAACGCCGTCTCGCCCTCCGAGGCGAAGTACATTATTACCTGGCGGCTTCTTTTTACCGGTTCGCACTCCGTCATGCCGGTAAGCACGTTAAGCTCGTTTACGCAGTAAGGCACGGCGGATATATCCAGCGCGCATTCAACATTGAGCGCGCCTTGCTCATTCGTTGCAAGCGATATGCTCGCGCTGAGGCATCTTACGCGTGCAAAGGCCGAGTCGCAGTCCTGCCCCTGGTACTGTGTTTCGCAAAGGAAGGGTACCTCCGCAGGGAAGGAAAGCACAGCGCCGGAGGCCGTCCTCAGCGCGCAGCGCATGAATATAACGCCTTCAACGCTCAAAACCGAGCTTTTGACATAAGCGTTAGTGACATACGGCATGGCAAAGCAGCATATGACGGCATTTGCAGAGGGCGAGTTTTCCGGGAGCTGTACCGTTTCGTTTACCGTGCAGCGGAAGTTCTTCCTTTTAAGGCGGCAAATGACGCAGGTTGGCTCAAGCACGCTGACAAAGGCCTCTTTCGGGATAAATGCGTCTGACGGCACGCACAGCGCGGTCTGCTCGCTTGAAAATACTTCTGCCGAAAGCACGGCTTTTACCAAACCCATGCCGCTTGAAGCGTCAAGCGGCCTTACGTCTATGTCATTAACGTTTACGAATGCGAACGTGTCTCCCGCAGCTCTTTCGTCAAGGTCAGCCTCTATTGAGAAGGGGAGCTGCATAATATGGCTCATTATCCCGCCGCCAGAAAGCATTATAAGCTTTATCATCAGCTGGCCTTCTATCATCGCGGTGTCTGAGCCTGTGTTAACGTCGCGCACGAAGGCTTCTCCCGTGGCGAATATCGGCTCCGCGCCGGCAGGCAGCGCGGCCTCGGCTTCAAAGGCTGTTTCGGATGAGCCTATCGCTTTTTCGTTGAATGTCAGCAGGTCGGTGCGCATGAATTCGCATTGCGCCCCGGCTATGCCGTCAAGCGCGCGCACAGGCTCCGCCATAAATGCGCTACACTCAAGCTGAACGGCGGCTTCCACGGTAAGCTCCATGCCGCTTCTAAGCTCGATGGATACCACGTCCGCGCTAACCTCGGCGCGCATGCCCTCGTGTACGGCGTCCATGGCAACGTTGTATTTGAATGCGGCGGAGGAGGTGAAGGCGCCGCCTCTTTCGCTCTGTGCCTGCTCAGCCCGTTCAGCCTCGGCCTGCTCGCCGTCTGCGCCGCCATCGCTGCCTGAGGAGGGCAGCGCCGCCGCCATGCTCTCGCGGCAGATAACGTTTACGCTTAGCCTGCCCTCTACGCATATCATGCCCTCTGCGGCGGTGGCCTTGGTAACGCTTGCCGAGGCGGAGCAGCACACAATTTCGGTATCGCTGAGCCTTCGCCCCGCAGGCAGCGGAAGCGCACCCTCAATAGAGGTCTGCGCGCTGGTCCTGGCCACCATCCGTTCTATGTTCATATCGCCAAAATGGAATTCCATTTATCCAAAGCTCCTTTCAACGCTAATATTCACCATAAATATATTTGAGGGCTTGCTTTTATATGACGGTGGTTTGCATTATAATGCCGACAATAAATCAGCATAAAAGTAATTGCATAAATTTGTTGACAGATAAACCTTGCTTAGAGTATACTATCTAATGCGGTTGGCGCATCTGGGAGCATAGCTCAGCTGGGAGAGCACTTGCCTTACAAGCAAGGGGTCACAGGTTCGAGCCCTGTTGTTCCCACCATAGCACATTATGGTGCATGGCGCAGCCGTGTATGGCCCGGTGGTGCAGTTGGTTAGCACGTCAGCCTGTCACGCTGAAGGTCAGGGGTTCGAGCCCCCTTCGGGTCGCCAAGCCTGCCTCGGTAGCTCAGCTGGTAGAGCAAGGGACTGAAAATCCCTGTGTCGGTGGTTCGACTCCACTCTGAGGCACCAAGCTTATGCGGGAATAGCTCATTTGGTAGAGCGCTGCCTTGCCAAGGCAGAGGTGGCGGGTTCGAGCCCCGTTTCCCGCTCCATATGGCACCATAGCCAAGCGGTAAGGCAGAGGTCTGCAAAACCTTTATTCCCCAGTTCGATTCTGGGTGGTGCCTCCAAAGCCCCAAGGACGCAAGCCTTTGGGGCTTCTTATATTCTAAAACCCTGCGGCGGAAATTCAGGGTACAAAAAAAGCCAGATTTCTCCGGCTCTCAGAGTGTCAAAAAAGTGGCTGGTCGCCACTTTTTTGAGTTTTCACAGGTTTTGCCTCTCGCATTAGCTCCCGGGCGGCAAAACCTGCAAAGTACGATGTCGTCAGAGCCGGATTGAACATAAGGGGCTGCGGCCCCTTATCAACCCAGGGGTTTTTTGACAGACTGAAAGCCCGATTTCTCGGGCTCTGATAATGATTCTTCCTTATTCCTTCGTAAAGGTTCCGCTTATGCCCATGCCGGCGTTGTCGTTCATGGTCAGGCTGTCGCCGTCAACGGAGAAGGTGTATACCTTTGCCTCATCCCAAAGCTCCAGCTTTACGGTCATCTGGTCGCCCTCAATGGTGTAAGTTCCATCCTGCTCCATATAGGTGTTTTTCATGGAGCATTTGCCGCTGCCGTTAAACTCCCAGGTAACAACACCGTCGGCGCCAAGGTCAGCCGTCCATTTTCCGGCAACAGCGTCCTTGCTGCCGCAGGCAACCATAGCAAGCGCTATAGCTATAACGAGAGTCATTGCGGCAAGCGTCTTAAAAATGTTTTTCTTCATAGTGATATCCTTTCAAAAGCAGTATTTGACCCTGCGCGGCGCATGTGAAGGGAATATATGTAAGGCCGCGATTAGGATCATAGAAAGTATATCAAACAAGAAGGGGTTTAGCAAGGAGGGCGCCCATGCAGAAGGGGAGGGCAAAAAAGCCCCAGCTATCTGGCTTTTTCGGGCAACGGACAGGACGCAGGGAGAAAGTATTTACAATTACTTCACAGGTTTTATACCCGGCCAGGCCCATACGGCAAGGCCTGTATAAAGAAAAAGCGTGCAGCGGCTTTTTTATGCTATAATTAGCTATCATTTAATACCGGAGACGGCATATGGACAAACTGCTAATAATAGATGGCAGCAACCTGCTCTTTCAGATGTATTACGGCATGCCGGCGAGGATATTCGCAAAGGACGGCAGGCCTATACACGGCACAATAGGCTTTGTCGGCGCGCTCATAAGGGTAATACGCTCGATAAAGCCGACGCACGCCGCAGCCATATTCGATGGCGAGAACCCAAGCGAAAGAAGCGCGCTGTACGGCATGTACAAGGCCAACAGAACGGATTACAGCGGCATGAAGGTCGAGGATACGCCCTTTTCCCAGCTTAAGGACATATATTCTGCGCTTGATGCATTGAACATAAAGCATGCCGAAACCTGCGGCTGCGAAACGGACGACATAATAGCCGCATATGCGCACAGATACGGCGAGGCGTGTGAAATAGTAATAATGTCATTTGACAGCGATTATTTTCAGCTCATAACAAAGAACGTTACCGTGCTTAGATACAGGGGAAAGAACACGACCCTATGCACCGAAGAGTATATATTGGAGAAATACGGCATAAGGCCAGGCGACTATGCCGATTTTAAGTCGCTTACGGGGGACAGTGCGGATAACATTAAGGGAGCCTGTAAGGTAGGCCCTAAAACCGCGGCGGAGCTTATAAACAGCTTTGGCGGCATAGAAGACATAATAGCCGCGGCGGATATGATAAAAAAGCCATCCATAAGGGAATCGATAATAAAAAGCGGCGAAAGGCTAAAGCTCAACAAAAGGCTTATCAGGCTTGACGGCGGCCATGCGCTGCCGTTTGAAAAAGAAGCCCTCGTCTTTCATGACATGGGTCAAACAAGCACCCGGCTGTTAAAAGAGCTTGGCGTATTATAATTATAGTATAGTTTGCAGAATGTCAAAAAAAGTGGCTATTCGCCACTTTTTCGAGCTTTCACAGGCTGTAGTTTATTCATTGCTTATTCGGGAACACTATGCCGGTAAGCTCGCAAAAGCTGTGTATAACATAGTCCGGCTTTATGTCGTTGCGCTCAAGGTGCCTGGCCAAAGCCTTCTCCCTTTCGTAATCCTCAGGCAGCCAGCTCGTTATCTTGAGCAGCTTTTCGGAGTAGTCGTTATCCTCCCTGAAATAATTGGCCCAAACTGCCGTAACGCCCGCCGCCTTGGCCATATAAACGTCCTTTGTAAGGCTGTCGCCAACGTATACGACCTCGCCGGGGAGGTAGCCCTCCCTTTGGCATATGCCGCTTAGCAGCTCAACGTCCGGCTTGCGCCTGTGTACGGGTATCACCTTTTCGTTTGCCGCGTAGCTGCTTTGGAAGCCGCTTTCAAACGCGTATATATGCTTGAAGTACTTTTCCACGCCAAGCTTTTGCAGCCGGTATACGCCTGTTTCCTGCGATGATTCCGTGTAGCCTATAAGCGTTATGCCGTTGTTGTAAAGCGTATCGAGGGTGGCCTCCGCCCCGCTGAAAAGGTGGAGGTGGCTGTTGCGTATTGAGTTGAATTTCTGGAAAGCGGGCCTGAACACCTGCTTTAGCTCATCGTCGCTCAGCTTGGGATACTTTTTGCGTATGGAAGGCAGCTGCAAGGTGGCATAGGGGTATTCCACCGAGCCCAGGCGCTGATGCGTCATGCGGTATTCGTCAAGAAGCGCGTCCTCGTCTATGCCTGTAATGGCCGCTATCTCATCGGCCATTGCATAGAATGCGGGCACAAAAAAACCGGACCAATCATATATAGTATCGTCAAGATCGCTGACAAGCAGTTTTATCATACAAGCCCCCAAAAATGCAGCAATAGTGTAGCTTGCATATTACAATATAGCGCAGGCAAAGTCAACACGTTAAATAGCGAAGCGATACGGACCCGCCGTGCTTAATTGTATTGCAAGTTGATGTAAAACATTGTACAATAATGTCAAAGCGCTATTGTGGCGGTATACCGCTCGTCGGCTTGCATAAAGGCAGGTTATCTTGAGGTGCGGAGCCGCGGAAAGGGGAGCGGAAGTGTTCGATCTGCAAAAGGCAAGCTTTTTGAAGAGGGCTTCGGCATTTCTTTTTGACGGGATACTTATAGGCGTATTGGCCGTCGGTTTCGGCTTCCTGCTCTCTTTGCTGCTCAATTATGACGGCAGCTATGCGCGGCTTTCGGGCCTGTATGATAAGTATGAGCAGAAGTACCGGATAAGCTTTGATATAGCTGACGGGGATTATGCCGCTTTAGATGAAGAAACGCTTGAAAGATACGAAAAAGCTTATTCCGAGCTTAATGCCGACGGCGAGGCTAACGCCGCTTTTTCAATGGTGGTGTATCTGTCGCTTATAATAATCACCTTCGGCGTGCTGCTTGCGTATATGGCGCTTGAGTTCGTGGTTCCGCTATTTCTTAAAAACGGGCAGACGCTGGGTAAAAAAATATTCGGCATCGCCGTCATGAGGACGGACGGCATACGCATATCACCTCTTATCCTTCTTATAAGAACACTTTTGGGAAAATATACGATAGAGACAATGACCCCCATACTTGTTGTATTTTTAACGGTATTCGCGGGGCTTGGATATATTGGATTGGTCGCGCTTGCGGGGCTTGCGCTGCTGCAAATACTGCTTATGGCATTCACAAAGACCAATTCCGCAATACATGACGTGCTTGCGCGCACGGTGGTCGTGGATCTTGCGAGCCAGATGATATTTGACGACGAGCAGCACAAGCGGCAAAAGCTTGAAGAATACGCCAGCTATAACCCGTACGGCTGATACGGCCGGAGCCTGACCCGCTGAGCTTAAGCGTTAAAAACAATAACAATAAATCAAAAAATAAGAAGCAAGGAAAAGAGAGCGTATGAAAGTCGAATTGCGAAACATAACAAAGGTTTTTCCGGGGCGCAGCAAAAAGCAGAACGAAGAGGTGGTTGCGGTAGATAACTGCAGCATAACCATACCGGACGGTAAGCTTATAGGCCTGCTTGGGCCCTCCGGCTGCGGCAAAAGCACCACGCTTTATATGATATGCGGCCTGCAAAAGCCAACAAAGGGCCAGATATTCTTTGGCGAGGACGATGTTACGGAGCTTGCGCCGGAAAACAGGGGCGTCGGGCTGGTGTTCCAGAACTATGCGCTTTATCCGCATCTCACAGTAAAGCAGAACATACTTTTCCCGCTTCAAAACCTTAAGGGGGAGGACAGGCCCTCCAAGGAGGAGATGCTCAAAAGGGCGTATGAAACGGCAAAACTCGTGCAGATAAGCGAGCTTATGGACAGGAAGCCGAGCGAGCTTTCCGGCGGCCAGCAGCAGCGCGTGGCGATAGCGCGCGCGCTCGTTAAGATGCCCAGGGTGCTGCTGCTTGACGAGCCTCTTTCCAACCTTGACGCAAGGCTCAGGCTGCAAACAAGGGAGGAGATACGCCGTATACAGCGCGAAACGAAAATAACCACCGTGTTCGTTACCCACGACCAGGACGAGGCCATGAGCATTTCCGACTATATAGTGGTTATGAAGCAGGGCGTGGTGCAGCAGATAGGCAAGCCGCAGGAGGTATATGACGATCCGGACAATCTGTTCGTAGCCAAATTCCTCGGCACGCCGCCTATAAACGTGTTCAGCGGGCATATAAAGGACAATACGGTATTCATCGGCGGCGAGGGCGTGCTCAGGACCAAGTCCGCTCCGGACGGCGAGGTATATATAGGCGTGCGTCCTGAAGGGTTCATACTTAACGATAGCGGCGCGCTTGGCTGCGAGCTGAGCAGGATAGAGGTAATGGGCAGGGACATGAGCATAATTTCAAAGAACGATGCTTCTGTAAACGAGACTATACGTTCAATAATAAATTCCGATATAAAGGCCGATCCGGGCGCAAAGACCGTCCGCTTCGACATAAAGCCGCACAAGCTGTTCTTATTCGATAAGGAAAGCGAAAAGCGGATACGCTTTGAGGTGGAATAAAATGGTAGAAAGCAAGCAGAAGTGGAAGGCGTGGCTGTATCTGGCCCCGGCAATAGCCTTGCTGCTGGTGTTTACGGTATGGCCGATAATAAACACGGTGCGCATGGCGTTCCTTGAAGGGTACAGGGGGCTTGAGGCGGCAAACGGGCAAACCTTCCAAATAGGCGTAGAGAACTTTGTAAAGGTAGTAAAGTATAAAAGGTTCCTCAGCTGCCTTAAGAATACGGTGCTGCTGTGCGTGCTTACCGTGCCCATATCCAGCTTTTTGGCGCTGCTGGTGGCGGTGTTCCTCAATTCGATAAAGTGGCTGCAAAAGCCGCTGCAAACGGTGTTCTTTTTGCCGTATGTAACGAACTCTATCGCAATAGGCATGGTGTTTGCCGCAATGTTCAATATCGTAGGCAGCTTTTACGGCACCGAAAATGAGATAGTGGTAACGGCCGGCATAATAAACAACATAATAGAGTTCTTTGGCGGCAAGGCCATAAACTGGATAAACTACGGCTCATCCTACATAGCCAACATAACCGTTATGGTAATATACATCGTGTGGAACGCGCTGCCGTTTAAGATACTTATTCTGCTTGGCGGGCTGCAAAGCATAAACAAGCAGTATTATGAGGCCGCCAAGGTGGACGGTACGTCAAGAACAAGGATATTCACAAGGATAACCGTGCCGCTGCTTTCGCCAATGCTGGCGTATGTCGTCATAACCGGCTTTATAGGCGGGTTCAAGGAATACACCAGTATAATCGGCATATTCGGCGAATCCATGGGCCCGGCCGACGATGCCGGCAGGCTCAACACCATGGTCGGCTTTATATACGACGCTATAGAAAGCAACAACCAGGGCAGGGCGAGCGCGGCAGCGCTTATACTGTTCGTGATAATTCTTGCGGTAACGCTCATCAATTTGCAGGTAAGCAAAAAGAGCGTGCATTATTGAGGTGTACTATGGACGGCATTAAAGTTATGCGGGAGCGCGATATAGGCTCCGCCCGTTCGCACCAGAGGATAGTAGGAATAGCGGCGCAGGCGTTTTGCTATCTGTTCCTCATATTCATGGCGCTGGTGGTGCTTTTCCCGTTTTATTGGATGATAAACTCCTCGTTGAAGAGCCTTGCCGAATATAAGCAAAGCGTGCCCACGTTTTGGCCAAACAAGGTGCTTTGGAGCAACTATGCCGAGGCGTTCAGCTCGGCAAGCCTTGGCAGGCTGTTCCTTAACACGGCATACGTCGGCATAGTGTCCACCCTGCTTTCGCTGGTCATAACCATACTTTCTGCATTCGCGTTTGCAAGGCTTGAATTCAGGGGCAAGGATCTTCTGTTTTCGGCTCTGCTCGCTACTATGATGATACCGGGCGAGCTTTTCACCATAACCAATTACAGCACGGTCACCATGCTCGGCTGGAGGAACACATACACGGTGCTTATCGTGCCCTTCCTCGTCAGCGTATTCTATATCTATCTTTTAAGGCAGAACTTTTTGCAGATACCCAACGAGCTTTATCTTGCCGCCAAGGTGGACGGTACGAGCGACTTCAAATATCTGTGCAAGGTGATGATACCGCTTTCTCTGCCTACGCTTATATCGATAACCATATTAAAGATGATGGGCGCGTGGAACTCCTACATATGGCCGAGGCTCGTGGCCAACGATGAAGCGCACAGGCTCATAACAAACGGACTTAGGAACGCGTTTACGGATACTACGGGCGATGTTAATTATCCCGTGCAGATGGCGGCTGTCGCGCTCGTGTCGGCGCCGCTGTTCCTGGTGTTCGTGTTCCTGCGCAAATATATAATGAAGGGCGTTAGCCGAAGCGGCATAAAAGGTTAGCCAACCATATATGACAAACAAAGAAAGGTAAGGAAAACACAAATGACAAAAAGAATCCTCTCCATTATGCTGGCAGTAATGCTTGTGCTTGGCGCGGTCGCCATGACCGCGTGCAGCGCCGGCAATACTCCCGCGGACAACGATCAGCAGACAGCCGGGCCCGCCGATAACAGCGGCGCCAACACGGACGAGCCTGCACCCGTAGAGCCTGCCAAGGCGAAGGGCAACTTTGAAGTACCCGAAGCCGGTTATGACGGAAGCGAGGTCACCATAACCTTCTATCATACCATGGGTACCAACCTGAGCGACGTTCTCGACCTTTATATTGCCGAGTTCAACAAGCTCTACCCCAATATCCATATCGATTCCCAGAAGATAGGCAGCTATGACGACGTGCGCGACCAGGTCAGCACCGAGATCACCGTCGGCACCCAGCCCAACATCGCTTACTGCTATCCCGACCACGTTGCGCTGTACAACCTTGCCGGCGCCGTGGCTACGCTGGATAACCTTATCGACAGCCAGATAGAGGTTGCCCGTGCGGACGGTTCAACCGAAATACTCGGCCTGACCGACGGGCAGAAGGCCGACTTCATCCCCGGTTACTATGCGGAAGGCGCCCAGTTTGGCGATGGGCTGATGTACACCATGCCCTTCTCCAAGTCCACGGAGGTCCTTTATTACAACAAGACCTTCTTTGACGCCAACGGCCTTACCGTACCCACCACCTGGGAGGAGATGGAGGCTGCCTGCGCCAAGATAAAGGAGATTGACCCCAACTCCATACCCCTTGGGTATGACAGCGAAAGCAACTGGTTCATAACCATGTGCGAGCAGTACGGCTCCGAATACACCAGCGCGTCAGGCGACCATTACCTGTTCAATAACGAGACTAACCGCAGCTTTATCAAGATGTTCCGCGAATGGTACCAGAAGGGCTACCTGACCACCCAGAAGCTCTATGGCGCCTATACCTCCGGCTTGTTCACCTCCACCGGCGATGTAAAGAGCTATATGTCCATAGGCTCCTCCGCGGGCGCGACCTATCAGCGTCCCGCCGCCGATGCTGACGGCAACTATCCCTTTGAGGTCGGCATCTCCACCATTCCGCAGCTTGGCAACGGCAACAACAAGGTAATCTCCCAGGGCCCGAGCGTATGCATATTCAAGAAGGATAACGCTCAGGAGGTAGTGGCCTCCTGGCTGTTCATCAAGTACCTGACCACCAGCGTGGATTTCCAGGCGGAGTTCTCAATGGCCTCCGGCTATGTTCCCGTGCTTAAGAGCGTGGCGAACAACGAAGCCTACGCTTCCTTCCTCGGCCAGGCTGACGGCGGCAAATTCATATCCGCCCTCAGCGCAAAGGTCTGCCTTGAGCAGGAGGAGTACTATTATACCTCCCCCGCATTCAACGGCTCTTCCACCGCGCGCGACCAGGTAGGCGCGCTTCTTACCAAGTGCCTTACCGCTGACGATGGCGGCGATGCGGACGCCATGATAGAGCAGGCGTTTGAAGACGCCATAAGCGAGTGCGAGTATCACGGTTAAACGAATATGAAAAGGCTTGCCGCAGCGACGCTGCTTTTGGCCGTTTGCCTTATCGCAGGCTGCTCCGCCATGCCGCAGGATGTACTGCCCAGCATGGCGGGGGCGGCAGCCACGCTGGAGCAAACGGCTGATGCGGCCGTAAGTGAAGCCGGCACAGAGGCTCAGGATAACGGCGAGGTTATAGACTACGCGGCCGAAGCGAAGATGGGCGGCAGCGAGACCGCAAAGCAGGAGGTTACCGTTGCTGCTTATGTGGACGGGGATACGGTCCACTTCAGCGTGCCGGAAAGCGTTGACCCCTCCGGCGTGCTGAAGGCCCGCTTTATAGGCGTAGATACGCCCGAATCCACCGGAAAGATAGAGGAATACGGCAAAAAGGCCGCCGGCTTTACGAAGGAAAGGCTAAGCGATGCCAGGAGCATAGTGATAGAATCCGACAACGGGAGCTGGAACCTTGACTCCACCGGCGGAAGGAGCCTTGTTTGGGTATGGTATAAGCCGCAGGACGCAGGCGGCTACCGCAACCTTAACATAGAGCTTTTGCAGCAGGGGCTTGCTGTTCCCTATTCGTCAAGCAACAACCGCTTAGGCTCCGTGTGCATGGCCGCGATAGCGCAGGCCAGGCGGGATAAGCTCAACATATATTCGGGAGAGAAGGATCCGGACTTCTACTATGGCGACGCCGTTGAGCTTACGTTAAAGGAGCTGAGGCTCAACATAGCTGATTACGAGGGCGTGAAGGTCGCCTTTGAGGGCGTTATAACAATAAACGGCGGCAACAGCGTTTTTGTTGAGCAGTATGACGAGGAGACGGGGCTTTGCTACGGCATGAGCGTGTACTATGGCTACGGCATGTCGGGAGCCGGCCTTGATATACTCTCCGTCGGCAATCTTTCAAGGATAGTCGGCACCGTGCAGTATTATGAAGCCGGGGACAGGTACCAGGTTTCCGGCCTGAGCTACAGGCAGATGAAGCCGGACGCGCCCGATAATATCAAAAAAATAGCCTCCGGCTACGAGCCGCGCTATGCCGAGATAACGGCCGCTGATTTTGCAGGCGCCGCCGTTAAGCTTGACGGTGAAAACAGGGCGCAGGAGCTTGAGCTTAGCGAGCTTTTGATGGACACTACGGTATCGATGAAGGCGCTTAAGGTAAAAAGCGTATATATCGAGGATAACGGCAAGGCTACGCTCAGCTGCGAAAGCTCCGGCGCGGAAGTGAGCGTGCGCGTTGAGGCGCTTACAAACGCAGACGGCGAGCCGGTGATAACAAAGGCGCTCAAAGGCAAACGCATAGACGTTAAAGGCGTTGTGGACAGCCATAACGGCTTTAAGCAGGTGCATGTATTCCTGCCGGAGGGCGTTGCGGTAAAGAAGTAAAGAATCAAACTAAATCTAACTAAACGAAAGAGGGAGAAAAGATGAAAAGAATAATCGCGTGTATGATAGCGCTTGCGCTGTTCGTGATGGCGTTTGCGGGCTGCTCCGCCACTACGGACGGAGAGAACAACGCGCCCGTCGAGTCAGCTCAGCCCGACGTCGAGCCCAGCACGGAGCCCAGCACAGAGCCTGTTGTTGAAGAGGACGCCATAAATCCCCTTGAAAACGCCAAGGAATATATCTACCAGATATACAAGAACGTCGCCAGCAAGACCCCCGCTGATTATCAGGTGGTGGGCGTTGTTGTGGTAAACGGCGTGACCTATCAGATTGAATGGACCGCCGCCGTGAACAGCGGAGCCGAGGATGCCGTTGCGGTAGCCGGGATGGGCGAGGATAAGATGGTCACCATAGACGTTAACGAGGCCTGCGCCGAGGAATCCGCCTACACCCTTACCGCTACCATAAAGGACGAGCAGGGCAACAGCGCGCAGCAGAGCTTTGAGCGCATAGTCCCCAAGGGCTTTGACCTTGGCACCGCCAGCTATGATGAAATAGTCGCCGCCGCCTACGAGCTTGAGGAGGACGCGGCGCTTGAAGGCACGCTCAGGCTGTTCGGTACCATTGTCAGCATAGACACTCCGTTCAGCGCCGAGTACAACAATATAACCGTCACCATAGCCGTAAAGGGCATGGAGGAATACCCTGTGCAGTGCTACCGCTTAAGCGGCGAGGGCGCTGACAAGCTTGCCGAGGGCGATGCTATCACCGTTGAGGGCAGCATAAAGAACTACAAGGGCACCATAGAGTTCGATAAGGGCTGCGTGCTTGTAGGCATGGGCGAGTTTATAGACCAGTCCAAGCTGCTTGAAAATGCCTACGCCCTCGAGGAGGACGCCGCCATGGTAACCGCCACCGCGCTCAAGGGCGTTATAAGCAGCATAGACACCCCATACAGCGATGAGTACAAGAACATCACCGTAACCATAGTTTGCGACGGCATAGAGGATAAGCCCGTGCAGTGCTACCGCTTAAGCGGCGAGGGCGCAGACAAGCTTGCCGAGGGCGACGAGATAGCCGTGTTCGGTATCATAAAGAACTACAAGGGCACCATAGAGTTCGATAAGGGCTGCGTGCTCATACCGGCCGATGCGCTTTCGGGAGCAAAGACACTCGCCAAGGCCTACGCTCTTGAGCCCGATACCGAGATGAAGGGCGTAAAGACCCTCACCGGCACTATTGCGTCAATAGACACGCCGTACAGCGATGAGTACAAGAACATCACCGTAACCATAGTGGTCGGCGGCCTCAACGACTATGCCATACAGTGCTTCCGCTTAAGCGGCGAAGGCGCGGACAAGCTTGCCGAGGGCGATGTTATAACCGTTACAGGAGCTATAAAGAACTACAAGGGTACCGTTGAGTTCGACGCGGGCTGCACCTTTGTAAAATAAGGGAGTATTTATTGCACACTGATTTGAAGAAGCGGCAGCTTGCCGCTTCTTTTTTGCCCGGCATATGCTAAAATAATAATTAAAGTAATGTAAAAGGGGGATGTGCGCATGAAAAAGCTGTTTGATTTTAATAACGACGGTGAAGTAGACCTTACGGAGCAGATAATCGGCTGCGAGCTGCTTATGAGCGATGCGGAGGAGGCGGACGAACTTTCGCTTGACGCTTCCGACGCCATAGAAGAACCTGACGCTCTTGACGGCACTTTTGACGAGTACGGTGACGATGCCGTGCTTACGGAGCTTTACAGCGGGCTCGACTCTAAATTCGGAGAATATTAAGAAGGAGCGCGATATGACCGTAAACGAATATCAAAAGCTGGCGCTGAGCACGATGAACCCGAAGCTGAACAGAAATGACGTGCTTATAAACAGCGCAATGGGCCTTTGCGGCGAAGCCGGAGAGGTAATAGACATAGTTAAAAAATGGTTCGCCCATGGGCATGAGCTTAACAGGCAGAAGCTTATAGAGGAGCTTGGCGACGTTGCCTGGTATATTGCCGAAGCGGCATACGCGCTTGATACCGACCTTGAAAGCATACTTGCCGCCAACATAGAAAAGCTGAAAAAACGCTATCCCGAAGGCTTTTCGAGCAGGAACAGCATAGAAAGAACCGGCGATTGAAGGGGCGGAAGTTGCACATTTCCGCTTGCGCGTGCTATACTTAATCAATCACTATCTATAAAGAGGTGTCAGAACATGAAAAATCCCGTTGCCGAAAAACTGCTTGATTTTATGAAGAACAGCCCGACGCGCTATCAGGTCGTGGCAAACTTTGAACAAAGGCTGAACGATGCCGGATATACGAAGCTGTATCCGGAAAAGGTATGGCAGCTTGAGAACGGCGGCAAGTATTATCTTTCGCCAAACGGAACGGCCATAATGGCTTTCAGGATACCCGATAAGGTCAGCGGCGGCTTTATGATGGCCGCGGCGCACAGCGATTCGCCAACGTTTAAGGTAAAGGACAATGCGGAAAAGGCGTCCGCGCATTATGTGCAGCTAAGCACGGAAAGATACGGCGGCGCGCTTATGGCCACATGGTTCGACAGGCCGCTTTCCGTTGCCGGCAGGGTGCTTGTAAGGGGCGAAAACGGAAGGATAGCCGTTAAGCTTGTAAATATAGACAGGGACCTTGTTATTATCCCCAGCGTTGCCATACACATGAACAGGAACGCCAACGCCGGCTTTGAAATAAAGGCAAATATAGATACCCTGCCGCTGTTTTCCGATGAAAGCGGCAAGGATGCGTTCATGCAGCTTGTGGCCCAAAGCGCAGGCGTTGCAAAGGAGGATATACTCTGCCATGACCTGTATCTGTATAACAGGCAGCAGCCCGCCTTCCTCGGCAGGAATGATGAATACATAGCCTCGCCCAAGCTTGACGATGTCGAGTGCGCGTTCGGCTGCATGGAAGGCTTTATCGCGGCTGAAGAAAGCGGCAGCATACCCGTATGCTGCGTGTTTGATAACGAGGAGGTAGGCAGCGAGACCAAGCAGGGCGCGGCCGCAAACGTGCTAAGGGATACGCTGAGGCGCATAGCGCTTGCCTTAGGCAAAAGCGAGCAGGAGTATCTGGCCATGATAGCGCAGAGCTTCATGGTATCTGCGGACAATGCGCACGCCCAGCACCCCAATCACCCCGAGTATTCGGATATGGACAACTGCCCGTATATGAACCGGGGTATAGTAATCAAGTTCAACGCCAGCCAGAAATACACTACCGACGGCGTATCGGCCGCCATATTCAGGCAGGTATGCAAGGAGGCAGGGGTACCCGTGCAGGTGTTTGCCAACAGGTCTGACCTTGCGGGCGGCGGAACGCTTGGCAGCATAGCCACCACAAAGGTGCCGGTAAGCACGGTGGATATAGGGCTTGCCCAGCTTGCCATGCATTCCTGCTACGAGACCGCCGGCGCGGAGGATATAGA
Organism: Clostridiales bacterium; assembly: GCA_004558525.1. Classification (GTDB taxonomy): domain Bacteria; phylum Bacillota; class Clostridia; order Christensenellales; family CAG-138; genus Phil1. The sequence goes on from SFCQ01000004.1 coordinate 179,929, forward strand.
AAGCCTTGTCAAGGCCATGAGAGTGTTCTTCTCAAAGACGATGACGGTTGAAAACGGCGAATACGGCGTAGAGTAATAAAGGCGCGCAAAAAAAAGAGGCGTCAGCATACCTGTGCAGGGCAGGTCGGCCGCGCCGTATAAAAAACGATAAAAGCAGGGGGGCGGATCATTCCGCCCCTTCAGAGCGTCGAAAAAGTGGCTGGTCGCCACTTTTTCGAGTTTTCACGGGTTTTGCCTCTCGCATTAGCTCCCGGGCGGCAAAACCCGCAAAGTACGAAAACCTCTGGGTTTTCATCCGTTCTGACGTGCATGCCGTCAGAGCCGGAATAAAGCTTAAGGGGCAGCCGCCCCTTAACAACCCCGGGGTTTATCGACACTCTTGAGTGGCGGATCATTCCGCCCCTTCGTTTGCGTCCTCGATTTCAGCTTCAACGGATACGGCAACGGCTTCGTGCCTGTCCTTTTCCGGATGGCAAAGCGCGCTGCGGCGGAAGCATATGGCCATAAGCAGGCTGCATACCACCCAGCCCATGGGGTATGCAAGCGCCACCGTCACGAACCCGCCGCCGAGCCTTGTGCCGGCAAAAAGATATATCTGCCTGAACAGCACAAAGGAGGAAAGCATAACTATCATCGGCACGTTCGCCTTGCCTATGCCGCGCATGGCGCCGGCGAAGGTCTGGTTAAAGCATACGGTAAAGTAGAACGGCGCTATTATGCCTATAAAGCGGGAGCCATACTGAATTACTATTGGATCGTCCGTAAAAAGCGTGAGCAGCGTCTCCCTGAGCAGCAAAAGCGGGATACATAGTATCACGGTGGTCACAATCGATATTATAAGCGAGCAGCGCACGCCGTTTCTTGCCCTGTCAAGCTGCCTCGCGCCGTAATTCTGGCCGACGAAGGTGGTAGAGGCCATAGCTATGCTCTGCGCCGGTATAAGCACATAGGTATCCAGCTTGTTGTAGCTTGACCAGCCGGCCATGCAGTCCGAGCCAAAGCCGTTTACATAGGATTGCACGAACACGTTTGAAAAGGCGGTAAGCCCCTGCTGCACGCCGGAGGGCAGGCCTATCGCAAGCACCTTTTTCAGTATATAGCCCTTTATGCAAAGGTCTCCCCAGTGTATGGCATATGGGCCTGCGGAGCGGGTAAGCACGAACAGTACGAGCGCCGCCGAAATAAACTGGGAAAGTATAGTGGCGTATGCCGCGCCGGCAATATCCATTTTGAACGCTATAACGAATAAAAGGTCAAGCGCTATATTAAGAAACGCAGAGAAGAGAAGAAAGTACAGCGGCCGCTTTGAATCGCCCACGGCCCTAAGTATGGCCGAGCCCATGTTGTATATGAACAGGCCGGATATGCCGGCAAAGTATATGGTCAGATAATTATGCGCCGAGGCGAAAACATCGTCCGGCGTGGCCATCAGCCTGAGCATGGGGTCAACTATAAATATGCCTGTTATCGTTGCCGCAACGCTCATTATAATGGTGAGCAATATGGTCGTATGCACGGCGTCATGCAACTTTTCATAATCCTTTGCGCCGTATGCCTGCGATATAACTACGCTTGCTCCCATTGAAAGCCCCGAGCACAGGCCGACCAGCATGTTTATTATGCTGCTCGTGCTTCCAACGGCGGCAAGCGCCTCTTTACCGACAAATTTGCCTACTACTATCGTATCTACCGTGTTGTATAGCTGCTGAAAAAGCAGCCCGGCCGCCAGCGGTATGGCGAACCGTATAAGCAGCGGCCATATGCTGCCTTGAGTCATATCGGAATCTGCGCGCTTTATTCCCCGTCTTACTGCTTTCTGTTCCAATTTAAGATGTACTCACTTTCGGGCTGTCTATTATATAAAATCATACCACATTCATTGGAATTGTCAAAGCGAATAAGAGCGTATGGCGTCAGTTGACAACGACAAGCCGTATAAAGCTGTAGATAAGCTTTAATCCGTAAAACAGCATTACCGTGCCGCATATTACATTTATTATTCTCAATAGCTTTGGCGTTATTTTGCCGCGGAACAGCGATATTGCCGCCGTAATGCCAAGGAACCATAGCACAGATGCGCTCGTGAAGCCAAGCACGAACTGAGCCTGTGTTCCGGCGGCAAGCGAAGCGTTGGCCGCGCCAAGCAGCATTGTGCCGTCGATAAGCGCCTGCGGGTTCAGCCATGTAACGCTGAAAGCCATAAACGCGGTCCTTATAAGCGATATGCCGGTATCTATGCTGTTATCAAGCTCGCCCTTGGCTTTAATAAGGTTTATTCCCATATATATAACGATTATGCTGCCGGCCGCAAGCACCGCCTTTCTTAGCCAGGGCAAGGCCTGCATCAGCGCACCTATGCCGAAAAAGCATGCCAGGCTCAAGGAAATATCAAAAAATATTATTATCGCGGCGGTCAAAAAAGCCTTTTTTCTTTTGTTTGCTATGGCCGAATTTATCACGAACAGGTTCTGCGCGCCTATGGGCGCAACGTAGGCAAGCCCCATCATCAGCCCCTTTATATACACAGCCATTTTCAATATCCTCTCAATTATATAGTATAATGATATTAAGTAGTGTTTTATTATTTGATGTCAATTTGCTACCATGCTTATTCTATGCTATAATCACAACGGGCGCAATAACGCATGATTTTATTATATAGTAAGGAGAAGCTTACATGATATCTACGCATTATCAATGCCCTTGCCTTGAATGTTGCCCGCTCAACTATGCTATGGGCGTGATAGGCGGCAAATGGAAGCCGCAAATAATATGCGCGCTCAACAGCAGCGGGCCGCTGCGCTACAATGCGCTAAAAAAACGGTTGGATGGGGTATCCAACACCGTGCTTGCCTCGGCGCTGAGGGAGCTTGAAAGCGATGGCCTTATTGAAAGAAGGGAATATCTTGAGGTGCCTGTGCGGGTAGAGTATTCCACAACACAAGCGTGCGATAAGCTTATACCTATATTGGAGGGGCTCAGCGACTGGGCGGAGGGAAGAATGGCGTAAAGCCTGTAAAAACTCAAAAAAGCGGCGTTCAGCCGCTTTTTCTGCATATTATAAAGCTTAATCTACCCTTTCGTCTCCCCAGAAGAACAGCGCTATCGTGCCCGGGCCGGTATGGCTGCCTATGGTGGTGCCTACGCTGTTTATCTCCACCTTGCCGTTAAGCTTGGGGAAGCGCCTTTCAACATCGTCCGCCACGATGCGCGCATCGTCATAGCATGCGGATTGCGATATGTAGCATTTGCCGCTGTAATCAAGCCCGTTTTCGGCATGCTCCTCCATCTTGTCAACTATAGCCTTGAGCACCTTCTTTTTTCCGCGTATCTTGTAGCGCGGAACGAGCCTGCCATGGTTATCCATGTTCAATAGCGGGCATATGTTAAGCACCGTGCCGAACCAACCGGACGCCTTGGATATGCGCCCGCCCTTGACGTAGAAGGTGAGGTCGGTAGAAAGGAACCAATGGTGCAGCCGGAGCCTGTTCTTCATTGCATAATCATATACCTCGTCAATGCTAAGGCCCGCGTCCCTGAGGTCGGCAAGCTTATCCATTATCAGCCCGTAACCTGACGAAGCGCCCAGCGAATCCACGACGAGTATCCTTCTTTCGGGATAATCCTCCATAAGCTTTTCTGCCGCTATGTTTGCCGAATTGCTTACGCCCGAAATGCCGCTTGAAAGCGAAACGTGCAGTATATCAAACCCCTTTTCAAGGAACGGGGTAAAATACTCCACAAACTCGTCCGCATTTATCTGGCTGGTGCGCGTCTGCGCGCCGTTTTCCATAGCCTTATAAAACTCGTCAAACGATATGGAATGGCCAAGATCGTCCGGATAAGCTTTTTCGTTAAGATAAAAGTGGAAGCAGCAATAATGTATGTCCCTTGCCTCAAAATGCTCTTTTGAAAGGTCTGCCGTGGAGCAGCAGCTAAGTATATATGCCATTGGAAGCCTCCTCTATGTAATCGTATCTAATATGCTTCATTATATTACATTGCTGTGCATATGTCAAAACTTATGTTGATATTATGCTTATCTTTGGCTTTGGAGGATTGATAAGTGAAAAGCATGATGGTATACTTTAATGTAATAAATAAGGAGAGTACTGACGATGCGTAACATACTGAACAAAACGCTTGAGCGCATAACAAGGGAGAGTGGACTCGTCGGCGGCGTTGTGGCGCTGTTCAAAGACGGGAAGGTGTTCTTCAGTGAAGCCTACGGTTATGAGGACATGGAAAACAATATTCCCATGACGCTCAACGCCTCCTTTGATATAGCCTCCTGCTCCAAGGCATGGACCGTGATGCTTGCCGCAAAGGCTGTTGACGAAGGGCTTATAGGCTGGGACCAGCCGGTAAAGGACGCTATGCCGGAGTTTGACATGCTGGACCACTATGCCGGCGCGCACCTGAGCGTGCGCGATATGGCCAGCCACAGGAGCGGGCTGCCGTGCCACGATTTTATGAGGAACAAGGTAGGCGGCAGCAGGCGCAACCTTATGCTCAAGTGCGCTGAGCTGGACGCGACAATGGGCTTCAGGGCGGGCTATCAATACAACAACCATATGTTCATAGTGCTTGGCTACCTTATGGAGGTGCTTAGGAACGGCGAAAGCTGGGAAAGCCAGATAAAGCGGCTAATAGCCGACCCTCTGGGCGTGGAGACCATACGCTTTAGGGGAATGAAGGGCAATATGGACAATCTTGAAAGGGCGCTGCCATATGTTTCGGACGGATATAAGGCGCACCGCTGCGGCTATTCCGATTCGCCCCTTTCCGGCCCGTGCGGCGGCATAAAGCTGAACGTGCTGGACCTTTCAAAATGGGTGATGGCCATGGCTAAGGGCGGCCTATGCGCAAGCGGAGAGAGGCTTTGCAGCCAAGAGCAGTACAACGCCATGATAACCCCAGTTATACCCACCCCTGAGGAGGACGGCTTTAAGCTTAAGGGCTGCACCTACGCGCTGGGCTGGCATACCGGCGTATACAACGGCCGCGACATAGTGTTCCACAGCGGCGGGCTTGAGGGCTTCAACACGCAGGTAGGCTTTATAAAGGGCGAAAACTGCGGTTATGCCATGATATTCAATACGGGTACCACTCCCGCTGCCGAGGTGGTGCGCGCCATGGCGCTTGACGTGCTTACCGAGGGCGCGCCGCGGCAGAGCTATGACGATATGATAGACGCATGGCTCAAAAGGCGCGATAACATGATAGCAATAATAAACAACGGGGTGGAGGGCGAGCCGGTCACCGCGGAAAACGGAGCCGAGCTTATAGGCACATACGAGCATGCGGCTTATGAAACGTTTACGGTAGAGGACCGCGGCGGAAGGCTGTGGTTCAGCTACGGCAGCTTTGAGACCCCGCTTTCCCGCGCAAAGGCGGACAAGATGATATGCGGCTACCCGGGTACGCTTGACGGCCTTGTTCCGGACCACATAGAGCTTTGGCCCGACGGTGACGACCTAAGGCTGCGCACCAGCGATTCTCAGCTTAAGATGCTGTTTAAGAGGGTAAAGTAAAGGCTTAATAAGCGTAACAGCAACGGGTCTTTTCCGTATCGAAAAAGTGGCGCTCAGCCACTTTTTCGAATCTCTGAAACGGGCTTAACGGCCCGTTTGCTTATTGTTCATGCTGTTTTTAGCCGGCCTTGCTTTCATCCTCGCAGGGCGCAGCTTCGCCGGCCTTGCTGATGACCGCATGTACTATGCGGTGATCCATTATCCTGTCAACATCCGCGCTTATGCCGCATACCTTCACGCTGAAGCGGCTGCCGTCCGGCGGTATGGTGTCGCACGCGGAGAATATAAGGCCGCCTATGGTGTCAAATTCATCTGTGGGCAGGTCAAGGCCAAGCTTTTCGGCTATATCCTCAAGCGGGGCGCAGCCGCCGACGGAGTAACGGCCGCCATCGATGGGCACAATAGCCTCCTCATCGTCCTGCTGGCCGTCTATGTCGCCAACAAGCTGCTCCACTATGTCGTTCATCGTGACTATGCCGCTCATTCCGCCGTATTCGTCAAGGACGACGGCAAAATGGTCGCGGGAGCGGCGCATCTCCCTGAACAGATCGTCCGCCTTAACGCTTTCCGGTACAAAAAGCGGCTCCGATACGGCGTTGGCCATCACGTTGTCCCTTGTGCGCTCGCTTAGCCTTAGATAGTCGCGCGCCCTGAGTATGCCTACAACGTCGTCGGCAGTGTCCGCACATATGGGATAATAGGAATGGTTCGTCGATGAAAGGAGCTTGGCCCACGCTTCGTCGCTTTCCTCAAGCCAAAGCATATCTACCATAGTCCTGTGGGTCAGCATGTCTGCGGCTGAAACGTCGTTGAACTCAAACACGTTTTGAAGCAGCTCCTTCTCGTCCGCTTCTATGGCGCCCTTTTCGCTGCCCGCGTCTATCATCATGCGGATCTCCTCCTCGGTAACGGAGCTATCCTCCTCGTTGGGGTTTATGCCAAGCAGGCGGAGTATCCCGTTGGTGGAGGCCGTAAGCAGCCACACAAGCGGCTTGAATACCGTAGATATGGCCGATATTATGCCGCTTAGCGCAAACGCTATTCTCTCCGCCTTTTTCATGGCGAGCCTTTTTGGCACAAGCTCGCCGAATACAAGCGTAAAGTAGCTCAGTATAAGGGTTATAAGCACAACGCTTATTGCGTTTAGCGTATGCGCGGGTATAGTTGTGCCGGTTTTGAGCAGCAGCTCGACAAGCTTGCCGGCAAAGTTGTCAGCTGCAAATGCGCTGCCAAGAAAACCTGCAAGCGTTATGGATATCTGTATGGTCGCTAAAAAGCGCGCAGGCTGGCTTGTAAGCCTTGCTATGCGAATGGCTCTTTTGTCGCCGGAAGCCGCAAGCTTTGCAAGCTTAACATCGTTTATAGATATAACGGCTATTTCGGCGCAGGCGAATATGGCGTTAAGCGCAATGAATACAAGCTGCAAAAGCAGCAGGCCAATAAGCGGGTCGTCGTCCATTTTAGGTGGATCCTCCATATAAAATTATTTTGTATGCTAAAAAATCATAGTCCGCAAATCGCGCAGGCGAAAAGCAGATTATGACTGCATAAGCTGCATTATTGCTTTTTCTGTGTTTTAACGGAACAGGCCCTGATGCGTCAGCATCGCACTTGTTCATGCTATACTCCTTATCGGTTTATTAACTGCTCATATTATATAACGGTTTGAAATTAAATACAACAGCATTTATGTAATTTTCATAAATTGATAACATTACGTCAACGCTACCGGATTGCACAAATGTTATATGATTGCGGTAATGACGAAAAAATTAACAAAATCTTTATACCGATTCGACAAATGCAGAGCAATTCGATACATTGAATTTATGCCTGATTAACAAGAAATTTAAGCATGTAAGCATACGCTTGCGCGGAGGGGGCATGTTTGCATGCAAAACAAATGATTTTATATATAATCGATGTAATGTGCAAATTGTATACAATAATAACGTTAACAAATAACAGACTAAAACGGCAAAAAGTGGCACAATACATAACAATAACAGAATATGCAGGAGGATTCGCTATGAAACGGTTGGAGATTGAAGCTGAGTTGTTGAAATTGGGCGCGCCTGCGGGCAGATGCGGCTATGCGCAGATGGTGAGCGCGCTTGAGTTCATCATGCAGCATGAGGAAATAGTCAGCACTACCAACAGCCTGTATCCTTACGTTGCCGAGCAGCTCAATACACGCCCGCCAAGGGTGGAACGCAACATACGCGAGGAAATAAACGCCATATGGAGCCACGGCAACCAGGCGCGGCTGAACGAGCTGTTTGTTAACCGTACGCCCTATCCGCCTGGCTCAAAGGAATTCCTTTATACGCTTGCGCGCCGCCTCAAGCATGAACACTGCGCTAAGGTAAGGGCGTAAGCCGTTGTTTATATGAGCATAACGTAAAAAGCGGAGCATTCAGCCCCGCTGACATAAGAAAACAAGCAAGAATCCAATAAAATCAACGCTTTTAAGGGCAGTGGGCAAACAGGTTAGCTCAAAAATTGAATAACCAAGCGACAAAAGGGATGTTACCGCAAGGCAGCATCCCTTTTCGCATACCACAACGCCGCAGATTTTGAAAGAAGTCTGCGGCATTTTTTTCTGCCCAAATCCAGAAAGGAGGCGCAGCCGGAATGTACTTTATGAGCGGTAAAAGCCGAGCATTTGAAATGCTCATGCAGGGAAAGCCCGGATTTGACCGGTACGAGAACGGCTGCACCGAGCATGAGGACTGTAACACCTGCCACTTCTATCGTCCGCACTGGAAATATCGGTTTTGTGTATATGCCGAGTGTCCGTATGAACCGGGCAGACAGACCGCAATCCGGCGCAGACCCGGACACGGGCTGCATGGAATTTGAAATCCGCAAGGGGCGGTTCTCCTTTCGGCTGACCGCCCCATACAGCGAGGAACGCCGCAGGGCGGCAAGCGTGGCGGCGAAAAAGAGCGGCATTCATAGAAAAGTTGCAGTTCAAGGCTGTATAACAGATTGAACGCTTTTAATCCGGCTGGTATAATATAAGTGCATTGAAACTTACCTTCTTCAAATCGCATCTTACCTGTCCAAACCTACCACTTACCTGAAAAGCACAGACAAAAAACAGAGCCTGCGCTATAATATACTTACAGCAGGGAGCGAGGTGATACGAGTGAAAGTTGAAATCAAAATGACCGAAACTGCCAAGGAGCCGTATGCCGTTATCTTCACGAATGAAATGACGGAAGCCGTGCGCCAAGCCGCAGCCATTCTTGAGGGCGCAGTTTCCAACAAGGCGATAACCGTAACGGACAACGAAAGGATCTTTGTCCTGCGCCCGGAGGAGCTGTATATGCTTCGGGTAGAAAACGAAAGGGCAGCCGTTTACACCCGAACGAAACGCTTTGACAGCGGCAGACGGCTGTATGAATTTGAGGATATGCTCGGAGTTAGCTTTATGCGTATTTCCAAGTCTGTACTTATCAACTTACAATACCTTGAGTGCGTTGAGCCGACTTTGGGCGGGCTTATGATGGTAACTCTGAAAAATGGCTGCAAGGAATGTATCTCACGGAAGTATCTGCCCGCTTTCAAAAAATATTTAGGATTATAGGGAGGTGTTCCGCATGAAAAAGCTGCTGAAACAGATTTATTCGGGAATCGGCATGGGGTGCTTCACTTTTGTCGCAACTCTGTTTATCGGACCTGTTTTTGCGGGAGGGGTAGACCGCTTCTTTGCAGGGTACACGGGAGGAGATTTACAGCGGTTTGCAATCTGCTGCATCGTCATATCGCTCGGTTTTTATGTCCCTGCGCTGATTTACTACAACGAAAAACTTGCCCCCTGGCTCAAAACCTTGATCCACACGCTGATTGGTATGCCTGTCTTTCTTCTGACCGCATATTTGGCAGGGTGGATGGAAAACAGCTCCGGCGTTCTTAGGTTTTTCCTGATTGCAGTAGGAACCGCAGCCCTTTGGTGGCTTTGTGCTTTCCTTGGACTTAGAGCGCAGGCGAAGAAGATGAATCAGAAAATAAAAGAGAAGCAGAAAAAGGAATGACCGCTACCTTGTCTTCTTCAAGGGCAGAGATGCGGATGTGCTGACCGCAGCGTTCCGCGAGTTCTCCGCAAAGAAACTGGACATGGAACGCAAGCCGTCTGTACGAAGGGATATTGGCGAGAAAAAAGCCGAA
>SFCQ01000029.1 GCA_004558525.1 Clostridiales bacterium
ATTGCCTTTATCGTGCTGCTGCTTTTCGGCGGGCTGTCCTCTTGCTCCCTCTTTGGCGGCAACAGCGGCAGCGGCTTGATTGCGTCGTCCTATCTCTCCGAGGACGCGGATATAACGGGCGCGGAAAGCGCGTATGCCGCTATGGAAGCCGAGTTACAAGATATGCTGGACAATATCGAAAGCGAATACCCCGGCTATGACGAATACCGGGTAAACGCGGACGAGATCGAGCATGACCCCTATGTGCTAATTTCTATCCTTTCCGCGTGGCATGAGGGCGTGTTTACACTCGATGAAGTGCAAAGCACCCTTGAAATGCTCTTTGAGAAACAGTATATCTTGACGGTCGAGGAAGAAGTACAGGTACGCTACCGCACCGAAACAAGGACGGACAGCGAGGGCAACCCCTATACGGTTGAAGTCCCCTATAACTATTACATTCTTCATGTGGATTTGGAAAACTTCAACCTCTCCCATGTCCCCGTTTACATCATGGGCGAAGAACAGCTATCCATGTACGCTATGTATATGTCGTCGCTGGGAAACAGACCCGACCTTTTCCCGCAATCCGGCTATGTGTCTAAATACTATGAAAACCCGCCCGCCGATTATGAAGTACCCGCCGCGCTGCTGGGTTCCGATGAAAAGTTTGCGCGGCTCATGGAGGAAGCAGATAAATACGTCGGTTTTCCCTATGTGTGGGGCGGCAGCACCCCGGAAACCTCTTTTGATTGCAGCGGCTTTGTGAGTTATGTGTTGACGAACAGCGGCCTATACAATACGGGCAGACTTGGGGCGCAAGGGCTTTACAACATCTCAACCCCTGTTTCTAACCCGCAGCCGGGGGATTTGGTGTTCTTTACGGGTACATACGACACCCCCGGCGTTTCCCATGTGGGGATTTATGTGGGCGAGGACGGGGACGGAAGCCCCGTCATGCTGCATTGTGGCGACCCTATCCAGTATTCAAAGCTGGACACCAGCTATTGGCAATCCCACTTTTACGCCTACGGGCGGTTAAATTACAATTAAAAGGAGTTGAAAAATGAATATTGTATCTTTTGGCGGCGGCACGAATAGTGCCGCCTTACTTATTGGCCTATACAAGCACAAAATCCCGATTGACCTTATCACCTTTGCCGATACGGGCGCGGAACACCCGCATACCTATCAATTTATCGAGATAATCAATCAATGGCTTGCGGAACACGGTATGCCGCAGATTACCGTTGTGCAGTATGTTGACCGCTACGGCAACCGCCTATCTCTTGAAACCGAGTGCTTGCGCTCTCATACGCTCCCGTCGATTGCCTACGGGCATAAGCGTTGTTCGCAGAAACACAAAATCGCACCGCAGGAAAAGTTTTGCAACCACTATGCGCCTTGCCGCGAAGTATGGCAGCGCGGCGAGAAAGTCAACCGCTATATCGGCTATGACGCGGGAGAAGTGAAACGGTATGAACATTCCCGCAAGTACAACGAAGCCGACAAAAAATATCATAACCGCTACCCCCTCATTGAAGAATGGGGCTGGAACAGGGACGATTGTATCCGGGAAATCAAAGCGGCAGGATTGCCGCAGCCGGGTAAATCGTCCTGTTTCTTTTGTCCGAGCATGAAGAAACAAGAGATTTTATATCTCAAAGAACACTATCCCGATCTATTTAACCGGGCGGCGACTTTGGAAGAAAACGCTATGCCCTATCTTAAAACCGTTAAGGGATTGGGGCGCAGCTATTCATGGAAAGAACAGTTTGGAAAGGAGTAAATGACTATGGCGAACACGAAACTTGACCGTATCGAAAGGGATATTGAGAAAACGAGGGCAAAAATCCTTGAACAGCAAAAGAAGCTGAAAGACCTTGAAGCGCAGAAAGTCGAGGAAGAAAACGCGCAGATCGTGCAAATGGTAAAGGCGGTACACCTTGACGGGACGCAGCTTGCCGCGTTCCTCTCCGCTTACGCCAGCGGCGAAATCACCTTGCCGCAGCCGGAAGCCACTTACCCCGCCGAACAGGAGGACAACGACAATGAAGAATAAAAAGATAATCCGAAAGTTTACCGTATTGCTTGCCGCACTGGTTATCATGTGCGGCTTTTCTGTTACCGCTTATGCGGGCGGTGGCGATGAAAGCGACGACACGCCTACCCCCGTAACCGAGGAAACCCCCGCGCCGGAAACCGAGCCGGAAGAAACGACGGGCGGCTATGAGCCGCAGCCCCTTACCCCGGACGGGAATATGTCCCTTGTGGACGATATAACGGGTGAAGCGTCCGGCGACAAGCAGTTTATCACCGTCGTTACCAAAAGTGGCAACTATTTTTACATCATCATTGACCGCGCCGAGGACGGGGAAAATACCGTCCATTTCCTTAACCAAGTGGACGAAGCGGATTTAACCGCCCTTATGGAGGACGGGCAGACCGAAGCCCCCGTTTGTAGCTGCACCGATAAATGCGTTGCCGGAAGCGTCAACACCGCTTGCCCGGTTTGCAGCGTCAACATGAGCGAGTGCGCGGGTGTGGAAGCCGAGCCGGAGCCGGAAGAAACCGAGCAGCCGCCGGAAGAAGAAAAAGGCGGCGGCATGGGTATTCTGCTTGTCGTGCTGCTTGTTGCCGCAGCGGGCGGCGGCGCGTTCTACTACTTTAAGATTTTGAAGCCCAAAAAGGACGCGGCGAAAGGCAGCAGCAGCCTTGACGACCTTGATTTTGACGAGGACGACGAGGAAACGGAAGTAGTCGAAACCGAACAGACCGAGCAGGAGGACGATAATCTATGAAACTTGTAATTGCAGAAAAACCGAGCGTCGGGGCGGCGATTGCCGCCGTTATGGGCGCGAATGAAAAGCGCAGCGGATATTTTGAGGGCGGCGGCTACCTTGTGTCGTGGTGTATCGGGCATTTGATTAGCCTTGCAGACGCGGCGACCTACAATGAACAATTCCGTAAATGGAAGTACGACGATCTTCCCATTGTCCCGCAGGAGTGGCAGTTTATTGTTGCCAGCGGCAAGGAGCAGCAGTTTTCCATTCTCAAAGACCTTATGCACCGCAGCGACGTTACCGAGATTATCAATGCTTGCGACAGCGGGCGCGAGGGGGAACTCATTTTCCGCTTTGTCTATGAACAGGCGAATTGCAAAAAGCCCTTTTCCCGCCTTTGGATTAGCAGCATGGAAGCAAGTGCAATCCGCGAGGGCTTTTCAAATCTCAAAGACGGGCGCGGCTATGACAACCTCTATCAATCCGCGCTTTGCAGAGCAAAGGCCGATTGGCTCATTGGCATTAACGCGACCCGCCTTTTCTCTATCCTCTACCATAAAACATTGAATGTCGGCAGAGTGCAAACGCCCACCCTTGCTATGCTGGTAAACCGCGACTATGCAATCAGCAGCTTTAAGAAAGAGAAATATCATGTCGTCCGGCTGGACGTTGGCGGCGTTGCCGCCCTTTCCGAAAGGCAGGACGACGAAGCGGCGGCGCGGCAGATGAAAGCGGCTTGCGAGAAATCGCAGGCCGTTTGTACTTCCCTTAAAAAAGAGAAAAAGACCGCAGCCCCGCCGAAA